>CAYLHF010000037.1:0-12635 GCA_964383365.1 uncultured Rhodothermales bacterium | reverse complement strand
CACACCCTGACCCGACACCGGAACCCCACACCCTGACCCGAGCCAATGGCTGACTCTGAAGCCCCGGAAAAAAGCGAGAATACGCCGCATCGCCCGCTGTTTATGGTCGTGATGTGGTCCCTGCCTGTTGTCTTCTTCTTCATTCTCGAAGCTGGACTGTGGCTGGGTGGATACGGGGACGATCTCCCGCTGTTTGTCTCCGTTCCCGATTTTCCGCAATATCAGTACCAGAATCGGGATGTCGCCCGCCGGTATTTTCACCATCAGGCGCGAGTTCCAACGGGGCTGAGCGACGTGTTTCGAACGGAAAAAGACAGCCTGGTTTATCGCATTTTCGTTCAGGGTGGGTCTAGCGCTGCCGGGTATCCTTACTACTACGGGGGCAGTTTTTCGCGGATGCTCGAACAGCGGTTGCAGCAAACCTTCCCGGATCGAGAGATCGAGGTCGTTAATACGGCTCTCGCCGCCGTGAACTCGTACACCATGCTCGATTTCGCGGATGAGATCATCGAACAGGAGCCCGATCTCATTCTTATGTATGCCGGGCACAATGAATATTATGGCGCTCTGGGGGTTGGGTCGAGTGAATCTCTCGGGCGCTTTCCGGCCATGATCCGGCTCTACCTGACGCTCAGGCACTTCCGTACGGTCCAGTTACTCGGCGATCTACTCTCGCGTGCGGCCGGGCTATTTTCTTCGACTCCGGCAGGGGACGCGCCCGGCCGCACCCTCATGGAACGAATGGTGGGGCAGCAGGAAATTCCGATCGGATCGGTCGATTATCAGGCGGGCCTGGATCAGTTTCGTGGAAATCTAAAACAACTCCTGGCGAAGTACGCAGAACACGGCATTCCAGTATATGTCGGCACGATCGTCTCCAATGAACGCGATCAGCCCCCGTTCATCAGTAAGACGGAGTCTCCTGACTCGGCTGAGCGATATGATCGTCTGGTCAGCGAAGGCCGCATTTTGGCAGGACGCGCCGATCCGGCGGCTGCAATAGACGAATTTACACGGGCCATTTCTCTCGATTCCGTCGCGGCCGACGCCTTCTACTATCGCGGCCGTGTCGAAGAAAAGATGGGTAAGACCGTCGAAGCTCGCGCCGACTTCCACGCGGCTCGTGACAGGGATCAACTCCGATTCCGAGCTCCCAATGCGATTAATCAAATCCTTCTGGAAGAATCGCGGCGCTCAGGCGCCACCGTCGTCGAAACCAGCGCAGCAATGCACCGCGCATCCCCTGCCGGTCTCGTAGGAAATTCGCTCATTCTCGAACATCTTCATCCGAACGTAGGCGGATATTTCGAGATTGCGAATGCGTTCTACGAAAAAATGAAAGACGATCGACTAATCGGTCTGTGGTCGAATCCGGTTCCACGCCGGGAGGCACAGAGCGAGATCCTGATGACGGCTGTAGACAGTCTTTTCGGTGCGTTCAGGCTCCGCCAACTCAAAGGGAGCTGGCCGTTCCAACCCCCGGGCACCTTTGACCGGTCCCTCGATACCCTCCGCGGCAGAACCCCGGAGGAAGTCCTCGCTCTCGGACTCATCCGCTCGGAAATAACCTGGTTTGATGCCACGTCCAGACTCCGGGCGATGTATATGCAGACCGGGAGGTATTACCTCGGACTCAAAGCGGCTCTGGCCATGATTCAGCAGTATCCATTTCTTCCGACCCCCTACGCATTCGCGGGAGAATCTCTGGCTCGTTTGCGGCGACTCACTGAAGCCATGAATTATTTCGAGGCGGCGAATGAACGACAGGAGTCGATAGAGGTCTTGATCGCGATGGGAAACGTGAGTGCCCTACGCGGTGACGCGGCATCGGCCATCCGGTTGCTCGAACGGGCACACAGCCTCGCGCCCGACCGAACGGATGCTGCCATTCCGCTTGCCGCCGTCTATGTCGGTACCGGACAGGGGGAAAAGGCCCGATCCATACTCTCGACTGTCCTGCAGCGGGATCCCGAAAATCCGCGGGCCAGGGAATTGATGGCACAGATCGCCCCGACGAACTAACAGCCAGCCGGGCATATCCGGAACGCCATCATGCTGGATTTCGTATCTTTCGTATCCGCGCTCAGATGGACGCATCCGGAGATAGACACTTTTTCGTGATGAAGGTTTTTCACATTCTCCTACCCGCACTCATTCTTCTGGTCGGTGCCGGAAATTCACTTGGTCAGAATGTGCAATTCACCGATACGTCGGCGAGTGCAGGAATCTCGACAGGTGCAGGCGCGACCGGCGTTTCGGCTGTCGATTTTGATAACGACGGGTGGGACGACATCACGCTCGCCCTCAACGGTCTGAGACCTGCGCTCTTCCGGAACCGCCACGACGGTACGTTCGAAAATATTGCCGAGACGGCTGGAATCAAGGGTGGCGGCAATCTGGCCGTCGTCCTGTGGGCCGACATAAACAGGGACGGATTCCCGGATCTATTTGTGGGACAACGCACGGGAGGACACAACGCCCTCTACGTCAATAACGGGGACGGAACCTTCCGGGATATCGCAGCAAGCGCCGGAATCGATACCACAGCCTCCGTCGGATCAGCAGCGTTTGGCGACTTCGATGAGGACGGCTATGTGGACCTTTTCCTGGCGATAGACCGGGCCCCTGATCTGCTCTACGAGAACGCAGGAGATCTCACGTTTAAAGACGTCTCCGTGGCAGCGGCCGTTCAGGGTCCACCGGACGGGGTCGCCATGCAGGCCACATGGATCGACTTTGATCTGGATGGCGATCTGGATCTGTTCGCGACACACGACGGAACGACTCCGAGTCGCCTGCACATCAACCCGGGGCATCTCCCCCTGCTCGATGGTGCCGCGGAGGCCAGGATAGCCGATACGGGTTCGGGAAATAGCATGGGAATTGCCTGGGGAGACATTAACGGAGACGGCTGGCCGGACGCCTACGTATCTCGCATCGGTCGAGCGGGGCTTTATCTGAATGACCGGTCAGGGCATTTTACTGACGTAGCGGTGGATCGCGGTGCCGAGCACAACGGGATGTCCTGGGGTGTGGTCTTCGCCGATTTTGATAATGATGCGGACGATGACATTTTCGTTGTGTCCACGTCAGGGTTCGATGGAACGCCCACTCTTCTGTACCAGAATACGGACGGACAGTTTTCCGAGATGGCCGCAGCGGCAGGCATCTCGATCCAGATCGAAGCCATGGGGCTGGCGACAGGTGATTTCAACAACGACGGTCTGGTAGACCTGGTGATTCCATCCGGATCGGGTGCCCACAGACTGTATCTTAATTCAACCGTTCAGCCCGGAAACTGGATCAACATCTCGGTCTTCGAACCGAATCATGTACCCGTCATCGGCGCTCGCGTAGATGTATTCTCTGGCGGTCGTCACCTGGTGCGGACCGTCGGTGGGGGCGACAGCTACTGCTCCCAGAGCAGCGCCATGCTGCATTTTGGCATCGGAGACGAGTTTGTCGTCGAATCCGTGACCGTGACAGGCCGGAACGGAAGCCAGACGACCACAGCCACGCTGGGTTCAAACCTCACGCACGTCTTGTCTACTTCGCTCACGTTCACGGCGGTAGATGGTCCGTTTTCAGGCCGCCGTGACGTTCCGCAACGCGATGACGTCGTGTTGCACGCCAACTATCCGGACCCATTCTCCGTATCCACGCTCGTATCCTACGATCTTCCGTCTCCGGGACCCGTGCAGTTGAGCGTCTACGATATGCTCGGACGACTGGTTTTCAGTTCTATTCGGCGGCAGGTCTCGGCCGGCGGGCACGAAACACGCCTACCGGGAAACAATCTGGCCGCCGGCCGCTATGTCTATCGTCTGACGACGGATTCGGGCACCAAGTCGGGGGACATGACCGTTGTACGATGAAACGGATCGGCTACTCCGGCCCGATTCATCACAGGACTCGATCTTTTTGTATCTTTCTCTCGCCCATAGCGATACCGTGTTTCTATTAACCGTCGCACGACCGCTATTCTCTTCTCGATGAACAGACATTTCGTCATTGCAGCAACGGTCTTCGTTGCCGCCACGCTCACGTGGTTTCTCCTCCCTGATGACCACGATCAGGTGGTCGCTGAATCCGCTCCGGTCATTCATTCGACCGACGAATATGGGATCCCGTCAGAACGGTATCGGGTGATCGACGGAAAGATCGGACGCAACCAGACGTTTTCGGATCTCCTCAACCCATATGTTATTTCGTACCAGGCCATCGTCAACCTGGCTTCGGAAACCAAGGAGCACTTCGATGTCCGGAGATTGCGGGCCGGTCACGCGTTTCGCGTCTACGTGGACTCGTTGGACGTACCCGAGTATCTGGTCTACGAAATCGATCGCCAGTCCTACGTCACATTCGCGACGCGCGATAACTTCTCGGCAACGATCTCGAACCGGCCCGTCGAGATTCGGCCTCGTATCGCGACGGGCATAATCACACATTCCCTCTATCAGACCCTCTCCGATCAGGACATCAGCCCCGAACTCGCCATTCGGCTGTCTGAAATATTTGCCTGGCAGATTGATTTTTATCGTATCCAGAAAGGAGATGCGTTCAAGATCATTTTTGACGAGACCTGGGTCGGGGATGAGCGGATTGGTATTTCAGGCGTACACGCAGCCCGTTTCCAGCATTTCGGGGACGACTATTTCGCCTTTCATTTCGAGGAGGGAACGGTTGACGAGTATTACGACGAGAAGGGTGAGAGTCTACGAAAGGCCTTCCTTGTCGCACCGGTTAAATATTCGAGAATCAGTTCCGGATACAGCATGCGCCGGTTTCACCCGGTCTCGAAACGCTACAAAGCCCACCTGGGAACGGATTACGTCGCCGCATACGGCACCCCGATTCGCGCTACCGGTGACGGCGTCGTGCTGGAGGCGAGATACAAGCGGTTCAACGGAAATTGGGTCAAGATCCGCCACAATGGAACGTACTCAACTGGCTACCTGCACATGTCGAAAATCGCCCGCGGTATTCGGCCGGGCGTCCATGTTAGACAGGGCCAGGTAATCGGCTATGTCGGTCATACGGGGCAGGCCACCGGCAACCACGTCTGCTACCGGTTCTGGAAGAATAACCGTCAGGTCAACCACCTCCGGGAGAAATTCCCCAGTGTGGGACCGGTCCCGACCTCATTCGAGGCCGACTTTACAACGGTCCGAGACGGATACCTGAACATCCTCCGATCGATGTCGCAATTCCCGGATGCAGAGTCGTATGCGCTTGTACTTCGCGACCCCGGAAAGCGCTCGATCCCGTAACGGCTGTATCTACCGACGTCGTTCCTCGATCTCCAGGCCTGTTTCATCGGTTTCTCCTCCCAGCGAGACCCGCATCCGATACTCCCCGGGGGAGAGATACCAGACCCCGTTGTCGGCTGGCTTCCGTTCGATCTCGCCTTCATCTCCTTCACCAAGGTCAGATGCCATCCTCTCCCCCGCTTCTGGATCAATCGAGAGATCATAGGATACATAATTCAGGCCCCGAGATACCTCCTGTGTCATCGTTTTGAGTACCTCCCCATCTTCTGAGGAAATAACTATCCGGGCCTCGCCCGGCGTTCCCGCGAAGAAGACGATAGAAACATCCGGGACCGACGCGGTGGACCACACCGCCCGCTTGCGCCCCCAGGAAGAGTTGTAGCTCTGGACGGGAATGTCGAAAACATGAACGGGTTCTGCCTGAAGCTCGTCTGTGAGGGCCTCTACCGGTGCAACATCCGCCAGATAGAGCGAGCGTCCATGCGTTCCGATAACCAGATCGTGCGCCGTCGCCTGTATCTTCAGATCGTGAACCGGCGCACCCGGTAGAGCCGAAGACATCAGCCCGAATGACTCTCCGCCATCGAGAGAGGCGTAGAGTCCGTGATCCGTCCCGACATATAGCAGGTTCTCATTTTCCGGATCTTCCGTAATTACATTCACCGGCTCAGCCGGAAGGTCCTTCCCGATCCGGAGCCACGTCTTTCCGAAATCATCCGACCGATAAACGTACGACGAAAAATCATCCCATCGATACCCGTTTAGCGACACGTAAACGCGACTCTTCTCGTGCGCCGACGCCTCGACTCGCGATATCCATAGATTCTGCGGCAGGGTATCTGAGATTCTTGTCCACTCGTGCCCCGAATCTTCTGTCACATAGACGTAGCCGTCGTCGCTTCCCGTGTAGATCAGCCCGAACTGAAGGGGCGATTCATCGATGGTCGCAAGGGTGCCATATGGCACGTCACCGGGCTGTCCACCGTGTGTCAGATCTTCCGAGATCGCCTCGAAACTTTTCCCCTGATTCATCGACCGGAAAAGCCTGTTGGCACCGTAGTACAAAATGTCCTGATTGTGCCGGGACAAATGAATGGGGACCTGCCAGTTGAAGCGGAGCGGTCGATCACCCAGCTCGTGACGGGGTCGGATCGAGATGCGCTTGCCCGTTGTTCGATTGATTCTGGTATAGAATCCGAACTGGGATCCGGTATAGATGATGTCGTTGGTCCGTGTGTCGACTTCTACCTGCATACCGTCGCCACCCGCGAGAAAATCATACGGATAGTCGCCCGATGCATACCACGAATAGCTGGCCCGATACGTGTGCGGCCCCACCCAGACGCCATTGTCCTGAAGGCCGCCATAGACGTTGTATGGATCGGCGTCATCCACCTGAACGGCATAAAACTGACCCACAGACGGTGTGTTTGCCTTTACCCACGTCTCTCCGCTGTCATAGGATATGTTCAGCCCACCGTCGTTGCCATTGAGGATGTGGGAACTGGCGTTCGGATCGATCCAGAGTGCGTGATGATCGGAGTGCACGTGCCGCTCGCCGACCGATGTGAACGTCTTTCCCCCGTCGTCCGAGCGCAGAATCGGGACGCCGTGAATGTAGATCTGATCGGCATTGTCGGGTGCCACTCGAATCTGCCCGAAATAGTACCCGTACGAATTGTAGACTGAGTCCAGGTAACCCTCATGTGTCCGTTTCCAGGTGGCACCGGCATCATCTGAACGATAGACTTCGGCGCCGATCACATTGGTATCGAATAATTGCGCGTTGGCATCTTCAACGAACGCCACGAGGTCCAGGGGCGTAATTTCTCCCGATCTTACCTTCTCGGTGACGACCTCGACGGTGTACTTTTTCGGAAATCGTTCGGCCTTGAGATAGTCCCCAATGCGCTCCGGATCCACATTCAGAAATGCCTCCCGCGACATACTCCGAAAATCATCCCGGGTGAGACCGTCCCCATCTTCTTCGGCATTCTCTTCCGGACGCCGATTCTGATTGTCGATCACCGCATAGAGCACACTCGAATCGCCGGGAAAGATATCGAGGCCCACCCGGCCGAGGCCGTCTCCGGTCGGCAGGCCGCTCGTTCCTGTATCGAGGCGTGTCCACGTCTTGCCCGAATCAACGCTCTTGAAAATTCCCGATCCCGTCCCGCTCTCTACAAAATTCCATGCCCGTCTCGCCCGCTGCCAGGTGGCGGCGTACAGAATATCAGGATGGTCTGGATCGATGACCAGATCGATGGCACCCGAATTTTCATCCACGAAAAGCGTCCGTGTCCACGTTTTTCCTCCGTCCTCACTCCGGTAGACCCCTCTTTCCTCGTTCGGAGAATACAGGTGTCCGAGCGCAGCGACCCAGAGTATATCCGGGTCTTCGGGGTGCAGCACAATGCGTCCAATTCGCTCAGTCGCTTCCAGACCCATCCGGGACCATGTTTTTCCTCCGTCATCGGACCGGTACATACCGTCGCCGGCGTAGGAAGACCGACTCGAATTATTCTCTCCGGTCCCCACCCAAATCGTACCGCCATGGGCCCAGTCGACGGCGATATCACCGATAGTCATCACGTTTTGATTGTCGAAAACGGGGGTGAATGATTGCCCGTTGTTCGTGCTCTCCCACAGACCTCCCGACGCGTAGGCGATGTACATGTGCGTCGGATCCAGGGGCGACGCATCGATATCTACGATTCGACCACTCATCACCGTAGGTCCGATACTGCGTACGGGTACGGTGGCCACCAGCGATTTTTTCTCGAGATCCGCCCGCCTCTGAACCCCCGCGTCGCGAACAGCAACCGTTGTCGCCGACACCGGATTGTTCATTACCGGGTCGGTATTGTGTCGGACCTGGAAGGCCTGGGCCGATCCAGACCTGGAAATAATGATAAAAACGATCGCCACCACTCGGGAGATCGCTCGAAAAAAGGAGGGTAATCGCATAGGATCGACTCGTCGTTTGCGAGAAAATAAACGAAGGGAATGGAATCTGGCATCGATTCGTCCAAAGGTACATCGGGTTAAGGAATCGGACCACTTGAATCCGATTCAGGATCGTCTGCTCCGTACAGAACTTCGTCACCCAACGCACACCAAAATACAGGGACCTACCCATGAAATTGATTCCTCGATCGTCGGCCGTGCTCCTGATCACCATTCTGAGTATTTCGTTCGCTGCAGCACAGACCAGGGAACCAGTCGACGAAGATGCCATTGCGCTCATCCGCGAACAGGGCCTCGACAACAGTCACGTCATGAACTACCTGGGTTGGATGACGGACGTGTACGGCGGCCGACTCACGGGATCGCCGGAACTCGATGGCGCTACGACGTGGGCCCTCGGCGCGCTCGAAGAAATGGGACTGAAAAACGTCCACAAGGAAGCCTGGGGGCCGTTTGGCCGCGGTTGGAGTGTCGATCATTTCAACGTCTCCGCCTCTACTCCCTACAGTTCATTCAGCGTAAATGCGTATCCGAAGGCGTGGTCACCGGGTACGGATGGCCACGTATCCGGCGAGGCCATCATGGTGAGCGCTACGAACGAGGAAGAGTTGGAATCCTACCGGGGCAAACTGGCTGGCAAGATTGTTTTGATGCAGACCGACCGTGAACTGAGTGAGCCATTCGAGGCTATCGCCAGGAGACGATCGGACGCTGATCTGCTTACCCTGGCAAATGCGGCACCGCCAACGCCTGGCGGTGGCCAATTCCGTTTCAGCGAGGAACGACTTCGCCGGTTTCGCTTCCAGCAGAAGGTCAGAAATTTCATTTTCAACGAAAAGCCTCTGGCCGTTCTGGATCGGGGATCCAAGGGTGATTACGGTACGATCTTCGTATCTGGAGCGAGTGTACCGACGCCTCCGAATGCCAATTACAGAAGCGGACCAAGGGCATATGATACGTCCGCCCCTACCACGGTCCCTCAACTCACGGCATCGGTCGAGCCGTACAACCGGATGGTTCGCCTGCTCGAGAAGAAGATCCCGGTCACGATCGACCTGATGGTGAAGGTCAAGTGGACGGACGATGATCCAATGGAATACAATCTGTTCGGGGAGATCGAGGGGACAGATGACTCGATTGGTGACGAAATCGTTATGCTTGGAGGACATTTTGATTCATGGCACGCAGGGACCGGTGCGACAGACAATGCGGCAGGTTCGGCCGTTATGATGGAAGTCATGCGGATTCTGAAGGCTGTTTATGCCTCCGAAAACCATGGTCCTAGACGAACCATCCGGATCGGATTGTGGACTGGTGAAGAACAGGGTTTACTCGGCTCGCGCGCTTACGTAGGGGAGCATTTTGCCGAATCGGCCGGGCGTGGACAACCCCCAACGTCGTTCAAACCGGACCACGAAAAACTTTCAGCCTACTACAACATGGACAACGGTACGGGCAAAGTTCGCGGAGTCTATATGCAGGGAAACGCAGCCGTCGCACCCATCTTCCGAGCATGGCTCGCTCCGTTCGAGGATCTGGGTGCATCGACGCTGACGATTAACAATACCGGAGGCACCGATCACCTCTCATTTGACGGCGTCGGACTACCTGGTTTTCAATTCATTCAGGAGCCGATTTCGTACGGTGTCAAGACGCATCATTCAAATATGGATGTGTACGACCACACCATTTCAGAGGACCTGCAGCAGGCGGCAACCGTGATTGCATCCTTTGTCTACCATACGGCCGAGAGAGACCAGAAAATTCCAAGGAAGCCGCTGCAGGCACCACGCGTCGCGCCGTCGAGTGGTGAATAATTATTTTTTGAGGTAGAAGGATTACCCGTCGTCTTCCCTCAACACACCCTTCAGCGATTCGATGCCGATATTCCGGCCGGAGATAAAAAGCACGGTCGGAGCATCGGATCGCTGAAACTCCTCCCTGAAACAGGCGGCTATAGCCACGGCTGACGACCCCTCTATCACGTACTGATGTTCGGCCATCATCCAGCGCATTGCCGAACGGATTTCGGCTTCGGTGACGTGGACGATGTCGGTGTACCGGGATTTGAGAATGTCGAAGGTTTTACTACCGAAGCCCCCTTCGAGTCCGCTTGCCAGCGTCTCGAACCCGGTCAGTTCAGTAACGGCCTCGCCGCGTTCGATCGAAAGCCTGAAGGCAGGCGAGTCTTCGTGTTGACAGAGCGTAATGTGGGCGTCGGGGTAGCGATCTTTTACGACAAACGAAAACCCGGCCCCGTGACCTCCCCCCCCGGCTGGCATCACAAATCGACGGGCCTCAGGTACCTGGTCGAGGACTTCGAGGCCAACCGTTCCGCCGTTCGCGGCCATCACGTCATAATCGTCATAGGCACTGATAAACGGGAGGTCCTCTCGCTCGGCCTCTTCGAGCGCCCAGGCTTCGGTGTCGTCATACCCTATGAAGGCAGACGTACGCACATCGGCACCGAGCGCGATCATGGCACGCTCCTTCGACTCGTCCACGCCCGATGGGACAAATATCGTCGCTTCCATGCCCAACTTCCTGGCCGCGAACGCGATACCTCTACCGTGATTACCGGCAGAGCACGTCGCAACCCGGTCTAGACCGCGCTTCTGTGCGCGCGAGAGAGCGAAGAAGGCACCGCGCACCTTGAAACTCCCGGTCTCCTGCAGACACTCCAGTTTCAGATACACGGACGTACCAAGCGATGCCGAGAGTCCAGGAGAAAACTCGACCGGGGTGCGGCGAATACGCCCCGTAAGAAAGGACGCTGCCTCAGAAATGAGTTCGTGCGTGAGCATTTCGTTGAACTGGTTCGACGAGAGACCGGAAGAAAACAGGACACAAGATAGCTGAAGGCGGTGTGGCTTTCCGTTACATTTTGTAATCTGCACCGGCGCATCTTCTTTATGCGTCGACCGCGCTTCGTCACCTTCCGGCTCTTTACAGCCCCCCAACCGCTTCCACATGGAAACCACAGGGATTACAGAAACACCGCCCGATCATATTCGGGAAGCCTTCAGCCGACTGAAGTTGAGCGAGGCCCGCCTGCGCGCGACTTCGGTCGACGAACGGATTGAGAAGCTTGCGCGCCTTGAATCGATATTTCTGGAATCCGAAGCAGCCATTCTGGAGGCCCTCGACGCCGATCTGAGCAAACCGTACGAAGAGGTACAACTCACCGAAATAAACCCGGTCCTCCTCGAACTCCGACACGCCCGGAGGAATCTATCGACGTGGATGAAACCAAAACGCGTCAGGACTCCGCTCTTTCTTACCGGAACCACATCTGAGATACGATACGAAGCGAAGGGAGTCGGTCTCATCATTTCTCCCTGGAATTACACTATAAACCTGACCTTTGGACCGCTTGTAGGCGCCGTGGCGGCGGGATGCCCGGTAGTAATCAAACCATCGGAATTTACGCCCGCCACCGCCCGGGTGGTGGCAGAAATTCTCGACCGTGTTTTTTCGGATGATGAAGTAGTCGTCCTGCAGGGGTCCGTACCGACATCCATGCACCTGCTCTCGCATCCGTTTCGCCACATCTACTTTACCGGTAGCCCGGCCGTTGGCCGTGTTGTTATGGAGGCTGCCTCACATTACCTCGCGGGTGTCACCCTCGAACTCGGGGGTAAAAGTCCGGCCATCCTGGATGCAACGGCTGATCTGGAACTGGCCGCAAAAAAGATCGTCTTCGGCAAATTTGCGAATGCCGGACAAACGTGCATAGCCCCCGACTACCTGCTGGTGGAGGCCTCGGTTGCAGACGCATTCCTGGTGCTCCTCAAACAGGAAATCGAGCGGGCCTTCGGGAGTTCGTCCTCCCTCCGACAGCAGTCCCCCGATTACAGCCGGATCGTAAGCACACGCCACACAGAGCGCCTCATCGAGATGCTCGACGACGCCGTAGATTCCGGTGCCTCCGTCGCGATCGGAGGTCACCACGACGTTGCGACCAGATATATCGAGCCGACGATCCTGACGAGCGTTCCGGATGGCGCGCGCGTGATGGAGGAAGAAATATTCGGTCCCATTTTACCCGTTCTGACCTATGAGACCTCGAACGAAGCGATCGCGCGCGCCAATTCCATGACCCCGCCCCTGTCGATGTATGTTTTTTCGACCCAATCGGATCAGATCGAACGATTTCTCAGCGAAATTCCCGCCGGTGGGGCGTGTGTCAATGAGACGCTCCTGCACTTCGCCAATCCCGAACTCCCATTCGGTGGTCTGAATCAGAGCGGCTCCGGACGCGGACACGGACACGCGGGTTTTCTGGCATTCACCAACGAAAAAGCCGTCCTTCGCCAGCACCTCGGACACCGGGTCTTCGGACTGGTCAGCCCACCCTACACGGACTTAACCCGGCGACTGGTCCGCCGCATCCGGTCG
>CAYLHF010000036.1:11891-28873 GCA_964383365.1 uncultured Rhodothermales bacterium | reverse complement strand
CTGCTTCATAGAAAGCAAATAGACTATCGGACGATGCTCATCAGGCGGGTACGTCTCGATCCTGGCCGGTTAAGCGAGTAACTAATGGACGTAGTTGTCTGAAACGGATCGGGGTAGTTCTGCTCCAGGACGGACAGAAGGATATGCGAATGAGGCGTATGGGTAGAATATCCGCATCGATCTGATTCCAGGAATCCATTCCGGTATGAATCGGTTGGTAGGACTGCTCATCGGAAATCGAAATGAATGCCTTTTCGAGTGGCTTTAGAGCCAGTTTTGATATTGTCGTCCACATCGTTGATGGAAAGTGGACGAACTTGTTAGTACGTAGATTCCGTAAAATCAACTGGTAGGTGCCGAGACGGAATGACCGGACTCAGGATAAAGATCTGTTGCATATCGTCGGTCGATGAGGCCCGCGAGGCAGTGAGATGTGGCGCCGATGCGATTGGTCTGGTTTCCGAAATGCCGAGCGGGCCTGGTGTTATCTCGGACGACGCGATCGTCGAGATCGCGCGTACGGTTCCCCATGGAATCGACGTATTTCTGCTCACGAGCCGGGTCGATCCGGTCGCAATCGCAGAGCAGGTTCGATCGACTGGAGTGACCACTGTTCAGTTGTGCGTGCATCTGACGGCCGATGTGCTGGAGCGACTACGGGTTCTGCTTCCAGAAACCCAGATCGTCCAGGTGCTGCACGTCGAAGACGACTCGATCATCGACCGGGCCCGGTCATTGCAGAATCATGTAGATGCGTTTCTTCTCGATTCGGGTCGACCAGGGGGCGAGATAGCCGAACTCGGAGGCACCGGCAGGGTGCACGACTGGTCGATCAGCCGGAACCTGGTGGACCGGGTGGATGTCCCCGTTTATCTGGCAGGGGGGCTTGATGCCGGGAATGTCGCCTCGGCCGTAGAGGCCGTCGGTCCGTTCGGAGTAGATGTTTGCTCCGGAGTTCGGACGTCTGGTCAACTGGATACTCGGCGAATGCACTCTTTTTTTCAGTCTCTGGCCCCATTCCGAGAGATGCCCACCCGGGAGGAGTCCGAAATCAGGCGTCAATTCGAACAGCATGTGGCGTGGACGAGCGATGCACCCCTCGGCTGGGAAATCGAATCTGCCGAAGGACCGTATCTCTATTTGTCTAACGGTCGGAAGATCATCGATCTGATATCGGGCATTGCGGTCTCGTCTGTCGGTCACCGGCACCCACGCGTGATAGAGGCCATCCGCCAGCAGATCAATCACCATCTCCATGTGATGGTATATGGCGAATTCGCGCTGCGACCGCAGACCGAATTCGCCGACAAACTCGCACGTCAGCTTCCCACGCAACTCTCGGTGACGTACTTCACGATGACCGGGACGGAAGCCAACGAAGGAGCCCTCAAGCTGGCAAAAAAGTTTACAGGCCGCCAGGAACTGGTAGCTTTTGAGGGCTCGTATCATGGCGATACGCACGGAGCCCTCTCGGTCACCGGTCGGGACATCTACCGCCGGCCCTTCGAGCCGTTACTTCCGGGCGTCAGGTTTCTTCCGTTTAATGACGCGGACTCGTTGGATCAGATCACGGAAGCAACCGCATGCGTGATTACCGAACCGATTCAGGGGGAGGGAGGAATCCATCCAGCGCGTATAGCCTGGATGCAGGCACTTCGCCGCCGGTGTGATGAAACGGGCGCGCTTCTCATCTTCGATGAAATTCAGACCGGTTTCGGCCGGACGGGATCCCTGTTTGCCTTCGATTGGCTCGGCGTTGTCCCGGACATACTGACGATGGCGAAGGCCATGGGGGCCGGGATGCCGCTCGGGGCATTTGTGAGTAGCCCTGAGATCCTGTCCACCCTTCGCCACGATCCTGCTCTGAGTCACGTGACCACATTCGGTGGCCATCCGGTATCCTGCGCCGCGGCGCTCGCGGGTCTCGGCGTGCTGCTCGACAACGACCTGCCCGCTCGCGCCCTCGAAATCGAGACCCGCGTGCGGCAGTCTCTCGTTCACCCGTTGATCGGCGAAATCCGGGGGCGGGGAGCCATGCTGGGCATGGACCTCACGGACCCCGTTCAGACGGAACGCGTCGTGAAGGCCTGTACGGATAACGGCGTACTTCTCGGCTGGACGCTGCACTCAAATTCGCTCGTCCGTATCGCCCCGCCACTGAATATTCCGTTCGACGTGTTGGACGAAGCGCTCTCGGTCATTCTTGCCGCTCTCGAACAGTAGTCGCCAGCCCGCACCTACTCGTTTGGAAGGTACTTGGCTGGAATCGGATCATTCGGTCCTTCTCCTTCCCAGAAAATATTGATCACCCACCAGCGGGATCCGTCATTCACGAGCTGAAAGCTGTTGATCCCGCGTACGAAAGGTTCAGGGTCTTCGGCCTTGCGGCGAGACTCGTACGTGCTGAACACGTGAGCGATATGACTGTATTGTTCTACAACGCGGTATATCTCACGCTCGAAAAAACCATTGTTTTCGAGAAACGGCCCTGAGGAATTGATGTAATCATCGATCGACATGAATCTGTTTCCGACCGATCCGTCACCACGCTGACCGGTCGGGATCAATTTTGCGTTGGGTCTGAACAGCGATCTGAATCGATCCCAGTCCCGTTTTTCTCCCGCTGGTCCGGAGATGACATCGTATACGGCTGCCATGATAGAGTCGATACTCTCGACATCAGCTGGATTGGCCGTCGGTTTAGCATTTGCCGGCGTAGGGTCTGAAGAAGTCGATTGGGCCTCTACGATCGGAGTGCCCAGCACGACCAGCAAAATGAAGACACTGGAAACTCGTCGTACGTATTTGAGAAGCAACATGGTTTACGGTGTTGATTGGTACTAGGATACTTCCGCCACGTACGTACGTCCAGCCCGGTCGGTTGCTTCTATCCGTATTATTGCCCCGTCATCCGGGTCAGGAACGACAAACAGGTGGTCGGTTATGATCGGATCGACCCATTTTCGGTGCTCCGGCAGGTCTGGCCCTCCGTAGCGTTCAACCGCCAGCGGATCCAAACCGGTTCGGCGCTCCATGGCTCCCTGACGGATACCGTTTGCATACCAGTCGACCTTCCATTCCGGATCCCAGTTCCAT
This sequence comes from uncultured Rhodothermales bacterium, assembly GCA_964383365.1. Lineage (GTDB taxonomy): Bacteria > Bacteroidota > Rhodothermia > Rhodothermales > UBA10348 > CAYLHF01. The sequence goes on along the minus strand of CAYLHF010000036.1, from coordinate 25,777 downwards.
ACGTTGGCGACGACTGTGTTCGGCTCATCTCCGGTACCCCGCTGTCGGGAAGCCCTGATTTGATAGTCAAACGGTCTGCCGGTGGACTTGTATCGCCAGTCCACCCCGGATCCGGCAATATCGAAGACCGCATACCCGTTCGGCGTACCATCGTAACAGATGTCTCCGCTCCACCATGCCCCGCACGCCGTTCCCAGGACGTGTTCATGGACGCCGCCCTCGAATACGTGCTCGGATTCGTGGGTATGGCCCGTAATTAAATGCGCTTCGAATGGCTCAAGCAGACGATAGAGTGCCTCCCGGTTGGTAACCGAATTGGAGATCTGAGACGCCGTTCGGTCATTGCGTATGGGTCCGGTAGACAGACCGGGTATGTGAGTGATGACGATCACCGTCCGACCGTGCTCTACGAATGAAAGATCCTGTTCGAGCCAGGACAGTTGATCCGCATCCAGATGGCCGATGTACCCCGTACCGTACCAGAACACGTCATCGAGAACGACGAAATGAATGTCCCCTCGATTGAATGAATAGTAGGCCGGACCGAATCGGCTCGAAAATGTCACCGCCGAAGCCGGGTCGGACATGCTATCCTGGTCCAGATCGTGGTTTCCGACGACCTGGAAGAAGGGAATATCCATCCTTGAGACCGCTTCCTCGTAGGCAGGATACAGTTCGAGATGGTCATACATAATATCGCCACATGAAATCCCGAATGCGGCAGGCATTTCCAGTCCTGCGAGCGTTGCCCGGACATCGGGGACCGTCTCCTGATGAAAACGAGACATCTCCCAGTCGGTCTGTGTCTGCGGATCGGCGAGGACGATAAACGAGAAGCGATCGCTCGCGTCGAGGTCCGGTTCCAGCAGAAAATCAACCGACTGTCGGTCAGCCGAATCCGGTTTGATCCACTCGAAGATCCGGGCGGTCCCGACCGACTGTTGGGCGATTCGATAGCCTGAAGGCAGGGACACGTGTACGAATCGACTGCGTGGATCGGCGAGCAATCGAAAGGCCCCATCGGCATCCGTGCGTGCAACGGAAAAGCCGTCCGAGACTGACACATCGGGAATACCTCCCGAGACTGATCGAACGTTTCCGCTGATAGCCACCGCTCGGACGCGTTGGCGGTTCCGTCTCTTAAACGGGCGGTAGGGATCGGCGATCAACGATTTGGGGAGTGCCAGGGAGGCAACGGCCAGACCACCCGCTGTTAAGAACTGTCGGCGCGTGGCCAGGAAGGGAGAGCGATTGTCGAAGGGTCCGTGTTCTTTCATGACCATAGGGGCATTAGTACAAATCATATCGCGCGAGACGACCGTCGAGCGCGCCATTTACGAGCGCCTTCTTCCATTTTGTGCGGAGGCCGACGCTCTTGAGTAATTCGCGTTTTCCTGCGTACAAAAAGGCCGTGGAACCGGTGCATTGTTGTTTCAGGAAATCGCCTATTTGTCGGTAAAAATTTTCGATGTTGGATCCTCTGCCGAGGCGCAGGCCATACGGAGGGTTGGTAATAATAACCGACCCGGATATGGGCGCACGCTCGAAAAAATCCTGGCGGTCGAGCGAGACCGTGTCGCCCTGTGGAAGCGCGGCCAGATTGGTTTTCGCTGCGCGAATCGATTCCCCGTCTATGTCGGAGCCGGAAATCGTGCAACCTTCAGGCAGTGGCCGGATGGCCGCATCACATTCCTTCCGGATTTTGGTCCACTCCCACACATCGAATTCTGGAAGCCGTTCGAATCCGAAATGCTCCCTCAGGTAGGCGGATGGAATGTTACACGCATACATGAGAGCTTCCGCCAGAATGGTCCCCGAGCCGCACATGGGGTCGATGAGGGGCGCGTCGGCATTCCAGTCCGACATCCTGACGACGGCCGCTGCAACCGTTTCCTGCAGCGGTGCCTCGACCGATGCGGTCCGGTACCCCCGCCGGTGGAGTGAGCCACCGGCCACATCTACGCTGATTGTCGCCTGGTTATTCTGAATATGCAGATTGAACCAGATGTCTGGATGTTGTCGATCGATGCTCGGCCGTCGGTTTTCTCGCTCCCGGAATTGGTCGCAGATGGCGTCTTTAAGTCGAAGTGCTGCGTACTGGGAATGAGTGATTCGGCTCTGATTGACCGTCGCTGCCACGGCAAATGTCTCATCGACGCTCAGAAACGACGACCAGTCGATAGACGAAGCTGTTCGGTGGAGGTATTTGTCGCTGTGACAATCGAACCGGATGAGTGGAGCCAGAATGCGCGTGCACAGACGGGTCGTGTACACGATCCGGCACAGTACCGGAAACTCCGCGGTAAAAAACACACCTCGGTAGGCCGGTCGAACGGAAGTTGCCCCCAGTTCGGTCAGCTCGGCCGCACCCAGTTCTTCGATCGGATGAGCGACCTGCGCGAAGAACTCGTTCGTTTCCTGGTATCGGAAGCTCACTTGCGGAGCCAGGATTTAAACGTATCCGGATGTCCATCATTGGGAGCAGGATCGAGTCCCAGGATTTCCGTAACCAGATCGTATACGTCTACGTTTTCGAACGGTGGGACGCTCATTCCTGGCTGAAACGATGGCCCGCGAGCAATGAACAAGGCACGCATGGAGAGGGCCTTGTTGTCGTATCCATGGTTTCCGCCCGTGTATCTGTCCCGGTTCTCGTTCAAATACTGATGCGTTTCGACGATCGACCACCCGTCGTCCACCCAGCTGACAATATCCGGTACTCGCCGGTGCGTTCCGTAGTGTAGTCGTTCCGGGATATCTCCCTTTCGGTACGCATGAATATGAGGTGCTTTTCTCAGGGCGTCAACGACGGCATCTGGATCGTCGTTTTTGACATTCATCGATACAACGGGAGAACTCGTTACGATCTCGACCTGATCCAGGTTGATGTAATCCTCCAGGACGACGACCCGGTCCGGTGACAGCGCAGACATACCGTGGTCTGCAACCGTAATGATATCTACCTGGTCCAGCAGGCCACGGCTCTCCAGACCGGCTCTGAGACGGCCCACCAGCGCGTCCACGTGAGCGACGGCCGCTCCCGTTTCTGATGCATCCGGACTGAAACGATGCCCCGCGTCATCGACTCCGCTAAAATACAGGCTGATAAATGTAGGTCTTTCCTCTACCGGACGTGACAACCAGGAAAACACCTGATCTACCCGGTCCTCGTCCGGAACGCTCCCATCATACCGATACCAGTAGGTCGGCTGAATGCCCTCGATTGGCGCCTCCGTTCCCACCCAGAAATAGGCAGCGGTGAGCTGCCCCTGTTTTTCTGCTGTGACCCAGACGGGTTCCCCTTCCCACCAACTCGAATCTTCGATAGCTGCACGATCTCTAATCGAGAACGAACGATTCAGGATCGGATCGAACATGCTGTTAGCTACGATACCGTTGTGATCCGGATACAGCCCGGTGGCGATGGCATAATGATTCGGAAACGTCTTCGTGGGGAACGAAGAAATCATCCCGTCACGAGCATAGACACCTTCGTCGGCCAGTTTTGTCAGATTCGGCGGCTGGAAAGTCTGCATATAGTCGGCCCTGAATCCATCAAACGAGATCAGAATGACGGTCGGCGACAACTCAATGTTCGGAGCCGTACCCGACGTGCATCCGTTCAGAAAAAGAAGTCCGATCACGGGTAGGATGACCCGAAGGGCCACGGAGCGAAGCCGATCAGACAGCGACGGAGTTTCCCGGCTGAACGTAAAAGGGTGAGCGATTAGTAGACTGAAACGTCTCATATCGAAGGAAGAGGAATTTATTTCGTTCAGTGAAGGAGCGCAATATAGCGCTCTGAAGCATGATAGAGGGATCCCATTTCGTGGTGGAACTGCCCGATTGGGCTCTCGTACGAGTCGCGCCTTCAAATGGACACATTCATGCAGATCGGATCTATATCATTCGGCCCCCGGCCACTGTTTCTGGCTCCCATGGAGGATGTCAGCGATCCTCCGTTTCGCGTACTCTGCAAACGGTTCGGGGCCGATATGTTGTATACGGAATTCATCTCATCGGGTGGACTTTCCTACGGAGCCAGAGGATCCGTCCGGAAACTCGACTTCGATGAATCCGAACGGCCGCTGGCGATCCAGATCTTCGGGGGAGATGAGGATCAGGTCCGTGAGGCGACTCGGATTGTGGACCGTGTCAAGCCCGACCTTATCGACATCAATTTCGGGTGTCCGGTCAAGAAAGTGGTCTGCAAAGATGGTGGGGCCGGAATCCTTCGAAATCTTGAGAAGATGCAGCAGCTAACTGCCACGGTCATCGAGACGGCAAACCGGCCGGTGACGGTGAAGACGCGGCTCGGATGGAATGACGAATCCATTCGGATTCTGGACGTTGCTCGCATGCTGGAAGAGACGGGAATAAAGGCACTGGCAGTGCACGCGCGAACACGCGCCCAGATGTATAAAGGAAGTGCCCGCTGGGACTGGCTCAAGAAGATCAAGGACGAGTCCGGGATATCGATACCCCTCATCGGAAACGGAGATGCCACAACGCCGGAATCCATCGACGCCATGTTCCGAGAGACCGGGGTCGATGCCGTGATGGTGGGGCGCGGCGCCATCGGGAATCCGTGGATTTTCCGTGATGCAAAACATTATATGGAGACTGGTGAACGTCTTCCCAGGCCCGATTGGGATGAGCGGACGTCCGTTGTTGCCGAGCACCTGCGGCTTAAATGTGAGTGGCTGGGAGAGCGAACGGGGGTGTTGGAGATGCGCCGTATGTACGGTGGCTATTTCAAGGGCTTCCGGAACGCGAGTCGGTTGCGGATGCTTATCATGCAGGAGTCCACGCAGGAAGGCGTACTCGAAGTACTCCTGAACTTCAGGGAGCATGAAGCCGACGTTAGCGTGCCCGTTCAACGAGCCGTTAAAGCCACTCTGCCGTCCTAGTCTTCTTGCCTGAGATACTCCGCTCCGCGACCCTTGATGTGCTCATCCCAGTAGGCCATCCATCGGGGGCCTTCCGTAGCGAGTCGATCCCAATCGACATCCATTGAGCGTATTTCAGACGCTGTCATCCATTCCGGAAGAAGCGCAGGGTCAATGTCTTTCCTAACCGGAATCCGGTAGAAATTGTTGGCCTGGTCGACGACCGCGCTGTCAGAAGTCACAAACTCGTAGAATAAACGGGCATCATCCAGGTTCGGTGCGCCCCGTACGAGGGCAATGGCATCATTGAGTACCGGTGTGCCACTTGCCGGCAGCGTAAAGCCGAAAGGATATCCGTTTCGTTCCGTCTGGATATAAGAATCGGGCATATTCCATAGTGTCACATCCCCTTCCTCGCGGGCGATTTTCAGATACAGTTGGGTCGGGTCGGCGGCATACGTCTTGGTGTTCACATCCAGCCGGGCGAGCCATCGGTAGCCTTCCTCCTCGTTGGACTGGCGCATGATGAGGGCTCCCCATATCGTTCGCATGGTCGAGGAAGCAAGCGGATACCGGATGATGATGCGATCCTTCCACTCTTCGCCGAGCAAGTCGTCCCAATCGCCGGGTCGATCGGATGGTCCGACCGTGCGGTCGTTGAAGAGGAGTACTTCAGGTGTCAGATACGTGGCATACCAACGATCGGCGACATCATGCGCCGTGGAGTCGACGGCTCCTGCCCAACTCGGCCGAAAGGGTTCGAGTAGATCATTTTCAGCCGCCTCGCTGAATGTAGGTCCGGCACCTCCCCACCAGAGACTGGCCTGCGGGTTGCTTCGTTCGGTCCGAATCCGGTCGTACGCATTTTGACCACCCATATCGATCCACTGTACGTCAACATCTGGATGGGCGCTTTCGAATGCCGCCTCAGCCGCCCGAAGCATCTCTTTCCCGTGGGGAGAATAGATTACCAGTGACCTTCCGCCGGGATTCGAGCATCCGGTCGCCGATAGCGCGATCAAAAGCCCCAGGAGTGCCGACGCGCGATAGCGGGTATCTGTTCTCGATCGATCCATGGAGTGAGTGAGGTCTTGGTAAGGTTGAAGGAGCCAGGCGACGTCGAACGAACGCGCCTCGCTGTGTGCCATTCAGTCAATGCGCCTGAGTCTCGCGAACCGGAGCAGGAGTTTCTTCTGGCCGATGTCGGGAAAAAATACCGTTGCTTTGGCCTGATCGCCCCGCCCTTCGAGTGAGATGACCTTGCCTTCCCCGAATTGTCCGTGTTCTACGTGCATACCTGGGACGAGGGCACCGGATTCGTCTTCGTCATAGACCACTCTGCGGCCTTTTGAGGTGGCGGGGGGTTGGTTTTCCCGGAGATTCTGGCGGTAATAGTGCGGATCCATCCGATCATACGATACCGACGTCGACGATGTCTCGAATTCGTTCGAACTACGGCCTCCGGTCGGCTGAAAACGTCCATTAGCGACCTGAAAAGGCTGTCCCGAAGCCGTTCTTACCACTTCCGGGTCGATCTCGTCAAAAAAACGACTCCGGATGGCAGGCTGCTGCTCACCATACCGGTAGCGGCTCCGGGCGTACGTTAGCATCAATAGTTTTTTGGCCCGGGTCGCACCGACGTAGAACAGACGGCGCTCCTCCTCGAGCTCATGTTGGTCCTGGGCGGCTTTGGCCAGCGGAAATAATCCTTCCTCCATTCCCGTCAGAAAGACCACCGGAAATTCCAACCCTTTGGAGGCATGAAGGGTCATCAGCGTGACCCGGTTGTCGGAGGCATCATCATCATCGGCGTCGGTGAGCAGCGAGACTTCCTGCAGAAAACCACTCAGCGTGTTAGGCGTCCCTGTCTCCTCATTCGACGGTGAAATCGTCTGGTCTCCGTTCTCGGTAAACTCGGAAATGGCATTCAGGAGTTCCTGCACATTCTCCCACCGGACCAGATTCTCCGGAGTATGCTCTTTTCGAAGGTCGTCGAGAATTCCTGATGCCCTGATCAGGTCGCGCGCGATCTCGGACGCCGGAAGATGCTCCGCCTTTTCCCGGTACCCGGCGATCAAGTCCCGGAATTTCTTCACCGCAGTGACGGCGCGCTGCGCGAGTCCCGACTCTTCGATGCGATCCAGGGCGTCCCATACACCCAGTTTTTCCCGGTTTGCAAACGCGAAAAGGTGTTGTTGTGTCTTGTCGCCGATTCCTCTGGCCGGCGTGTTGATGACCCGTCTCAGACTCGCAATATCGCTCGGGTTCACGACAAGACGAAGATAGGCGAGTGCATCCTTGATCTCCCGGCGTGAATAGAAGGACAGCCCCCCGATAACACGGTATGGAATGCCACCTCGCCGGAGGGCGTCTTCCATCGAACGGCTCTGCGCATTCGTCCGATACAGGACAGCAATGTCTCTGTAGAGGAGGCCCATCCGAACCTGGGCGTCGCGCGTATATTGTTCGATCTTCTGCGCCTCGTCCCGCTCTGATATCGCCTCGACGACAACGACGGGGTCTCCCTCGTCATTGTCTGTCCAGAGTTCTTTCTTGATCTGGTTCGAATTATTGCGGATGATGGAGTCGGCCAGTTTGACAATGCGGCCGGTCGATCGATAGTTCTGCTCCAATCGGATGACGGTCGGGTCGTCGTAATCTTTCTGAAACGACAGGATATTGGATATATCTGCTCCCCGGAACGAATAAATACTCTGGGCATCGTCGCCCACGACGCAAAGATTCTCGTGCTCCCTGGCCAGCATGCGGGCGAGGATGTATTGCGCCCGGTTGGTATCCTGGTACTCATCAATATGGATGAACCGCCACCGACGCTGATACTTTTCCAGGACATCGGGGTGTCGTTCAAATAGTTCGATGGGTTTGAGCAAGAGGTCATCGAAATCCATGGCGTTCGCGGCGCGTAGTCGATCGATGTACGGACCGTATACCTGTGCCGCTTTTTCCTGGATGGGCGATTCGGCGGTAGCCGAGAATTCGCCCGGGGTGACCATGCGATTCTTGGCACCCGAAATCAATCCGTGGATACTCCTGGGTCTGTACTGGGTGGTATCGATGTTGTGGCTATGGAGTAGCTCGCGGAGGATTCGCTGGGAGTCGTCCGAGTCATAGATACTGAAATCGGATGTGAATCCAATATGTTCGGCTTCTCGTCGGAGGACCCGGGCAAACGTTGCGTGAAACGTGCCCAGCCACATCTCCCTGGCCATGGCTTCGCCAAGCAGTGCCGTGACACGTTCGCGCATCTCACGGGCTGCCTTGTTTGTGAACGTGATGGCAAGTATTTCCCACGGACGTGCCTCACCGGTGGCCAGGATATAAGCGATACGGTGGGTAAGCGTTCGGGTCTTCCCGGACCCAGGTCCTGCGACGATCAGGAGGGGCCCCGATGTGTTCCTTACCGCGGTCTGTTGCACGTCGTTCAATCCGGACAGAATCACGTTGGCATCGGGACCGGCATGTGTGGAACCGGTCTGGGTGGAATCGGTCTCCCGATGCAGGACGAACTGGGTCATACGGACGAAACGAATTGGAATGGATGGACTGGATCAGGCGTCCGGGTTTGGTCGATCAAGATACCTGTACGCCCTACCCGATCAAAGCGTTCTCGGACTTCAGAAGGTTGTCTGTCAATCTTTCAATTATACACACAACCTGTATATTGACGCGCCCGAACCGGTCGTCACCAGGCCGCTTCGGCAGACGGTCTTCTCCCATCACAATCTGTTGTGCACCATGGACTTTATCGGTCTTATTCGCGGTATTCTGGGTATTTCGGTGATTCTCGGGATCGCCCTCGTGATTTCCAACAATCGAAGCCAGATCAGTTGGAGAACCGTTGCTGCGGGACTCGGTCTGCAGATCTGTCTGGCCATTTTTATCCTGAAGGGAGATGCGATGGGGGCGTGGTTCGCACCGCTCGGATGGCCTAAGATGTTTGTCTCCTGGGTCAGTTCGTTTTTTGTTCTCGTATTGAATTACACGACGGCAGGTGCCACGTTCATCTTTGGCGATCTGGCCAAACCGGTGGGCACCCCGGGCAGCATGGGGCAGTTTTTTGCGTTCCAGGTCCTCCCGACGATCATCTTCTTCGGGTCTCTTATGGCCGTGCTGTATCATCTGGGTGTCATGCAGAAGATCGTGCAGGGAATGGCTTCTCTGGTCAGTCGCTTTCTGGGGACATCGGGCGCCGAGAGTCTCTCCGTTACGGCGAATATCTTTGTGGGTCAAACGGAGGCTCCACTGGTAGTCCGCCCGTATCTCGATCAGATGACGATGTCGGAACTGCTCGCGGTAATGACCGGCGGGATGGCCACGATCGCTGGCGGTGTGATGGCAGCGTACATCCAGATATTGGGCGATCCGTATGCGGTGGCTAACGGGCTCGCACTCGATGCAGGTCGATTGGTATTTGCCGAGCAACTATTGAGCGCTTCCGTGATGGCTGCCCCCGCTGCGCTCCTGCTGGCGAAAATCATGATACCCGAGACAGGAGAGCCCGAGACTCGAGGAGGGGCGACAATCGCCGTCGAGAAAACAGCGGCGAATGTAATTGACGCGGCCGCGAACGGGGCCTCCGACGGCCTGAAACTGTCGCTGAATGTCGGAGCCATGCTGCTCGCTTTTCTGGCTCTCATCGCGATGCTGAATGCCATTCTTGGTTGGGGAACGGGGCTGTTTGGTTTTGCCATTACCCTCGAAAGCCTGCTGGGATGGGTCGTGTCGCCTCTGGCGTGGATCGTCGGCGTACCATGGGCAGATGCCGTTCAATTTGGATCCCTGATTGGCACCAAGATCATTGCGAACGAATTCGTTGCGTACCTGAATCTGGCCGATCTGATTACTTCAAACGCGATCTCTCCCAAGACCATCCTCATGGCTACGTTTGCGCTGTGCGGATTTGCCAATCTGTCGTCGATTGCCATTCAGATAGGAGGGATCGGGCCACTTGCTCCGGGACGAAAGGCAGACCTGGCCAAGCTGGGCGTTCGTGCCGTCATTGCCGGATCGCTGGCCAATCTGATGACCGCTACCATCGCCGGTGTTCTGGCTGGCTGAGGCCTGTATTCGGACAGGGTGGGACGGCGTTATTTCGTGCCACCGAAGTTGATCTTGAATCGATACCACGCGTCGATCGGTCTGGACGTACCTACCTTCAGCACGTGGGCGGGCTGCCAGAGGAGCTCCGTGGCAGCCCGCATGGCAATGCGATCCAGAACAGGATGAACGCCGTCGAGCAGCGTGACGGTGATCGGGTCACCTTCTCTCGATACGAATACCTGCAAAAACACCTTGCCCCAGGACCGTCCGCGAAGGCTGTCCGGCATGGGAACGGGGACATCCTTTCCGAGTCGCGTTTTCGTGTACGGCTCTCGGAATCGCCTCGAGAGGGTCCGATACCCCTCCATTTTGAAGGTTTTGACGACCGGACGGACATCGCCCGTGAGACGCGCGGATGCCATTTTCGGAACAACCAATTTTTCAAACAGGGAGTCAACGATCTCCGGTTGATTTCTATAGAGCGGAAGAAGGCTGGCTTTAACGAGATTCACAAGTCTCCGTTTGGCAGCCCTCGTTTGCCGGGCACCGACCTGAATACCGGGTCCCGCCGCTCCGCTCTCCCGGATTCCCATGTCTACGAGGGTCTCCAGATTTCTGAACATGCCCGATGTATCAGCGTCTGTGCGCCACCATTTTGCGCCTTCCGTCGTCCATCCTTCCGGAACGCCCAGAGGGATAGTACTCTCCATCTTGCACGCCGTGAGCGTTGTAGCAAGTACCATAAAAACGAATGCGTTTCGCATAGGGCGCAGACCAATTGGCGATAGAAGCGAAGGAGAGACCCGTGGGGCAGAAAAAAGTTGCGAAAAACCCGAATTCGAATTCGTGGAGACGGATACGCGTGTCACCGTGGATCTGTGGACCCGGGAAGTCTGGAAGGTCGGATTCCGAGATCAGGCCTGAGCCTGCGTTTCGGTCGTATCGGAGAGCCGGACGAAGTAGCGTCTTCGGTCCATCGCAACCACCTTGATGTGGCTGCCTGCGGCGATAAATTCTCCCTCCGTTACCACTTCGACTCGCTCCCCGTCAATATCAGCTATACCGGTGGGCCGAAGCGGTGAAACCGCGAGGCCCTCTTTGCCCAGGTACGAATGACGTTGTTCGCTCTCTCGGGCGATCATTCCACTTCCTGGTCGAAGACTCGTCGACAACACAAACCGGTCCCAGGCTCCGGATCTCCAGAGGCTATAGAATGTGACCCCGAGCACAGCGAATGATCCAACCATGGTCACCATTCCACTGAGAACTCCGTGCTCGGAAAAAGTGAATCCAACTGCAAAGAAGATCAACAATACGCCGAGGACCCCTACGACGTTGAATCCCGGGATCAGATACACCTCAACAACAATGAGGCCAATACCTAGAATGATGAGCGCTATGGGAACGAAAATTTCCAACTGGATTGCCTGGTCCGAATGCCCCGTCTGGTGGCCTCCGAAGGGTTTGAATTACGGGCGAAGTGATTAATTGAAAGACTCCGTCCAGTTTACGATAATTAAACCAGATGTTTCAGCACTTCTCAGACGGTCGCATCACCGGGTGTTTCAAGCGACGACACCTCCCGAACCTCGATTCGGCTCCCTTTTACGTCGACAATTCGAATACTTTTACCTGCCTCAATGAACTCTCCGGACGTAATCACGTCGAGTCGCTGCCCGTTGATATTCGCCGATCCGGCCGGTCGAAGCACGGTGAGTGCCTGTCCGGTATTTCCGATCAGATCGGTACGGGAATCAGCCGACGTAAAACCGAGTGAACTTTTCATCTCGGGAGCCAGGATGAGTTGACTCATTCGTTGCGATCGGGGGAGATATCGGGCCAGAAAAAAGCCTCCAAACAGCAGGATAATCATCGTGCTTGCCAGCGTCCAGACGGACCGGGAAATAGCCGCTCCGGCCGGAAAGGACAGACCGACATTTCCGATCATCCCGACGCCCAGAGAGACGACGATGAGCGTGAGGCCAGAGATGCCGGCGATTCCGAACCCCGGTATTACAAATATTTCCACCATCAACAGGATCACCCCGAGGACAAACAGAACGATCTCCCAGGATTCAACCAGTCCCATGAGGTAATGCGGTCCGAAGAACAGGACAGCACCTATGAGAGACATGATTCCCGGGAAGCCAATACCCGGTGTCTGTAGTTCGAAATAGAGTCCCCCGAGCATCATAAGCATGAGAATCGACTGGACGACCGGAGATCCAAAAAATCGAAACAGCCGTTCCATTGCCGACGTGGTGTGGATGACGATGTGACGATCCGAGAGACGATACGCCGTCAGCAGGGCAGACAGGTCGGCGGCTTGACGATCGGCTACACCCAGTTTGAGGGCCTCGAGCGTTGACAACGTGAGTACCTGACCGGCCGGCGAAACTCCCTTGACCTCCAGATCCTGATCGACCATGGCCTCCGCAATTTTCGGATCCCGACCGTTCGCCTCTGCGGTAGCCCGCATCAATCCACGCATGTAGCTCTGGTACTTGTCCGGGGCGGCATCTCCACCGACTCCCTCCACTACGGTCGCAGCGCCGATGGATGCTCCGGGAGCCATCACAATAGCGTCTGCTGCATACGAAATCAGCGCTCCGGCAGAGGCCGCATTACGGTCGATGAACGCGATCGTGGGAATAGCTTGCGCCAGAATCGCCTTTCGAATGACGTCGGCCGCATCGACGAGTCCTCCAAACGTATCGACGTGAAAAACGATAGTCGCGGCACTGGCGTTTGTCGCATCATCGAGTGCGCGCTCGATGTACATGGAGAGCCCCTTGTCGATCGTTCCCTCGATGGGTACGATGAATACCGGACCGGCTTTGAGCGGTTGGTCCTGACCAATGATTGCCTCCACGGCCGCATCTTCAGCCACACTCGCTTCCGGGGTCTGTCCGATTGCCCCCGGGACTGCGATGCAGGCGGTCAGCATCAGGACGGTGAGCACACCCAAAAATTTATTCATCTTCTTCATGTCAATCCTCCAGATTCGTTCGAATCGGGTTCTTTGGACCCGGTTAACCAACCGAGCCCAAACGTGCATGGCGCAGCGACTACCTATGGTTCGATAAGTACCGGTGTACCTACCGTAACAAGCGCCCAGATACGATCTAACTGTTCATTTTCAAGGGCAATACAACCCTGAGTCCAGTTGCTTTTCCGTCCGGTTCCGGAGCCGTGTATTTCAATAAAACCACCCAGCGGTGTCCCCATAGGAGGAACCCTGAATTCAGACTCAGCCCGGACGATCTCCTCAAATTGCGACCGGGTAATGAGGCTATCCCGCAGTCCCCGCTCGGCATCCTCTGCGTTCGGGTAGTTCAATACGAGTGCCTTGTAAAATGAACTCGACGCGTTTTTCGTAGCGATGAAAAATTCACCCACCGGCGTTCTCCAGTGATCCGGCTCGGCTCCGGACCCTCGCCGGACTTTATCGGAGAAAAAGTTGTATCCGAGGTCGACGGGCATACGCTCCAACAGATTCTGGCCGCTGTATACGAAGAGCGTCTGCGATTCTTTCGAAATGCGCAGCCAGATATCGGAAAGAACGTCCGTTTCTACCAGTCCGTTTGCTCCATCGAACGTCCGGATGCGCGAAAAACGGCCCACTTCTTCCTGTACGTACACGGGCTCGCGAAAGCGCAGATGGAGATAGGGCCGTGTGCTGTCAGATGCCATGAAAAGGACCGTCGATCGTTCGGTCGTATAGGCGATCGGTGCATCGACGTGCTGCTGACGCGCCATCCCATCAGAGATACCCACCAGAAGAAGGACGGCTATCAGACTCTTCGCGCGCATTATCGTCAGGTCTGGTTCAAAACAATCGGGTATCGCACTCGATTCCGGTCCCACCACATATCATCCGGTTTCGGTGTCTCGAGCGTGTACGAATCAGCCACCGCGTCGTTTCAATCGAGCGCC
>CAYLHF010000036.1:1562-11791 GCA_964383365.1 uncultured Rhodothermales bacterium | reverse complement strand
CCGCGTCGTTTCAATCGAGCGCCACCGCGTCGTTTCAATCGAGCGCCGCCGCACGTACCCGTGCCCGATCAGATCGTGCTGACAACGTCCTGCTCCAGACACATACAATAAGCCTCCAGGACTCCGGCCGAATCACTAGCGGACGTTACGTGATCGACGATCGACTGTACCGACGGGTCTGCATTTGACGGTGCGAAAGACCGGCCCACCGTCTCGAGCGCGCCGATATCCCCGTTGGTATCACCCACGAACGCAACTTCGTCGAGAGGAACCCCCGTCGATTCTGCCAGCCACGCGATTCCGGACTTCTTGGAAAGACCCTTCCATACAACATCGACGGAGACCGGAGTATGAAACGTCACGTAGTCTTCGGCATTTTCCAGGACATACGATTCCATCAACCCCGTGGCCCATTCGATTTCTTCCGGAATGGATCCGGCCAGTGCGGCCTGGGATCGTTTGGCATGATCGATCGACAAACCCGTCCCGGAGATTCGGTCTTCCATGTCACGGCGGATTTCGCTTACTCGCTCCATGATTTCCGGTGTGAATGCGGGGTGCCAACTCGTTGTTGCGGATACCGGATCGAACATCCCTGCTCCCGACTCAAAAAGCACCGGCGTAACGAGTCCAAGCGCCTGACTCATGGCCTCGACATACGGATACGAGCGGCCTGAACAGATACTGAACGATGGGCGTGACGGGTCGCTGTCGGGGAGACCCGCCGTCGCAGCCAGGCCAGATAGTTTTCCCAGAATGTCCATCCTCCATGGACGGTATGGCATGCTCAGGCAGCCATCGATGTCAGATACAAACAGTCGAATCATCCTGTGAATTCCTGAAACGGCAAATCAGTCCGATTTCTTCGCGAACGCCTGCTCGAGATCCGCTATCAGCTCGTCGGAAATACCCATGTTATTGAATCCACCGTCATGGAAGAGCGTCTGCATGGTGACCATGCGAGACATGTCGCTCAAGAGGGTGACGGTGTAATCTGCACAACTTTCAGCGTCTGCGTTACCGAGGGGAGCGATTTTCTCGGCGAACTCGTACATGGAATCGAATCCGGTGATGCCGGATCCCGCCGTAGTTCGCGTCGGACTCTGCGAAATGGCGTTGATCCGGATATGCTGTTTACCCAGTCGGTAACCGAATGCCCGAACGATGCTTTCGAGCAGCGCCTTGGCATCGCCCATCTCCGAGTACTTGGAAAAAATCCGTTGGGCTCCGAGGTAGGAAAGTGCGACGATGGAGGCTCCGGAGTTCAGTGAACGGGTTTCCAGAGCGGCCTGTACGATCCGGTGTAGGCTGATTGCAGAGATATCGAGCGTCTTGTGGTACCAGGCATAATTAAGCTTCTCGTACTCGATTTTCTTGCGGACATTCATGCCCATTCCAATGGAATGGACGACAAAATCCAGCTTTCCAAGATCGGACGAAGCACCTTTGAACAGGGTCTCCAGTTGATCCGAGTCGGTCGCATCTGCCCACACGACTTTGCTCTCGGTTTTGTCTGCGAGTGTCTCCAGCGTCCCGGCGCGCTGAACAACGGGGGCGTTCGACAGAATGAATCGTCCCCCTTCCCGATACACCGCTTCTGCGATGTGCCAGGCCAGGCTGCTGTCATTTAGAGCGCCGAAGATGATGCCTTTCTTGCCTGCAAGAAGGCCGTGGCCGATGTTGGACATGGGAAAATGAGATTCTGGCTGAAGCAAATAAGCCCGGAAGTTACCAAAATCGCTTCTGGTGTGCTAACGCGAGGGTGACCCGAGCATGAAAAGGGTTACTCGTACACGTCACTCATGGGGGCTACGATTCCCAGGGTTTCTTCATGAACAACCCCGTTTGTGGCCAGTATCTGGGCACCAAGTCTGGGAGATTTTCCTCCCCGATAATCTGATATTGTTCCTCCTGCCTCGCGTACGAGCACAATTCCTGCGGCTACGTCCCATGGCATGAGCCCCGTTTCGTAGAATGCATCGAACCTTCCGGCGGCAACCCAGGCGAGATCAACGGCCGCAGATCCTGGACGCCGTACGCCTCGTGCGGTCTGCATGAAATTCTTGAGTACGCCCAGATAGGTATCGATATGTCCAAATGAGCGATACGGAAAGCCTGTCGTCACCAATCCGTCGCCCAGCCTCGAGGTCGTGCTTACGGATATCTGATGTCCGTTCTGAAACGCCCCGCAACCGGAAACGGCAGAAAACAGATCGTCTGACGAGATGTCGAGAACGACCCCCACGACCAGGCGCCCTGCATGTTGTAGAGCGATACTCACAGCGTAGGGAGGGACGCTCCGAGTAAAATTGGTGGTCCCGTCGAGAGGATCGATGATCCAGAGAAACTCGGGTACTGAGCCCGAGTCGACGCGTCGAGAGAGACCGTCCTGTTCCTCTTCTGCCAGAAATTCGTGATCCGGGAAAACAGCACCAATTTCTCCGATGATCAGGGCCTGCGATTCCTCATCGATCCGAGTAACGAGGTCGTGCAGCCCCTTACTTCGAATATCGGATTCCGAAATGGTGCCGACATGGGATCGAATGAACTCGGCCGCTCGTCGGGCAGCGATGATAGCCACATCACGGGCCTGGTCGTAGCATGTTAGGGACGTCTCCAAATGACAGATGCGATTTTTTCGACGATGGGATGGAAGGATCCGGAACCACGAGGGTGCGTATCTTCGTGCGCGGACCCGGTGTCTGCGAATACAACCACGTGCTTTCCGGATAGTTCAGCCCATGACAGACTCATTATCAGCGTCCCCCGGGGGGCAGGTGGCCACGAAATCGTATCGGATCGCGTGGATGTATTGTTTCGTTACCGCTCTTTTCACTGTCCTGTTGTTCTCTGGCTGTTCGCGGGGAACGGCTATTGCGCCCACGGCCGGCGAGGCTGAATTGCGGGATTCGGTGCTCACTATCCTGCGGGGTGCCGATCAGGCCCCGTTTCGATCTGCTTTTTCCGAACTGTCCAATTATGATTTCACCCGATACATCCGGACCGAGCAATACGACGGTGAGGATTTCATGGTCGCGTACGACGAGCATATCATAGAAGTATCGACGCAGTCTGGTGAGCGCTTGACACACATCGAACAGGCCGATTCGGCCGGGAATTTCGAATTCGGGTTCTTCAAGTCCTTCGTATCAGAGAATGTGGAGGAAGTAGATCCGAATGATCTCGTTCCCTTCGTTCTACCCGACGATGTTGGATACCTGAATCCCCGGGATCGAGATAAATACAGTTATAAACTACTCCCGGACACGTTGCTATGGGATCGGCAGGCACAGGTTGTAGAGGTTCGTGCCAAACCGGAATTGGCGGATGGACTGAATGTGAGGCGGGTGCGACATTATATAGATCGGGCCACGAATGAGTTGATGGCGGTCTACCTGGAGCGTATCGACCTGGCGATGCTTTTTCGGGAAGAGAGTCAGTTCTACGTTCATGTTCGACCCAACAATCGGGGGAAACTACTGCCGTACAACACCCGCTTTCAGACGTTAATCATGACACCGTTTAGAGATGCCAACAAGATCCGGACGGTGTCGACGTATTCTGACCTGAGGCGTGCAGGATCGGGAAACCTGCGCTGATCAAGGGCTCCTTGGGCCGCATCATCTGCGGCTCGTTCAGCACTCACCACTGTTCGGTCTCCAGGAGCGGAGCCAGTAGCGTGTCCTGGAGGACGAGATCCTTCACCAGGATGCGCTCCCCGAGTCCTTTCCGGAGCAGCGACTTCGCCTTTGTCGAATCCCCCGACAGAACAAAGAGCCGGGCCAGATGGACGTAAATGGCCGGGTCCCGTTCTTCGCGTGCCAGTGCAATTCGGGCGTAAGACTGTGCCTCATCGAACCGTCCGAGTCGAGCCGCGCACCTCGACAACCGTAAATGCTGGTCCGTATCGGCTTTTAAATTCTCGGCCGATCGGTGGAGCGCGCGAACGGCCTCCTCCGTCATAGACGTCCGGGTCGCTGACTCGCACAGGATCAGATTGGTCTCGCCGTCAAGTGGGTCGATGATGGCCGCTTCGCGCGCGTCTTTGAGCGCATCGTCCGGGCGATTCATGGAGAGAAAAATGCTGGCTCGCAGCTTCAATGCTTCGGGATCACGGGGAAGTTGTCTTAACACCCGGTCGATGCGCGCTTTTGCTTCAAGAAGACTGTTTCCACTCTTGAAAGCCGTTTCGGCCCGGTGAAACTGCAGGTTGAGTTTGGGCGGTCGCACGATCTGGGCGTGTGCAGCAAGGCTTCCTGACGCCGCCATGGTCGCGACCAGGATCAGGCCGATCGGCCAGACGGGAGATATCCGCCGGCGAGCCAGAACGCCCGCCAGTGCTTCTCGCAAAGAACCGCTCCCGGCATCATATGTCTCCTTTTCCAGCAAGAATTAAATCAGTTCTGTTCAAGCCATCAGTCACCAACGGGAATCCTATCAAGAATTATTCCAGCCGCAAAATAGGACACGGGTGCTCTTTCTATCGCTCAGTCGTCCAGAATATTCTACAGGAACGGCCTGAGGATACGTCGGTGGGTGGTATCTTCGTATATATTTTTCCACGTTCGGCACGTGATGTCCCGAAAAACAGAAATAACGGCGGCCTACGAAGCCCGTGTACTGGATAGCCTGCATACGGAGCGGATTGGACGGACCATTCGGTGGCTCGATTCCGTCGGATCAACGAATGCTATCGCACGGGCGTGGGGGACAGATGGTGCCCGAGAGGGAGCGGTTGTTGTGTCAGAATATCAGACGATGGGAAGGGGACGACACGGACGAATCTGGGATGCCGATCGGGGGCAGAACCTGACGTTCTCTCTCGTGCTTCGGCCTCCACTTCCAATCGACCAACTCGGTCTCATCACGCTCGCGGCAAGCCTTGCCGTTGCCGATACGGTTGGTTCTTTTTCAGGATCAGGAGATGTGGGGATAAAATGGCCGAATGATGTGATTCTTGGTGGTATGAAGTGTTGTGGGATGCTTCTTGAATCTGTGATCGGTAAGCCCGAAGAGTCGGTTCTCGTTGTTCTGGGCGTGGGCCTGAACATCAACCAGACCTCATTTGCGGGCGAGCTTGCTGCCAGCGCCACGTCACTCTGTCTTTTCGCCGGACGTCCCCTGGATCGGGTGGAAATTCTGGTCTCCCTCCTCGGACGGCTTGAACAGCAGATAGACGACGTGTACGCGCGTCCGGATGTCACGCTGGCCCGGTATGAATCATGTCTTCTCGGAAAGGGAAAACTCGTAGCATTCCTCGATATCAATTCAGGAAGAGCGAAAGAGGGAATGATGACGGGTGTTTCTGCCACGGGAGCCCTGCTCGTTCGGGTCGAAGATGAGATCATTACCTTGCATGCCGGGGATGTAACACTGCAGGAAGGGCCATGACGCTGGTATTTGACATCGGAAACAGTTCCATCAAGGGAGCGCTTTACGAAGATGTGACCTGTGTCAGTCTTTTTCGGTGGTCGCCGGATGCGTCGAGGAAAATCGTCGCGTCGGCTACCGAGAACACCGATCGGGACCGGGAACGTTTCGCTGAAGAACTGGATCATTTTGTGTCAGAACGGCCGATCACACGGATCGGATGTGTCAGCGTCGTTCCGGCCTGGACGACGATGCTCAGCCAAGCGGTCCATTCGATATGGGGACTTTCTGTCGAAGTACTCACGACCTCCTCTCCTGTACCATTACCCCATGAATACCGTACCCCGGAGACGCTGGGAGTCGACCGATTGGCGCTGGCCGTGGGTGCGTGGAAGAAATACGCGCACGCTGAAGAATGCAGGTCGATTATCGCCATCGACGCCGGAACGGCAGTGACCCATGAGGTCATCGACGCCGACGGGGTGTACCTCGGCGGGCCCATCGGTCCCGGTCCGGATCTTCTCCGGAGAGCCCTGGCAGAGGGGACTGCTCAACTTCCGACCGTCGGTCTGAAGGAACCCCTATCTGCACTGGCTCAAAGCACCGACGAGGCCCTTCAGGCCGGAATTATGTACGGTTTTCTCGACGGCGTACGGGGCATGATCCTCAGAATTGAAGCCGACCTTAACGCCCGACCTTTTGTCGTGGCGACGGGAGGATGGGCAGACTGGCTTTCGGAACGCATACCCGAAATTGACGTGGTGGATGCAGATCTGGTTCTGTTCGGGGTGAATGAGATGCTGATCTTCGGTAGCGAGCGCTAGCCAACGTGCGGAAAGAAAGCACTCGCAGGTGCCGGCTCAGAACAGCTCTTCTATCTGAGCCTTGGTGACCATGGATCGAATCTGATTGAGCACGAGATCGACAGCCACATGATTCCGCCCCCCTCTGGGTATGATCAGATCGGCCCGCCGTTTCGACGGCTCGACGAATTCGATGTGCATGGGGCGAACGGTTCGTTCGTACTGACCCAGGACAGATTCGACCGAGCGACCCCGCTCGGCGATGTCGCGGCGAATGCGCCGCAGCAAGCGGACATCGTCGTCGGTATCGACAAATATCTTGATATCCATGCGCTCGACGAGTCGGACATCGGCGAGCACGAGAATGCCTTCGATGATGATGACCGGATTGTGGGGGCCGACCGCCTCGACCCGGGACGTGCGCGCATGCTGCGTAAAATCGTAGATCGGCTTCTGGATTTCTTCTCCTCCCAGGAGCAGGTCGACGTGCTGCACGAGGAGTTCGGTCTCGAGCGCGTTGGGATGATCGAAGTTAAACGTAGATCGTTCTTCGAACGAAAGATGTTGCAGGTCTCGATAATAGGCGTCGTGTTCGAGTACGCCGACGCAATCAGGGCCGAGATCCTCAACAATTCGGGAGATGACCGTGCTCTTTCCTGAGCCGGATCCTCCTGCGATTCCTATGATAACCGGTCGCTGCATTCGGTCGGTGGGAATGACTTGTGCATCGAACTGCATTCAACGATTTACACACCTGTCGGTCAGCCGCGCTTGACCATTACGATAGCGTGCGTTTTTGTTTCTTCATCGAAGGAAGATAACGACTCATCGACTCTGTAACCCGCCGGATGTCGCCAGGTGAGAAAGAGCTCGAGGTCTTCGAGGGTTTCCTGAACAACAAAGTTGACTACCTTGCCACGGAGTGGCTTGACGTTGTGTGTGACGGGTTTGAGTTCTCCTTTTATTTTCCGCATAAATTTGATGCGGACCATCGCCTCGTACGTATGTTCGTCGTCCCACGCCTCGTCGTGAACAACCGGGAGGAGATTCCAGACGAATCGTCCGGCGAGCGTTTCGTTCAGGGCACGACTCACAGAGTCTCGCCAGTAGTCCGCGATTTTACCTATTCCCGGGACGTTCGCGTCCATTCTGAGCTTATAGTTCGGGATGAGATCATCGGGACGGAGGAGCCCGAATAAGCCGGAGAAGATGACTCCTTCTTCCAGCAGCCGGCGTTGCGCTCCCGTCGGAAGTCCCGGGAAATCCATCGCCTGATACATCACGCCTGGATTGTACCGATCCAGGGCCGACATCAGGGGTGCTTTGTATATCTCAAGATTGGCGGCTACAGCAGCTTCGAGCGAGGTGTCTTTGACTCCGAAAAGGGCCTCAAGATCGGTTTTTCCGTCACCGAGCACCCTGTGCAATTCGTCAATGAGCTGCCGCCGCTGAGGATTCAACGTGTGGAAGTAGTTGAATGTGTTCGACGTGCGATAGTCAAACATATCCGGAGCAAACGGATTACCGCCGTCCTGTTTTCCCTCTGCAGGGGGCAGTAAAATGGTGAAATTGGGCATCTGTTTCGAAGGTGGGAGTCGGGTATTCCGTGAGGAACTGATGCCCGACTATCTACTGGTCCTGTTTGATCTCTCCCAGAAGAGCGTCAATGTCGGTCCGGATCTGCTCGGCTTTCTCCTGTGCATCGGCCACAAGAGCGTCACCGTCGCGCCGGGCGGCTCCTTCTTCTTCGGGACTCAATGATTTGTCAATCAGATCTGCGACCTGCTGGCTCAGATGATCCAGTTGATAGGCCAGCTTACTGCGAATCTTCTTCCCTTCCTCGGGAGCAAGGAGCAGACCAAGAGCAAACCCTGCCGCGCTTCCGAGTAGGAAACCCAGCGTTGAGGACTTGATTGACCGATTTCCGTTGCGATCCTTCATATGCGCCACCTTCGAATAATAGACTGATTCGAGGGCTTGTACTGTCTTTGAAGAGCGTCAGTTTCGCGGGCAAGAAAAAGTCGTCGATCGCATGAGCAACCGACGACAAAAGAATTCAGAGAGCGGGTAAAAAATACCCGAACTTATTTCTTCTTCTTGTGCCGATTCTTGCGCAGGCGCTTCTTGCGCTTGTGCGTCGCGATCTTATGACGTTTGCGTTTCCGTCCGCAGGGCATACTATCCTCCAGAGAACAAAGTCGTGGTGAGAAAAAATGCAAGAGCGCAAAAGTACGGCACTGAGACGCATTTTGCAAAGACGGGCGGCTCTGTAAACCCCCCATGTTTGTTGAAGAACGTGCATATTCAAATTTCGGATGTTCCCATGAACCGCCGTGTCCGAACCGCGCACAGCGAACATTTGTGATGGTAGTCGGGTTGAACGCGCCTCAGGACCGTATTGTGTACCATCCAGGATCGTCACGTGTTCAGGTATCGTTCGCGTGAGGATTGATTTTGTTTTTCCAGGCAGCATAGTGTCAGATTCAATAACCCAGCAGGTACGCCAGAATGGCGGTTTCCGCTATCTAGATACGGCGCCGGGCTGCGATGGGCCGGGTGTCCTGCTCCTTCACGGAATGATGGGGGATATTTCGAACTGGAACACGACCGCATCGATGCTTTCTGCTCGCGGTTACCGGGTTGTTGCTCCGATTCTTCCATTCTATTCGATCGACCTCAAGAAATCGGATCTGAAGGGTCAGATGGAGTATCTGCTCGAATTCCTGGACCAGTTGACGTTCCAGAGCGGAATTGTTGTCGGCAATTCGTTAGGTGGGCAGATGGCGGTCGAGTTGGTCTTTCGGCGACCTGAATTTGCCTGTGGATTGGTTCTTGCCGGCGCATCGGGAATCTTCGAAGTAGACCTGGGCTCGTCTGTTATGCGCAGGAGGGACCGGGCATATCTCCGTGAGCGGGTCACAAAGACATTCTATGATCCCACGTTTTGCACCGAGACGATTCTTGATGATGTCGTCGATGTGTTGAACGACCGGGAAAAAGTAGTACGCCTCATTCGACTGGCCCGCTCGCTTCAGCAGAGCAGCGTAAAGGATTTGCTCTCCGGTATTTCGGTTCCTACACGTCTCATCTGGGGACGGCAGGACCAGATTACTCCGCCGGATGTAGCCGAATCGTTTCAGGAGGGAATTGCTGGATCTGAGCTGATCTTTATAGACCGATGTGGTCACGCGCCGATGCTCGAACAACCCGACGAGTTCAACGGGTTATTGCTGTCGTTTCTGGAAAAGCAGTTTTCGACGGAATACCACGCTGCCACGGATTTGTAGTCGCATGGACGAATTATTACCCTGAACCTGAAGGGTGGGCCGGCGTAGCAGACGAGATCACCTGTTTCATTCGGTCAGCCACTAGCAGGCCCTTCGTTATGTCTCGTCCGCCCGTCAGCCTGTTGGTACCCGCTCTGGTGTTGCTCCTATCCGGGTGTTCTCCCAAGATCTCGCCACTGTATCGGGATTATGAGATCGGCGAACAAAACCTTTCATCGGCAGACGTCCATTCGCGCATCAAGACGGCCCTCGGGAATGCCGGATGGACCGTCGAGGATGGAGCGACCGCGAACGTAATCGCCACCGATCGCAGGACATTCAGGACATGGGGTATTTATTCGATCGAGGTGAACCTGGAGGTAGCGCCCGTCGGAGAAGACCATGTCCGGATCTTCATCAATCCATACAGGCACTATTTCACAGGATCGCGCAGAAAGATACCGTACCTCAGAAAAGGACTCGCCGGATCGATCATGAAGGAACTGCAGCCTGCGTTCAAGGAGCAGGGATTCGTTTTCGCAGGTACGGCTCAGTCCCGCGATCAGGAAACCATATCGGGTAGCTGAACGCCGTGATTCGCGCTCCGGTGCCCAAACCAGGCGCCGGCTCGTTCCGCTGCAGCCGGCCTAGGTCTCCGGTTCCGCACCCTTCACGCCCGTTTACACCTCTGGCGTACTTCGTTTCTTGAGTCCATGCAGGTTCTGAGAGGCGAACGTGGTCGGAAAGTCCTCATCTCCCGTAAATCCCAGCTTGATGTCGCGCCCATCGT
>CAYLHF010000036.1:0-1462 GCA_964383365.1 uncultured Rhodothermales bacterium | reverse complement strand
GGAATGTATTCTATCGAGCGATAGACGATGTTTTCCATCCAGTGATAGCGAAGATGCGCGGCGAAACCCATTTCCTCGACCGAATGATGGACCTTGTGGAACTCCCAGAGCCGGGGTACGCGGTGCAGTAGCCGATGCACGTTCCACTCGATGAAGTCCCGGATGATGAAGAGCGAAAAGAGCTGCGCCCAGACGGGCCACGATCCGATCTTGATCGCAACCAGATTTCGTATTCCGAAGACGGCCAGAAAGTCGCGAAAGAGATTGACGAATACGTTTGAGGCCGCGTTGTAGACAATGAGCGAGAAGAGAAAGAAATTGAAGAACATGTAGAAGGCGTCGAGCCAGAAGTCCTTCCGAATACGTCGCTGGTTGCGCCTCCACGGGCGGATAAGCTCGAGACTGAAGAAGAAGAGCGAAACTCCGATCAGCCAGTAGAAATAGTTCTCGGTTGAGGGGTGCGTGATCTCGGACCAGAAGTACCGGGCGTACCCGGTATAGCCGTCAATCGCGATCTGGAGGTATTTTTCCACGTAATTGGGTGTCCTGTATGCGGTACGGTGTACAGAACGCACCTCGGTCGGCGCTGTTCGCGTGGCGGCAAGGCCGCTCGAAACGGTCCCGCTCGTGGTAGACGACGTTCAAACGGAATCTTTTGTGCCGATACACGGGTAAAAGCGGGTCTGTTCTGAATCGGGTCCGCCTGTTTCCAGAACGGAGACAATTGTTCTTTACAAGTATGGGGATGTAACGGTATCGACGGGTGGAGAGTGCGGCAGGCTGCGTGTCGAGCTTCTTGGTATGCTCGTAAATCCTACTGAGAAATGTGCAAATGCGAACGATTACGCATACGCGATGGCCGCTTAAACAGCCATCTGTTCCGCGCCAGGCTCGTTCACTGGCAGGCGTTATGGAGCATCAAACCCCAGGTGAACTGGTTATCTTGATCTGACCGAATACGAGATAACGAGATAAGGCCGGTCTCTGCGTCAACCTGGCCTTGCCAACCGGCATATGGTAGACGTGAGCACTAGTAGGTGGGCTACACATGTAGACGCCTGACTGGACATTCATTCGGACCCGGGTTCGACTCCCGGCATCTCCACAATCAATATTTTAACAAACCGATCCTGTTGCCGAGTCCGGCGTGCGGGGTCGGTTTTTATCTTTTTATTTATTAGCGACCTACGTTGAATAGCGCGTTCTGCCGAACGCTCCGCATTCACTCCCGTTTCGGGAAATATCCTTCTACTCTCTTCTCTATAGCCACTTTCTTCTCCGTTTTCTCAGCTTCTGTTTCGGGCTCAAGTCCGGTGGGATTGGGGTTACTTAAAGCCTACTCTTGCTCGGTCATCTCCGCCTGATACTGCCGAAACGTTTCGGCAATCCCGTCAAACAAATCATTACTATCCATCAGTTTCTCCTGTGTTCTGGTTTTTCTGGACCTTACATACCGGAGAAA
>CAYLHF010000035.1:27597-29177 GCA_964383365.1 uncultured Rhodothermales bacterium | reverse complement strand
GTAGCAATCGGTAGTAATTGGGGGATAGTTGCTCGTGGAGTCGGTGTATTGCGCGGATGGCAGGATCTGACCTCCACTTGTTACGTCCCGGGGAATTCTGCCTATTACGACGGTTCGATGTGGCCGTCTATCACGCTCGCGGCATATGGTGAACCTGTAAAGTTGTCGTGTGGTTATGTACTGAGCCTCTTGGTGTCTTCAGGTAAAACCGAAGATAAATGCGAGTCCCCGATCGACAGCCCGGTAGTCTGGTTAAGGCAATCCATACGTCCTGTCGCAGGAGGAATATGGCGGACTCTACCGAGCGAACCTACATACAGTGGGTCAAAAGATATATCCGGTTCAATGATATTCAGCATCCTGCGGATCTGGGAGCGGAGGAGATCCGCGATTTTCTCTCGTGGCTTGCAACGCGGCGAAACGTCGCTGCCTCAACCCAAAATCAGGCCCTCAACGCGCTCATGTTTTTGTACAAGCGGGTCCTGAAACGCGATCTCGATGAATTTGGAGCGTTCGTTCGCGCACGAAAGCCGCGGCGACTTCCTGTCGTGCTTACCGGGCCTGAGGCCCGGCAGGTGCTGGCCCAGTTGGGAGGACCGACGGCGATAGTGGGGCGGCTCCTCTACGGCTCGGGACTCAGGCTCATGGAGGCGCTTACACTCCGCGTCAAAGACATCGATTTCGAGTATAGCCTGCTGCACCTGACGGCAGCAAAAGGCCACAAGGATCGCAAGACGATGTTACCTGATCGTATCCATGTGTTGCTGAAAGACCATCTCGAGAGCGTCCGGCGAATTCATGAGGCCGATCTGGCAGATGGATTTGGTCAGGTACCGCTGCCGTTTGCTTTCGAGAGGAAAGCGCAGACCGCCGCCACCGACTGGATGTGGCAGTATGTGTTTCCATCGTCCCGGCGCACGGTCGACACCGAGACGGGCGCGACCACGCGCCATAACATGTCTCCAAGTACGATTCAAAAGGCTATCAAGGCCGGAGCTCGACATGCCGGCATTACCAAGCGCGTTACGTGTCACACACTCAGACACAGTTTTGCGACGCATCTTCTCGAATCGGGATATGACATCCGGACGGTGCAGGAGTTACTCGGCCACAGGGATCTACGAACCACGATGATATACACCCACGTTCTCAATAAAGGACTCCACGTCAAGAGTCCACTGGATATGCCGTGATGAGGCATGGACGAGACGATTCAGGCAGTCACCCGGTCATTCACAGTCCAGGAGTCCCCGATTGTAGCGCCGGACCGATTCACGCAGGTCGTTCCGACCTCGGATCTGTATGGCCGTCCCGATGCTCGTCAGGACAAATGCCCCGGTATTCGCCACAATCTGGCCGCTGGTATCGTCGATGAATATATTCGAGAGGGCTCCAATAAGGCCCAAAAACGAAAAAAACCGACCTTTCTTTATCCGGGATACGCCGCTCAGCGCGAGGCTATGAATCTCGGGATAATCCCGGAACTCAGTAGCCAGATCACTCATCGTTCCTCCGGCCTTTTTTTCCACTCCGTTCATGCGGTATCGGAACCCACCGAAGAACGCATTCCGCAAGGCAAT
>CAYLHF010000035.1:25101-27497 GCA_964383365.1 uncultured Rhodothermales bacterium | reverse complement strand
CCCCAATGACCGACGAGTATCGTCCGGCGGGGATGCGGATACGTTTCCTTCAGTATCCGCATGGCTTCGAGCATCGTGATCGTCCCGGTCCCGTTATCCGTCGCTCCGCTGGCCGAGTGCCAGGAATCGAGGTGGGCGCCTAGCAGGACGTATTCCTCCGGTAACTCATTGCCCTCAAGACGTGCGATGACATTGAACTGGGGCACCGTACCAAGGTCTTCCGCGACCGCATTAATCCGTAATATCGGCTTCTCCCCGCTCGCTACCAGTCGGTAGAGCAGCCCGTAGTCTTCACACGAAACATCGATCGCGACGGCGTGCTTGCTGGATGTAGAGAATACTTTATCGACACCCCAGCCCCCGGACCATCGGGAAGAGAGTAATCCCGCCGCTCCGGCACTGTCGATGCGTGCCCCCCGCTCACGGAATCCACCCACCGGACCCATCCGGGTCTCCCAGTCCCTGAAGGTCTTCCTCCTGGCCTGGTTGAGTCGTTCGACGGTCCCGGGCCGCGCATAAGTCTCGAGTTCCTGCCTTGCCCGGCACATCGCCTCCGGTGCCGACATCAAAACGAGTTTTCCCTTCACCGTCGAGAGCCACTCCTCTGCGTCGGCGTCCGACATTCCATCCGGGGCCATCACAACTTCGGCCTCTACATCGCCATCCGTACCCGGACTCCACGCCAGCGCCCAGGCCTCGAGCGTTCTCACGCGCGGCGTGAGCATATCCACGTGCAGCGTCCCCTGCTTCCAGCTTCGCCACGTACCATACTGCTCCTTCTGAACATCGACACCCCATGCCTTGTAGGTCTCAAGCAGCCAATCCTGCGCCTTCGCGAGGCTGGGAGATCCGGCCAGTCGCGGTCCGATGACATCCATGAGATGATGGGCCAGCTCCCGTGTCTGAGAGTGCTCAACGCCCACCTCCCACATCTGCCCGATCACCGGGTCGTTTGTCGGAAACGTCTGGGCCTGAGCGTCCAGGGACGCAGCCGAAAAGACAAGAGTCAGCAGGCCGATGGTTAATCGCCGAGAAAAAGAAAATGTTGTCATGATCTATGTGTGTCCAGTTCAAAAATCCGGCTCAGCCAAATGGCTGTTCGAGTGATGGGCTCTGCGGTGTCGTCAATTTGGCACCGTCTTCAGTGATCACCATGTCATCTTCGAGTCGCACACCGAACTCTCCTCGGATGTAAATGCCAGGTTCGTCGCTGAATGTCATCCCGGGCTCAAGTGGAAGGGTATTTCCACGGACCAGATACGGCCATTCGTGTCCGTCCATTCCCATTCCATGTCCGACACGGTGCGTGAAATACGTATAATCCGGTCCATAACCCGCGTCCACGATGACCTTACGGGCAGCGGCATCGACAGCCCCGCAGGGCACACCGGGTTTTGCGGCGGCCAGAGCGGCGGATTGTGCCTCAAGTTCGATGGCAAAGACCGCTCTCATTTTGTCGGTCGGTTTTCCGAGAACAAACGTCCGGGAGAGGTCCGACGCATAGCCTTCGACCTTGCAACCTCCGTCGATGAGAAGTATTGTTCCTTCTCGGATCGTTTGCGGCGTCACCGAGCCGTGTGGAAGGGCCGAAAATTCGCCCACCTGAACACCCGCTCCACCCGAAAAACCGAGACGGGTATGGGCAGTCGACACCAGCCTGGCAAAATCGTCCTGCGTCATCCCCTCTTCGAGCGCATGGTACGCGGCTTCGTACGCCCGGTACGTCACGGTCGAGGCCAATTGCATGAGTTCAAGCTCATGTGCGTCCTTGACCATTCGGCAACCTGCCGTCACCGGCGTTCCGCTTGTCTGCGTCACTCCGGGCGCCGCCCTGGCTAGTCCATTCGAATAGGCATACCAGACGGTTTCCTCGATCCCGATCGTCCCGTTGGAAAGACCGAGTTCTTTCAGTCCCTCCGCAATTTTCTCATGGGGGTTTTCGTGCTCCTGCCAGGTTCGCACAGTGGTCCCTCCGAGAGGTCCCGTGGCCAGTTGCTCACGAGCCCGGTCCTCTTCGAAGGCCGGACAGACTACGAAAGGATCACCCGTGACCGGAAGAATCAGGCCGAACATCCGTTCGCTCAGCCACCAGCGAACGTTCGAAAAGTAAACAAGAGACGTCCCCCCGGCCAGCAGGAGCGCATCCATCCCGTTCTCCCGCATCAATTTACGGGCTTTTTCGATGCGACCCGCGCGTTCCTCGGTCGTTATCGGACGCGCCTGGTCTTTCATCGACTCAAGAGCGGCGATCGAGGGTGGAAGATCATTTCCAGAGGTCGCCGAATTACAACCGCTGACCGCGGCACCCGCAGCGGCCAGTCCCGATGCAGACAAAAATTGTCTTCGTGTATACATGAGTTTGTTCCGAACAGAATAATACCGAGAAGAGTCCAACG
>CAYLHF010000035.1:17183-25001 GCA_964383365.1 uncultured Rhodothermales bacterium | reverse complement strand
ATCCTGTGCGCTGCACCCTCCGCGGACGACCGGGCGTCCCGTGCGCTGCACCCTCCGCCGACGACCGGGCAATCCCGAGAAGAATCAGATTCGGACCCCTCTGGAGATTTGAAGCACAGGATTGGGTTCCAGCCTCTCCGATGCCTATTTTTAGCCATCCATGACTGATCAATCTGAACATACATCCGGTCAGGGCAGTTTCGATGCGCTTGTCGGCACGACGGTATCCCACTACGAAATCCAGTCCCGTTTGGGGCAGGGTGGGATGGGTGTCGTATACGAGGCCGTAGACACGAAACTCGACCGGACCGTGGCCGTCAAGTTTCTTCCCGGCTACCTGACGTCAGACGCAGAAGCCGAGGCCCGGTTTGTTCAGGAAGCCAAGGCTGCGTCCGCCCTGGACCATCCCAACATCGGAGTCATCCACGAGATCGACCGTTCGGAGTCCGGCCAACTCTTCATCGTCATGGCCTATTATGCAGGAGCGTCCCTGCGGGAAAAGATCGAAGAGGGACCGCTGACCGTAGCCCAGGCGGTCGACTATGCGGCCCAACTCGCGTCCGGTCTCGAACGTGCCCACGACGAGGGTATCATCCATCGGGACATCAAGCCAGAGAACGTGATGCTGACCGAGCGGGATCATGTTCGGATCGTGGATTTCGGTCTGGCCAAGATGCAGGATGTGAATATGACCCGTACAGGAACCTCGATGGGAACGCTGGCCTACGTCAGTCCCGAGCAGGCACGAGGAGAACCGGTCGATCATCGGACCGATCTGTGGGCATTGGGAATTATCCTCTACGAGATGCTCGCCGGCGTCCGGCCATTCGATGGACCCTATGAGGCGGCCATACTCTACGCCGTCACGAATAGCGATCCCGAGGATATTCGAACCGTCAATCCGGATGTATCGGAAGAACTCTGGCACATCATCCAGATGCTTCTCGATAAGCAGCCCGCGAACCGGTACGCAGAAACCAGGGAGGCTGTCCAGGATCTCGTCGCCGTTCGCGGCTTGTTTTCCGGGCTCGGCACAATGCCTCCTACGCTTCTTGCATCATCGATACGTTCAGGGGCCGGAACGGCATCTCCGTCGGGACCGGCTGCGTCAACGGACCAGACGCCCGCAAACGCGCCGGGAAAAGCGGTTTCCGCAGAGCATTCGCGGGCAGAAGACGCAACAGCGGAACACGCCGCCGTGGCGCCTTTTGATCTCAAGACGATATTTCAGGGCCGAAATGGAATGATCTCGCTGTTTGTCGTCGCAATTGGCCTGTGGACCATCGTCTGGACCGTATTGCCATCGAAGAAAGCGACTCCTCCTCCGGTGAAGTCGCTTTCAGCGGAAGACCGCTCCCGCGCCCGGGAATCGCTCCAGAAAGCATACAACCACATGGGCAACAAGGACTATGCCCTCGCACAGGCCGAGTTGGAACTGGCCCTAGAAATCGATTCGACGTATTCGGCAGCGTGGAGCACGATGGCCGCTGCCCACTTTCAACTGCAGGAATTTGATCTCGCCGTTCGGGAGGCGCGCACGGCCGTTCGCCTGGACTCGGCCAATGCAACTGCGTATTTCAACCTGGGGCTCGGGTTGGAGGGAATCAAGGATCTCAGCGGCGCTGCGGAAGCGTATGCCGGATCCATTCGGGTAGATCCCAGGTTTACCCTCGGGTACAGCGCTCTCGGAAACACTCTGATCGCTCTCGACAGACCCGACGAAGCGTTGGTGGTCCTGGAAAAAGGCCGAACCGCCGTTCCTGGTTCAAACTACCTCTACCTCATTTACAAGAATATGGGGAAAGCCCATCTCGCTCTCGGTGAACCCACTGAAGCGATCCCCCTTCTTGAGCGATCTCGGGATCTCGTCGCCGACTGGCCCGAAACCTTGTCCCTCCTCGGAGACTCCTATTCGGGGGCCAACCGAACGGGTGAAAGTCGTGCCGCCTGGGAGGCCTTTCTGAAGATCGAGATGGACCCCGCAAAACGGGCCGAGGCCAGCAGGAAACTCGACGCTCTGATTGGCTAAACAAAGCGCCGTATGAAAGCAGAGGCATTGGCTGCTTTCCGGCACAATCATACTCCTATTTCTCTTCCAGATTGATCGCGCGCTGCATGGCATCAACTGCGCTCGACGTGAGTCCCATGTCTGCGTACAGCCTTCCCAGGATTTCGTTGGGTAGCGCCGCATCAGGATATCGCGCAGCGATTTCCGAGAAGGTCTTCACGGCCGAGTCCAGCATGCCGTGTTTCGTATAAAACGATCCCAGCACGTAATAATAATTGGTACTCTCCGGTTCATCCTTGAAGAGATTCCGGATCTCACGTTCCCCTTTCGTCACTTTGGCCTGGTTGTCCTCCGTGATGATCCTGAACGAAACCATGGTGGATTTGTCCGTGTCGAGTAGCGCTTCCCCCTCTACCTGCCAGTAATAATCCATCCCCGCCATGAGCGCAGGTGCATTGTCCGGATACCGGATAATCGATCCGTCGGACGATCCGCTCCAGACGAGTCCCTCATCGCTCAATACTTTGACGCGATAGGAATCGTATTCGCCGTCCGTCTGCCAGACGAATTCGGGTGTGCGGGATATGATGTTGGTGTTTCTGGGCGAGACCGGCTCCAACACGTTGCCAGAGGCAGCCGAGCGAAGTCCACCGAGTGCCGCGATTTCTCCCGCACCGGCTCGGTGAAGGGTCAAATCAGATGCAACGGCCAGCAATTCACTGTCTACCTCGCGCATCGGAGAGGCTCCCGACGGCGACGCACCGCCGGAAATCGTCATGGAACTGTTGGCTCCGAGCGTGAGAAGATTGTTGTTCGAAAACAGGATCGAAGCCGTAGCCTCGCCGCCCGTCTTGATACGATCCCCTTCAAAAAGCTGTGTCCCCCACGTAACGGCTTTGAATTCAGCGGTATGTACCCTGGCAATGGACACCGCGCCACTTATTTCAGTGATCAGCGCGAGATGGCCGTCGGCCTGTGCTCGTACACGCTGGGAATAGAACGGTAACAGGACAATGAGCGCCAGGGCGACGCGCATTGGACTCACAGAAAAGGATGTTCGGACCAGTGTCATAATTCCTCTGATGATCGATTTACCTGGGTGTAAACGGGTGAATAACACCGTACGCGGGACCGGATACCCCATACCGGAACACCCACTATCAGGATATCCGATCCACATCATACGAATGGAAATACAACGCTGCCAGTCGAAAGTAGGATTCAGATGAAACCTTGGTTCGACAGGCCATTCGCGTGAAGATATCCGGGTAGAACGCTAACAGAAATTGGAATGTCACGGCTACCCCTCTCGTACGGCGACGCCTCTTGTGCGGCTACACCTCTCGTACTGCGACGCCTCTTGTGCGGCTACACCTCTCGTACCGCGACGTCGATCTCCGGATGATAACCGGGAATACCCACTCGGAACCAGATGAACGGGAAAAGAGGATTGGGAACGATGTATTTCCAGGCCAGACCCCTCGTCTTCGATCCGTCCGGGGCAGTAAAATCCATCCACATATAGATGAATTTGTAGATACAGACTCCCGGAAAAAAATTGATTCGAAAGCCGTTCGTCCGGAGATATTTGCCCGCGACATAGTAATTCCCCTCGAACGGAGTAATCCCCCACCCGAGTGGACCCTCTGCCAGTAGTGTGCCCGTTGGCGCGTGAGAGATTCGAATGTGTTTCTTTGTTGCCATGCGCTCGTGCTACTTTGCTCACCGGTTTCCTGAGTGTCACGGCGCGCTTGAGTGTTTCAACTGATGCTCCCTCCGCCGTACGTAGATCCCCTACAGACATCGTGAGGAACTACCCTGGTTTTCCCCGTGGCCGAGGGGAAATGTAGACAAA
This sequence comes from uncultured Rhodothermales bacterium, assembly GCA_964383365.1. Taxonomy (GTDB): domain Bacteria; phylum Bacteroidota; class Rhodothermia; order Rhodothermales; family UBA10348; genus CAYLHF01. The sequence goes on along the minus strand of CAYLHF010000035.1, from coordinate 21,138 downwards.
ACCGACACATCCGTTTATCCCATCGGGATTTCCGCCGATCTCAATCGTACTGTGAGGTCGTGTCCTCGTGGTGACCCTGTATATAGATGATTCATCATTAGACGTCCATGTCAATGAACGCTACAGGGTTCCGTCCGTCCGCAAGCGGTCTTCCGAAAGGAGCCGTATTCGTGCCTCCCAATCTTCTTTCGCGGGCCATCCAGCAGAGTCCTGCGTCCATTGTCATCACCGACACCCAGGGCAATATTCAGTTCGTCAACAAGAAATTTGAACACGTAACCGGTTATCGTGAACAGGAAGTGCTGGGTAAGAATCCCCGAGTCCTGAAATCTGGGCATACAACGGAGGGTCAGTACGCCGAATTGTGGCGAAGTTTGGCCAGTGGTCAGTCGTGGACGGGCGAGTTTCACAATAAGAAGAAGAACGGTGAGCTTTACTGGGAGCGAGCTGTCATCTCGCCGGTCTCGGACAAACACGGCACGATAACCCACTACCTGGCCGTAAAGGAGGATATTACCCGCCAAAAAGAATTGGAGGCGGAATTAAGAAGGATGTCCAGGGCCGTAGACCAGAGCCCCGCGTCCATCGTTTTCACCGATATTTACGGTCGGATCGAGTACGTAAACCCCAAGTTCTGCAACGTCACCGGGTACACGGCCGAAGAAGTGATCGGAAAAAATCCGCGCGTCCTGAAATCAGGGGAAACCTCGTCGGGAGACTACAAGAACTTGTGGCGAACGATTACCAACGGTCGAGAGTGGCACGGGGAATTTCATAACAAAAAGAAGAATGGAGAATTGTACTGGGAGAATGCCTCCATTTCTCCGGTGCTCGATGATAAAGGCGAGGTCATGTACTTCCTCGCGGTAAAGGAAGACATCACGCTCAGGAAAGAGATGGAAATTGCTCTCCGGGACGCGTTTGTTACCATCAAGGTACAACGCGACCGTATGACGGAAGAGTTTGAACAGGCTCGAAAGACACAAAAATGCCTGATTCCGGAAAATCTTCCCGTGATACCGGGCTTTTGCCTGGCCAGTAAATACGTTCCGACCGATCAGATCGGGGGAGACTACTACGATGTCTTTCCGATCGACGATTCCCGATTCGGAATTGTGGTGGCCGATGTCACCGGACACGGCGTATCGGCAGCGCTGCTTTCGTTCATGGCCTCGGCCTTCGTGAAGACGGCATTTCATGGGTCCCAGTCCCCGCGCGACGTACTCCAGTCGGTAAATGCGTCGTTACTCGAAGCGCTCCCTGACGACAAATTTGTCTCCCTGACGGTCGGTGTGCTCGATCCTGAAAAACAATCATTTTCCTATGCAGTCGCCGGGCATCCTGAGACTATCGTAATCCGACCATCCTCCAAGGAATCCTTCGTTCTTTCGACAGATGGTACGCTCGCAGGCGTTATATCAAACGAAATCGCCGGGTTCGAAGAAAAAACCTTTGCCCTTCATCCGGGTGATCGACTGTATTTTTACACAGATGCGGTGACCGAATCCGTGGATTCCGACGGCGAGCTTCTCGGCCTCGACGCCCTGCGGGAACTGCTGCTCGAAGTAAAAAACCTGGGTCTGGAAGAAAGTGTCGATGCCATGTATGAGAAGGGACTCGCGTTCTCCGGTCAGAAAACGTATACCGACGATGTGACCCTTCTGGCGATCGAGTTCTCCCATCTGGTAAAGCCTATCCGGCGGAAAAAAGTCGTCTCGTCCCGGACGCATTCCATGACCAGGAAAGTGTAGGCCACCGGCCGGGGTCGGCACCCGGAAATAGCTGCCACCGGCCGAGATCGGCACCCGGAAATAGCCGTCACCGGCCGGGGTCGGGCCGCCACCGTGCCATTGAGACGGAAGTCATCACCTTCTCTATTCAGTCATCGAGGGGACGCCTGAGAAGCGCCCGGAGAGCCGAATATCCGTCGATTTCAAAGTGATCGATCCTGATAGCATGCCTGCCATTCAGGTGAAGCGATATTTCGGCCTGCCGAGGAGCATGCCATGTCCAGTCCTCGTAGACAATGCGTCCATCAAGAACGACCCTGACCCCGTCGTCACTCGTGATCTCCAGGACGTAGTCCCCGTCCGGGACAACAACCATTCCCTCTGCCCGCGTCGCAAAGTGATCTGCCGGTATCCCCTCGGCCGGTGCCCGGTAAAACTGATATGCGAGTGTTCTCGTTGTGTCCGTTGCAGTTGGCGTTCCGTCCAGGAGTGCACGGAAAGCGTCTGGATGAGTTCGGGGATCGTTTACCTCCTCATAAGCAAACCAGCCTACGTGCCACTCAATCGGCACATAGAAGTAGTGATAGGAAAACGGTACCCGTTCGCCCGCAGCGATCTCCCGGCCGAATCGATCGACCGTACTCGATCCGACGTACGTAAGATCTATCGTCAGATCGATCAGGTGGTAGTCTTGTACCCATGCGACTATCTGATCGCCAGTCTGCCCGAACCAGGATGAAACCGAATCAATGCCTGCAATGCCCTTGATGGTCCACGTTCCCGGAGGGCCGAGAATTTCGAAGGTCTGTTCGCGCGCCTGTCTTGGTGATCGAGGCCAGATCACCGGTGAACGAAAATCGTACGGTCCCCAGTCGTCGACGAGGATAAAACTCCGATCCAGGCGCGCGAGTCTGGAGTCCAGCACATCCCGACCGTCCGGAATCGATGCGGGTGTATCGGACACAGGCTCTGCCCGTTGGCCGGTGGTGGACTCGCGTACGGAGTCCGTGTCAGTAATCGACAACGGGGTTCTTACACCGGAGAACCTGTTGCCTTCCAGGACATAATCACGGCTTCTGACATCCCGGTTGGCCGAATAACCCCAGTCGTCGGGTTGGCGTTCGCGCTCCCACGCGCGAACGCCAATACTGCCCCCGGAAAACATATTGTCCGTGATCGTAATCTCCTGACCGTGCTCGATCGCGATGTGCTCTTCGTTGTCGATAAACAAATTGGAACCGATGATCGTTTCGTACGAATATCCACCCCATATCCCGTGCCAGCACCCTGAAATCCGGTTTCGTTCGATTCGATTCCTGCTGAATGTGACCTCGATCCCGTTCGTAGGTGCGTACGAAAAATCGTTGCCATAAATCCGGTTGTCGTTACACCCACCCTCTCCGGTATCCATGGTCGATTGCCCGGCCCACAGGAAGAATCCATCCCCCGAATGGGTTGCCGAGTTGAAGGCGAATATGTTGTTGTTCGATTGCTCGTAGACGAGTATCGCAGCTGAATCCTGGCCCCGGTTGTAAACACCGTGGCTGTACCCGCGCACATTATAGTCGAGAACATTGTGCTGGATGCGGTTTCGCGAGCTCCGGTACAGACCGATACCCAGGCCCGAATTGAATGTGATTGTGTTGTTGAAGATCAGTCCGTCATCGACACGTGTGAGCAATAAACCGTTCTGTCCGCCGGTGATGGTAATATCACGAAGCACCGGACGACGCACCCGATCCAGGTAGATGCCCGCACCATAGCGCTGCCATTCGCCATGCTCGTTGTGATGGTAGCTCATCCAGTCATCGAGATGCTCGCGTTCGAGTGTACTCTTAAGATGCTGTCGGTAATTGTAGCTGAAATCGCTTTTCTCGATTACGAGAGAATCGATGCCTTCCGCCAACAGACCGATCCGATACCCGCGAACGGACACGTTTCGGACCACTATCCTGGTCCCCCCGCCAATCAGAATTCCCACACCCTGAAACGTATCAGGTCGCGTGACTCGTTCGGACCCGACGAGCGTGGCACCCGAAAAGTCGATTATCAGGTCACTTCCTCTGATTCGAACCGCACCATTCGAGTCGGCCGGAAGGAAATAGATACCGGGACGAATCACCACCGAGCGCTCTATCGTCATCCCCGGACGAAGCGAGAGCGTATCCGGGACCGGAGTGTGACTATCGGCGTGTGATACTCCAGACGGGCTATTGGCGTGTGAT
>CAYLHF010000035.1:0-17083 GCA_964383365.1 uncultured Rhodothermales bacterium | reverse complement strand
CGATTCCGCATCGCCCGTCCAACCCCCCGCCGCAACCATAATCAGTATGACAATTCGACAGTTCATTACAGGGTGAATTGATGCTTCGATTCTCGCCTGGATGCCCGGCAGCTACGGCTGAGATGACTGGAATCCTCACCCGAAGGCCTCCATTCGTCCCAGGATGACCCACGATGCGCGATCTTCCGGCGCCCTGGGTGCGGTACACACAACGAATGTAGCAAACCAACGCCGAGACACCCAAACGTCCCTTCAAATTACTATTATGCACGACGCTCCCATCGATACCTGACTGGAAAAACCGTACGAAAGCCCGAATGGATCTCTCGCTCAATGAAAAACACGCCCTCGTCTGTGGCAGTTCGCAGGGTATTGGCCTGGCGAGTGCCAGAGAACTCGCAGAACTGGGCGCTTCCGTCACGTTGTTTGCCCGATCCGAGGATCGCCTTCGAGACGCGTGCGCCGGGTTACCCACCCCGAACGGACAACATCATGACATTCTGGTAGCCGATTTTGACCGTCCGGAAGACGTAACTACCGCCATCACCGCATCCATCGCGGCCGGAGCCTCGTTCGAGATTCTCGTCAACAATAGTGGCGGTCCACCGGGTGGAGCGTTGACCGACGCTGTCGAGGAAGAATTTCAGGTCGCCTTCAACAGGCACCTGCTGTCCAGCCAGTGCATCGTCCGGGCCGTACTTCCAGGCATGCGCAGCGCCGGATTTGGACGCATCATTAATATTGTTTCTACGTCCGTAAAGTTACCCCTCAGAGGCCTCGGAGTCTCCAATACCATCCGGGGGGCGGTCGCCAACTGGGCGAAAACGCTCTCTTTCGAGGTTGCCGCCGACGGCATCACCGTCAATAATGTTCTGCCGGGAGCGACGGAGACCGCTCGTCTGGCTGGACTGTTCCGTGCCCGATCGAAAGCATCCGGTCTTCCCGAAAGCCATTTCAGGGAAGAATGGAAGAAGGTCATTCCTGCTGCCCGTTTTGCGGCTCCCGCGGAGGTAGCCGCCGCGGTCGCATTCCTCGCCTCCCCGGCCGCCGGGTACATCAACGGGATCAATCTGCCGGTTGATGGTGGACGAACGGGGTGTCTGTAGATGGAGACCGTCCTCAACTACATCGATGGAGTCTTCGTTGCGCCCACGAATGGTCGGTTTCTCGACAATGTCGAGCCGGCGACGGGACAGATCTACAGCCGCGTAGCCGATTCCGGTGCTGAAGACGTGAACGAAGCCGTGGCGGCGGCAACGCGCGCATTTCCGGTGTGGAGCGCGCTCACCCCGGGCGAACGGAGTGCGCATCTACTCTCCGTTGCGGGCGGCATCGCCGCCCGCGCCGAAGAACTTGCCCACGCAGAGTCCCGGGACAACGGCAAACCTTTCTCTCTGGCTCGGACCGTTGATATTCCGCGTGCGGAGGCAAACATGCGCTTCTTCGCGACGGCCATCCTCCACGACGCAGAGGATACCCATTCGATGGGATCGACGGCACTCAATTACACACTTAGACACCCGCTTGGCGTGGTCGGCGCCATTTCACCCTGGAATCTTCCCCTCTATCTCTTTACGTGGAAAATCGCACCGGCCCTGGCCGCGGGTAATTGTGTCGTTGGTAAACCATCCGAACTCACGCCCATGACGGCGCGACTTCTCGGCGAAATCTGCTCGACTTCAGGTCTCCCTCCGGGAGTACTGAACATCGTTCAGGGTACAGGCGCCCGGGCCGGTCAGGCCATCGTAGAGCACCGGGATATCAGCGCTGTCACGTTCACCGGCGGGACAAAAACGGGAGCGAAGGTAGCAACATCCGCCGCTGGACAGTTCAAAAAAGTGTCTTTGGAACTCGGCGGGAAGAATCCCACAATCGTATTCGGCGACTGTGATTTCGACCGTGCCGTTTCCACGAGTGTACGGGCGGCATTCACAAATCAGGGGGAGATCTGTCTGTGCGGATCCCGCATATTTGTGCATAAGAGCATTTTCGCGCAGTTCCGTGAAGCTTTTGTAACGGGAGTAGAAGCACTTCGAGTCGGCGACCCGCTCGAAGCGAGCACAGATGTCGGCGCGCTCGTTTCCGCCGCGCATCGAGACAAGGTGCTCTCGCACATCGCAGCGGCAATCGAGGACGGTGGAACGATTTTGTGCGGTGGAATCCAGCAGAGCATCGGTGAGAGATGCAAAGATGGTTTTTTTGTTCAACCGACGGTCATTGAGGGTCTCGGACCATCCTGCCGGACCAATCAGGAAGAAATCTTCGGTCCCGTTGCCACATTGATTTCGTTCGATACCGAGGATGAGGTACTCCGGTATGCCAATGATAATGCGTACGGACTGTCCGCATCCATCTGGACATCGGATTTGACGCGCGCCCATCGTGTCGCTGCCGCCATTGAGGCCGGTATCGTGTGGGTAAACTGTTGGATGATTCGTGATCTCCGGACCCCTTTTGGCGGCGTGAAACAGTCGGGACTGGGGCGAGAGGGAGGCTACGAGGCCCTCCACTTTTTCACCGAATCAAAAAACGTATGTATTTGGCTCGACGGTGGGTAACCGTCGATGATCCGGCCCAGGCCACGTGTGAGATGTCCGACCGTTTCATACGATTCAATAGAACCCTCCCCGAATACAAAAAACTGAACCCATCATGCACGAACCCATCGAGTCGACAGGGGCACCGCGGCCCGTCGGGGCGTACCCGCACGCGCGGCGTGTCGGAAATCTTCTCTTTCTCTCCGGCGTAGGCTCTCGCAGGCCCGGTACCGATGAAATCCCGGGGGCCACACTCGACGATTCCGGACACGTGGTGGCCTACGACATCGAGGCCCAGTGCCACTCCGTATTCAATAATGTTCGTACGGTTCTGGAAGATGCTGGCTTGACGTGGGGTGACATTGTCGACGTGACCGTGTTCTTGACGGACATGAAGAACGATTTCCAGACATACAACAGGATTTATGCCGAATATTTCTCCGAAGTCAGACCCTGCCGGACCACCGTGGAAGTGGGGGCGCTCCCGACAGAAATAGCGATCGAGCTCAAAGTGATCGCCCTGTTTCCGGAATGAAGGACCGTTCGGTACCAGGACCCGCAATTACGTAGATTACCGGTGTCAGAGAAGGGCCTTCCCGACTGTCAATCAACCAGACCCGAATCATCATGCTGCCCCCCATCAACTTCAAATCGTGGATCGATGAACACCGTCACCTGCTGAAACCACCCATCGGCAATCAGTGCGTGTACGATCAGGCCGGAGATTTCATCGTCATGGTCGTCGGTGGTCCCAATTCAAGAAAGGACTACCACTATAACGAGAGCGAGGAGTTTTTCTATCAGATCGAGGGCGACATCGTCCTGAAGATCATCGACGAAGGGATTCCGAAAGATGTCCCGATACGGGAAGGCGAAATTTTCCTGCTCCCCGCGAAAGTACCCCACTCTCCACAGCGCCCGTCAGATACCGTCGGACTGGTTATGGAGAAAATCCGCAATGAGAACGATACCGACGGCTGCGTCTGGTTCTGTGAGAACTGTGGTGAGGAGCTTCATGCCGAGTATTTTCATCTCGTCGATATCGTCAAACAATTACCTCCGGTGATGAATCGTTTCTACGATGACGAATCGCGCAGGACGTGCAACAAATGCAGCACCGTGATGCAGCCACCGGATGCTGCGTGAACCCCTGTGACGCACGGTACCCGCTTGACCCGATATTCATCCCGGCCATAAAAGAGCCTGTCTGTGAGAAAGATCGACATCCATACACACATTCTGCCTGAATCGTGGCCAGATCTGGCAGAACGCTATGGATATGGGGGCTTCATCCGGTTGGAGCATCACCGACCCTGTTGTGCAAAAATGTGGAAAGACGACACGTTTTTTCGTGAAGTCGACTCCAATTGCTGGGATCCGCAGGTCCGACTGGAGGAGTGCGACCGTGATGGCGTGGATATGCAGGTACTCTCAACCGTACCCGTGATGTTCTCCTACTGGGCACGTCCCGAACATACGCGCGATCTCGCACGGCTACTCAACGATCATATCGCCCGCGTCGTATCGAACCACCCGGATCGATTCGCGGGTCTCGGGACCGTGCCTATGCAGGACCCGGATGGTGCCATCGAAGAACTCGAACGATGTGTAAACGAACTGGGGCTTTCCGGAATTCAGATTGGAACCCATGTAAATAGGACCAATCTTTCGGATGAGCGCTTTTTTTCATTTTTCAAGAGAATGGACGAGCTGAACGTAGCCCTTTTTGTCCATCCCTGGGATATGATGGGGTCGGACTCGATGCCGGACTACTGGTTGCCCTGGCTCGTCGGAATGCCGGCAGAGACGTCTCGGGCCATATGCTCGTTTATTTTCGGAGGTATATTCGAGCGCCTGCCGGGACTGAGAGTAGCCTTTGCACACGGAGGAGGGTCCTTTCCGGCCACGGTAGGCCGCATTGAGCACGGTTTCAACGTTCGGCCGGATCTGTGCGCCAGGGATAATGCGGTCAACCCCCGGGCATATCTGGGTCGATTCTTCCTGGATTCTCTCGTACATGATGCCGACGCACTCAAGGGACTGATCCGCCTCGTAGGTTCCAAGCGGATCTGTCTCGGATCCGATTATCCATTCCCTCTCGGCGAGCACGCACCGGGTGGATTGATCGAGAGCATGTCCGAACTCACGGCAGAGGTCCGCGAGCGTTTGCTCTGGAAATCGGCGTCAGAGTGGCTGGGCCAAGACGACGTGTAATGGAATTCATTACCAGTTGAGGAAACTGCATGATCGATGTTGTTATGGAAATTGCCGGACAGTCTTTTCGCGTGGACCAGGCGTCGAAGACCGTGCTGTCGATTCCTGTTCGTTTCCCCGGACCTCAACCGAACCTGTACGGGGTTGCGCAGGCTACATCGGTAGCGTTCGAAACGGCGGACATGGTCGGGGATACACGACGCGGTGGGAGCTGTAATTTTGAAACGATCACCATCACGCCACATTGCAACGGGACCCATACCGAATGCGTCGGACACATCAGCCGCGATCGCATCTACCTGTCGGACATTTTGTCGGATGCCCTGATCCCCGCACGACTCGTCACCATCGTTCCTGTATGCGCGACCGAGACAGACGAAACGACGCTCCCGGTGCCGGAAGATTCCGATCTGCTCATCACGGCGCGTGCATTGTCAGCGGCGTGCTCCGTTACAATACCCGGACTGCTTCCAGGCGTAGCCGACGAGTTTACGTCGGCACTGATCATCCGTACGCTGCCCAATACGGAAGACAAACTCTCGGCAAATTACCCGGACACAACGTGTGCCTTCTTAACCGTTGAGGCGGCAACGTGGTTAAAAAACACCGGTGTGGACCATGTGCTCCTTGACCTACCGTCCGTTGACCGGATGTACGACGAGGGCCATATGGCGGCTCATCATGCGTTCTGGGGAGTCGGAGCAGAGAATGATAACGTGCTCCCGGAATCATGCTCCCATCGAACCATCACCGAACTTATATACGTCCCGGACACCGTAGTGGACGGATGCTATCTGTTGAACCTTCAGGTAGCACCATTCGTTTCGGACGCTGCCCCGAGCAGGCCGGTTCTATTTCCTGTCCAGATGCTATGACCCACCTTGTCTCTTATTCAGAAGCCGTAGAGATGGACCGGGCCGACACCCTCAGTCGGTTTCGAAACCAGTTTCATGTGCCGTCGGGAGAGGATGGCTCGCCAAGCGTCTATCTGGTCGGTAATTCGCTCGGTCTCCAACCCGTGAGAACGGCCGGTCGGATTGAGGAAGTCCTGTCAGACTGGAAGACCCTGGGAGTGGATGCTCACTTCAAGGCAGAGTCACCCTGGATGCCCTATCACGAACAGCTTTCCCGGCCAATGGCTCGCGTTGTCGGTGCCCTCCCTGGGGAAATAGTCGTGATGAACTCGCTCACGGTGAATCTGCATCTCCTGATGGCATCGTTCTACCGTCCGACAACGACCCGGCGGAAGATTCTCATCGAGGGGAATGCGTTCCCGTCCGACTCGTACGCCGTCACCTCGCAAGTCAGTTGGCACGGATACGACCCTCAGGTAGATGTGCTGCGTCTGGCACCACGGGCAGGAGAAGACACGATCCGCACGGAAGACATCGTGACCTATATAGAGACTCTCGGTCCGGAACTCGCGCTCGTGCTCCTCGGGGGTGTGAATTATCTGACAGGACAGTGTCTGGATATGGAGGCTATCGCTGTGGCGTGTCGAAACTCCGGATGTGTGGTTGGATTTGACCTCGCTCATGCGGCGGGTAACGTACCTCTCAGGCTCCACGACTGGGGGATCGATTTTGCGGCGTGGTGCAGCTACAAATATCTGAATGCCGGGCCGGGAGGTCCCGGAGGAGTATTTGTACACGAGCGACACGCTGACTCCCACGAACTCCCCCGTCTGGCCGGTTGGTGGGGACACGACAAATCATCCCGTTTCTCGATGCCGGATCGCTTCAGGCCGATTTCCGGCGCCGAAGGCTGGCAGCTCTCCAATCCATCGATTCTCTCCCTCGCGGGACTTCGGTCATCACTCGAGGTATTCGATGAGGCAGGAATGGACGATCTCGTCGATCGAAGTCGTCGATTGACCGGATTCATGGAGCGACTGGTAAACGCGCTCCCAGAGGGGACTGTAGACATTCTGACTCCTGCTGACAGGACCGCCCGCGGAGCCCAGCTATCGCTGAGAATATCGGGCGGGAGACGTATTTTTGAGACCCTGAGTGATAGAAACGTTATTTGTGACTGGCGCGAACCGGATGTAATCCGGGTCGCGCCAGTACCGCTCTATAATTCGTTCGAAGATGTTCATAGATTTGTGACGATCCTCTCAGAAGTAATCCATGATGGATAAGCCAAGCGTCAGCATAGTTGGAGGCGGCCTCGCCGGTGCATTACTGGCCCTGGTTCTTGCCGACGAAGGTCTGGAGGTTGATGTATTCGAGCGACGACCGGATCTCCGGGACAGCGATGCTCCTGCCGGACGGTCCATCAACCTGGCCATTTCCGCCCGGGGCCTGCTTGCCCTGGAGCGAGTCGGACTGGACGAAATCGTCAAGGACCTGACCATTCCCATGCGCGGCAGGATGATTCACCATCTGTCCGGAGACGTCGAGTTGCAGCCCTACAGCCAGAATCCGGATGAGTTTATTCGGTCGGTTTCGCGTTCCGAACTCAATCGAAGACTGCTCCTCGAGGCGGGCCATCGGGAGTCCATTCGGCTGCACTTTGAAACCCGATGTGACGCGGTCGATCTCCAGACCGGGATACTCGACCTCCAGAGCGAGACGATCCCTGCATTTACGCATCAGGCCGACATCATCATCGGCGCCGATGGAGCCGGGTCGGCCATAAGAAGAAGTCTGGAGCAGCAGACAAAACTCGCCGTCGAACAGGATTTCCTGATCCACGGCTACAAGGAGCTGACGATCCCTCCGGATGAGATCGGGCTGTTCCGTCTGGAACCGGAGGCACTCCACATCTGGCCACGGGGCGAGTTTATGCTTATCGCCCTACCCAACCTCGATCGCAGCTTTACGTGTACGCTGTTCATGCCGAATCAGGGACCCGTCAGCTTCGCAGCTCTCGAATCGGAATCCATGATGATCGGCTTTTTCGAACGACAGTTTCCCGATGTCCTGGAACACATGCCGGGCCTCGCAAAAGATTATGCTGCGAACCCGGTTGGACGGCTCGGCACGATCCGGTGCCAACCATGGCATTTCGAAGGCCGAGCTCTCCTCATCGGTGACGCAGCTCATGCCGTGGTCCCATTTTTTGGTCAGGGTATGAACTGCGCCTTCGAAGACGTCACCGTGATGAGCCGACTTATTCAGGACGGCGATCGATCGTGGGAGGACCTGTTCAATGAAATGAGCCGACTGCGTATTCCCGATGCAAATGCGATTGCAGATATGGCTATCGCCAATTATCTGGAAATGCGCGACTCGGTAACAGACCCTGTATTCGTTTTCCGAAAAAAAGTTGGATTCGAATTGGAACGTCGGTTCCCCCACCTGTTCATACCGAACTATTCGCTCGTTTCGTTCCGGACGGGATCGTACGCCGAAGCTCAGGAAATGGGGCGTCTTCAGCACCAGCTACTGGATGACTTGTGTGCCGGAAAGACTTCGTTGGAAGAAATCGACTGGGCCCTCGCCGAGACTCGACTGCACACCTTCTGTCAGGAATAACGGAAGCCCATCTGCCGTACGATCGGCTCGGGCAACTCAGGGAGCGCCGAGCGGGGGATGAAAAAAGTAGACAAATTCGTCAGGTCGCGAAAGATCTTGTTGTGTTCTGCTGCTTTTCGCAGGTAGTCATGCCCTGCAGATCCGCCCGTTCCGATCTTTGTACCGATCATACGCCCGGCCATCAGGGCGTGCCGATAGCGCCAGGCGGAAAAATTCTCATCGATGTCCACAAGCAGGTTCAGTAACCGGAAGGGAAGATGGAGAATGGGTTCGTCGCGGTAGAGATGAATCAACAAGGCCGCCTGTAGTGCCTTGTGCGACAATCTCTTATCTTTCAATTCCCTGTATTGATCTGCATCGAAGAGAGCCCCGAAATGAAGATCTGTCTTCTGTAAACTGTCGATTTGCGTCTTTTTTTCCTCGTCACTCAGATTCGGATTGTTCAGAATCAGCTCCCTGTCCTTCGACAACATCGTTTCGACCGCACCTCGGTATGCACGCCAGAAATCGAAGTCACCCAATTGGATGAACGGCGTACGTTCGAGCCATCCCTCGACAAGCGTGAAGAGAGAGGGCTGTTGTTCGGATTGAAGAACACTGGTTCTGTCTTGATCCGAGAATCGAGATGTATATCCGGCATGACTGAACTGCATGCGGTCCTGTTCTCGCATCCCCATTCGATTCTCTACCTTCCGCCACTGCGCACTCTGGAATCCGGATGCAGGGAAAAGAATATCCCTGAAATCCAGAAAATCGAGTGGCGTCATGGTCTCCAGAATATCGATCTGGAGGCTGAAGAGTCGCTGAATTGAAATGATCCGCTCGAGATGGGAGACCGCCCGACCAAGATCCTTTTCTTCGACCGATTCAGCGCAAAAAATGGTCGCAATTGCATCAAGCTCCCACAATATCTGCTTGAACCAGAGTTCATACGCCTGGTGTACGACAATGAAGAGCATTTCGTCGTGCGCTTTCCGTCCGATTTTTTCACTTTCCAGATCTTGAGCGCTCAGCAATTTTTCGAGCTGCAGATAGTCTCCGTAATAAAGCGGCTTCTCGCGATCGGACATATCGATGTGGCATACCGGCAGACGGTGCAGGGCTTATTCCTGATCTTCGTCTATGATGTATATATCGGGCAGATTTCTACCGAGTTGCCCATAATCGAGTCCATACCCTACTACAAACAGGTTTCGGATAGGGAATCCAACATAGTCGACCTGGACATCGACCTTCGTTGCTTCATACTTGTGTAAGAGCGTCACGGTCTTCAGACTGGCCGGTCGATGCTCGCGAAGATGTTCGAGAATGAACTCCATCGAGAGTCCGGTATCGATAATATCCTCTACCACCAGAACGTGTCGATCGGCTATTTCGGCATCGATTTTCTTGAGTTCGCGAACGACACCGCTCGATATTTTCTCTTCCCCGTAGGACGACAGCTTCAGAAAATCCACCTCGCAGTCGATTCTGATCTCCTTCATGAGATCGGCAAGAAACATGAACGCACCGTTCAATACCCCGATAAGGATCGGTTTCTTACCCTCGTAATCGCGACTGATCGCCTCACCGATCTCAGCGATACGAGCCTGTATCTCCTCACGAGGAAGATAGATATTGAAACGCTCGCCTCTCAGCGTGATGGTCTGATCGTCGTGGAGTAACAGCAGGCTTTCCATTCGGGTTGGATTGATGGGATCCGGGTGGGACAAAACTAAAAATACGAGATAATGCGCTTAGCTTTCCACCTCTTTTGACGGTTCGAGAGAAAATCGAATTATCCTCTCCGTAGTGTTTCCAATCGAGGCGTGTCGCGACGCCCGATACCCGATCACCCAGAGAATCTGCTCGTCGTCTTCAAGGACGCACGCGTGCTTTCGACCGGATGATCTGGCCCGCCCATCGGTCAGGATGGTCTTTACTTTCGATGACCCCCCGGTTCCAAACGGATCCATGCGGTCCCCGTCCATCCACGGTCTGATCCTCAAGTCACCCACGATGGCATCTGCGTCCAGATAAATCGTATCCTTTCCGTCGGTAGTAAACGAATTCGGGCGGCTCGTAATCATCTCAGACATCACATTTCCCGTCGAAATGCTGCATACTTCTCCCACGGCTACGAACCTCGTAGCGATACCAGCATCCCCGATCGTTGCTGATTCCGGACGGAATCTCAGATGATCCCGTTCCCGCCAGATTTCGTCGTTTCCGAAGCACTGTTTTCGACCTGTCTGGCATTCGAGAAGGGCTTCGATTCCCTCCACAACCGAGCGCCGAACCGGTACCCCGGGCAACCATCGTCTCAGACAACGAAGCAGGTACCACCCGCGAATGGACGAATCGAGTGACGTCAAGGCGGTTATCGGGACCAGTCCCCCTCCGTCCGGACGGTCTGTCGACTCATATTGAAGCGCCTCGGGTAGCAGAGCAGGAAGACGGGAATCCAGAAAATGCCTTATAGCCGCCGATAAATCCAGTATGTCGTCTATCGATCCGGGACCATAGCACTTCTCTATTGCCGGCACACGATCATATCGTACCTCGGTCCGTGCATAGCTTTCGGACCGATTACTGATGTCCTCGTTCCAGGGTATGCGATGGGTCTCAGCGAATTGAATGATCGCACTCTTTTGGGCCCCGAGAAGGGGACGTATCAGTGGAAGATCGCTGTTTTCGTACAATGGACGTTTCGGTCTCATCCCGGCGAGTCCGTCCAGTCCCGTTTTCCGGTCCAGATTCAGAATAATCGTTTCGATCTGATCGCCCGCGTGGTGGGCAACGGCGACTGCGGTGATCGATGACGATGCTCTCGCATCGGCAATCTCCCTGAAGAAGTCATAGCGAATCTTCCGCGCGAACGCCTGGACAGATGTTCCTCCGGGACGATGACGCATGCTCGGTCCCGCATCGAGAACATGGCAACGAAGGTTTCGCTCCTCGCAATAGGTACGAACCAGACGTTCGTCCGAGTCGGAATCGGAGGCTCTAAGGCCATAATTCACATGCGCGACCTCGACCTCATAATGTAACTCCTGCAACACATTGAGGAGGACCATCGAGTCCACGCCGCCACTGACGCCCGTTAGAATCGTGGACCCGGGACGGGCAAGTGCATTGGCATCGATGAACACTTCGACAGCATCAACCAGAGCAGCCGGATTCATGGCTTGAGACCGAATCTCTCGCGAAGCTCGTCGACTGAAAGCTTGACGATCGTGGGTCGCCCACCCGGACTCGCATAAGGCATCGCACACTCAAACAACTGATCGATCAGCGCTCTCATTTCTTTCTTGGACATTCTCATACCGGGGCGGATGGCACTCCTGCTTGCCAGACTCCGGGCAAGATTTTCTTTTCCGGTCAGCCGTTCGACCCGCTCAAACGTCTTATACTCCTCGATCACCTCGTCAAGCAGAGACCGTTCATCGCCGGCGTGAATATCGGCCGGTACGCCACGAATCACCACACTGCGGCCACCAAAAAATTCGATGTCAAATCCAACGGCCTTCAGATCCGGAAGGAGCATCTTGAGAAGAGCGAATTCAGACGGCGCATAATCTGTCGTCTGCGGAAACAGAAGCTGCTGGGACATACCCAGCCCGTTGTCGAGCGAATGGTGCGCTCGTTCATACAGGATTCTCTCGTGGGCAGCATTCTGATCGACGATTACCAGTCCCGACCGAATCTGCGTCAGGACATACGCGTCGTGCAGCTGCCAGAGGAGATCACGCGTATCCTCTTCCGACTCGCCGGGACTCCGGACGCCGGCGATTCCGGAGGGCAGTCTCCCGTCGGCATCATAAAGAAGCGAGCTCTGCGTTCCGGCCGGAACCTGGCTACCAATCGAATCCCGCGACCGGGTACCTCTCGCCCCGTTTTCCGACCAATCCAACTCGTGTCGAGACTTCCATGCCTCCCGTGCCATGGATACGGTTCCCTTCTCCTCTCGGCCCGTCTCGCGGATCTGCCCCTCGCCCGGGAGACTACTCGACGTTGTCGCCTCGTCCGAATACGTCGAATCGAGCTGGCCGCCGAGATCCAATGAGATCCCCTCGACGGGCCGCGCCGACATGAAGTCCGGAATCATTTCGGCCATTGAGAGGGTCTTCTGGACCATCGTTCGGACCATCGCATAGATGCCCCGTTCGTCGTCGAACTTTACCTCAGCCTTTGTCGGATGCACATTCACGTCGACATGCTGCGGTTCGATCTCGAGGAAAAGAAGAAACATCGGGTACGTTCCCTCTGGCAACAGGTACTCATATGCGGAAAAGACAGCGTGCTCGAGGTAACGATGCCTGACAGACCGGCCGTTTACAAAAATATACTGCTGCCCCCTGCTTCGGCGATACGCGTCCGGCTTTCCGAGTATCCCCTTGACCGAGAGATAACTCGATGATTCGTTTATCGGAATGGCATCCGTGGCCGACTCAATGCGGAGGAGTTCGGACAGACGACGGGCGAGCACTTCCGATCCGGAATCAGCGGACTCCGATACGCGAAACATCTCGTTCTCCCCGTTCACAAGTCGAAAGCCGACCTGCGGATTTGAGAGCGCAATAACCTGTACCGTATCCACAATGTGCTTTAACTCCGTGGCCGGCCTTTTCAGAAAATTTCGTCTGGCCGGGACGTTATAAAACAGGCTCCTCACTTCGAGCGACGTTCCAGGAAGGGCGGCAATTGGAGAAATCGATTCGATCTCCCCGCCATTGATGCAGACCTCCGTGCCCACTTCCTCTTGCGTGCGACGTGTCCGGAGCGTCACACGCGAAACTGCTGCTATCGAGGCCAGGGCTTCCCCACGAAATCCGAGTGTCCGGATCGTATCCAGATCCTCGACGGACGTAATTTTGCTGGTGGCATGTCTCTCAAACGCCAGCGGGGCATCCTCGACCCCCATCCCACATCCATCGTCGATGACCTGAATCAGATCGCGGCCGGCCCCCTTGACCACCACCGTAATATTCCGGGCGCCTGCGTCGAGTGCATTTTCGAGCATCTCCTTGACGGCGGACGCAGGGCGCTGAACAACCTCTCCGGCCGCAATCTTGTTGGCGAGCGTCGCGGGCATCACCCTGATAACGCTATCCGATGCTGTTGTAACGCCTGACACGTTGAACTCTCAGGGTGATAATTGATAATGGCAGACGTCGAACGAACCGGAGAGGGACGTCTCTTATCCGATGCTCAGATACATAAAAACTACGACCGCACAGAGGAGTCCGAAAATAATGAGACCCAGCGGATTTCTTCGACGTACACGCGTCTGGCTCTTTATTCGCATGCGCCGCTTGAGCCGCTCGTCCTTGGTCGGGTCGTAAAACCGCGGCTCATAATCGAAGCGGCGATACTTGTAACGCTTGTTCGGTACGAATATTCCCACGTCTGGAAGATGCGGTTGACTACATGAAATAAGGACTTACCGGTCGCCTTTATTACCCGCGCATCGGGATGACGTTCCATCCCATCGGTCACCCCCCGGTGGCTACCCGATGTATCCTGCAACGTGAACGAAATACAGATAGTATACCGGGAAACTCAGAATCATCCCATCGAATCGATCAAGAAATCCACCATGCCCCGGAAGCAGACCTGCCGAATCCTTGACACCGGCTGACCGCTTGAACCGACTCTCTACCAGATCACCGATCTGACTGACTACCCCTCCGATGAGCGCCAGGGCAGCGACATCCATCCATGTCAGAAACGCGAGCCACACAGTCTTGAAGATCAGTACGGCAACGAGGGCACCCATGATGCCGCCGATCGAACCCTCCCACGTCTTTTTCGGAGATATTGACGGCGCGAGTTTATGCTTTCCCAGCGACTTGCCGGTATAGTACGCCGCTGTATCCGTAGCCCAGATGATCGAGAAT
Source organism: uncultured Rhodothermales bacterium (assembly GCA_964383365.1). GTDB lineage: Bacteria > Bacteroidota > Rhodothermia > Rhodothermales > UBA10348 > CAYLHF01. Next base: position 2,974 of record CAYLHF010000035.1, on the reverse strand, counting down.
AGCATCATCGTGATACGAAATGCCACCGTGGCGTCGAATGACATTTCAAGACCCGATCGTATGGGTGTCAAAAAGGAAAATAGCCATACGGGATAGACGACACCGGCGATCGTTGCGGCCAGTCGGGAAACGGGTGCAGTCGCTCCGCGGACCGAAAGCAGGTCGATCAGCACCCACAGTACAACGAGAATGAGCAGACTCTTCGCGAGCGGCGACACTACGGGCAACAGAATGATCAGTCCGGCAACGAGTCCGGGAATGACGGACGGAGCAAATCCGGTCTTCTTCTGGAGCGTGTAAAATTCGAACTGCGCAGCCAGAGCGATGATGGCGACCATTACGGTGAACGCCGTTCCCCCCAGATATGTCATCCCCACAACAACAGGGATGCCTACGATGGCTGTGATGATTCGGAGAAGTCCGTTTTTCACGTCAATCTGTGGGCTCTTTTTCAGTCTTCACCTCGATCTGGATCAGCGTCCAGGGCCGCCGCCGTCAGTTCTTCGTCGGAAAGGGGGGCGGTTTCCAGGATCCGTCGGGCCTCTTTTTCATGCTCGGGTTGAACAAGTATACGAATCGTCGACATATCGCCCACGTTCAGACTGAATGCCTGATCTCGGTGGGTCAGAATAACGGCCTTAATGCCGGAATCATCCAGCCGGTCTCTGATCAGATTTGCCTCATAATCGGTACCCGTATTGCAGACGCTAATCCACCCGTCCCAGTCGTTTCTGGTCATATACTCCTCCTCATGTCTGTTGCCTTGCCGACGCTACGCGATGAAAAACCACGGTGACGGCAGCCAGTACGACTACCGAGAGGAGACCTATGATCCATGGAACCTCAAATAGCGGTGCATCGACAGCGGTGTCCTGTCCAGTCAGCGTCATTTTTCCGGCAATAGCAGCAAAAGAGTTGTTCGCTAAGTGAACGATCATGGCCGGAATCAGACTTCCTGATCTCCACGTCAGCCAGGCGAGATACGTACCGAGCAAGCCGAGAGGGATGGCCTGGGTAAGCCGTAGATGATAGAGACCGAACGCCACGCCCGTGAAAATGAGTCCCCCCCACACTCCCCACGCTCTCTCTGCTTGACGCTGAATATAGCCGCGAAAGAGTATCTCCTCGCAAACAGCAGGAGTCAGAGCGAGCATGGATACCGTAAACGCAAGGCTGAAATCTTTGGTGAGTATTTTCTCAATCAGGTCCATCTGAGATTTTTCGAACGCCCGAATCGATTCCGGCCACGGAAGGCCGTCGCTCAGGACGCCTACCCATTGAACAAGCGGAATCAGAGCTACCAGGCCCACGATGGACAGAATAACCAACCGAAAATCGACCGGTTGAATACGTAAGAATGCCCTGGTGCTCGTCGTGTGGAAACGGGCGAAGAGAAGCGCGGGAATCAGGAGTCCGAATACCTGACCGATCGTGTTTCCGAGGATGAGCTCATGGGCGTTTTCGTCCAGAAACGTCCCCAGATTGGTCAGTAGGTCCGTCAGAGACCCGCCTTTTATCAGAACGAGAGCCAACGCGGAAAACGTACTGATCCCCTGGAACAGCAGAAATGCCACCAGTAGTCCCAGAATGACGGTCACCCACGGCGGGAAACCCCGTTTTTCAAGAATACCCGTTAAGCGAAACGACGTAGCTGGAGTCGAAGGTCCAGCGTTCTGACCGGATGAAGCCGGAAACGAAGTGTGTAAAGATGCGCGTGGAGTGGCTCCGTGCTGACTGGATTCGACCATATCGTGGGTGCAGAACGCGGTTAGATGCTGCAGACTCGGCCAACGCGCTTCCTTTACGCTGATGAATCACCGGGAATGGATTGCAGGATTTCGACTCGTACGTCGATAAGAGGCGAACGTTCTGGTGAGGAGAGGCAAACGGCCTTGTACTCAGGAGAGATTACTTGTCTCAGAGCCTATACGACCGCCGAGGTCATGTCCCGACGCAGGCGATTGATGATTGTTCTGAGCCGCGTATATACGTATTTCGGGTTCTCGAATTGCATGACCTTGGCGATCTGATTCGCCCTCATGCCGTGTTCGAATCGAAGCAGAATCAATAACTGGTCCTCGGCATCCAGTCCACTGATAGCCAGATTGAGGTCGCTGACTCTACCAGCACCGTCTCCCATATCATCGTCATCGGCTCTCTTTCCCTTATCCGGGAGCGACATCCCGGCCATCGCAAGATCTTCCAGTGAAAGGGCCGGTCGATTGGCCCGTAGTGCAGCCAGGAGGTGCCAGCGCTTATTGACCGATAACATTTCGTCGATCTTGTGAATCGCCTTTGCTACATCGGTCGTCGAGCACGGCAGACCGTACTGTCCATGAAGTGTCTCTGCGATTTCCTGATGCTTCATATGCTCCTGGTAATAGTACTTGAAGATCAGTTTTTCCCGCTCGTCGAGCCGGTTTATAATAGAATTTGGAACGGATGAGACGCGGTTCTTCCGAAAACGGTCTCGACACGCATTGGCGACAACGACACTGAGCCACGGTGTCAACTCACTGTTGATCCGGAAACGTCGGAGTGCCTGAAAGTTCTTGTTACGGAGCCTCTCACAAATAGATGTATAGGTTTCCATGACCTCATCCGGATCGGTCAGAAACCGTCGAATCATCCGAAGGATAATCGGAGTATACTGGTCCAATAAGGATGAATATCCGGATTCCGGATCCTTTTTGAACTGCTTTATGAGTGCAGTGTCTGTCATTCCAGTCGGGGTTGAAGGTGCGGTACGACCCGGAGTGAGTCCCACCGCCCGAACAGGGATTACGGTTATGGGTTAGCTGCCCTTCGTCATCCTTCGACAAATGAGCGTATGGTTTTACGTATACTTAATTGTTTGCGGCAGGCTTTTGATGGCGCTGTCCGTGTTCAAACGCTATATTGCGTCCCCTTTGCGCTTGTAGCTCAGTTGGATAGAGCGCTGGATTCCGGTTCCAGAGGCCGGGGGTTCGAATCC
>CAYLHF010000034.1:0-30494 GCA_964383365.1 uncultured Rhodothermales bacterium | reverse complement strand
CTCCGGGAGTCCGCCCCGCCGTAGAGAATACCCGATTCAGGATCAATCAGGATACCCATGGCATGGCCCTGTGAGCCCCTTAACCGCACGGTGTGGCCCATCATCTCATAGAGCCGTTTGGAGTCTGATGAAATGCCCCGGGATTCCATGAACGTGATATCGGGCAGCCATTGATGGTGGAAACGGGGGGCCTCGATGGCCTGCGCCACGTTCATTTCTCCGTCGATGACGTTCAGAATGACTTCGAGCGTCGTGTTGATGATCGTACGTCCTCCCGGACTCCCAATGACGAGGTACGGTTTTCCATCTTTCGCGACAATACTCGGAGACATACTCGAAAGCATATTCTTCTGGGGAGCCACCCGGTTGGGCGGTGTTCCGATCAGACCCGTTGACGATGTATAACCAGGAATCGGATTGAAGTCACCCATCTCGTTATTGAGGAGGAATCCTCCACCCGGTACCGTAATGCGCGAGCCATAGGAATACTCCAGCGTGTAGGTGACAGATACGGCATTTCCTGCGGCATCGACCACGGAGAAATGCGTTGTCTCTTCGCTCTCATAGGCCTGGGCATAGGCAGCACCGAACCGCGAGGAGTCGCTGGGGGAGGCCCGAAAAAGATCAATCGACCCACGCAGGTCCTTCGCGTGCTCCTTCGACGTGAGCATCTCGAGCGGCATGTCCGGATTGAATCTGGGGTCGCCCAGGTAGAATGCGCGATCGGCAAAAGCCCGGCGCATGGCTTCGGTGACAACGTGCATATAGAGCGCGGAATTGAGACCCATTGACGAGAGATCGAACCCCTCGAGAATATTGAGCATCTCCACGATGGCAATTCCCCCGGAACTGGGTGGTGCCATTCCGTAGACGTCGTATCCCCTGTACGTTCCATGAACGGGAGCCTGTTCGTTGGCTTCGTACGCGGCAAGATCTTCTTTCGTTATGAGTCCTCCGTTCTCTCTCATGAAACGGTCGATGAGGTCTGCAGTATGCCCGGCATAGAATCCGTCTTTCCCGTGGTCCCGGATGAGTCGGAGCGTTTCGGCCAGTTCAGGCAGGCGAATCGTTTCGCCGGGCTCATAGGGTATATTCCCGTCCTTGAGCCACACGTCGGCAGTGGTCTGGAACAGCGGATTGGAGGGCGCCATTCGCTGTAGATAATCGCCGAAACCTTTATTGTACCAGGAGTACGTGAATCCATTTTCCGCCAATTGGACGGCAGGCTCGACGAGATCCTTCCAGGGCAATTCGCCGAGGCGCTCGTGGGCGAGATATAGCCCCGCAACGGTCCCTGGAACTCCGACAGCGAGCAATCCTTCGTGATTCGATCTATTTCGAATATGCCCCGTTTCGTCGAGGTACATGTCCTCGGTTGCCGCCAGTGGAGCTCTCTCCCGGAAATTGAACGTGGTGGTTTTTCCGTCGGAGCCGTGATAGACCATGAATCCTCCCCCACCGATATTGCCCGCGCTGGGATAGACTACCGACAGGACAAAGGCAGTGGCAACTGCCGCGTCGACCGCGTTTCCACCCGCCTGTAGAATCTCGCTTCCGACCGTGGATGCCAGATAATGGCTGGAAACAACCATTCCATTCCGAGCCGGGGTAGGAGTTCGGCCCGATTGAGCCTGTATGGCCCCGGGGACGAACAGAAAGAGCGAAACAAAGAAAAAAGCGACGTTCTGAATTCGTCTCATGGATGGGAATGCCGTATGGTGTCCGAAAGAAAATGAACGAGCAAAATGTAACGCAATTACACCGTCCGCGCTACCATGCCAATACATTCACGACCGGTCCGGACCATTCCCGACGTCAGACCGGACGTGTATAAAAGTAGCTCACTCCCGTGCCAACGCTCAGAGAAGCGTTCCCGTTGGATCACAATTCCACGATCTAAGGACCTTCATGTAGTTGGCCCGTTCGAATGCCTCGGGGTTGGCAATATGTTGTCGGCTCATGCTTCCCTGAAGCTGCTCAATCGACTCATACTCATGTTCTTCCATCCACTCGATCATGTTCGAGCGCATTGCGGAGAGCCGACTGATACCTCCACTCAATAGTTCTGACGCGATCATTGTGACGCGGGCGCCTGCCATCATCGCTTTCAGCACATCCTCGGCGGAATGAACTCCCGAAGTAAGCGCAAGGTCGATGTCTACCTGTCCATGTAGAATAGCCGTCCATCGAAGTGGTAGCAGCATTTCGTCGGATTTGGAGAGACGGAGGCGGGGAACGACCTCGAGCGCCTCCAGGTCGAAATCCGGCTGGTAGAACCGATTGAACAGAACGGCACCGCGGGCCCCTTGATCAGCAACGCTCTGAATAAAATGAGCCGGTGCAGTGAGAAAGGGGCTCAATTTGACAGCTACGGGGATTGATACGTGCTGACACACGGCGGCCACCGTTTTTAGATACTGTCGCTCGATAATGGTGGCTGACTGGGATGGGTCGGTGGGCAGGTAGTACAGATTCAGTTCAAGAGCCGCTGCCCCTGCTTGCTGCATCTTGGCTGCGTACGCCGTCCAACCACCTGCATCTACGCCATTCAGACTGGCAATGACGGGAATATTCACTGCCTCGGTTGCTGCCTGTAAATGCTTCAGGTAGGCATCGGGACCGGTCTCGAAGGAGTCAAAGTCGGGAAAATAGGAAAGAGCCTCGGAGACGCTGTCTGTTCCCAGTGAGAGATAGTGATCAATTTCATGGCTCTCGTGGTCGATCTGCTCCTCGAACAGGGAATACATGACCACCGCACCGGCACCGTGATCCTCCATGGTTCTGATGTTGTCCAGCGATTCCGAAAGCGGAGATGCTGATGCAACAAGCGGCGATCGAAGAGTAAGTCCGAGATAGGACGTCTGGAGATTCATTTGCGTGTCTATTGGAATTGTTCAGTAGGCTGTTCAGGACTGCGGCGGTCGCTTTGGCCCCGAAGGCCCAGGAGGGCGTTTCGGCCCGGCAGCTTGGGGTGGGCGTTTCGGCCCGGCTGCTCCCGGAGGTCTTTTCGGTCCGGGCCGGACGGGTTCCCCACTCGTCGAGTCCGAAGAATCTCGGGCGGCCAGTCCTTCATACTGTTTCCACTTGTCCAAGACGAGCTTCTGCGCTTCTTTCAAAAACGCACCCGCGGCGTCTGGATTCGTTTTTTTCAGAATCGAATATCTGCTCTCGTTATAGATGTAATCCTTAAGAGGGATCGAGGGCTTCTTCGAGTCGAGTTGGAAGGGATTTTTTCCCTCCTTGACGCGTCGCGGATCGTATCGATACAGCGGCCAGTATCCTGAGCCTGTCGCCTTTTTTTGTTGGTCGAGACCGATAGACATGTCGATACCGTGGGCAATGCAATGACTGTAGGCGATGATGAGAGACGGACCATTGTAACTCTCAGCCTCGCGCAATGCCTTGATGGTATGGTTGTCATTGGCACCGATAGCAACCTGTGCCACATACACATAGCCGTATCCCATGGCGAGCAATCCCAGATCTTTTTTCGGGGTCGGTTTTCCACCCGCCGCAAATTTGGCTACCGCTCCCAGGCTCGTTGCCTTCGACGCCTGGCCGCCGGTGTTCGAGTACACTTCGGTGTCAAGAACGAGCACTTTGACGTTTCTTCCGCTGGCCAGGACGTGGTCGAGTCCACCATATCCGATGTCATACGCCCAGCCATCGCCTCCAATGATCCAAACGCTCTTTCGGACCAGCGTATCTGCCAGGCTCAGCAGATCGCGTGCACCGGGTGAGTCCAGATCGGCAACCTTGAGTTTCAGCGAATCGACCCTGGAGCGTTGTGCTTCGATACCGAAATCTTCGCTTTGATCGGCGTTCAGTAAGGCATCAGCAGCGTGATCGCCGATTTTGTCACGCATACGATCTACTAATTCCCGAACGTACTCTACCTGTTTATCTACGGCTACCCGCATCCCGAGACCGAATTCGGCATTGTCTTCAAAAAGCGAATTGGCCCATGCAGGACCTCTTCCGTCCTTATTCTTACTCCACGGCGTTGTGGGAAGATTGCCTCCATAAATGCTCGAACATCCCGTGGCATTTGCTACATACAGGCGATCCCCGAAAAGCTGGGTTACCAACTTCAGATACGGTGTCTCGCCGCACCCGGCGCACGCACTGGAGAACTCAAACAGGGGCTCAAGGAGCTGAACGTTCTTAACTTTCGTGAAGCTCAAATTGTGACTGGCCCCGTCCCCACTGGCCCCGACGCGATCTATGTCGGGTAGCGTCTTGAAGAAGGCCCAATTCTCTTTCTCACGTTCAAGAATCGGTCGCTGGGCAACCATATCAAGGGCTTTGTGTCCGACCCGGGTCTTGTCTTTCGCCGGACAGACTTCGACACAGAGTGTACACCCGGTACAGTCTTCGGGAGAGATCTGGAGGGTGTACGAAGCCTCCTCAAATTCCCGCCACCCGGCATTCGCTACCCGGAAGGAATCCGGCTTTTCTTCCAGAATGGAGTTGGAGACCACTTTGGACCGGATGACCGCATGTGGACAAACAATGACACATTTGCCACACTGAATACAGATATCCTCATCCCATTCTGGAATTTCGACGGCGATATTTCGCTTCTCCCATTGGGTTGTTCCGCTCGGATAGATGCCATCGACTGGAAGCGCGCTGACGGGTAATGCATCGCCTCGACCGGCTATCATCTCTGCCGTCACCGTACGGACGAAATCGGGTGATTCTTCCGGTACGGGAGGACGAACAGCGACAAGACTCGAGGCCGTCTCCGGATAACTGACTGCGTGTAAGTGAGCGACGGCGGCGTCGACGGCTTCGAAATTCTTCTTGACAACAGCCTCACCCCGCTTGCCGTACGTCTTGTCTATATAGCTTTTAATCTTTTCTATTGCCTCTGCAGGAGGGAGGATGCCCGAGAGATGAAAGAAACAGGCCTGCATGATCGTATTAATTCGCGCCCCGAGTCCCAATTCTGAGGCGATGCGATACGCGTCAATGACATAGAATGTGAGATTTCCTTCCAGGATCTGTTCCTGAACCTTTTTCGGCAACGTATCCCAGACCTCGTCGGGTCCATACGGACTGTTGAGCAGAAATGTCGCACCTGGCATGGCAAGGTCCAACGTGTCATATCTCTCCAGAAACCCGAATTGGTGAACTGCGACGAAATTGGCCTGCCGAATCAGGTATGTCGAGTGAATCGGTCGCGGACCGAAGCGAAGATGCGAGATGGTTCGGGCCCCGGCCTTCTTCGAATCGTATACGAAATAACCCTGCGAATAGAAGTCGGTGCTTTCACCGATGATCTTGATGGAGTTCTTGTTGGCTCCGACGGTTCCATCTGAGCCGAGACCCCAGAATACGGCCCGGGTCACTTCGTCCGATTCCGTAGACCAGTTCTCATTGAATGCGATACTCGTATGTGTTACATCGTCGTCTATCCCCACCGTGAAATGATTCCGGGCTCCGTCGGTGGACAGGTGATCGAAGACACCCTGTATCATGCCCGGGGTAAATTCCTTGGACGACAATCCGTATCTCCCTCCCAGAACTCGCGGCATCGAGGAGAGAGGCGAGTTCGAATCTGCAGCGGACTCAGCCAGCACGGTGACGACATCCTGATACAGCGGTTCCCCGGCCGATCCGGGCTCTTTTGTTCGATCGAGTACTGCAACGGATTGTACGCTACGGGGGAGTGCATCGATGAAATGTGAGGCCGAAAATGGTCGGAAGAGCCGAACTTTCACCAGACCTACTTTCCGACCGGAAGCGGCAAGATGGGTGACGGTTTCGTCGACCGTTTCGGCTCCCGATCCCATCAGGACGATTACTTCTTCAGCATCCGGTGCGCCCACATAATCAAACAAATGATAGTGTCGTCCTGTCAGGCTGGCGAATCGATCCATACACTCCTGGACGATTCCTGGGGTCGCGTCATAGAATGGATTTGAAGCTTCCCTTGCCTGAAAAAATACGTCGGGATTCTGAGCAGTCCCCCGGATCGTCGGATTCTCAGGGGATAACGAACGATTTCTATGGGCCAGAACGAGCCGGTCGTCGATCATGCTTCGTACTGCCGACTCCTCAATGATCGATATTTTCTGAAGTTCGTGGGAGGTTCTGAAACCGTCGAACACGTGAAGAAAAGGAATTCGCGTTTCCATTGTCGCTGCGTGCGAGATCAGCGCAATGTCCATCGTCTCCTGGACGGAATTCGCAAACAACATCGCCCAACCGGAGCCTCTGGCCGCCATCACATCGCTGTGATCACCGAAAATCGAGAGCGCCTGTGCGGCAATGCTACGGGCAGCTATATGAAAGACAGTCGGTGTCAGTTCTCCCGCGATCTTGTACATATTCGGAATCATCAGGAGTAGTCCCTGACTGGCCGTGAATGTCGTAGTCAGCGCACCGGACTGCAGGGCACCGTGTACCGCGCCGGCAGCGCCGCCTTCTGCCTGCATTTCCACAACCCTCGGAGTCGTTCCCCAGATGTTCTTGTGATCTCGTGCGCTCCAGAGGTCCGCCCATTCTCCCATGGGAGAGGCTGGCGTTATCGGATAGATCGCAATTACTTCATTGACGGCGTAGGCAATTCGGGCGGCTGCTTCGTTGCCGTCCATCGTCACAAGACGTTCGCTCATTTTCTATTTCCGGATTGGCTCAGGCCACAATTGGCTAACCGTAAGAAATAGGAGAGGAGGCAGATAGCCTGAGGGTTGAACCCGTCGTGACTTGTGGGAGAAAAGCCCTTAAAGAAGTAGGGGAAACACCTACGTCTCATTTTCATCCGGCAGACAAAATCTTTAATCATTATTGATCCAGTTGTTCGGCATCGGATGATATAAAACGCCGTACATTGCCTGCTTGCTAAAATTTGCATCCTTTTTAAACCGTCATGTCTACATCAGACGCACAGTCGAGAATCGCGGACGCCATTCACTCCTCAAGCGGACAGGACGCAAAACGGAAGGAGCGTATTCCGGTCAGAATATTCGAGAATGCTTCCGATTTATCGTGCCAGGTAGCCGAACGTATCAGGGATCTGATTGAAGAGAGAGCCTCTACGGGGCGTCCCTGTGTCCTCGGTCTTCCCACCGGTTCCACACCGCTCGGAGTCTACGAGCATCTTATCAAGATGCATACGCAGGGACTCGATTTTTCCGGTGTAATCGCATTTAATCTGGACGAATATTACCCCATGGACCCCGGTAGCATCCAGAGCTACCATCGTTTTATGGCCGAAAACTTCTTCAATCACGTCAATATTCAAGAGCAAAATATTCATATTCCCCGGGGGGATGTTGCCCCCGATGAATTTGAATCCTTCTGCGAGTCGTACGAACAGAAAATCGTCGATTGTGGTGGCCTCGATCTCGTGCTGCTTGGAATCGGTAGAAGTGGACATATCGGATTCAATGAGCCGGGTTCGGGTCCAGACACCCGTACGAGAGCCATCATTCTGGACGAAATAACCATCAAAGACGCTGCGAGTGACTTTTTTGGCGAGGAAAATGTCCCGCGACAGGCTATTACAATGGGTGTGGGAACGATTCTGGATGCCCGGGAAGTGATTTTGATGGCAACCGGAGAACATAAAGCACCGATCATCCGTCGTGCGGTTGAGGAAAAACCCACCAGAGAGGTAACGGCGACGTATCTACAGAAGCACGCGAGGGCGTCATTCTATGTGGATGTCCCGGCGTCCGGGGAGTTGACCCGGATCAAGACACCGTGGGTTGTTTCCAATGTCCGGTGGGACGAATCTCTGGCCAAAAGGGCGGTGATCTGGCTCTCGCACACGGTCGAAAAAGCAATCATGCGCCTTGAAAAGGGGGATTTTCATCAACATTATCTGCATAGCCTGACGAGTGCCTACCCAGAGACGGATGAATTGTGTCTCAGCGTCTTCGAGGATCTGAGGCGGAGGATCGCCTACAGGGACGATGTGATCTCAGGAAAAAAGGTGATCCTGTTCAGTCCGCATCCGGATGACGATGTGATCAGCATGGGAGGGATGCTCGATCGGCTTGTTACGAACGGAAATGAAGTGACTGTAGCCTACATGACCAACGGTTCTGTTGCTGTGTTTGATGCTGACGTCAGGAGATATCTCCGTTTCCTGGAGATGACAGGCCGGGTATTCGATCTTGGATCGGGAATCGAGTCCAGGGTTCGTTCGAGTGTCGCGACGATTCGCAGTTTTCTGGAAGCCAAGAGTCCGGGAGAGGTGGATTCCGAGGAAGTGCAGGAACTGAAGGCTTACATACGGTATGCTGAAGCCATATCAGGTATAGAGGTCATGGGTATGACCCGCGACGACGCCCGGTTTTTGGATATGCCGTTTTACAAGACGGGTCGCGTTAGAAAAGACCCTATCGGGCCTGCTGACACGGGTATTGTCCTGGATCTACTGAAGGAGTTGGCTCCAGAACACATTTTCGTGGCTGGAGACCTCTCCGATCCGCACGGTACGCATAGAATGTGCTATTCGGCAATTAGCAAGGCCCTTGCTGCCTATAGCGCCATAGAGAGTGAACAACATCAAGATCCCCTCATCTGGCTTTACCGAGGGGCGTGGCAGGAGTGGGAGATAGACCGGACCGATGTTTTCATACCGCTCTCCAAGGCAGATCTGGATCGTAAGATCGAAGCGATTTTCAAGCACGAATCGCAGAAAGATCGGGCCATGTTTCCAGGTGCCTACGATAGCCGGGAATTCTGGGAGCGGGCGAGAGACAGGAACTGTGATACGGCAGCCGAACTCAATCGGCTGGGTCTACCCGAGTTCTACGCGGTAGAAGCGTATGTAATTGCCCAATCGCTGTAGATCGGTCCGGTCAGATTCCGAGAATACGCTGATCGCGGGTTTACGCTGATCCCGAGAAACTGGCCCCGATCTTGAGGACGCGACATCAGGAAAAGACCGTTGAGAATCGGTCAAGGACGGTGTCGACATCAGACGTACTCACATCCCGATGTGTGGTCGCTCGGATCGTTTTTGGTCCGAAGGGAACCATCAGGATGCCGAGACCCTTCATTTCTTCGAGCGTCGACAGTGCATCCCGATTTCCGGTTACGTCGAAGACGATAATGTTGGTCTCGACCGTATCGGGATCAAGAGAAAAAGCACTCAGAGATGCCAGACCGACGGCCAGGCGTTTCGCTTTGGCATGGTCGTCGATAAGCGACTTTCGGTTGTTATTCAACGCATATAGTCCTGCCGCGGCGAGCACTCCGACCTGTCGCATGCCGCCGCCGAACATCTTCCTGAATCGATGAGCGCGTTCGATCATGGACGCGGATCCCGAAAGTACGGATCCGACAGGAGCACCGAGTCCCTTGGACAGACAGACGGAGATGGAATCAAAAGGAGCACCGATTTCCCGGACCGATAGGCCGGAAGCCGAACTGGCATTCCAGATTCGGGCTCCATCGAGGTGATAAATCAGGTTTTTTTCCCGGGCGATCTCTCCGATGTCCTCGATCACAGACTGTGGATACACTACGCCGCCAGCCTTGTTGTGCGTGTTTTCCACGCAGATCATACGAGGAGCAGGCTCCCAGTAGTACCCGGTTCGAACAGACGCCAGAACGTCTCCCGGGTCAAGAATGCCCCGTCTTCCCTCGACAGTTCTAAGTTGAACTCCTGAAAGCGCACCGGCGGCACCCGATTCGTAATTGGCTATATGACATCCGGATTCGAGAATAATTTCGTCTCCCGGACTGGTCTGGCTGCGAATGGCCAGTTGATTGCTCATCACGCCGGACGGTACGAAGAGAGCCGCTTCCTTTCCGAGCAGATCTGACACGCGTGATTGTAACTCGATTACGGTAGGATCTTCCCCGAAAACATCGTCACCCACATCAGCCGACGCGATAGCAGCGCGCATCCCCTCATCGGGTTTTGTTACCGTATCACTTCGCAAGTCGATCATGTGTCCTAACGACTTATGGCTACGATTTCAAGTGTAACATTTCCAGCCGGCACGACGATCTCGACCCGATCACCAACTTCTTTGCCCAGTAGACCCTTTCCAATCGGACTTGAAATGGAGATCTTGTTCTGGGCAAAATCGGCCTCGGCAGCAGATACGAGCGTATATTCCTGCTCCGTGCCGTTCCCCACATTCTTGACCCGTACGGTGGACAGGATGAATGCCTTGCTGGAATCAATCTGGCTCTCATCGACCAGTCTGGCCCGGGAAATGGTTGTCTCCATCTTGGCAATTCTAGCCTCGAGGAGTCCCTGGGCATCTTTCGCCGCATCGTATTCGGCATTTTCTGATAGATCACCCTTCTCCCTTGCCTCGGCAATGGCTTTCGAAATTCGGGCTCGTTCGGACGTGCGAAGAAACTGAAGTTCTTCGGTCATTTTGCGGATGCCTTCCTCGGTGAGGTATACGTGATTCTGATCGCTCATAAATGTGATGCCGTACGCTTCGATTTATCATTACCCGTTTACCGGTAGATACCGGTAGTAAATAGTGAGAACGGGCCCTAAACAGAACGCCACCATCATTACAACAGCAGCGACAAATGCGGTCTGACGCCAGTAAAAAAACTAATCGTCGGACGTGGTGGTGTAACGCAGAGGATGGACATCTGGATCCCTTTCTTCAAAGGATCAATCAGTACCAGTCATCGTTCGAGCATCCGGCAATTTTTATCTCTCATTACAGTTACGGTTCATATGCCCTACCCGGAAGCTCTCGTTCATCCGATGCGCCAGGAATTAGTGCGACTCGGCGTTTTAGAACTCTCAGACGCGGCAGCCGTCGATAGTGCTTTCTCCGGCGCAGAAGGGAAAACGCTGTTACTCGTTGTCAATTCGGTCTGCGGGTGCGCAGCCGCGAACGCCCGTCCTGCAGTAGCCCTGGCCTTGCAGGCTCAAAACATACCCGATGAGAGCGTGACCGTCTTCGCCGGGCAGGACCTGGCGGCAACGGCACGGGCCCGAACCTATCTACCCGGCGTTCCACCGTCCTCACCGTTCATCGCTCTGTTCAGCGATGGAGACCCCGTGTACGTTCTGGAGCGTCGAAATATTGAAGGTCGTTCGGCAAGTGCTATCGCGATGGATCTGGTACGTGCATTCGACGAATTCTGCGGAGGGACTGCTCCTGAGAAATCGGCTCCGGACTCAGGAGAGTCGGAGAACAGCGAAGTTTCACCTACCTTCCGGTCCATCCTTTGATTGCCGACGGGGAGCGCTCCAGATCGTCGAAGTGGGCCCTGAGTTCGTAGTTCAGATTTCCTGTCGTTCGTAATCGCTCCAGGACAGGTTTTATGTACCGGACGTATCTACTTTTATCCGCTACCAGCATTTTCGCGGGTTTCTATTTGATCCCGTCGCTGGAAAGAGGTACGGGTGAAGATTATCTATTCTATCTAATCTTACCCTCAGTCGTCGCGCTGGTTAGTTCTTCTGCTCTGGATCGGCTTCGGGAGTCGGTCAGTGGAGGAGGAGCATTCAGCCTTTTCCGGTCCACGTACGGGGCGAGAGTAGGCACGGCCGTTTCCTCGATCCTGGCACTCTGTCTGGTTCTTATCGGAGGATTTGCCGCCGAAGGCATCATGGCTGTTTGGAGCGTCGCTTTTTCAGACTGGACCGCAGTATCGTCGTCAGGCCCCGCATTAGGTGCGGCGTTGTTTACCTGGCTCGGGGACTCCTTGTCCTGGTATTCGGCTCCGATACTCGTACTTGCGTTCGCTCCGCTGTTCCTTTTCGGGGTGAGCATTCGCCTTGAGAGACCATTCATGCCGACAGGTCGAGCAAGCGGATTGCGTTACTGGATCTACAGAAATACGGTATTCGCGGCGTGCCTTGGGGTGGTCCTGGTTTTCATTATGACGCTAATGACGCTGTCGGCATTCGGTGTTGCACTGTCGCCAGAGTCAACCGTGGCTGCGGGACTTGAGACGCTCTATTATCGTACCCCTTCGATTCTATGGGGTGCATCGGAGATCATCATACTGGTCGTTTTTCTTGGCCTGCTCGGTTTTTCTTTGCTCGTAGTCAAGAATACGCTCGTCGAAGTATTCTATGATGCATCAATTACGAAGCGCTCTGCCGACCGGCTGGCTGCCGTACTGTCTGCAGGCCTGACGGCGATCGCGACGATATGGATCGATCACTCGATGGGATCGGGTCTGATTCCAGCCAGAATATTTGCCGCATTACTGCTTCTCATGATCGTGTCCATCCTGGGCGCTGCCCTGATTCGGTCCGCCAGCCACGTAGACCGGGTGGCCGGAAAGGAAGAGGCCTTTGCAGCGTTCGCCGTTCAGATTGGAACGGTTCTCATCTGCCTGTTTCTGCTGTGGGAACTCGACTCATGGATTGTTATTCCGGTTGTCATATTCATCGGAATTACGGGAATTCTGTCTAAGATCCTGGGCATTCAATATCAATTCAGGGGAGGAGCGGTCTATCATTTGTTTGCGCGTTGGGGGGACGGACAGTACGACGGACTGGACCGGGAATTGAGGGGAATATTGAGAGAGAAGGGCCTTCGGGATGATGATCCGTTCGAAGAAGTGGTCGCCCAATCGACTGTGATCGATGCAGGGGAGGACGATTCGTTCGAATTCGTCGTGGAAAGAGTAGGAGGGATTCTAAGCGAGCACCTGTCAATAGAAGCGGCAGAAATAGCGAAAATGTTTCTGGACGGCACGCGCCTCGGAGCAACTCCGGTGGCCCATGGAATCGCGCTTCCTCATCTTCGGATAGCTGGATTGGTCCGACCGCTGCTGGTGATTGTACGTTCACGTTCAGGAGTTATGATTGAGACCCGCGATCCGCTCGTTGATCACCCGGAGCATCATCAGGTTCATGCCGTTTTTTTTCTGGTCAGTAATGACGATGATCCCGCTCAACATCTTCGAATCCTGGCCGAAATCGCCGAGCGTGTTGAGGAAGCCGACTTTCATCGAAACTGGGAGGTGGCTAGGGGCGAAGATGCGATACGGGAATTGCTTCAGAGTGACAGAAATTATATGACGCTCGTGCTGCAGGCGCACACGCGGACAGCCGATCTGATAGGAAAGACGGTGCGTGAACTTGGTCTTCCTTCCGGCACCCTGGTCGCCGTCATACGGCGTAACGGATCCATGCAGATTCCGACTGGTGATACGCGCCTTCAACCTGACGACCGACTGACTATTATCGGGGCAGTTCACTCCCTTGATGCTGTCAGAGACGACTATTTCTCGGAGAATATCGACGATTATTCCGGACGCCGCGACGCTGGGGCCTGATGATTCGACGGTCTTAAGGACGCATGACCGGAGTCGATACCTGAGGGGTACAGAATTCCGAGGTATCACGAAGTGATTGGCATCAGACACAGACAGGCCGCGGCGCCGGGCGCATATCACAGCCCGACGTTGGACGAGCTTCTTCAACTATGCATAGATTTTCGACTCGTGTCCGAGATTCGGTCGGGCATGGGAAGAGTAAAGGTTCGGTGCAAAGACGAATACTTCGATATCACGGTCAAAGAAGCAGAAATTCTTGCCAGAGGGCTCTTGCTGGGCTTTTTTGCGATGCAGACGAAAGACGATCTTTCGCTCGCTGATTGGAAGGGGTAAACTCGCTTGAAGGATCGGTAAAATCCGCGTGCGTCCGTGTCTTCGCGTCGACTCACGGTGTGATTCATACGATCGGATTTCTCAATTGCCGCCCGATGTGTCCTGCGTTTCGCAGGTCTCAACGTTCATGAAGCCGGGGGGAATTTTCCATCGATGCCGTAACGGATCCGAACAGTCTCACCCGGATCGGGTTCACTGCTGTCCGTTTTCGGCAATCAGAATGGAGCTCGGATATGAAAGAAGTCTATATAGTCTCGGCCGCACGAACACCCATCGGTCGATTCGGTGGCGCACTCCAGAGTCATACACCGGTAGATCTCGCTGCACATGCCATGCGGGGAGCTCTGGAAAAGGCGGTGGTGCCGGATGACGCGCTGGATCTGTACATGTTCGGGAATGTTCTTCGGGGAGGCCACGGGCAACTCATCCCTCGTCAGGCTGCACTCAAAGCGGGCATCCCGGACAGCGTTGACGGTGTAGCGATGGATATGGTCTGCTCATCCGGAATGATGAGCCTGATGCAAGCTGCGTCAACCATTCGATCCGGTGATGCCGACCTGATCCTCGCGGGTGGCGTGGAATCGATGTCGTCAACGGGCTTTTTTCTCTCTTCGAGGGCCCGCTGGGGATATAAATTTCTGATGGGTAACCCCGAACAGGTCAAGGATTTACTCCTCTATGACGGGCTCACGGATCCGACGACGGATGAGGCGATGGGGGCGCAGGCGGAGCGTCTGGCAGCCGAAAAAGGCATCATGCGCCCCGAACTGGACGAAATCGCTGCCGAATCCCATCGCCGCGCCGCTGCTGCATGGGAGTCCGGGGCATTTTCGAACGAAGTAGTGCCCATTGAATATCGGAGGAAACGAGAATCCGTACTGCTGGATATGGATGAAGGTATTCGACCCGACACGACAGCCGAATCACTCGGAGGACTCCGACCGGCGTTCGACCGGGACGGCGTTCTGACTGCAGGAAACAGTAGTCAGTTGAGCGACGGTGCTGCGGCGCTTGTGCTGGCCAGCGAAGGCGCCGTAAAAGAATACGGTCTTAAACCCCTCGCCCGATTTATTAGAGGATCCTGGTCCGCCGGTGAGACGTGGCGATTTCCCGAGGCACCAATCCCGGCTGTACACAAGCTGCTCGAAAAGACGGGTATATCCATCGGAGATATCGATCTGTTTGAAAACAACGAGGCATTTGCCCTGAACAGCGTCCTTTTTCACAACATGCTCGATGTACCCTATGATCGAATCAACATTCATGGAGGAGCGGTTGCACTCGGTCATCCGATCGGTTGTTCAGGGGCCCGTATAGTAGGAACGCTCGTGCATGCGCTTCAGAGACGAGATGTAGAGCGCGGTCTGGCAGCCATCTGTCACGGGACGGGCGGTGGGACGGCAGTTCTCGTCGAGCGAATGTCGTAGCTTGAGAGATGACCAAATTGATCTACATCGCCGTTGGAGGCGCTCTTGGAGCGGTCCTGAGGTACGGCGCGTCCGGATTGGCGTTCAGAATAGGGGGGGCCCAGTTTCCCTGGGGTACGCTTGCCGTCAATGTCCTCGGTTCGATGATAATCGGGTTTGCCTGGGCGTTGTCCAATAACAGACCACTTTCAGGTCAGGCAACGGCATTTCTTTTTATCGGAGTTCTTGGCGCCTTTACTACCTTTTCTTCCTATAGTATAGAGACCGTCAATCTGTTCAGGGATGGACAATACGGATTTGGTCTTGCCAACATCCTCTTCAACAACGCCGGTGCGATTGCCGGAGTCGTTCTCGGCCTGCTGGCGGGTCGGTTACTATTCGGACCGGGGAGATAAATAAGATGCATACCGCAGCAGAAGGCGAATTACTTCGCATTTTTATCAGTAAGAATGACACACTGGACGGAGCATGTCTGTACGAACGGATTGTGGATGAGGCCAGAAAACTCGGGATGAGCGGTGCGACGGTCCTGCGGGGAGTAATGGGATTCGGTGTCGGAAGCGAGATCCATACCGCGAAGTGGATACGGTTGAACGAAGATATGCCTGTTGTCGTTGAAATCGTCGATACAACTGAAAATATTCAGAAAATCATACCGTTTCTGGATCGGGTACTGGGCGACGGATTCGTGACGCTCGAAAAAGTTCGATACAGAAAATATCGCCATTCCGAAAGCAGTGGTTGAGTCGGTGGACGTCAGGGTTGATGGATTAGTGAAGGGGCTCGTGGAAACGGCCTTACGGTGGATCGATGTAGATCATTCCGACCGAATCGAAGCCGAGGAGGTCACGTTGGAAGCGGGGAACCGATTTACCCCGGAAGCCCTCGCATTCGCGATCAATCAGCAGATGTCTACGCTGTTGGCCGATGATCTTGACGCCTGGTCTCGTCGATTCCATCCGAAGACGGACACTACCTATGCCCTGTTGATGGCAGGTAACATTCCGCTGGTAGGATTGCAGGATCTGATCGCCGTGATACTCTCGGGCGGTCGTGCAGTAGTGGTACTGTCGAGAAAATCGCCGGCATTGATTCCGGCATTTGTCCGTGAGTGGGCGGGCGTATGTCCCGATCTCCCCATTACGTTCGGAGCCCTTGACGAAGCGCTGGATCAATCGGACGGTGTCATTGCCGCAGGAAGCGATAGAACCATGTCGATGCTTCGATCGCGTATCGAGCAGGCCCGAATCAGCGAACGACATTCGCTCCTGAGGGGGCACCGTTACTCGATTGCCATTATCGACTCTTCATGGAAGTCGGAGGATTACGCCTGTCTTGCAGAGGATCTCTGGCTGCATGAGGGCCTCGGATGCCGCAATGTAGCCATCGTGTGGGCGCCGGAAGATCTCATGCCAGATTATTTGCTTACCGCTTCGGCCGAATTCAGGGGCGTCTTCCCCGCACATCCCGACTCACGAGGAGCGCTGGAACTACAGCGGGCGTTTCTGACGGCCAGGAATATACCCCACGCACACGGTGAAGGCCTTGAGTTCCTGATCTCGCGTGGACGTCCGGAAGTGCTCGGACCAGGACACGTCAGGTGGACTCCCTATGGAGATTCCGATCAGGTCCGGGAGTGGATCCAGGAGCACGAAGACGAGATTCAGATCGTCGTATCCGCACCGGGTAGCAGGTCCCTGATTCCAGGTAGCGTCGCCGTGGTCGATCCCGGGAACGCGCAGCGACCAGAACTGGGTTGGGTCCAGGATGGTGTGGATCTGGCAGCATTCTTAACAGATGTTGAATAGGCTGATCCGGTCATTGGGAATCCTGATTCGTACTTTACGATTCATCGTCGGGTCGGTTAACGGCGGTGTAGGCAACGTCGTTGCGATAAATCGGAATCAACAGGAGCATGAATAGTAAAGAACCCACAAAGTCGGCGAAAGAAAACCGGCCATCGGCGGGGTCCGGCCGGGTCGACCGACTGTCTGACCAGACAAGGGGATTGATGGAGGATGTGAAGGAATGGATCGATCTGCGTATCCAGCTTATTCAGGTGGATCTGGAAGATCGGATCGAGCGCATCGCCAACGAGCTGTTGTCAGCAGTAGTCGTCTTCGTCCTTCTGTTCCTGATTATTGTTTTCCTGCTTGTAGGGCTCGCGCTGGGTCTGGGCCCCGTACTCGGACACCCGGCATGGGGCTTCGTCTCTGTGGCGGGAATTCTCGTTGTAATGGCTCTAATTATTCATTTTATCAAGCCTCGATTTATCAAGGGACCGAACCTGAGACCGCGATCAGCGTTGCCGGAGGGGACCAAACAGGGTATCGCAGGAGTTCTCTCGGAATCGACGGATCCCGATACCCATCGCTCGTCGGATGCCAACACGGAAGAGATTACGGATGACCACGGTGAAGCATAATAAAGGGAAGTTGACGAGACGGCAGCTGGAAGATCGGTTGGGTCAGCGTGCCAACGCCATTTCTGACCGGTTGACAGCCATTGAGTCCGATCTTCCGGTCAAACCGGACACGCTACGCAAACTTGCGAGGAGAAAGCAGGCGGCAAAAGTCTCGCTTGCCGTCATCGCCGGGATAGGTGGACTACTGGCTTTAAAAAAAATGTTCAGACCCCGAAATGACGAGTATCGAGAAGGGGTCAATCGCGTTTCAGGTGCCATTGCACGGGAGATATCGAAAGGATTACGCAAGGGTTCCTCGGCCGAGGATGCCGTCCGACGGGCAATGAGCAAGCGCCCCCCCGTTGTGAGACTCGGTGGAGGAGAATCGAATGGTTTCTGGTCTACATTGCTGAATCAGACGACCAAACAATTGATTTCTGCTCTGGCTCCCGAAGTGATCGAACAGTTAAAATCGTATCTGGGTACGGGACGCCGTGGTAGCGCTCCGGCCGATTCAGAGAAGAATTAGGAAACCTGTGACCCGGTTGAATCATTTCGTTCGCGTGTGGGTCGGAGACACTTTTCAAAAACTTGAGAATGGCTGGCGGCCGTGGTCGCTGCATGAACTATGCGAATAGCACTATTCGGACCTCCCGGGGTGGGCAAGGGCTCCCAGGCGCAAATGCTTCACGAGCAGAGGGGTCTGGTTCACATATCGACTGGAATCATTCTCCGGCAGGCAATCCGGGCCGAGTCTGAGGTGGGTCTGCGCGCTCGCTCCTATGTAGAAGATGGAAAATTGGTACCCGGCTACATTGTACGCGAATTGGCCGAATCAGCGATCGCTGACTGCGACTTCGATAGCTTCGTCGTAGATGGTTATCCCCGTACCATCGAGCAGGCCGAATGGTTATCTGATTTCCTCAGCGGGCATGATAGTATGCTTGATGCCGTTGTGAGTCTGTGTGTCCCTGATGATATTATTGTCGACAGGCTGTCCAAGCGACGGGTGAACATGCGCACGGGTGAAAATTATCATCTCGATTTCAAGCCACCTCCTTCGGATGCGGATCCTGGTGATATTATCCAGAGAGATGACGATCTGCCGGACGCCATTCTCAAACGCTTGCGCGTCTACAGGGACGAGACCTTTCCCGTCGAAGATTACTATCGGCAGCGCGGCCAACTTGTCGAAGTTGGCGGACTGGGTACGTTTGAAGAGGTGAATGATCGACTCCTGACGTCTGTCCAAGAAAAAGCCGCAGAAGTCCGGTGATATCTTCTGCACAATCGGTATTTGACAGCCGTCGGCAGCAGGTGGATGCTGCTCTGGGGAATCTGTGCGCATCGAATGACGAACCGGTCGTCCTGTACGAGGCGGTCAGGTACGTTCTCGACGGAGGGGGGAAACGGATTCGACCCCTCCTGACGCTGCTCGCAGCCGACCTGTCCGGGTCCTTTACGGAGGATACCATCCATGCGGCGGTGGCTATGGAGGTGTTCCATAATTTTACGCTTGTACACGATGACATAATGGATCGGTCCGAGCTTCGACGTGGCCGCCCGACTGTCCATACGAAATGGGATGAATCCACGGCCATTCTGTGTGGTGATTTACTCCTTGGAATCGCCTACGAGGAACTCGCCAGGTGCAAAACAGCACGCTATCCCCGGATGGTAACGCTCATGAATGCGACGGTTCGGACGCTCTGTGAGGGCCAGGTGCTCGATATGGAGTTCGAGAAAAGGTCGTCTGTGTCGGTGGCTGATTACGTTCGGATGATCGAAAAAAAAACAGCAGCCCTCCTGGAAACGGCACTTTTGATGGGTGGTTTAAGTGCCGGAGCAAGTGATGAGTCTTTGCACAACCTCAAGAGATTGGGTTTGCATATCGGATTGGCGTTTCAATTGAGTGATGATATGCTTGACGTCGTGGCAGCCGACGATCGCTGGGGCAAGCCTCTTGGTGGCGACCTGCGAGCGGCGAAAAAAACGTATATTCTGTTGCGTGCCATGGATTTGGAGGCGAGTCAGGATCAGTCTTTTTTTGCCGATATAAATCAACGGGGAGGCATGGAGGAGAAGGATATTCCAGAGGCTGTTCTTCGTCTTGAGCGCCTGGGCGTATTGTCTGAAGTTGCGAATGAAATTGAATCTCATCTCGACAAGGCCAGCACAATATGTGCCGGATTTTCGGAGGGAGAGTCCAGAACTGCTTTGGAAGACCTGATTCGATCCCTTCGTCACCGCAGTCACTGAATCCATTACGGCACGCCTGATTATTATGATTGAGCGAACGGTTACGGTTACGAATAGAGCCGGCTTGCATACCCGGCCTGCGTCGATGATCGTACGGCTTGCCGCCAAATATGCCGCCGAATTTTTTATCCTCAAGGACGGATACGAGATTAACGGCAAGAGTATTATAGGAGTAATGACGCTCGCCGCGGAACAGGGCTCCACACTCGTCCTGCGATTCGAAGGATCCGACGAGGAGGAATCCGCCCGTGTAATGGTCGATCTTTTCGAGGATGGATTTGGAGAAGTAAAGTAATCCCTACATCGGTGAACACGTTAACGGACATATCAGGGGGCGACGGGAGCATCGTGCGGAGTGAGAAAACACTGACCGGCATCGGCGTTGCTCCGGGAATTTCTATAGGACCTGCCTATCTGTACGCCAAAGTCTCTTTTAATGTAGAGGAAAGAGAATTGGAGTCGCAGACGGTACCGGATGAAATCGAACGGTTTGAGCATGCTGTTCAGCGGGCAGAGAGGGATCTGAGAAAAATTATCGATGTAACGCGCGATAAGCTGGGTGCGGAAAGTGCAGACATTTTTGAAGCCCAACTTCTGATGCTCCGCGATCCAGCCCTGTATGACCGGGTCGAGGCGTACATTCGTAAGAAAGAGATCAACGCAGGGTATGCTGTTCACAAGGTGATGAGCAAGCACCGTCAGGTCATGGAGAGTAGCGACAGTGAATACCTCCGTGAGCGCGCGAACGACCTTCTCGATCTACAGGAGCGTTTGATCCGACATCTACGTAGAGGTCGCATCCTGTCGGCTATTGACTCGGATACGATCGTCATCGCGGAGACCCTCACGGCGGCCGATATTATTCTCTTCACGCGACGCGGTATTCTCGGTTGTGCGACTGATTTTGGCGGAGAGACATCCCACGTATCCATCATGGCCCGTGCACTCGGGCTGCCGTCTGTTGTCAGCATGCATAATGCAACGGATGAGATAAAGACGGGAGATATCGTCATCATTGACGGGATTCGTGGATCGGTTGTGGTCAATCCGACGGCAGAGACTCTTGCGAAGTACCGGGCGCGGCAGGAACGCTACAATCGGGTCGTCCAGGAAGAGAAACACCTCATACCGCTTCCGGCAGAGACGATCGACGGGCACCGGGTATGTCTTCAGGCGAATCTTGAACTGCGGGAAGAAATCGGTCTACTCAAAGAGTACGGTTCGGACGGTATCGGGTTGTTTCGGACAGAGATACTGCTCCTGATGGAAAAGCGGATATCCATATCGGAGTCCGAGCAATTCGAGGTTTACCGGGAGGTTGTCGAAGGAGCCGCGCCCGGAATGACCACGTTCAGGGTGCTCGACCTCGGAGGAGACAAGTTGCTTCCCATGGCACATCGCGAACACAATCCTTTTCTGGGTTGGCGGGGCATTCGAGTCATGCTGGATAAACCGGAGATCCTCATTCCACAACTCCGAGCGATGCTCAGGGCCGGGGCCGTGGGCCCCATCAGGATTCTCCTTCCGATGGTTACCAATCTGGACGAAGTCTTGCGATTCAGGGAGATTTTGGTACGCACGCGAGCAGACTTGGAGGCCGAAGGGCTTGCGTGTGCAACCAAGATTCCGGTCGGCGCGATGATCGAGGTGCCCTCCGTTGCGCTGATGGCATCGACTTTTGCATCTGCCGTCGATTTCTTTTCTATCGGTACCAATGATCTGACGCAGTACGTCCTGGCCGTCGACAGGGGAAACGACCTGGTATCCAGTCTATATGATGATATGCACCCGGCCATTTTATCCCTGATCAGAAATGCGGTCGAGGCGGCACGTTCGGTCGGTATTCCGGTCGGGATCTGCGGACAACTGGCGAGCAATATGCTTGCAGTCCCGATTCTTATTGGACTCGGGGTAGATAGTCTGAGCGCATCTCCCGTCTTTCTCCCGAAGATAAAGCGGGTCATCAGGGCCGTGACGCTCAAAGAATGTCGGGATCTGGCCGATCGGGTATTAGAGATGACTCAACCCGGTGATGTGCGCGAGTTCATGTCAGACTGGCTGAATCAGCATGATTGTGGACTCGGTCTGGACCTGTAGGCTCGACTCGTATACCGCTCACACGGTGAGGATGTCACTACAACGGCGGTTTTAAACGGGCAGGCCATCGTGATCAGTTCGGGCGGTGCAAAAGCGACTACCTTGTGGGAACGAGAGAATTTCGCTCGCGTAGCGATGAAGTAACCGACTTCGGAACCCTCTTGATCACTGCAAACGAGCCTCGCATGAAGTTCCGGATATATCGATTCTGTCTGGCCCTCCTACCGATGCTCATGGTCCCGACGGCGTACGGACAGTATTCCTATCACTTCGGTCGGAATAAAATCCAATATCAGGATTTCGACTGGCGGATACTGAAAACCGAACATTTTGACATCTATTACTATCCGGAAATGCTCGATCTGGCGGAGCATGGGGCCTTTTTTGCCGAAGAAGCCTACTCGGAGTTGCAAAATAAATTCGATTTCTCGCTGAATCACCGCGTTCCGATTATTTTCTACTCATCCAATCTTCACTTCAAACAGACGAACGTAACGCCCGGCTTTATTCCAGATGGAGTGGGAGGTTTTTTTGAGTTTCTGAAAGGAAGAGTGGTGATTCCGGCCAACGGAAATCTGCATCGATTTCGGCGGGTGGTTCGTCATGAGTTGGTCCACGTCTTTACGTTCAACAAACTGCTTCGGGTGATGCGCGACCATCGCAAACCATCCGGGCGTTTCCTGCCTCTCTGGTTTACCGAGGGACTAGCCGAATACTGGTCTGGTAAACCGGATTACCAGCACGAAATGGTCATCAGAGATGCGCTTTTTGCCAATTACCTCGTTCCTCTCGAGAGTATGTTCAGCATCAACGGGACGTTCGTGATGTACAAACAAGGGGAGGCCATCAACCGGTTCATTTCCGAGGTGTACGGCGAGGACAAGATTCTCCAACTGATCGAAAACGTCTGGAGGGATCGGAAATTCAAGGTAGTGATGGAGTCTACGCTCCAGGATTCGTATGAGGATATTTCGAAGAAATGGGTAAGCTGGCTGAAGGATCAATACTATCCTTCAATCCCGGATATCGAGCTCCCGTCTCTGGTGACCGATGGAATCTCGTCAAAGGGGTATAACGCGAAACCGTCGTTCTATCAATTTGACGATGGCCACAGGGAGGTATTCTTCGTTGGCAATCGAAATGGATTCAGCAATGTGTTTCGAGTGCCCGTGGACGGGAACTATCGTCCGGTAGAGGATCCGAGCGTCTTGATACATGGTGGGCGAAGCGATCGCTTTGAGGCGTTCCATCTGTTTGAAAGCAAGATTGCCGTCTCTCCGAACGGCATGCTGGCTTTCGTGACGAAAAGCGGGGAGACGGACGTCCTCCACGTTTACAATCTTGAAGACCGACGACTGGTCGATACATACCGTTTTGAGAATCTAATCGCGGTCTATTCTCCGAGTTGGAATCCAGACGGAACGCAAATTGTATTCTCGTCCATTGACCGCAGTGGATACTCGGATCTCTATGTCTACCATAAGGTAACGGGACAGTTACAGCGACTGACCAATGACTCCTACGATGATAGGGACCCGAGTTGGAGTCCCGATGGGAAATGGATTGCATTCTCGTCGGATCGAACCGCAACGGGAGTGACCGGAAGCTACAATCTGTTCACGTACAGTCTGGAAGACGGAGGCGTACGCTATGTAACGTATGGAGACCGGACCGATTTTTCACCGACCTGGAGCCCGGATGGCAAGAGTCTGGTCTACACGAGTACAAGCAGAGATTCGACGGGACGATTCAGTGCTCAGGACATATGGGTGGCCGATATGAGTTATCAGATCGGATCTCCTCCTTCGGTCGCATCAGCAGATTCGGAGCCGATAGGCGCCCAGGCTCCCGCCTGGAGGAGCATGAAAAAAATAACGAATCTGGCGGCCGCGGCGTTCGATCCGGTATGGACGAAAGACAATCGGATTTTATTTACGAGTTTTGAGGGTCTCAGTTTTTCTGTGCGTCAACTTCGAAACGCAGATTCGCTGGTCACGGCGCCGAGAATGGAGCAGTATGCCGATCTCGCAGCCACGGGTCCCGATTGGGAATTCGACCGGATCGGTCTTACGAGCGATGCGGTGGCGTCTCCGTACAGGAAGCGGTATCGCCTGGATATCGCACAGGGCTCTCTGAGCCAGAGTCCGGTTCTCGGTACTACAGGAGGAGCCGTCCTGGCCTTTTCCGATATGCTGGGCGATGATTACCTCTATCTGACGGTGCTCAATACAGGAAATACACAGCGCAATTTTATCCGGGATCTGAGTTTCCAACTCTCCCGATTTCAATACCACAAGCGAACCAACATCGGATATGGTATTTACCGGTTCTCAGGACGGCGCTACGATGTCACCGATCCTGACGCGCCGAGTACATTTCCCCTGTTCTACGAAACGATATATGGTGGATTCGGCGTCGTCAGCTACCCTATTTCCAAATTTCAACGCGTGGAATTTGGTAGTTCACTCAATTGGAGCAGTAAAGAAATTGATATTCGGCGGATCAATCGAGATGCCCTGTTGCTATCCAATTCTGTTTCTATCATCCATGACAACGCGCTTTATTGGATGAACGGTCCCATACAAGGATGGCGCGCGAAGGCGACGGTTGCCTACACCAGCGATGTTCTTTATTCGAATGTCAGTTATTACAGTCTCATAGCAGATGTTCGGCATTATTTCAGAATAACCAACGACATTACGTTTGCGTCCTGGTTTCTGGGAAGGGTGAATGAAGGGAGAGAAGCCCGGCTCTATGTAATGGGCGGGAGTTGGGATGTCAGAGGATTCAGTTTCTTCGGTATTCGCGGGAAAAAAATATGGTTTACCTCTCAGGAGCTTCGGTTTCCGATTCTCACGGCTCCGTCTGTCTACCTCCCGGTACTGGCACCCCTTGGAATTGCAGGACTCCGGGGTGCCCTCTTCTTCGATGCGGCCCACGCATGGAATGACCGATATCATGATCCCAGGCCAGAGATCCACGCCGGCGAGACCATTGGATCGACCGGTATCGGTTTCCGGATGAATCTATTCGGTGCTTTTGTCCTGAGGTATGATATTGGATACCGGTACCGTGACGGATTCAAAGTGCGAGACAAGAAGTTCAAACAGTTTTTCCTCGGTTTTGACTTTTGATGGGAATGCACTCTTATATCAGACTACGACGGGTCTGGGCAGGCGGACTGATTTTTCTGGCGGTCTTTTCCGCCGGTGGCTGCGCAACACTTCGATTGGAGAATGCACGGCGGGTCTCAGACGCAAATTGGCTTTCGGACGGAAAAACGACCGATCGGTCCCGTTATTTGCGGGTCGACGTCGTTCCACCGCTTGAAGAGGTATGGCATTACAATGCGATAGGTGGTTTCGGACCGGGATCACCTCTTATCGTCCAGAATGCACTCGTCGTGGCCAATCGTAAAGGTGAAATCCACTCGATAGCGCTCGATTCGGGAAAGAAACTGGGAGTCAAGGGATTCGGACAGTCGATCGAGGGAACGCCGGTGATTGAGACCGGCATCGCGTTCGTTCCCAACGGCTGGGGTGATATTGCCGTCAGCGCTTATGACATCACGAACGCATCAATGAAATGGAAGACGAAGGGACCGGCTGTCGACACATCGCCCCTGCTCGTCGATGGACACCTGATCACATTCGATTCCGAGGGAACCGTCCGGTCCCAACTCCCGGCTGACGGCTCCGAAGAGTGGACATTCTCTCTGGGGGACAGGGTGGCCGGTCAGGCCTCACCGCTCGATATCGGAGGGGGACACGTATTTGCGGTAGCAGATAATGGGGATGCGGTTGCATTGAACGCCGGGGACGGCAGCACCCTGTGGAATGCACAATTGAAGGCTCCTGTATACGCGGATCCGTCCATGAGCGGAGGACTTCTTTTCGTACCGACTACCACGGGGACGTTACGGGCGATCGATGCCGGTACCGGTCATGAAGTGTGGCGTTTCGATGCGGAGAATCCCGACGTCCATCTTGGTGCTGTAGCATCAGACGGAATTACCGCCTATATGGGGGCTTCGAATGGAAAGCTGTATGCGCTTGATGTAGCCACGGGGAGACAGCGGTGGGAATATCACGGTCCGGACGCCTTTACCGCAGCTCCTCTGATCGTCAACGATAACCTGTACATCGGAAGTATGGGACGAAGACTCTACGGGTTCGACCGTACGTCTGGAGATCTGATCTGGGAAGTCAAGCTCAGAGGGCGCATTAAGTCTGCGATGGCGGCTCGCAGTGGAGAACTGATTGTTCTCTCTGAACCGCACCACGTATATCTATTTCGCGAACAGTCTGAAAAGAAGGATGAAACGTCGACGGAATAGCCCGATAACCGGTAGCCGTAGACCGGCCGTCCGGACTACTCTCCCCGTGATACGGGTGATCGTTGCCGGGTGTATCCTCGCGCTGTCGTGGTCACCTAGGGCGCTATCACAGGTACGACAAATCCGGATCGAGACCAATAATCTGGCGGCCAATGTGTTCGCTGATTCGACATGGATCGGGGTAGCATCAGCTCGATTATTCGAAGTACCCGCCGGGACAAAAAGGATTTCTCTGGTGCCATCGTCAGCTGATGCGTGGTCCATTCCTTCGGTCCAGCATTCCCTGGATTCGGGTAGCGAGGAACCCCTATCGCTAACACTCAATTTCCCGTATTTCTACAATCTGGAATCCATTCCGTCAAATGCCGAAGTATTCGCCAGACAGGACGGAAAGGAAATCATGTTGGGATATACTCCGTTCACGTATTCCGCTGAGAGTCCGCTCGAAGGGCAGCTTTATTTTCGTAGAGAAGGATTTCTGGAGCGAGAGGTCGAACCTGGCGACGAACTCTGGAATCGTCATCTTGTGAGTCTTCCGATGAAGGATTACTCCGGCGGTACAACAGACGTTCGGATGGGTATACGAACGCAACGCAGAAAATGGATCGATATTGCTGCTGTGGGTACGGCAGTAACAGCGGGCGTGCTTGCCATTCATTTCAAGTCTAAAGCCAACCAAAAGTTCGATCGGTACAAAGAGACCGGTGATCCCGGACTGAAAAATGATATCGATCTGCTCGATCTGTACTCCGGCATTGCTCTCGGGACGATGCAGGTCGGTCTCGGTGTATTTGCGTTCCGACTGATATTCTGAGACAAACCCGTTAACAGGCTCGGCCTGAAGGCGTAACAGACTCGGACGGCTCGGACGGCTCGGACGGCTCGGAAAAAAATGTACGGGAATTGCTTTTGTTTCTGTTTCAAAGTTCGATACTAAGAGTCCGGGCTAGACTCGGATCGGGCCCTTGGATGCGTAATTCTACGTACCTTTCGGGTCCCGAAAACACAGGTATTGAAAAGAAATGTTAACAGATCAACTCACAAGTGACCTGAAAGACGCGATGCGCGCCAAGGACAAGGTGCGCCTTCGTACTATTCGTTCCCTCCGGGCTGCTTTGCTCGAGAAAGAAATATCAGAACGACAGGGTGAGCGGACCCATCTTGACGATAGCGTCGCAATTACGGTGCTGCAAAAACAGGCCAAGCAGCGACGCGATGCGTTAGAGCAGTACCGGGAGGCAGGGCGTGCCGATCTTGCTCAGATCGAGGCCGAAGAACTCACCGTGATCGAAAGTTATCTTCCGGAGCAACTCTCGGACGAGGAGATACGTAAGGAAGTGAAGGGCATTATCGAAAGCACGGGTGCATCCGGCATGCGTGACATGGGTAAAGTCATGGGACCGGCAATGGGATTGTTGAAAGGGAAGGCTGACGGCCGGCGCGTTCAGGAAGCGGTAAAGGAATTGCTCAATGAATGAGGCACACATCTGACTGAGAAAATGGAAATGGGTTACATCGATATCGTAATATTGATCGTTCTGGCAGTAGGGATCATTCGCGGTTGGCACTCTGGATTCGTCGGGCAGGCTGCTCGGTTGACCGGTTGGGTCCTCGCGTTTTTGTTCGCTTCACTATTTATGGACGCGGCTGGAGCATTTCTGGAGTCTCATGGATGGGCACCTCCGGAAATGGGTACGCTGATTGCTTTTGCGGCCATCTTCATTGCCGTGAAAGTGGCGTCGACTACTGTCGCAAAATCCCTCGACGCAGCCGTCAAGTCGCTGCATCTCGGCGGCGTGAATCGCCTGGCAGGCAGCGCGGCGGGTGCTCTCAAGTCAGCAGTTCTCCTGAGTTTGGTGCTCATCGTCTCGGCGATGGCTCAGCTTCCAAGCAAGGCCGATATAGCCAAATCATCTTTTTATGAACCCGTGTTCGGTATCGCTCCGGCGGCCTGGGAGATTCTGTCGAACGGTGTACCCCATCTCGAAAATCTCAAAGACGATATTGAACGAAGGGTCGATCTGCGATCAGCCGGAATCGGCGGCTAGTTCAGCTGGCGTAAACCTGCCACGTACGGGCGTGTACAGGTTAAATGAAAAGGAGCCAATCCATCGGCCGGAAACCAGTTGGTCTTAGTATCTGGATGGTGCTACGCTGAATCGGAATCCGAACCCGGCAGCGCTCCGGGTGGATGTTACGTGTTGCAAGGAGGCCTTCACGTATGCGTAGGTCCCCATGATGGTCCAGCGAGACGTGGCTCTCCACTCCGCGCGGACATGAATGCTGAGGTTCTCCAATTCACTGCCTGCGGAAAAAGCTTCTCTATCGATGCGTCCTGATATGGAGAATGTATTGGACGCCGTGAGTGCCACCTGCCCGCCAGCACCGTAGGCCACTCCGGTTCTCGTATCGGACGCCCTCGGTCCCAGATCCGGAAACAGTCCTTCGTCGAATCGAATGGAATTGACACTCGCCCGTGCCAAAAGTCGAATGCTGATGTGCGCGTCTTCACTCGAAAACGATAGGCCCGGACCCGCTTTTAGTCCGATCCAGTCCGCATTGAGATCCACAAGCCCACTCCTGTCGTAATCTATCAGTGTAAAAGAACCCGCCCAGGGCGATTTCTGGATTTCAAAATCCAGTCCGGTCATCCGGTATCTGAAATCGGCGTCACTTCCATTTATGCGAGCGCCTGCCAGAACGGTAGCAATTCTGAAGTAGCTGTCAGGCGTGACCTGCGGGAGTAGACCGGCGACGGGAATGTCACGTGCGACACCAATCAGAAATTGGTTGTTGGAATCATTTGCGAAGTGGGCCAGAGACACCACCTGCATAGGCGCGACAGAAAGTGGTCCTTCCTGTGCATATGCGTTCGCCGAACCAAACACGGTGGAACCCAGCACGAGGACGGATAGCAAACGGGTCTTCAAGACGGGGAATGGGTTGAGTGGCTCTTTATAGATGGTCTGGAAACACGATCACGTTCTTTCTACAAACTACGGCATAGGGGTTTCACTTCTAGCGTTGCGTCGTCCTCGCCGGATAAGTAACAGGCCGCTGATGGTCAGCGTGCCACCGATGAGTTGACCAGGTAAAATCTCATCCCCCAAGATGTAGAAACTGCTGATGACCGCTATAAACGGTACGATATTCTGAAAAACGGCCGTATGGGATGGTCCGAGTTCCCGCACGGCGTCATTCCAGAGGAAGATGGCTACACCGGTGGAAAGACTACCCGAAAAAATGATGAGTAGCCAGATATTGATCGTTATCCTGGACCACTCCACTTCGTTCCAGAATGGCAGGGATATGAGTCCGATAAATGGAAGCGACACGATCAGCGCGTGAACCGTCAGACCGAGCGGAGATATTTCGTGTACGAGTTTCTTGTTCAGAACTGTATAGAGAGACCACAGTATGGATGCGGTCAGAACGATCAGGTTGCCGAGTAGAAACTCAGACCCCAACCCGATTTTCTGATTTCCTGCCAGAACGACGATAGCGGTTCCTGTCATACTCACGAAAAGGCCGGTCCACACCAACTTCGACAATCTTTCGATCCCCATGAAAAAGGCGAGTAGAGCCGTCCAGAGGGGAAGGCTCGTCATGATGATCGCTGCCGATCCAGCGGTCGTGTGGTTCAGTCCGACTACGAAAGCCACCTGATAGAGTACCCACCCGATAAATCCGAGACGGATGATCTCCCGGGGATGACTGACGAGAGGTGCAAAAAAATGTAGACCTCTTTTCCTCTGTTGGACAGCGTACAGAACGGCGAGTGCCGCGCCTGCTGTAAGCATCCGGAACACGTTGACGACGTGCGGATGCATAACCGACAGAACGATTTTCATTACCGAAAAATTGAGCCCCCAGACGATGACAACTAACATCAGTTGGAGTTCAGTTCTGAATGGGTGCCGGGTTTTTGTGCTCATGCCGGGTGAAAGCATTCGGGGGATGAAAGATTCGCCCCCACGTTTTTTTGTACCTTGTCGATCTGAAGGTATACATTAGCCGGCAGGTCTCTCGGTATCGACTCATCCATCTGTCAAAATGCTCGACAACGGAATTACCAAACTATACTATACCATCAGCGAGGTAGCCACGCTGGTTGACGAAGAAGCACACGTTCTTCGCTACTGGGAGTCAGAATTTGACGTGCTTGCCCCGAGAAAAAACCGCGCGGGCAAACGCGTTTACACGCGTGAAGACATTGATGTCGTATTCAGAATCAGGCACCTGCTTCGCGAAGACAAATACACAATTGACGGTGCCCGTCAGGCACTCGAGAAAGAGTCTACGTCGGCCAGACGAGGATCAGGAGAGCCGTCCGAACTCGTCGTGGTGAGAGACTTTCTATCAAAGATGTTGGATCGAATCAAAGAGTAGTGGATTTGGC
>CAYLHF010000033.1:8180-33625 GCA_964383365.1 uncultured Rhodothermales bacterium | reverse complement strand
GTAGTGGTTCACACCTATAGAAAAAGCGAATCGGAAGTTAGAATCATTTCAGCGCACAAGGCGACAAAAACAGAACAGCAAAACTATAGCGGTTATTTGTCATGAGAAAGGAATATGACTTTTCGGAATCCATTCCCGCTCCATACGCTAGGCTTCAGAAAAAGCAGGTGACAATTCGTTTGGGTGTGGATGTGATTTCATATTTCAAGAAATTGGCGGCCGAAACAGGCACTCCATACCAACGATTGATCAATCAGTATTTGCAAGATTGCGCTCGAAAAGAAAGAAGACCTAGGGTTGTTTGGGGGTCTGCTTCTGAGGAGGTATAAGCGCATATTATTAGGCGGACTCGGACAATCGGATTAAATTCCGCGTATCCGTTACTTTCAGAAAAGCGGCGGATCCTCTCCGTAAATTGCCCAGCCGTTATGTTTCCTCGCTCAATTTTATTTTGCACGCCAGAACATGACCCTGCATTGTTGTGATATCGCTCTAAGAGCGTTGCCGCTTCGAGATCTCAATCTCGCTTGCTTCAACACTACCCGAAGTAGTGTCATCTAATTGCAGTTCTAGAGATGGTTCGGATACACTAGATTCGATTGGGATCGAATTGAGCTGATCAATAGGTACACCTCGATTTTCATGAACAGTGGTAGTAGCACCCTGTAGCGTAATCGCCAATTTTCGCAGTTTGGAAAATCCTCTGCTCATGTGCCTTCGTAGAGCCCAGCGCCCCGTCACAAAGGATAAGCCCATCGACAAAGCTACAAATGAGAGCCCAGGTACTGCACCAAGGCCGAGGAATTCAGAGGCGAAAGGAAGCGATGCGATTCCCACTAAGGGAATTGGGAGATAAAATGGAAGGGCGGTCAGCGGTCCGCTCCAAACAATGCTAATCTTCGTTTTTCCTTTCTCTTTCAGGGCTGAAATGTGAGCCGAATTTGAAGTTCCCCGGGGTGAACTCCACTCGTGGACTGCTTCTCTTGTGGAGACGTCACCTTTTGATTGAAAGAACTTGCGGATAGGAACCAGCATATTTTCCCATTCTACCGCAGAAATTTCATGATTAAGCTCAACTTGTTCTGAAAATGAAAACGGTCCTCCCCAGAAAGACTGGTCCGTCGGTTGGCGCTTCAACTCAATCGCTTTCACCGCCTTGTTAACTTCAGACGGATCAATTCCCGCTTCTTTAGCAATGTGTTCTAATTCATTGATCGTCAAGCCGAGGTTTTCGCCTACCTCGTTCTCGTGAGATTTCTCTGCTGCCGTTTTGAGAATTTCGGCAGTCTCTTTCTCGTTGAATACTTTCATTACTCCAATTTTCCGATGAATGTCAGACCGTGTTGTACGGCAACAGCAGAAATCAGGTGCGCCATTCAGCAATCAAGTCGTTAATCCTCGTATTGTTCTCGAAAGCATGACGAATCAACTGGAAACATAAGCGCATGTTGCGGACTCGCTCGACTGGCTGAGCCGGCCCGAAACGATTATTTTCTTTCAGGTGGGTGTGATCCCGAGTGGAAAAAAAACCTCGGTTGGGAGTTGACCGTGCTAGCGTCTCACGACGAGACGCCCGATGACGGCTCCGACATCTGAATCCAGTCGAATATAATAGACACCTGAAGTCAGTCCGCTCAGATCTAATTGAAGCGAATGGTACCCGACGACCTCATGGACCGTGGGCAACTGTATCACGGCGCGGCCGAGAATGTCAAACAGAGATATGGTGACAGTCTTCGATCTCGCAAGTCCGTATCGGAGGTTTACCAGATCGGAGGCCGGGTTGGGGTACGTTGATTCCAGTTCCAGCTCTGACGGAAGCGTCAGGTCCGGTTGCGTGCCAACAACAGTTCCTCGACGGAAGTCTATGTTCGTGATCTGACTGTGTGTCTCGATTGCACCATCCGATGCAGTCACACTCTGAAACAGCTCCTGCTGCCCTCCTGGAGCGACGCCCAGTCCATTCAGTAGGCTCGCAAGGGCTGCAACGGTAGTGTCAACTGACGTTGCCTCGGTTGATACACTCCAGAGAACAGAAATCAGATCTGCTGACGATCCGAGGGACCAAGTATACGATATCGGCTGCCCTTCAGGATCCACTGATTCGGTCCAGCCGAATCCGATTCGAGCCGTTGGCTGCCCGGACACCTGAATTGTACTTCCAGGAGCGGGAACAAGCACCACGGGCGCGGTCGGAGGGTCGTCGACGGGCGTGACGGTAATGGTCACGGTCGCCGGATTTGAGTCTACCACTCCGTCATTCGCCACATATGTAAAGGAATCCGTTCCGTTAAAATCTGGGTTTGGAGAGTACGCAGCCACCGCGCCGGCGAGTGCGACCGATCCGTTTGAAGGATCGGATGCGATCCGAAACGTCAGCGGATCCGCGTCGCCGTCGGTGCCCGTCAGGGTTACATTGACCTGCTCGTCCTCGTTCGTCACCTCGGTCAGATCCCCGGCCACCGGCGGATCATTCACGAATGTTACAGTGGGCACGCCCGTGGTAAAGCTCCATGCCCCACCGGTAAATAAACTGTAAGCCGCATCAATGCTGGTTATCTTGAGGGCCAAATAATTACCGGCGGTCACATTGAACGCGCTAGTGTCAGTCGCATAGGTGAAAGCCAGATTACTACCATCCCCGATCAGGGTTGCATCAGGACCTCCGGCAGTGAAATCGCTTCCGTTTGTTGAAGAGCCTATCTCAATGGTAAGAGAATGCGCACTTGTTGGTGCAGACACGAAGACTAACTGACCTGTCCAGGTATCGCTCCCTGAAAAGCGCGTATTATTCGCTACTGCCTGATCAGCAATCCAGATATTGGAGTCTCCGGCATTTATAGTAACGCTTCCGCCTGGTTTGCTCACATCATTAATGTACATTTTATTATCGCTATCCAGCCACCATGCCTGAAGTGAATAATTACCGGAGTTATTTATTAATTGGTAATCATCATTGTTGTCATTGGCAATAGTATATGTTCCACCTATTCCATAGTCGCCCGTATGAGTTCCATCGCTGTAATAATTACCTAAATACCCCGTATGGAAGGCTCCGCCGTTGTAGTTATAATAAATTGTTGTGGGTGAATACCAGGTGTTGGTTGAGCTATTTGACTCAACACTATTGCGTGTATTGTTAATTAAATTATTGAGGTAAAATATATTGTTATTCGACTGAGCAAGGTTGATCCCATTACCGTTGTTACTCAACGTATTACCAATGATGGTGTTGGTTGAAGTATTATCAAATAACAAGATCCCATCTTCGAAGTTACTATCAATGATGTTGTTTGCTACAATATTATTTATTGAGTGTTCTTCCTCAAAAGCAATTCCCTTAGAGCCTAGAGTAATTGTATTTCTGACCAAAGTGTTGGAAGCGGAATAATGATTGATTCGTACGTTCACACCACTATTGGTTATGGTGTTTCCGCTTAAAATGTTGTTCGATGCGTTATATAACTCAATTCCATCACCCGGATCATTACTCATCGTGTTATTTGCAATGATGTTGTTTGAGCAGTTATCGTTTAACATGATTCCATCACCATCCCAACGTCCATCATTATCATTCATCGTGTTGGAGGTTATGGTATTGTTTGAGGATTCAAATAAATAAATCCCAAACTCATTGTGAGACACCGAGTTGTGGGTTAGGTCATTGCCTGATGAAGTTACTAAACCGATTCCTTCCTTATTGTAGTTCGATGTGTTTCCGGTTAAGGTATTGTTTGAAGAAGATGATAAAGATATTCCTGGAACGGCAAGATTAGCACCATTTCTATTCGCCGTGTTGTTGGCCAGAATGTTGTTTGAAGAATTGACTATACGAAACCCACTAGTTCCGTTGTCGATCGTAATGTTGTTCTCTAGTGTGTTGTTGCTCGAAGCATCTAAAACAATAGCATCCCAGGCATTATTGCTCGCTGTGTTGTAGCTCAATGAATTGCTCAATGAAGAATGGAAAACTATTCCATCGCTGTTATTATTGTTAACTTCATTGGAGGTTAGGTTGTTGTTATTCGAAGAGCTTAGCCAAATACCCTCTGCATTGTTATAGTTTATGATGTTTTCGCTTATTGTGGCCGTGTCGGAAGATTCTAGATAGATGCCAACGCTGTTTTTATACGTACTGTCCCAGCCAATGCGATTATTTTCTATGGTACAGTTGTTAATAGACGTAAGGTATATTCCAGCCCCTCCCCCTGTAGCTCCGTAAATGGAGAATCCGTGCCCCGTACCACCAATGGTTACATTATTGGCCTGCACATCAAACACATGGTCGTTTGAACTTGCCGCCACAACCGTGGTTGTGCTGAATCCATTTTCTGATTGGATAGTTAATTGTTTGTTTACAGTTACATTCTCTGTATAAAACCCTGCACCATGGCCATCACTGCTACCAATAATGATAATATCGTCATTACTGGCAGCATCAATTGCTGTTTGAATGCTTGTTGCAGCTTTAGCCCACGTGTTATACGGAAATGTATTAGAGCCAGTGGAAGCAACATAATAGGTTGTTGAATGTGCTATCACAGGAAAAGCAAGAAAGGCCAGTGTCAAAAAGATTGAAATTGATAATGTTATTCTTTTTATCATTTCTGTACCTCCCGTCCTATTATGTTAATCTACTACAACCCGTTGCCCATCTGTAAAAACAATTCCAAATGGGCATGAGGCAAATATGGTTGAAACTCGGGCTGTGTAAGGGCTCAGTTTCTGCGTTGTTCTGCCGGTTTATTATAATATTCTGTTGTAGAACAGTCCGGAGTAGCTGAAGATATTCCGGTTGGTTGGTCCGCCGCAGTCTTGTTTCCGATTCCAGGATCGGCATGCCACCTTCCTCGTATCGCGTGTAGTACCAATATGCTCTGTCCCGGTACGGAACTGTAGAGTTATCCCGCTTGATGCGTTCGACAATTTCTTCATGCAGTGCATCCTGATGCTCTTTGGTATTTGCCGTCGAAGCGTCCGTTTTCGCATTCTCAACTTCCAGCTACTAGATCACCTTCTGATTATAACGCTCCCGGAGCCAGAAGAAGTTATCTGTTCGGATATCTCCATGCATCTCCAAGGTGGCTGGATCAATCCAGGCGACAGGGGCACAGGCTAAGGTTTCGGAGGCCGAAAAGGAGTCTGATGTTTCGAGAGAGAGCTCTTATGAAGCTGTCTCGCACCCGGCGAACAATGTTGCACAAGTCACTAATATTGCACAGAAAAATATACGCATTATGTTTTCTCTCCCGCTCTAGCATCTGCGATTCGATACGCGGAAAGAATCGCAGAACGATAAGGGCGAATGGATGAGTTTTTGTCAATCATGCTCTTCTCAGGATGCCTCGGAAAGAATAAACGGGCCAGGTAGCCGAAGTGCAAATACATGAGTCAGATACAGACGCCGGATTACATAACCCGTGAAGTAGACTGCTTCCATGGAAGCGCCTCTTGTATTCAGGTGAGAATTGCACTCCAATATAGGAGGCAAGGGGCCTTCTTGGAAATATCAAGCGCATGGTGCGAAGCGGCTGCGCTGGCTCCAGCTGCGCAGGGCCTTCGGCCAAATTAACTAGCCTGCTAGCCGAAGGGGCCGCTTCGTGCATTGGCATTCTACATGGCGGCCTTGAACTTGTGCTTCCTCGTGGGTAGAATGAAGCCGCGCCGCTGGCCCGGTCCGCTGATCCGCCAGCTGTTATGTCGCTTAATTCCGTTCCAAGATGACCCGATTGACAAATATTGTCACGTTGTTGTTGTTGTTGAGCGCAGCGGGAGTAGAAAATATGTCTCTTGCCCAACAATCCTCTCCTGTCTTGGCTGTCTACAGCACAGTAGGAGTCGACACGCTTAGGGTTCACATCTTTTCGCCGAATCAAAAAACTTCTCAAAATCAACAACACGGCATAGTCCTCTTTCATGGTGGCGGATGGGTGGCTGGTTCTCCAACATGGACCTACCCCGCTGCACAACGATTCGCTGAACTGGGCCTGGTCGCAATGGCCGTCGAATATCGACTTTCAAACGATACCCTCACGCCTCGCCATGCCTTTGAGGATACCTGTTCTTTTTTTGGCTGGCTTTCTCAGAATGCCAATGATTTGGGATTGAGTGGTCGTATCGTAGGATACGGTGTGTCTGCTGGAGGTCATCTTGTCACAGCTGCCACTTCAGTTGGCTGTCATGACGAAGACAGCAAGCAAGACAATCCCCAATATTTACTTCCCGAAGCTCTTGTTTTGTGGTCGCCTGCACTGGATGTAGCCAATGACAACTGGTTCGTAAGGTTGATGCACGGGGCCGTGCCGGCACAAGAATTATCTCCTGTTGGTAATGTCGGACCTCATTCCGTTCCAACAGTCGTCATTATCGGAGAAAAAGATACCCTGACACCATTGAAAGGAGCTCAAAAATACTGCCACGAGCTTAGAGATCACGGCATTACTTGTGATATTGAATCATATGAGGGCTTGGGTCACTTGCTGACAAGGAATCTATCAAATCAAGAAAGTAACTTTGATCCAGATCCTGCAGCTGCCGCAGATGGAAGAGAAAAGTATATCTCTTTCTTAAGAAGACAAGGTTTTCTCCCTGCGATGAAAAATTAGGCGATAAAGCACCTTTAAGAAAGCCGATGTCAATAGGGCGTAGCTCCTGAATCTTGGAACATTATTGTTTCGTGTTCTAAGGCTTACTCTGTCTTCGCATTTAATGAAATCCCGCTTCTGGATGAACTACATCAGCTTATATTTTCTGGGGCTGTTTGTCAGTTTTGCTTTGACGATGCAGGCACCTGCACAACAAGTCGCTCAGAAAATGGTGTCCAGCAATCCTGATCTCAAGATCATGACACACTACATGCCTTGGTATCAAACCCCAGAGTTTTCTGGGGTATGGGGATGGCATTGGACAATGAATACGTTCGACCCGACTCTCATAGAAGGAAATGGTTTGCCGCAACTTGCATCTCATTTCCATCCCCTAACCGGACCGTATGACTCGCTTGATCCTGATATCCTTGAATATCAAACCTTGTTAATGAAACTGAGTGGAATCGACGGTGTGATCGTTGACTGGTATGGGAACAGCAATACCTGGGACTATGGGTCGATTAACGAAGCTACGCAGGTCCTGTTTGGCGCAATCGAGCGTGCAGGCTTGACGTTTGCGATTATGTATGAAGATCAGACCATTCGAAACAAGATCAACAACGGCGTTATCAATGCTTCACAAGCGATTCCTGAAGCTCAAAACGCAATACAATTTGCCCACGATACCTGGTTTTCCGAGGATGCCTATCTCAAAATTTTGGACAAGCCTGCACTGTTTAATTTTGGACCTCAGTATTTCTTCAGCGGCGCACAGTGGGATCAGTTGTTCTCGAGTCTCACTTTACCGCCCACGTTTTTGACGCTGAACAACCCTTCAGTCTCGACGGCTGCGGGAGCCTTCTCATGGCCTCCAATGTCGTCCTCTTCTAATGGTGTTCTTTCCGAAGGAGCCCTTCAGGGGTACCTGCACAATTTTGCCTATCAGGCAGGATTCTGGAATACCTCGGTACCAAGTGCTTTTCCAGGATTCAAAGATATCTACGCTCAGGCAGGACTTGGATTCAGCTACGGCTTTTTAGACTCGAAAGATGGAGCGACTTTCGAAACTACGCTCGATGCTTCGTTTTCGCTAAGCTCGGATGTAGTTCAGCTAGTGACATGGAACGATTATGGAGAGGGAACGAACATAGAACCCACCTTTGAATATGGTACACAATATCTCGAAATCGTTCAGGACAAAAGAAGACACTTCGTCGATGCTGAATTTCCATATGGAAAAGAGGAATTGGGTCTCCCGATTAAGGTGTACAGTATCAGAAAGAACCACCCGGCTGATCAGCAAGTCAATGCGTCGCTTGACCAGATCGTTAATAATATCGTGGGTGGGAAAATCCTGGCTGCCACCACTACCATGGACTCCCTGTATGTGCTAGTGGGCACAGCACTTGAAGATGACGCTATTCCTACTGAAATAATAATTGGGCACTTTTATCCGAATCCTGTAAACGCAGCAGCCGAGCTCGATCTCAACATATCCACTACTTCTCGTGTTTCGGTCGAGATCTTCGATCAGTTAGGAAGACCAGTGGAAACCCTGCACGACGGTCTTTTGAATCAAGGCAGACACGTGTTGAGGTGGAATGTATCAAACATTGCGTCTGGCATCTACTTTGCCCGGATCGTAACAATTCACTCTGTTTCGTCACGACCGGTTCTGGTATATCGGTGAGCCCTTCTGTGACCCGACAGCGTACCCACATATCACATGTGCTCTATCCCGGACTTTGATTTTGGCGATGTCAATGTTGCTGAGGCATATGATGCTGCTCTGGTACCCGTTCTGTTCGTGCCATGGGCAGACAAACTGGTATCTGATCATGGACCATGGCATGGCAAAGCAGTACTTGATCTTGCTTGTGGAACTGGCGTTGTTACCAAAAAACTGGGACCGCTGACTGGAGTAACGGGGCAAGTCGTTTCTACAGACTTCAGTGCCGAGATGCTTCGCATCGCAGAGAGAAACTGTGAAAGTGTCACTGGTAACTTTGCCTTCGTTTGTTGTTCAGCAGACTCACTGGAATGCCCTGATTCGACCTTCGACTCTGTAGTATGCCAGCAAGGATTTCAGTTTTTTCCAGATAAAAAATCGGCTGCTGCAGAAATATATAGAGTTCTAAAGCCTGGAGGCAGAACGGTGATTTCGACGTGGCTTCCGGTGGCCAAGTGTGCCTACTTCGGTGAATTGTGCCTGACGTTGGAGGAAATCGGCCAGGATTCCTTGTCTGCAAAAATGCGGGTGCCATTTGACCATATGCCGGCAAATGAACTGAAGGGTTTCTTTACTTCCGTGGGATTTGAACATGTTGAGAACGATCAAATAAATATACCGTTATCGTTTTCCAACGGCATAGAAAATGCTTATTCATTTGTTTTCTCAACGCCCATTTCGGCTGAAATACAAGCCTTTACTCCAGCGACCAGAGATGAGTTCAAGTCCAGATTTACCGAGAGGTTGAGTCGCTTAGGAAACGGACATAATATATTTGGTTCAATGGTATCCAATGTTATGACTGCCACTCGTTGATACCCGAGTATAAAATCTCCATATGAAAACACATGTTGCTGGCTCGCACGACCTGACTTGCTGGTTTGAAACAGTTATGTTCTGGTAGGTGGGTGAATTGCGGGGCGTGCATCAGTCTGCCGTTATCCCACAGGAATTAAGACGATATAGATTAGCTAAACTGTAACCCGACTATGAAACCAGTACGCGTCTCCCGCCAGATTGCAGCTCCACTGGAGATCGTGTTTCGGACGATTTCGGATGCCCGCTACTTTTGTGATGCTGTTCCGCATATCACAAAAATCGAATTCGTCTCCGATCAACACTCGGGCACAGGCACTCGTTTTCGTGAAACGCGTGATACGAATGGTCGAATTGAGACGGTTGAACTTGAGATTGCCGAGTTCGTCGAAAACGATCGTGTGCGGATGATTTCAGATGCCGGCGGAACGATCTGGGATACCCTTTTTACCGTTTCTCAGCGTGCTGGCGATGTTGAGATGAAGATGCAGATGGACATCATCCCACACACAATTCTGGCCAGAATCATGACTCGGCTGATCCGAAGAATGGTGGTGAAGGGAGTAGAAGCTGACATGGATGCCATTAAAATGTATTGCGAGACAGAAGGCAATAGTGCCGGATAGCAAGCATGTGTTTCGGCCAAAATGAACAGAATTGACCGGTAAAAACAAGTTATTCGGGTTCACCTATTGAATCTACTGGAAAGAGAACGATGAGCCACCTGTCCGTTTCGCGCGTTGGTGAAATCCTCAGCGCAGACATAGCCGTTCCGGAATACACTCGTGAATTACGCTTCTATTCGCAGGTGCTCACTACAGGAGCTACCCCCCTGTGGCGCGAGGATCTACTGAATATGTCGGGCACACCGATCATCGGACTGGGTGAGCGCAACCAGGACCACGTTCATCTTCCGATCCAGTGGATGCCCCATATTCAGGTCGCGGACGTTGGGGTCAGTGCAAAA
Source organism: uncultured Rhodothermales bacterium (assembly GCA_964383365.1). GTDB lineage: Bacteria > Bacteroidota > Rhodothermia > Rhodothermales > UBA10348 > CAYLHF01. Next base: position 23,526 of record CAYLHF010000033.1, on the reverse strand, counting down.
CGAGCTCTGGAACTCGGTGGAAGCGAACTCATGCATGCCAGGGGCGACGACGGAGAGAGCCAATGGGCGGTGCTGAGCGATACTAACGGGGCCGCGTTCGGGATCATACCGGTCGTTTCGGAAAAGGATAATTATCCTCTGGACGGTCCTAATACTCGCGAGGGTAGAATATCCTCGCTTGACTTGACGGTCATCGACGCAACGGCCACATGTGAATTCTATAGAGAAGTCATTGGCTGGTCGGCGCAGATGGTGGAGGCGGAGAGCGGTTGCCGGACTAATGTTGATTTCAATATGGTACGGTCGAACGGCCGCCCATCTGCCCGTATTCGCCACGCGCGTGGCAAGAACATCGGTCTACCGCATGTTTGGATGGTTCATCTGCCCGTTGGTGATATAGCTGAGAGTGTCCGTCGCGGACGCCAGGAAGGGGGAGAGGTCATTACAGAGGCTAGAGACGGTGATGGACGATTCACACGAGTAGTAGTCAGGGATCCGGTTGGAGCTTTTTTCACCTTGGTACGCGGATGATGATTCGAAGCCACATATGAAGCCCCGGCGCAGACCCGCATTGGCCTGACGTAGCGGTCGGAGGGTGTTATGATCTGAAGGGTTGGTGATCGATCAACGCATCTCCGCCTGCTGGTATACTTCCCATCTGTTGGCATGAAAGCCATATCGATACTCTTCATTTCTGAACTCCAGGTTGGGACAGCACATGGCCAAGATTCCCGTATTTTCCAGGACACGCTGGCCGCCAATCATCACTTGCACTACTTCATCTGGCGCGATTCAATTCCACGAGTTGGAAGTTTGGGGCCGTTGCTACACTCCAGTTCAACGGACGGCAGAATACCCAGTTGAATTCAGGATGGATACAATGTGGGTCTGAATCCATTATCTTCCGGAAGAAAAAAGAACGACTCGTCACCGATCTCCGGTCGTTAGCCCGCCGAACACTCCTTGCAATCAATACTATATTAGAGGTTCAGATGAAACGAGTGACTGGAATTGGAGGCATTTTTTTCAAAGCCAAGGACGCCCCAGCGTTGCAGGCGTGGTACAAAATGCACCTCGGTATTGATGTACAGGAATGGGGTGGTGCTGCTTTTTCCTGGGCCGACTCCGATGGCAAGCCCATGTGCGGAACGACGATTTGGTCTGTCAGCGCAGAAGACGGCGACCCGTTTGAGCCCAGCCGATCTTCATTTATGGTCAACTATCGCGTTGATGACGTATATGAGTTAGTTACGGTGCTCAGAGACGAGGGCTGCGATGTCCTCGATAAAATTGAGGATTCAGAATACGGAAGGTTTGCCTGGGTCATGGACCCTGAAGGCAACAAGGTCGAATTGTGGGAACCACCATCTGATCAATGATATTCTTATTTCCTGTGGAAATAGGGAGTGTCTTTTTCCGGCTCGTTCGACTGAATGCATCTTTCGATTCCTAGAAATCATTATTCGAACGTAATTTTCGATGGGATTCTGGTTCCGTTAAAAGACTTTCATTTTAGAACGCGAATGAACTTCGCTCCGCCAATCGACCAACTGGAATACGAACCATTATTTCTCGTTGAGTGAAGACATCTAGTTGGCGACATATCCGATTAGGCTTGATATACATGGCTTTTCCCGTTTTGGGAATTACGTGGTGGATTTATATCGGTCAGACCAATCCGGGAACCCACGAGGTAATGGTCGACCAATTCCTCGCCCCTTTACCGGTATTCTTGCGCAATGCAAGACTTGTCACGATTGTTCAGTTGGTATTCAGTGGCGCCGCGGTTGTATGGTTCATTAAGGGACTAGATCAAGGTGGCTCAAAGAAATACGTCAGTCTTCTGCTGCTCTGTTGCGCTGCTTTGATAGGACTCTGGCTGGTATTCACCCTCATGTGAAACCATGGCTCGTGACGCGGGCTCGCATCCAGGATCGTTCGAAACAGCCCATTCCCTGGGACGATACGCGGAGTTGATCGTGAATCCCACCATTCTGGATGAAGCGTACGATCTTATCGTCGTCGGAGCTGGAATCAGCGGATTGACGGCAGCTTTCGAGTACCGGAAACGATTCGGGAACAGTCGGTCAGAGAACCAGCGAAGATTGCGAACTCGATCGGGTTATCCACAATCAGAGTCCAAACTTCTTTCTTGCATAGTCACCGGTCAGGTGTTTGGCGACGTTCATGGGATTGCGGCGGCCATCGGGGTCGAAGTCGATTGGACCGATCTTATTTGCAACCTTGAGGGCGGCACTATTTAGTCGTCTACTTCGCATGCCGATTCCCATCAACGCGCCGGCCATTGACATGAGCACTGGAATGGGCTTCCCCGGGTATGTATCCATTATCCGGGAGATATGGTCAAGAAAATACGCTTCCTCAGGCGCGCTCTTCTTTTTGCTCTTGGAAATCTCATAGAGCAGGCCGTAGCCACACCGTAGACGCATTGGGTCGTCGCTACTGATCCACTTATCGGCAAGTTCAATCACAAACGGTGCCTTGGCGAGAGTGGCATCACAGGACGAAAAAACGTGCGCCAAATAGCCTCCATCTAATTGTTCAACCTGTTGCTCAACCTGTTCTATAGTCAGGGTTTTCGGATCATCGATAAGCAATGAGATGATCTTCATCTCATAGATGGTCGATTTCCAGAGTTGTTGAGCTAAATCCGGATCTCTCCCTACCGTCTTTGCGAATTTGCGCAGCCTCGTCAGTCCGATACCAAAACTCGTCAGCCCGCCCGACTTATCGGCCAGTTTTTTCCAATTGGCAATACCTCTCGGGTCTTGATTCGCCTTCAAGTAGTTGAGGATTCCTGTCTCATTCATGGGTATTTGATAACGCTCGTGAAAGGTCAGATCCGGTAGGCGGGGAGTACCCCGGAATATATCAAGAACGAGCTGACCGCGTTCTACCGGTCATGACCTACTTTTCCCACAGCCGGCCCAGATGTTCCGAAGGATTGCGAAAATACGATCGCCCCAACAACACAGGCCCCGAAAAAAAGGCCTTCTATCCCTCCGAAGATTACCTGCGACGTGATGCCAAAATGTATCTCGCCAACAAATTGACCCAGAGGTTCAAAATGGAGTCTGGATCCTTCGAATGACCGGGCAATCAGGTCCAGACTTCCGCCCAACAAGCGACCTCCAGCGACCGGAATGAGCGCGCCGGTCAGTGCGCAGGCTATCGAGCCCCCGACAACGGGCCGCCACGGAGGAGTAGTGTTCTGGCTGGAGCCGAATCTCATGCCATGGTTTAGACGAACCCCCAATGCCAACGCCGTTCCTAAAGCTGCTCCCTCCAGTCCTCCCGTGATTCCGGGCGGGGCCGGTCCAAAGAACAACGTGAACGCATCCAGGCCGAGCAGCCTGATCATTCCGCCAATCAGTAGCCCTCCCAGAGCGGCACCGGTTATGCTCCACGTTGGATGTCTACGACCGAGCACGCTCGCTCCGGCCATTCCAAAGCTTACCCCGAATCCGCCTACAAGTCCTACAACGACATTGATGGTGAGGACCACCAGAAAAATGGACGCAGAGCCCAGATCGGGATCTGCGGGAGCGTAGCCGAGGGCCGATCCGTACAACAGACCTCCGAATATTCCTGCCACCCCACCACCGAGGGTACCTGCGATCCCGAAGCGCACCGCCCGGAGAAGATACCGAGATTTCATTTTGATCGCGGGAGAGACACCTGAATCCGGACCACTCTGAATAGTTGTCCGGCGGTGTTCGGGCGTAACGGTCTCGCTTTCAAACGAAGAAACTGTCTGTACAGGGGCGATAAATCGGTAGCCATACCGCGGTGCCGTCTGGATATAACGAGGCTTCGAGGCATCGTCGCCAAGCTGTTTGCGAATCTCTTTGATACACTGCGTCAAGGCGCTATCACCCACAACGACATCTCCCCACACTTCTCCAAAAAACCGTTCCTTCAGGACGAGTTGACCTCTCTCTTGCACGAGGAGCACGAGCGTGTCCAGGTATCGAGAATTTAGATGAATCCGTTCGACGCCTCTCCAGAGCTGTCGGTCCGCAGTGTCGAGCAGAAACTCTCCAAAGCGATAGCACTCGAATTCGTTAGTCATGTTCACTGAAGTCTGTTGACGAGCCCATGCCGCTCAGGCGTCCGAGTCGCATAGTACGATTAACAGATTATTGTTGCTCAGGATAGCCTCACAAGTTGCTCATGACATTAGCCGTTATGGTCGATATGTTTGACGGCTCATTAGGACATGGAGACCAGACAATGAAAAAGAACAGGGTCAAACGCAGCAGGAGCCACTGGAGGATACGAGCCCTGGTTATTTCCGTCAGCATATTGCTGATTCCGCTGATCGCGATGCAATTTACGGATGAAGTCAACTGGGATCTGGCAGATTTCGTGATCTTCGGGGCCTTACTATTCGGGGCCGGTTTTACCTTCGATCTGGCCGCACAAAAGACCGGTGATTCTGCATACAAGCTGGCCGTAGGTCTGGCCATTCTGGCAGCATTCCTCCTCGTTTGGATCAACGGTGCCGTAGGGATCATCGGTAACGAGAGTAACGATGCCAACCTGATGTACTTCGGGGTCTTGTCCGTCGGTCTGATCGGCGTCTTCATCGTGCGGTTCGAGCCGGAGGGAATGGCGAAGGCCATGTTTGCAACTGCGGCGGCGCAGGTGTTGGTATTTCTAGTCGCACTCGTAGCCGGTTGGGGATTTACGGGCCCGATAACCCTGATATTTGTTGCCTTGTGGGTGATTTCCGGTAGACTGTTTCAGCAAGCAGCGTCAGCGGCGGCGTCGCCGGAAGCCTGGTCAATGCAGGACTCGTAAACCTCGGGCCCTATGTGATTCCAATTCCGGATGGGGCAGATGTATCGACCATGGAAGGTCTGCGCGAGAGTATGCTGTTATTCAATCCCGCGAATTTTCTGTTCCCGTTTCTGGCCACGCGCTCGGAACGCTCTCAGGAGCCTTCGTTGCTGCCAGATACTCGGCGAGCCATTCATTAAAGTTTGCACTCGCGACAGGCGTATTTTATCTGATCGGCGGCATCGCTGCGGCGACTATCCTCGGAGGACCTGCGTGGTTCATTGCCGCCGACCTACTCCTGGCGTATCTCCCGATGGGCTATCTCGGGGCCATGCTCGCGGGCGAGGCCGAATTTTTTCACTGTGAAGCATTTGCTTCGATGCCTCGCAAACCGAAACACTGGCATCTGTTTCACGTCGTAGCTAAGACACTCTGACGGAAGTAAAATGACTGAGCACCTTAAAATTAATTACGTCGAGTTCGCAGCCTGCGATCTGGAAGCTACTCAGACGTTCTTCATGACAGCCTTCCAGTGGACGTTTCAATCGTACGGACCGGAATACGTGGCATTCTCTGATTCGGGCCTTGAAGGCGGTTTTTATCGTAGCGACTTGAATGCAGACTTTTTGGCGGGCAGCGCACTGGTCGTACTCTACAGCAACGATCTCGAAGAAACGTATGAACGAGTTCTTGAAGCCGGTGGCACAATCAAGAAGGAGATATTCTCGTTTCCGGGTGGTCGACGGTTTCACTTTGAAGAACCAAGCGGCAATGAACTCGCCGTATGGTCTGATCAATAACGTTCCTCAAGGCATGTCGGTTCTGAATCAGGTACTGCTTTGCGCACCTTAGATTTTGGCGTACACAGCGACGATTACGCATCGTTTCGTCCGGGATTTCCTGCTTCTTTTTACGAGAGACTGGATGTCCTTGTCCCCATACGGGAGACATATGCGCTCGACCTGGCAACCGGGCCGGGTACGATCGCACTGGAACTGGCTGAACGCGGTAGTTTGGTCGAGGCTATTGATATTTCTCCCAATCTGATTGCGACGGCGCGACGCCTTGCAACAGAGCGAGGGCTCGAACGCCGTGCACGATTTTCTGTCGGCCGAGCGGAGGAATCCGGGTTTACGGACGACTCGTTCGATCTGGTGACGGCAGGACAGTGTTGGCACTGGTTTGACTCGACCACTGCATTTTCAGAGGCACGTCGCGTATTGAGACCAGATGGATATCTCGTGATCGCGTATTTCTCGTATCTGGTTTCCGAGAGTCCGGTAGCCGCAGATACCGAGTCTCTGATTCTGAATCTCAATCCGACATGGACCATGGCAGGCTCGGACGGGATTTTCCCGAAGTGGAAAGACGACGCAGTCGACGTCGGGTTAGGACTTGTGAGTGAGTTTTGTTACGAACAGGCCATGACGTTTACCCACACCGGGTGGCGCGGACGAATGCGGACGTGTAACGGTGTGGGCTCCGGGGGCATGGCTCCTGACGTTGTTCAGTATTTTGATCAGGCGCTCGCCGACCTCCTTCAACTAAAATATCCGGAACCACTCAACATTCCGCATCGAGTCTGGTGTATCGTTCTACGACACGTTGACTGATCCGCGAGGTATGTCGCACGAGGAGGCATGCACGTCTGACTTCCGAGTATCACGATCGTTGGGCGTCGTGTCTGAGCATTTTGCAGGACCGTGATCCGGACGTATTTTGACTCGTCGTTCTCTGGCAAACAACTAATTAATAAACACTCATGTTACGTAGAAACCGTTTTATTACCTGTCTGACAGCCGGAATTATCTCCCTGTACGCACTTCTGCCGTCGAACGTCGCAGGCCAAAGCCGGATCAAGACCATGCCAGGATTCGACCAGTACCAGACGATGGCGTCGGAGCATCGGGGAGGATTCGTCTCAGGAGCACTGCGGGTTTCCTGGTCTGACGACAACCGTACGTTTGAGTACGTCTACGACGGTAAAAAATATCGATACGATGTGGGTGCCAGCGAAGCGACCGAACTCGATGAAGAGGTTCTCGATAATGCTGGTCGCCGCAGAAGGGGTCCCGCTCGTGGTCGACAATTTGAGAGCGCGGATTCCCCGGACGGCAGGCTGAAGGCACTTTACAGAGATCGAAATATGTGGATCAGTAATGCCGACGGATCCGGTGAGTTGCAACTAACCACGGATGGGAGTGTGCAGGGTCGGATCAAGAACGGAACGGCCAGTTGGGTCTATGGGGAGGAACTGTCGCAGCGGACGGCCATGTGGTGGTCGCCCTCAGGCGATTATCTCGGCTACTATCGATTCGACGAGAGCGGAGTGCCCGATTATTATATACAGATGGATCAAACCCACCTGCAGAGCCGGATAGATACGGAGGCCTATCCGAAAGCGGGGGTCCCCAATCCGGTCGTTGACCTGTTCGTTTACGACGTAAAACAAAAACGTACCGTTCGGATGGATATACGGGACGGACAGCCATTCTCAGATGAAGTAGTGGGGCATTATGTCTATAACGTCTCATGGACTCCGGATGGGACGGAGTTGCTTGTTAATAGGACGAATCGTTGGCAAAACATTCTTGAAATGGCCGCGTGTAGCCCTGAGACGGGTTCCTGCCGCGTCGTAGTCAGAGATGAGTGGCCGGAAAGTTGGGTAAATAACACCCCCGAGATGGTATTTCTTGCCGACGGCCACAGGTTTATCTGGGCATCCGAGCGGACGGGGTGGCTCAATTATTATCTGTACGACCTGAACGGGACGCTTTTGACCCCTCTGACCGGCCATGAGTACGAAGTAGCCGGGACCGTTCGTGTAGATGAAGACTCGAACACGTTGTGGTATATGGCCCGTTCCGGAGATAACCCGATGAAAACGCAACTGCACCGAGTTGGACTCGACGGAAAGAACGACGAGCGCGTAACGGATCCATCCCTGAATCATTCGGTTCGCTCTTCTCCAGATGGCAAGTTCTTTATCGATATTGCCCAGACGCATGACCGACCACCAGTAACGAATCTGCTTGGAGCGGACGGAGGCTTCATCAGAGAACTCGCCTCGAGCAATATCTCTCATCTCGAGGAAATTGGTCTCCAGCCGAGCGAAATTTTTTCGTTCAAGGCAGCCGACGGTGTGACGGATCTGTATGGCATGCTCAGCAAACCGTCGAACTTCGATCCGTCTAAGAAATATCCGTTGTTGATCAGCATCTATGCGGGTCCGCATACGAATGGTGCCAGGGAGACTTTCGGAGTAGGAAGCTCACTGACCGAGTTCGGCTTCCTGGTCGCATCACTCGACTCCCGAAGTGCGGGTGGACGGGGTAAGCGATTTCTGGATGCGATCTATCAGAAGCTGGGAATTGTTGAGGTCGACGATCAGGCCGCCGGTGTAAAGGCCCTCCGGGAACGCCCGTACGTGGATGGGTCTCGGGTGGGTATTTTCGGCACGTCGTATGGAGGATATACGTCAGCGATGGCGCTTGTACGATATCCGGACGTGTTTCAGGCGGCATCATCCGCGTCGCCGGTGACTGACTGGAGACACTACGATACGATTTACACTGAGCGCTATATGAGAACGCCAGCAGTCAATGCAGACGGATATGATGCTGGCTCCGTCATGACGTACGTAGACGATCTTACGGGTAGCCTGATGCTGTACTACGGAACATCGGACAACAACGTTCATCCGTCCAACATGATGCAGCTGATCCAGGCCCTACAGAAGGCAGGTAAGAGTTTTGACGTGCAGGTAGGTCCAGATCGCGGACATTCCGGGATTCATCCTCTTCGTATGATGGAATTCTTTATTGATAATCTCGTGACTCGTTCTGCTCAAAAATCCGGTCTCTAGGACTTGGTACCCTGGACCCGGAGTCTGGACGGATTGAACGATAGATTGTACGCTCTCCAGGAAAGGTCCAAACCGTGGCTGTACGGAGAAGGAGATCGGTGCGCAGATTAAACGGGCGACCGAACTGCAGGAACATTCCAGTTGCATCTCTCCAGACAATGGTAGAGACTACCGGCGACCTCTTACCCAGCAGCGCCAGAGTAGAGCAACAATGACCGGTACGAATGCCGGATGAAGCGCCTGGTTTATCACGGGCTGCAGAGCCCCAAGTGTGATCAGTACGAGGCCTGTAGCCAGGAGGTACCACCGGATTCCGCGACGGGGAAGCCGGTGCCAGAACAGGGCAACGATCAGGTGGGTGGGGAGCGCCCACGCCAGATTCCAGTTGTCGGTGGTCACCGTGTGGATGGTTCCAATCCACATGAAAAGCAGTAACACTCCAAGAACTCCGATACCACCGATAAACCATCTGTCTACGAGAACTCGGGTCGGCCGAACCCTTCGGTCAACAAAAAACCATGCCACGAGCAGGCCCCAGAATAGAATCGAAAGCCATGGAAACGTATTCGGTGGCGAATCGCGCTCTGGGTACCAGACAAGCGTGTCCTTGCTGGCTACGAGAGGGATCTCGGCACCGTTCCGGGTGTAGGTGGCGTGATCAAATGCGTCCATGAGTTCGATTGGTAGAAAAGAACGCTCAAAAAACGTTGTCTTCCGATCTACCGTACTTCCGAGGAGCAGGTCGATTCCTGCATCCAGCGCCCGGGTAGCGGTCAGATAAGGGTCCAGGAGCTCCCGAAAGGTTGCTACCGCTACCGTTGAAGAATCGAATCGAATCGTACCGATGGCGGGATTCTGTGCCAGCGTGAGTATTTTCGTTGCACAGTTTTCTCTGAGGAAATCGTATCGGTAGACTCGATTTTCCGGACGTGCGTTTTCTCTGAGCAGGGCGTAGAGATAGGCCCCATCCCGGCCATTGATTGAGAGCGACTGCTCTACCACGCCGCGTTTTTCATACCGGGCAGTCGCCAAGAGTCTACGTAGTGTACCTGCGTCGAGAAAATAGTCCAGCTCACCGTACATGAACTTTGGGATGAAGAGGGGATCCCGGCTGTCAAACGTTCCGTAATTAAACACCACGTCATACCCGGCGGAGAGATCCTGGAATCGGAGCGCGGTGTGCGCAAACGCCGAGTAGATTTCATCTCCGGGATATGTCGTTACAAGAGAGACCCGGACAGCCGCCGAAAGCGTATCTGGAAGCTGCGCATGCGACGGGCGTGCGAGTGAGAATGTCAGGAGTACGGCAACGAAAAAAATAATAGACCGGTGAACCCGTGTCGAATCGTATCTTCGGCGATTCCCTGACATATGGACTACTATTAACATCTGGCTGACAAATGAATCGAACGGAGCGGGCCCGGTGGGTACAGAAAGAGTTGAGCAAAGTTATAAAAAGACCGACGACCGAACTTGCGCATGTTGATCCATTTCAACTTCTGGTTGCTGTCGTTCTTTCTGCGCAGTGTACGGATGCCCGTGTGAATACGATCACTCCTGAGCTGTTCCAGGCGTTTCCCGATGTACGGAGTATGGCGGCTGCCGGTCCGGACGCCATTTTTCCGTTCATATCGTCGATATCCTATCCAAACAATAAATCCCGGCACCTGGCAGGATTGTCCGAGATGTTGATGGCTGATTTCGACGGCCAGGTGCCGAACACGGTCACCGACCTGCGCAAACTCCCCGGCGTAGGGCAAAAAACGGCACAGGTTGTCGCCTCTGTTGCATTTGATGTTCCAACGCTGGCCGTTGACACGCATGTATTTCGGGTCGCTCACAGGACCGGTCTGGTTACCGATGGCGCGGACACGCCCGAACGCGTCGAGAAGCAACTTAAGAGACTGTATCTGGAACGCGACTGGGGAGAGGTCCATCATTTACTGATCTTGCACGGCCGATATACCTGTACCGCCAGAAAACCGCAGTGCGAGTCCTGTACGTTGTCGGACGCATGCGTCTACGCCGGTCGATATAAAAAACTCCCCGCTCCGGTGATGAACCTTGAGACGAATCGCGGGATTTACTACTGCGCAACGCGCAAGCACTATTTCGATCATCCCGATCACGTCACAGATCGTCTGAAAGTCTCCCAAATCTCGTGTCCCCGATGTGGATCGATGAATGTGTTTCGCACGAAAACGGGGCAGACGACGAGACGAATTCGCGACTACCGCGTGTAAAGGCCAGGAACTGATTCAAGATCCTACAACTAACCCCCATCCAGACGGCGCGAGCATGCAAGCGAAACATATTCTCATCATTCTAGATGGATACGGAATTGCCGAAGATCCGGCCGTTTCTGCCATCGAGAGGGCGAATAAGCCTTTTCTCGATACGTTGTTTCGTTCGTACCCTCATGCACGTCTGGAGGCATCAGGTCTGGCCGTGGGCCTCCCCGAGGGACAGATGGGGAACTCGGAGGTGGGCCATATGAATCTCGGAGCGGGTCGCGTGGTCTACCAGGATATCACCCGAATCGACAGGGAAATCGCAGACGACCGTTTTTTCAAGAATGCCGTACTGTGTAGGGCAATACATTCCGCGAAGTCGGGTGCCGGTCGACTTCACCTTATGGGCCTGTTTTCCGACGGCGGGGTTCATTCACATGTCAATCATCTGTACGCCCTGCTGAGACTGGCTAAAAAGGAAGGGCTTTCGTCCGAGGAAGTTTTTGTGCATGCGTTTACCGACGGGCGCGATACCGATCCTCACGGAGCCAGTGTGTATGCGCGCGAATTCGAAGAGCAGGCAGCGCGCATCGGAGTCGGGAAAATCGGTTCGATCATCGGAAGATATTGGGCCATGGACCGGGATAACCGGTGGCAACGGATCGAAAAGGCATATCGTTTACTCGTAGAAGGTGTCGGTGAACGGTTTCCGGACGTGAATGCGGCCCTCGATGCGAACTATGACGCCGCTATAACGGATGAATTCATTTCTCCCGCACTCATCGGAAACGCCGACGAAATTGCAAAATCAAGAATCAGGGATGGCGATACCGTTTTATTTTTCAACTTCAGGGCGGACCGAGCACGGCAGATCACGCGGGCACTCACGGAGCGAAATTTTTCCGGTTTTGATCGCGGCCGGATGCCGTCTCTCAATCTTGTCACTTTCACGTCCTACCATCACTCATTTGATTTTCCGGTCGCGTTTCCGAAGGAGGATCTGACTCCGACACTGGGTCAAGTAGTGTCAGAGGCGGGAGGACGGCAACTGCGGGCTGCTGAGACCGAGAAATACCCGCATGTCACGTATTTTTTCAGTGGTGGCCGGGAAGAACCCTTCCCGGACGAAGATCGAATTCTTATTCCGTCGCCAAAGGTCGCAACGTACGATCTTCAGCCAGAGATGAGTGCGCCTGAATTGGCATTGTGTGTGGCCAAAGCACTGGCTGAAAATGCCTATTCTTTAGTCGTACTGAATTTCGCCAATCCGGACATGGTCGGCCATACGGGTAACTTTGATGCTGCAGTCAAGGCGATCGAGGCGGTCGATGCCGGGACCCGCGTCGTCGTCACCGCTGCCCGCGAAAACAATTATGGGATAACGATTATCGCAGATCATGGTAATTCAGACCGAATGCGAAATGCCGACGGAACGCCACATACGGCTCATACTACAGTCCTGGTCCCGCATTTGATTATCAAGGAGGGCTTTGCCGGTCCAATACAGGACGGAAAGCTTGGAGACATTGCGCCGACTATTCTCAGCATGTTGGGGCTACCGATACCTGAAGACATGACCGGTACGGTGCTGATCGGTTGAGTGGAGCGGGCGTGGGAATGACCGGCCGGGTAACGCGTTATCGCGCGATTCCTAATTTACTGTGATGGAAACGGGCATGAGCGCCTGTGTGGAACCGTTTCCTCCGAGCTGGGTGATGAAATCCAGAACGGTTTCGCGAACGTTTGCATCGATCGTCTGCGGTCTGAATAACGATGTCATCCAGATGGCCCCCCCGCTCATCATGTCATTGAGCTCTTCGAAAAATGTTCGAGCTTTCGGCCATGTTTGAATTCCCACGTCATCCGGATTCAGATCTGCCATTTCTGCAGCGATTTCAATGGCGGTGTCGAGTCCGCCCAGTGTGTCGACCAGACCTACGTCGAGTGCGTCCCTCCCGGTCCATATGCGGCCCTGACCAATGCGGTCGACAGCCTCGACAGACAGGGATCGACTCGCTGCGACCTTCTCAAGAAACGACCGGTACGTGGCGTCTGTGGACGCCTGCAAGACGCGTTGCTCAATCTCTGTATATGATCTAAGCCCCGAAAGCATATCGGCCTGCGGTCTGGAACGTATCGTTCCGTGCGTAATCCCGAGGTGGTCGGCGAAGAGTCCCGAAACGTCGAAAAACAATGAGAATACACCGATGGATCCGGTGATGGTAAGTGATTCTGCCACAATGGTATCGGCACCGGTGGCAATCCAATAGCCTCCCGATGCGGCCAAACTACCCATGGATATGACGACAGGTTTATGCGCTGCCGTCAATTTGATTTCTCTAAGCATAGCATCGGCAGCGGGTGCAAATCCGCCGGGAGAATCGATTCGGATGACGACTGCCTTCGTGGCTCTGGCGTCGCGGGCTCGTCGGAGCGCCTTTACGAATGTCTCCGAACCCACCGTTGTTGAGCCCAGGAAGGGGTTGGGAGTATTCGAACTTCTCCCACCCGTAATCGCGCCGGATGCATAGACGACGGCAATTTCCCCTGTTGACCCATCGCTATGTAGATTCGAGACATAGGTTTGCAATTTGGTGGTTCTCAGTCGGTCTTCTTCAGGTACGCCTACGTTTCGCTTTATTACGGCTCGAACTTCGTCTTCGTATAATAAATCATCGAGGAGGTGCGCATCCTTTGCCGCCCGAGACGTCAGGATGCTCTCGTTGTCGATCAGTTCTGCAAGCACTGACAGGGACAAACCACGCCTCGATGACACGGATGACATGAACGATTCATCAATACGATCGACCAGTGCCTGCAATTGGGATCGATTCGGTTCAGAGAGGTCTTCACGGAGATAAGGTTCAACCGCGCTCTTATACGTTCCCGCCCTCACGATTTGAGGTTTCACATCGAAGCGGTCAAACAGTCGCTTGTAGAATTCAATTGATAACGAAAATCCATTCAGCTCGAACATGGACTCCGGTTCTGCATAAATAGAGTCGGCGACCAGAGAGAGGAAATATGCCTTCTCCGATGTCATGAAAGTAGGCGAAGACGCGATGACGGGTTTACCCGATGCCTTGAATGTTTCGAGTGATCTGCGAAGGCTTTGAAGCGTGGCCCACGACATGGTGATGTTCCCGGGTTTAATCCAGAGTGCCTTGATTCGGCGATCTTCTGCAGCACGATCCAGCGCTCTCATCACGTCGTACAGACCGTAGGAAGACTCGTTTCTGAACGCCTGAATGAATGAATCTCCAGAGACATGCTCGGGAAGATTCCCGTTCAAGTCCAGGACAAGCACACTATTGGAAGAAACCGGAGCAGACCCTCCCGATCCGGTTGCCATGAGCGCGGCCAGTACGAGTCCGAACAGCAGAATAAGTACCGAGGCAAAGAGCGTCCCAATGAGGCTAGCAAAAACAACGGATCCGAATCGAAGGGGTTTTCGCATGATATCGCCACAAAGAAGAAATAGATCAGATATGACCGAAAATAGATCAAATCTCGCTATGACGATAGGCGTAAAAGCCAACCATGGGAAAAATATACAGATCGGAGTTGAATCGGGTGGTTGACCCGTGTATGTTGCTCCGACGAGTCGGTAATCAGTGAAAAGAAACGTGACAGAAGTTCTCAGGTACAGCATTCCAAATTGGCATCCGCTGGTCGTGCATTTCCCGGTGGCCTTCGTTCTGGCAGCTGCAGGGTTCGCCATACTCTGGTTGGTCCGGGACCGGATTCGTTGGTTATCTCTTGCCTCATGGTGTGAATTTATCGGATTCATCGGAGCTGGATTGGCGTATCTCACAGGCGATGTTTTGAAGGAACAAAGCGAGGGAACACCGATCGTGGAAGAGCTGGTGCATACACACGAGGATGCGGCTATCATTGGTCTCATTCTGACTGGACTGGCACTCCTGGTTCTGCTTTTGAGCAGGCGTTTTTCGGATCGTGATACCACTCGTGCCGGTATTCGTCCACTCGTCCGACTACTCGTCACGATCGTTGCACTGGCGGCGGGAATACTCATCGCCTGGACCGGACATATCGGTGCAACGATGGTCTGGGGAGTCCCGGTGTAGTGTCCTTATAAGTGGACGGTTCGTAGTCATTTTCCGCGATTTATCGACGGATTTCGTCGATAAATCGCCCTCTGTCTTTCCGTAGGCCCCTCTCTCTTTCTGGCACACCTTTGTCTAAGGACTCAGGTGGGTCCGTCAATCATTTTGACAAACAGTGAGGATATGGAGGTCCCTATGACAAACTCTTTACGACTAAACAATGGACCCATCTACCTGGTCCTGGTGCTGTTCGTTTCCGTTGCCATCTGGCCAGCAACTGTTTCGGCCCAGCGTGGAAGAACGAATTCTGGTAAGAGGCAGCAGACGAACGAACACGTACGGAAAACCAGGCAAGCGGAGAAAAGCGCTCGGTCGAAGGC
>CAYLHF010000033.1:0-8080 GCA_964383365.1 uncultured Rhodothermales bacterium | reverse complement strand
TCGATCGAAGGCTCGAGGTAACGGCCGGTCGAACGGGCTTGGATCCACCCGGAGCGGGCGCGAACGTAGTGACAACGGGAGGACGGGAACCGGTCGCCGAAATAGCGACTCGAGAAAGTACGAAGGTAACATTGTGGACCGGGGATCACGGGGGAGTAACACTCGCGGGTCAACGGGTCGCGATACCCGCATCTCCACGGATCGTACTTCAGATGTCTCCCGGGGGCGCAATACCCCGAATTCACCGCGCGTCGGTACCCGGTCAACCCAGAGGATCGACGGTCATGGAAATCGGGGTGGGCGAAACATAGGTCGAAGGTCGTCCGGGCGGAGAACGTACGTTCCATCCCGACGGCGGGATTATAGGCGGGCATCGACCATTCGAACGTCGTTCGGTCACAGATACTACCCGTATACGAGTCACTACTCGCGGCGACATCTTCGACTTTACTGGCCGCGTATTCATTTACACATCTCCTGGCCATGGCGGATCCGATATCAACGATTCTGGCATCCCCACTATAGATATCGGCAGATAGTTTACGTGCGCTCGAACTATGGAAGCAGAAGGAGGGAGGCTCGTCTTGAACTCGAGACGCATTATCAACACCGGTTGTTATATGCTGATGATGACGTGGCTAAGATTCAGGTCGATATCAGCCAGATTGACATCTATTACGGTGGGGAGTATTTGGGCTATGTCCGGAACATTCCTGAAAATCTCGGCCGTATGACCGCGTCTGTTTACGCCGACGGAGAGATTCTATACGACCGAGAAATGTTCGTTGTGGGGGATCCCTTTACCGGATTTGAAATTATTTCGACCCGACCCTATGACGGCTACGTCATGGATGAATACCGGGAGACGGATGGCTATCGGGCCGGAAAGCTGGACTTGAATCGAGGTCGAGTGAGGGCCATCCGCCACTCTCGCCTGTTCAGACCAGGAGATGCAGGCGGATATGTCCCTATTTCACTTCTTCCCGAAGACGAGGGGTGGCTGTGGGATTATGGTGCGGACGCGGTCAGCGCTTCTGCTGATGACTACGACGATTATTACGGCGCCGATGATGAGGCTGGATACGTCAGGAACGGCGTGCCCGAGCGTCCGCTTCGATCGGGAAGCGAAGTTCGCTTCCGGTCAGAGCGCGGCAGTGACATCTATCTCAAGAAAGAGACCGAAATACAGCGTATCCAATAACGGACCCTGGCAACTGGATATGCTGTAGGGCGCGGCCTTTTCCTCGAAAAGGCCGCGCCAACATTTTCATACATTTCCCACGAATCTCAATCTTCTCTATGGAAACAGGACCCCAATAGTGGTGTTTGAGGGAGTGTTATTTTTCGCTCAGCACGAAATACAGGTATGACGTACGCCGGACGACCGCTCTCCAGACGAGAACGTGTGATCCTGCGACTGGTGGTCAAGAGCTTTATCGAGACAGCCGGCCCTGTGGGGTCACGTTCTCTTCTGAATCAGTTTCAGATCGGGCTCAGTTCCGCGACGATTCGCAGCACGATGAGTGACCTTGAGGCCATGGGCTATCTCGATCACCCGCACACATCTGCCGGTCGGGTACCCACGAAACTCGGATACAGGGCCTTTGTCGACGAACTGATGGAGAACATAGTGCTTACCCGTGACGAGCAGCGCCTGATCAAGAAGACATTGGGGCCGGTAGCAGAGCACTCGGAGTCACTATTTCAGGAGAGTTCGAGGTTGCTCGCAAAATTGGCGGGACTTTTGGGTGTCGTACTGAGTCCCGGGTTGCGTTCGGGAAAGTTGGAACGCCTGGAGATCGTACCCGTCTCGTCCGATCGGGTGATGTTTGTACTGAGTATTGAGGGCGGGCTTCTCCGCACGATTCTTCTCGCGATGGCTCGACCCGTAAAAAGCAGGTCGCGACTGGATCGTCTCGTCTCTATTCTGAATCAGCGATTGGTCGGATTGACGCTGGATGAAATACGCCGAACATGTGTTCCGCGAGTCTCGGATCTCAGTCATGACGACACGGGGATCGTTCCACTGCTCATCAATGAATCGTCCGTCCTGTTCAGTGATCCACCGGAGGGGCGCAAGATTCGGGTGGAAGGGACGAGTAATATTCTTGAGCAGCCTGAGTTTTCGTCCGTCAATCGGATAAAGAATCTTGTGGCCTTACTCGATGATTCGTCTTCGGTCGTGCAACTCCTGGAACATGGACCAGAGTCTCCGTTGGCCGGGCGGGCACGCATTCAGATCGGAGAGGGTACTTCCGGAGATACCGGTAGTCAGCAATTGGAGAACATGTCTATTGTCACGGCCACATTCAAGCGAAGTAACCTTTCCGGTACGCTGGGTGTAATCGGTCCGACGAGAATGAATTATGCCAGGGTTGTTGCGCTCGTCGAAGGCATGGCGAGTCTTATGTCCTGGCCGGATAGTCCCGGGTTTTCCACGCCCCGGGCCTGATACGCCCTGAGTACAAGAACGAATTTACACTACGACATTCCCGCCGACGCGCGGTTAATTGAGATATGGTAACGGAGGAAAAATTGGAAGAAACGTCGGGAACGAATCGCGCCGACGATGAAAATCAGTCAGTGGAGGTCTCCAGTGAAGATATTGAGACCACCCGCGCAGAAGTTTCAGAACACATGAATGAGGAGACCGCCGATATCGTTGTACAGGCTATCGATGAACTCGCTGTCAGATCGTCAGAAATTGAGTCACTCAGCCAGGAATTGGAGGAAGTGTCTGATAAATGGAAGCGACAGGCGGCAGAGTTTCAGAATTACCGAAGACGAACGGAGCAGGAGAAACAGCAGATGGTTTCTTTTGGGAAAAAGCTTGTGATGGAGCAGTTCCTGGATGTTCTTGACGATTTCGAGCGATCACTCCAGGCCACAGAATCTCCCGGGAAAAAGAAAAAGAAAGGTGCAGAATCTGATTATGATGCGCTTCGAAGCGGGGTCGAACTGGTTCATCAGAAAATGCTTGATGCACTAAAGAGGCTGAATGTGGAACCCATCGATGCAGTGGGATGCACATTCGACGAAGAATTACACGAAGCACTGATGCAACAACCTGCTGCCGAGAACGAAGAGGTTGGTGTCGTAGTATCAGAAATTCAGAAGGGCTATAGAATGGGGGACGCCATTCTCAGACATTCAAAAGTCGTTGTTTCGACGTGATCTGTTCCCGGACTCTTATCAGGTCCCTTCCCTGAACTCGATTATCAGCCGATACTATATCGGTATACCCTCTGGCTTACACGATTGAATGAGAGACTATTACGAAATACTGGGTGTTGCTAAAACCGCGTCGGCCGACGAATTGAAAAAGGCGTACCGGAAGCTGGCACTCAAATACCATCCTGACCGAAATCCGGGAGATCAGGCGGCTGAAGAACAATTCAAACAGGCGGCTGAAGCATACGAAGTACTGTCAGATACGCAGAAAAGACAGCGTTACGATCGTTTTGGACATGCAGGTGTGCGTGGAAATGGTGCAGGAGGGGGCGCTGGATTTCAGGATATTAATGATATCTTCGGCGCCTTCAGCGACATATTCGGCAGTGGAGGAAGCATTTTCGACGAGGTCTTTGGGGGTGCTCGTGGTAGAGGTGGCCGAACGCGACGTCAGGGAAGACCTGGAAGTGATCTCAGGATAAAGCTTCCCCTGACACTCGAGGAAATTGCCGAGGGTGTGGAGAAAAAAATCAAAGTTCGAAAGTTCACCGTATGCGAATCCTGCGACGGAAAGGGAGCCGCTGACGAAGCGGACTCGTACGATACCTGCCAGACGTGTAGCGGAGCCGGAGAGGTCCGCCAGGTTACCCGGTCTGTTTTTGGTCAATTCGTGAACGTACAACCATGCCCGACGTGTAGAGGTGAAGGACGAATTATTAAGAACAAATGTCCAGACTGTGTCGGTGAGGGACGAAACAAGGGAGTGGAAACCATTCCTGTAAAGGTTCCTCCGGGCGTTCTCGAAGGACACTACCTGACCCTTCGAAATGCAGGTAATGCCGGTATCCGAGGTGGTGGTCCCGGGGATCTTCGAGTAGAAATCGAAGAAATCGAGCATGAACACTTCTCGAGAGAAGGTCTCGATATTTTTCACGAGCTCTATCTGAGTTTTCCCGAGGCAGCACTGGGTACCGAAGTGGATGTCCCGACGCTAAAAGGAAAAGCCCGACTGCAGGTTGATCCCGGGATACAATCTGGAAAAATACTTCGAATGCGCGAACGTGGTATTCCTGACATAGAGTCGACGCGGCGCGGAGATCAGATGGTTCGTGTACACGTTTGGACTCCCACCACATTGTCTGATTCTGAACGTGACATCATTACGAAGATGAGGTCATCAGAATCATTCAAGCCAGATCCTGAGTCTGAAGATGACAAAAGATCGTTCTTCAGCAGGGTTAAAGATGTATTTTCCTGAGTCGTTGATACCCCACCCTCAGAACATTTTTGAGAGCACGAATCAATTTCACATCCACCGATCCGATGTCTGATCATATTCTGAATGGTATTGACGATGACGCGTTCCGCCGTGGAATGCGCCACGTTCCGACGGTTGTGACGGTGGTTACCGTTGGAGATGGTGATGGATTCGCTGGAATTACTATCGGCTCGTTCGTCAGTCTGTCGCTGAATCCTCCCCTCATCTGTTTTAATGTGCAACGATCGACGTCAATCCACGATCGGATCGTCTCAGCAGAATCATACGTCGTCCATGTACTCCGGGAAGACCAATCATCGCTTTCCGATCGGTTTGCTACCCCTGAATTGAGTCAGGAAGAACAGTTTTCTGGTCTGGACTATGTCGTTTCGAACGGGAATCCTGTTCTGAGTGATGTTCTGGTTTCGTTTACCTGTGTGGCTGAAGACGTGCTTCCAGGTGGAGATCATTCGATTCTGGTCGGTCGCGTAATTCATATATCAGAGGGGAAGGCCGGAAGACCGGTTGTTTACCATCAGCGCGCCTACTATGGCGTCGGATCGCGGGTTGCAGAACGACACGACGGATCCCAGGACTGATTGATTCTATGGCTACGCGTCAACGCGAGCTTTCTCCGGATGACTGCGTGTCAAGGCTGAGCGTTTCGCCGGCCTCTCCGGTTCCGAATAGAGCGAAATCGTAGCGACACGGGTCGTAGGGATTGAGGAGACGACAGCGCTCTGATAATTCCATAACCGCTTTCCAATCATTGGTTTTGCGCTCGAGAAGACCTATCCGGCGAGCCTGTCTTCCCGTGTGGACATCGAGTGGAAGGACGAGTTGATGTGGCTTGACTCTTCGCCAGAGACCGAGGTCGACGGGACCAGATCGCACCATCCAACGAAAATACATGGAGAGTCGCTTGCACGCGCTCCCTGTTTCGGGCCGGGCCAGATGTTTTCTCAGTCGTACGGGTGCCTCCGGTACGGCAGCCAACAATCGACCGCTTAGAGCCGATATATTCTGCTCGATGGTTTTATTCCCGGCCGGAACGCCGTCCGTCGCGATTGCCTCGACGGAGTGATAATTCTCAATAGATCGCTTTAGGCCCAGGCAGAGCCAGGAGGCGTCCTCTGCATTAAACGTGCGATGGACGAATCCCTCGAGTCTGGGAGCATCTCTAATTCTGTCAAACCTTTTGATGAAGTCATACGGCCGATAGTCGAATCGTTCGCACAGATCAGCCAGCTTACGAAGCAACGTGTCGCGGCGACCCCACGCGAGAATGGCAGCAAACAATCCGATGATTTCACGATCCCGCAGGGTGTCAAATCCGTGAGGGACCGAAATAGGATCTCTCGAGATAAATGACTTTCGCTCATATTTGGATACGACAGGATCCAGATAAGCGCGAAGTGATGAGACGTGACTGCGGCATTCAGCGCGCGCTGAACACCGTGTCTCCGTTTTCCCGACGAATCGTTGCAGGTCGGTCTGTTCTCCTGTTCTGGGTTCTGGAGACCTGTTCACCGTTCTGCGTCCGAGAGTCGATTGAACAGATCAAGTGCGGTTTTCAAATCGACGTTTCCACCACTTACGACAATGCCAACCCGATTCCCTGCCGCCTGGACGGTGCCATCCAGAAGTGCCGCCAGGGCGAGAGCCCCGGTGGGCTCTACGATTATTTTCATCCGCTCCCAGTAAAATTTCATGGCGCGAAGAATGGATTCTTCCGATACGGACACCATATCGTCTACGTATCGCATGACGAGCGGAAAAGTAATTGATCCCAGATATGGTGTTCTGGCACCGTCCGCAATCGTATCGGGATTACGGACGGTCTGGAGTTCACCGGAATGAAATGTCCGGCAGGCGTCGTCGGCTGCAGCCGGTTCGACGCCAATTACGCGGCACGAGGGCTGAATGTGTTTGGCTGCAAGAGCGCAGCCCGATAGTAATCCTCCGCCTCCGCAGCAAACCAGAAGAATGTCCAGATCATCGACCACCGTGAGTAACTCCAGTCCGACCGTACCCTGACCGGCGATAACGAGAGGATGATTGTAGGGGGGGATGATAGGAAGGCCGCGCTCGGCACTGATCTCCTGGGCGAGGCTCTCCCGCGTACAGGTATTCTTGTCGTAGAATATGACGGATGCCCCGTATTGTTCTGTCGCCGTCTTCTTGATTACGGGGGCATCGTCCGGCATGATGACCGTCGTTGGAACAGCGAGGAGACTTCCGGCGAGAGCAACGGCCTGTGCGTGGTTTCCCGACGAATAGGTGAGCACACCGCGAGCCTGCTCAACAGGCGAAAGCCTGGAAAGCGCATTAAAGGCTCCACGAAATTTAAACGCGCCTGTGCGCTGAAAATTTTCGCACTTGATGAACGCCGTTCCACCGATAGTACTGTTCAGGGTTCTGGAGGTCAGAACCGGCGTAGCATTGGCGGTACCCCGAATAGTTGTTGCTGCCGATTCAATGTCTTCGAATCGTACGACGCAGGAATCTTCAGAATACTCGGCCACGATTTCTTCCATGCCCGGAATTGAATAAATAGAAATACGGTTTACGCAATCTACTCACTCTCGGCGACATCTTCGATCTCGACCACCGCTTCTTCCTGACGCTCAATAACAATCTCGACATCTGTGACGAGCGCTGCGAGGGCCCCCACTGCTGCCAGAACAGGAGTAAACAACAAGGCCGCTGCGGCACCACCGACGCCGACGGTAAGCGGAAATGTCAGCAGAATTCGATCGTCTTTTCGAATACTGATTCGTCGCGCGTTTCCCTCCTCGATGACTTCCTTGACTTTGTCTACCAGTTGGCTGCCTTTGAGTTTGATTTCTTCCTTGCTTATCCGGAGGCGTTCGTTGTCGACCATGATGGCGTGTGTTCTTCGTCTATAAATGGCTATCAGAATATATACGGTACGCGCAGCTCCAGTCTGTGTTGCGACTACTCATGTCGGCGAAGACAAAAGAACACGCCTTGGCGCTTCATTGTAACTTCATAATGCAATTTCTTAAGTCCTTTTCTGCTCCGTCGATACCGCAGCCAGAACGGTTTATCGAACCACGTGTGATTCTCACACTTATTGCTAACAAGACCAAGGAGGTTTAACCATGGGTCAGCAGCAACTTCTTCTTCTCGTACTCGGTATTGTTATCGTTGGACTGGCTGTCGTAGTCGGTATCCAGGCTTTCAACGAAAATCAGAGAAAAGCCAACGCAGATGCTCTCGTAAGCGATGCAATCCGTATCGGTAGCGACATCCAGGCTTGGAAACTGAAGCCGAAGGCATTTGGTGGTGGCGCAGAAGCTACCAACTGGACAGGTATCACGTTCGACCAGCTCGGATATGAGACCGGTGACCAGACGTACAACACGCCTACGGCCACGTCAAGCGAGTACGAAAACCTGAACGGTATCTTCGCTCTTGCCAGCCAGACATCTTCGACGATGACTATCACTGGTACGAGTTACGAAACCGGTACATCTACTCAGTTGAATCAGGTAGTCCTCTCGCTTTCAGGAACAACTCCTGCAGGCATGTCGACTGCGATCAACTAATCTGGATGATTGGATGATATAGCCCCGGAAGCGCACAGCGCTAATGGAGCGAAAATTAGAGGCGGCCTCGCACCAAGCG
>CAYLHF010000032.1:29678-33656 GCA_964383365.1 uncultured Rhodothermales bacterium | reverse complement strand
AACCGGGGCTCGCGAAACCGGGGCCAGCAGAACCGGGGCTCGTGAAACCGGGGCCATTCCGAATCATGGTCGGGTCAAGAAGGAGGGAAGGGCCAAAGCGAAAGCCCGGAAACGAGCCGAGGCCGAACAGCGCCAAAAACGATACAACCAGTCAAAGACGGGGAAAGCGGGTGCGTTTTCGCACATGAACGGGTATCAACTTCAGAAAGAATACACCCGGATGGAGGCGATCATAATGGACAAGGAATCCCTCAAATCAGCGCTGGAGAGTGATCTCGTGGATCCAGCACTGTTTCAGGATGCCAATCGTGGAAAAAAGGTCCTGCTGAGATTCGAAACCGTACAAAAAGAATTGGACGACCTGTACAAGTCCTGGGAAGCGCTAACGGAAGAACTCACGTCGCGCTAGCGGAGATGGACCAACTTCCTCGTAAAACGCCGCTCACCCAAATGCACGCGCAAGAGATATACACCAGAAGGTAATCCGTCCGTCTGCAAGCGAACGCGATAAACACCAGGCGCGCGAATAGCTTCTTGATAGCGTTTCCGGGTCCTGCCCGTCAGATCGATCAGTTCAGCGGTCATATCTCCCGGCAACGACAGTCGGTATTCCAGAATCAGTTCCCGCTCGAATGGATTCGGATAGCCGGCCATCAACGTCGTCGGTAGTGGCGGGTCGGATTGGGTATCTGTGTCCGTCGCCCTTCCTCCCATGACGAAAGAAAAAGATTGAGGTACGGGTGCCTTGAGCCAGCCATCCGTTGCAAAAACGATCCAGTCGTAGGATGCACCGGAGATAAAGCCGTCCGTTTGGTCGAGGGTCACTCTGTGAGATCCTGCTATCACCAGCGTGGTATCAATGCCCGGTCCCTGCACCCTGAGCGAATATTGTAGCACATCCTCGGGGTCAGGGTCCATCGATCTCTGCCAGACGAACTGAATCGGTTGGCCGGGACTCGATGATACCACATCGCCATCGGCGGGTTGTTGCAAGGCGAAGTTCCCCGGAGCCTGATTCGCAGCAACATCTTTCCGGCCCCATCGGAAAGCGGGCTTCAACTGATAGTCGAGCGAGCCACCTTCAACGTCACGAATCGATATTCTAACGCTGTAATAACCGTCGGACAACGTATCGGGGATCTGGGCGGTCCGGTGCTTTCCTCCCGCGGAAGCGAGTGACAGTGGTGTCCACGAGCGGGTACCGAATCGCCGAAAACCTGCCGTTGCCACCGCATCATCGAATTGAGCCTCGAACGTCAGAG
The DNA here is from genome assembly GCA_964383365.1 of uncultured Rhodothermales bacterium. Lineage (GTDB taxonomy): Bacteria > Bacteroidota > Rhodothermia > Rhodothermales > UBA10348 > CAYLHF01. The sequence goes on along the minus strand of CAYLHF010000032.1, from coordinate 32,394 downwards.
TGTTGGTATGTCCAGATTCGATTATGGCCGTTGGAATACCGTCGGCCAGCACCGCAAAGAATCGAATATTGCCGGGTTGTCTGGACTGAAGCGTTGTGTCGAACCGCAACCTGGCTGTCGCCTGACCCACGAGGCGATCGATTTCATATCCGTTGAAGAACCAGATTAAATCATGACTACCTGGCGAAAACATCAGGTTATCCTGTAAGCCACCCTCGGAGTAGTTAAAGATCAATCCATCCGCGAGTCCTGCTTCACCGTCGTCCGAGACGAGTTGAAACCGGGAAATCGTATTCCGGGCATCCTGAAATGGCGAGAAGAAAAACGGGGGTCTCGAAAAGTATATCCGGTCAAAAACGAATTCCAATATTTCTGCTCGCCAGTAGGGTGCCAGTCCACCATACGGAATCACAACATCCCCTACATCGATGGTGTGAACCGAATTCGAAAAGGCACCCCTGGCAAGTTCGAGTCGCGAACCAATCTGGCGCAGAGAGCCTCCGGTATCCAGAAGATTATCTTTGCCTAAAAGATCCGGCGTCCTGCCCACTTGTACGACGTACGTATCCATCCTGAATGTCTTGAATGAGAATAACGTATCGATAGGTTGTCCGAGCATGACGGTTCGGTTCCCGTCGCCGTCAAGCGGAGTTCCTTCACCCCGCCGGTCGACCAGGCTCACCTCCTGACCATCGTCGTGAACGAACACGTCTACCGTTTCGAGTTGGCCCGTGCGGGACGTCGGCGCCACGGCAAAGCGTAAGGACCGAAAGGTTTTCGGATTGTTGGTCTGTCTTCCGGAACCAGGCGAAACCGACAGGGGGATGATATACGCATCTTTCCCTGTGGAGTCATCAACCCGAACGATATGGTCTACTCGTATATCTCCTGCGTCCGGGGAGAAGGCTACGCGATCGTACGATGGATCATCGAGCAGGACCAGGGAGAACGAGGCCGACGAGTTCGTGACTGCCTCGACATCGAAGCTGGGAACAAGCGGCATGTTGTCTTCAGAGACAAAACCGAATTCCACCAGATTCGATGCTTCTGTACTGCTCATCGAGATTGAAGTCTGACCGTTGACCGCGACATTCCTGCGCTCGACGATTACCCGCGTGCCCGGAGATAATCCGGATCCTTCGGTCTGGAAGAGCGCGAGTACGGTATAGGTTCCGGGCGGAATAATCGTCTTCGACTGTTCACCCGGAATCAGGATCTGGGCCCGATCCGAGGAGACGATGACCACGTACAGAGGATCTCTATCCAGGCTGACCGATAATGCATTCGCTTTCACCGAAGCGAACGGCAAGCGAAGCCGGGTCTGTCCTGCCGTGGCCGTCACAACCCCTCCAGTTTCCGGAGGAAGACCACCAAACGGAACGAGCATATTGGTAACGGTTATTCTGGCAGTGACCGCTACCCTTTCGCCGGGGTCCAGGGTAAACGTGGCCGGTTCGAGTACCAGGTTGAGGCCCGGTGGCAAGGATCCTACGGACATCTCGACCGCGAGTGACTCGGAAGATTCCGATATGATGTCAAACGTCTTCTCCGATGTCCAACTGTCTACAGTCGCGTCTATTTCCCCGAAATTCAACCCTGACGCCGACAATCTGGCTTCCGCCGTTATGGCCCCGAATACATTCAAGCGGCCTGATCCCTGGGCCCACGGATCAAATCCTATGTCGTCGGCAGTCGCCGTAAGAACTGCTTTGATGTCATCTGGCGTCCACGCCGGTCGATACTGCCGGAGAAGCGCCGCCGCACCGGCTACATGAGGAGACGACATCGACGTCCCGCTGAGTCTGCGATACCCCCCGCCCAGACGAGCAGCATTTACCTGAACGCCGGGAGCCACCAGTTCCGGCTTCACGGCAAGCGTCGTGAAGGCCGGACCCTTCGACGAAAATCCGGTAATCCTGTCGTCATTGTCAGTCGCCCCGACGGTGAGAGCTCTTCGGGCTACCCCGGGCGATGCAATGGCCTGATACGCCCCGGAATTTCCCGCTGATACGACGCAAACCACCCCTGACGCCACCGCCACATCGACGGCCCGAGCGACGGGATCGTCCGCGTTTCCCGTCCCACCGAGGCTCATATTGATAACGTCCGCCCCGTCATCTGTGAGCGGATCTCCGTCGGGATCGACGGCAAATTCGATTCCGGCAATGATCTGTGATTCCGGTCCGAGTCCGTCAGCATTCAGGACTTTAACCGCGAGGAGATCGACCTCAGGAGCGATTCCGGGAACCGTCGATGAAGATCCTGCTGCAATTCCGCCCACGTGGGTACCGTGTCCGTTGTCGTCCATGGGGTCGTCGTCCATGTTGACAAAATCGAATCCATTTTTGACCCGGAATGCAGGCCCGAACCCGCCCCCGAGGTCAGGATGCATGTAGTCAATTCCCGTGTCAATGATCGCCAGTCGAATCCCTTTCCCGGTCAGACCGAACTCACGCTCGACACGATCCGCCGCAACGATCGAACGCGTATCGATATCCGTAATCGAAAGGATAGATTCAATCCGAACACTCCGAACATAGTCGAGGCCCCTGATGCGGTCGATCTGGCTCCTGGTTGCCTCAATTGCGACCCCGTTCAGTACGCGGGAGTAGCGGAAGATGATCGACGGCACTGATCCATCACCGGGGACCGGCGGGCTGCCCGGGCCCGAACCAGCCCTACCCGAACCGGACCTACCCGAACCAGCCCTACCCGA
>CAYLHF010000032.1:0-29578 GCA_964383365.1 uncultured Rhodothermales bacterium | reverse complement strand
GTCTGTGCGGCGGAACCGGGCGAAAAAGCAACGCTTACAACGAACAAGATCAGGCAGAGGAGGTGTATGCGCATCTGATAAACGTCAGACGGGGAACACCTGTCGCATACAATGGTGGACTCTGTTGGTGGATCAAACACGCAGTGTGACGGATAAGATATACCTGTTAACTGGCCGTGGGTGTAGCCAAATCTGGACGCATCCGTAACTGAATTCCGCCCAGATCAACGTACCCGACGCATCGGCATACCGTTTGATGTAAAATGCTACACAACCATAGTGGTTGGTACACAGAGGTACGGGTCTGTTTCCGGTTGTCTAATTATCGAAGATTTTTCTGGTTTTGAGCCTGTTTAAGACTATCTCGTTGCGATTGGTTCTATTGTGCGTGCTCGGCGTTACGTTCGGGCAGGTTGCGGCTGCACAAATATTCAAACTACCTGTACCGGATACGACGAGCGGAAATTTTTTCGGTACAGCCGTGTCCATATCGGGAAATTACGCGATCGTCGGAGCCAGCGGAGACAGCACGTGCGGCCAGGACGGTGGAGCTGCGTACGTGTATGAACGATCTTCCGACGATCAATGGTTTCTCGCATCCCAGTTGCTACCAAACGACTGCAAGGAAGGACTATTTTTCGGTCGATCTGTAGCGATCAGTGGGGGTCGAGCCGTAGTGACCGCGTACGTACCGTTTTTCTCCGATCTGACATCCAACTCCGTCTATATTTTCGATCGAAATGAGGATACAGGTGCGTGGACGCAGACGACGAGACTCAGGAAAGCCACATCTCAAACGGAGGGTCCATTTGCATCGGCGGTTGCCCTCGATGGCGATCGAATCCTCGTGTCAACGTCCGGAGATACCAGTAAAGGCACCTACAATGGTGCGGCATACATATACGACTTCGATGGAAAGAAATGGAGTCAGACATCACGGCTGAATCCCAGTCTCGGGCCCGAGGCCGGTGTCTTCGGGACGTCCGTCGCCATGGATGGAGATCGAGCCGTAGTGAGTGCATCGACGTATCTGGCGAGGACTCCTGGCTCCCTCTTCGTATTCGATCGAAACCCCGATACAGACACCTGGAACGAGTCGGCCGTAATACGGGGAATAGAGGATTTTTTCATTTCGGTAGACATCGACGGAGATCGGATTGTTGTCGGAGAGAGCCGAGGCGGCCACAAGTCGAGAGGACGGGCAAGAATATTTTCCAGGTCCGGGTCGGGCGCATGGAATCCGGTCGCAACGCTGGCACCGTCAAAAAAATACAGTCAGGGAGGATTTGGGGCGATCGTGTCAATATCCGAAGATCATGTGCTGGTCGTTGGGTTCGAAGAGCAACTCAGCTTTGAATTCAATATTGACCGGGTCGTCTACGTCTATGCGTACAATCACGAGAAAAACGAGTGGTCCAAGGACCGGATCATCGATGTCGGAAATGCGGCGTTCGGATCCGCAGTCGATCTCACGGGTGGTTCCGCCGTCGTCGGCCTTGCAACCGATAGCGACCCCGGCCAGGCATTCGTGGTACTCGTTCACTGAGCGAATGACAGAAGCGGATTGTGATTTTCCCCGGGGAATCCTCAGAATCGCCTGGTATACGCATGGCAATAGGGAGTACCCGCGCGCTCGTCGTAATAGCCCTGGTGGTAGTCTTCGGCGGGCCAAAATGTCGATGCGGGTGACACACGTGTAGCCACGTCAAATCCCTTCATGCGAAGCTGTCTTATCAGTGATTCCGCAATCTCCTTCTGTCTTGCGTTCTGGTAGAACAGTTCTGACCGATATTGGCTACCGATATCGGGCCCCTGTCGATCCACCTGGGTCGGATCGTGTGTTTCGAAAAACAGTCGTGCAAGCTCTTCATACGATATTTCGGCCGGATCGAAAGTAACTTCGACGGCTTCGGCGTGGCCCGTGTTTTCGTTGCACACCTGCTGATATGTCGGTGCTTCGACCGTTCCGCCTGTATACCCGACACGAGTGCTTTTTACACCCGTCGCCCGCTTCATGTAATATTCAGTTCCCCAGAAACAACCCGAAGCAAATACTGCTGTCTGCCATTTCCCTTCGGACCCAGTCTTACCGGCAAAATCCAGTGACGCCGAATTGACGCAGTGTCGGACGTTTTGAGCCGTGAAACCCTCTCCCTTGAACACATGACCCAGATGCCCCCCACAAGAGGCACAGACGATCTCGGTTCGTCGACCGTCCGGGTCGAGGTGCTCCTTCACCGCCCCGTCCAGGGCGTCATCAAAACTGGGCCATCCACAATGAGACTCAAATTTGGTTTCGGATGCGTACAATTCGGCATCACATTGACGACAACGGTAGACACCGTCTTCGGTGTGATCGACGTATTTTCCTGTGAACGGATGTTCCGTTCCACGATGCAGGATAATCGCTTTTTCCTGCTCGCTGAGGTCGTTCAGCTTCATTTCAGATCCATTCTCATGATGTCCCGGGGGCGTCTGTACGCGTTCATGAGCGACAGGATTCTCACGCGTACCGGTAAATGAATTCCATTAATCCATCTCCCGTCTGTCTGATGGTGCGATTTTTGATGGGTATTCCAGGATTAATACACGCGAACAAAAAGCCGAAACAGAATGAAGGTATCCGTGAGGGATATACGGTATTTTATGCCTGTTCAGCGTGGGTATTTAACTCGTAACGTTCGATATTGAAATCCCGTCCGACTTCCAGGACCGACCCGAAACCGACTTATGAAACGACCGATCATATTATTTCTTACTGTCTTTCTTCTCCCATTTGCGTCGCACGCGCAGCAACAGCGAGCTGATATAGGGGGACGATCGATAGAGGATGCTTCCCGGAGTACAGGTATGGACAAGAGGATTCACCCCATCCATATCACGCCCTATTTGCTCCAGTCGCCGGAAGGACGAGACGCACTCGATGCTTTCGAGAAAGACAGGATTGCAGGCAATTATCCGGTCGTTCGACTCGGCAAATCTGCCGTCATCGGCGAAAAAAAAACCTTCAGCGTTCGAAATCTGACAACCACATCGGCGACGTTTGACGACATCGAGTTCACACTGATGATCGAAGCGCCGGACTTCAACATCTGGGTCGAAACGGCAGAGCTTACCAATGGGCATGTCCGGGATCAGGATCTCGAAGAGATGCGGGCTTCGCTATCAGACCGGACACCGGCGGGTTCATTCAATCCGAATCAGGGAATTATCGAAAATGACGAAACCGTTTTCGGAGCCCCGCCGGACGTAGACGGGGATGGGAAGACCGATGTACTCGTATTGAATATCAGGGACCAGTACGATCCCGCCAACGGAGTTTTCTCCGCCGTCCTCGGTTTTTTTGATCCACGTGATCTCCGGGCACCCAATCTCGCGGATATTATCTACCTGGATACGGTTCCGGGGGTGATCCGTCAGGACAATACGCGACAGAGCCTGGACGTGGTCACACAGACGTTGGCTCACGAGTACCAACACCTCATTTTTTCATCATTCAACGGTGCCGGTGACATCTCGTTCGTCGATGAAGGCCTTGCCGAGTGGGCGGAAGTCATGAACGGGTTCACGGCGAGAGCCGTCTCTTATTTTCAGGCGGATAGCGAACGACGGGGTTCTTTCCTGAATTTCCGTGGAGAAAACGACGCCAATGCGTTCGGAGGACCCAACGGAGAAGATTACCAGCGGGCTGGATTATTTACGAATTATCTGTCCGAACGACTGGGCATCCTGAAAACGGGGGATATCACGAAGTCGAGCGCCCAGGGAGCAGCCAATTATGCCCAGGTTCTGAGCGCAAACGGGTTGGACCTCCGCAGCGTTATCGGAGATTTTCATGTGGCCAATCTGATAAACGATACGAGCATACAGGCGGAATATGGTTTCGCAAGTCCTCAGTACAGCAATATCCGCATCGCCACGATTCCGATCATCGATGGAGCAGTCGCGAGTAGCACGCCCGCCACCGGAAAGTTTTTAAATGCGGGCGGGGCAGCCTATGTAATCTGGCAAAACGTTTCGAATATCAATATTACAGTAGATGGTTCATCCGCACTGGTAGAACCCCGGGCCGTGGTGACCACAACGACCGGGGTGACGTCTACTATCCCGATTGCTGCGGGAGGCGAACCGGCCTTTCTGTCCGGTGACTACGATCTGGTGCGGCTCATTATTCCTCACACGGACATTCAGACCACGAGTACCGCCACAGCTACCTACAGCGCCAGTTGGACGCCGCTCCAGCCGAGTGTTGTAACGACCAATGTCATTTACGATTCCGGGAAAATCAATCCGGTGGTGCTTTCGTCGGGAAGCTTTGGATTCCTGGACGTTGGCTCGGACGCACGAATGGTCAATCGATTTGATGTGCCCACCGGGGCAAGTCTGAGAACCGTCCTCGTCGATCATGCCTATCAGCATGATTTTGCGGGTTCGACCGTTCCCGCCAATGCGGCTCGCGACTACACACTGAAAGTCTATGGAGACGACGGAGGGGGAAAACCCGGAAATGAGCTGTTTTCGCTCGATGTAACGGATCAGTCCCAGACAGGTACGACCGATTTCCTCTTCGACACCGTTGATCTCGAACCCTTTGCCGGACAGTTGAGCTCTCTTCCGCCCGTTATCTATGTGGGTGTCGCCAATCGAGGGTCGGACGCCAATACGATGGTGATGTCCATCAGTTCGTTTACGGGTACCACGCCATCGTACCTGTTTCTCAACTCCTTCAACAACGGAAACGGTGGATGGGCGCGCTTCGATAACGTCGGTGTGGACGCCAATACCACGCTCGATGGATTCGTGCTTCCGATTCGGGCCACGTTCGCGCAAGAAACGTCGACTGCGACCGAGGATGAAGGCGTTCTTCCCGAACGTGTAGCACTCGAACAGAACTATCCAAATCCGTTCAATCCTGCTACCACTATCCGGTTTGCTCTACCGAGGGCTGGCCGGGTCAGTCTGCGTGTATTTGACATGTTGGGACGAGAGATCGCCACCCTGGTCGACGGATTTCAGGGTTCCGGGACGCACGCGGTCTCGTTCGATGCATCGGCCTTCTCGAGCGGTCTATACCTGTATTCTCTCGAAACGATCGACAACCGGATTACCCGGACCATGACACTCGTAAAGTGATCTGGGGAACGGACCCTAATCGGTACGGATCAATTTCGTCACGCGAAGAAACGTATAGGGTAGTCCATTCCACTCTCCCCTGAAAACATGACCGGTAACCCGCAACCGGGACGGGGTAGTAATGGATGCCTGTTGCGCTGGTGTCAACTGGAGGGCATAGTAATTGCGACTATCCGTCTCCAGGATCAGTTTATTGAACGGTACGTTTCCGCGCATGGTCGCGATTCCGTCCACGGTAATGACATCGGTCAGGACTTCCTGACTCTTGCACGCACCAACGGACAGGACCACCAGCAGAAACAATAGCATGGAAACCGGATTTGTGCCACCGACGCCGCGATCCAATCGCGGGCGAATGCATGGCCCTGGTTTGTTCAGTTGATTACCCATTATTTGTACCTTTCGCCTTCGGGATGAAATAGGTTTAATTGGCCCTTATGTATTTGAGTACGTCCAACATACGTGCCTTTCTGACGAGTTGCCTTCTCGCCGGCGTGACACTGCCTTCGTACGGGCAGGTGGTGCGCGATGTCGAGCCTTTTCTGATTCATTCCTGGGGCGTTTCTGTCCAGAACAATGGACAGACCGGTAAGAGAGGACGCGATCTGATCCGGATCAATAGTCTCGGTGATTTCTGTGCGACGGATGTCTCCTCTCCCGGCGCCCGTGCACATATGGTGTCCTATCTTGAATCGCGGGACCGGGACCACGTAACGCTCGCCGCAAAATCGGCATTGCATCCTCCGGACGTCGGAGACGAACGCTCGTTCAACGTTCAGGAAAATAACGTCTGGCAGCCAAAAAACTTTCGCCTGGTCGACAAGACCAGTCGATACTTCCTGTGGGTCGATACGGCAGAACTCGCCCTGAATCGGATGACAGATTCTGATATCACCGCTCTCAGGGACGTAACCCTCAACCAGACCCCGGCAGCATCGATCGACCCGACGCAGGGTGTTTTCCTTAACGACGAGGATATCTACGGTCAGCCTCCAAATTATGACGGCGACTCGATGGTGGACATCCTGATGTACGATATCGGAGCGGGCACCGGCGGAACCCTGGGCTATGTTTCTTCGGCCGACGTGGCCCCGGGAGTGGCTGATGGGGTGGGGAATCAGGCCGACGTCCTGTATCTGGATTCCAATGAGGGCACCCAAAATATCGCCACGCTGGCGGTCATCGCAGCCCATGAGTACACCCATCTGTTGCACCTGTCGTCCGGCTGGGACAACACCTTGATCACAGAAGGATACGCCGAGTATGCGATGGTGATGAATGGCTATTTCTGGCGTGGAATCGACTATCTGAATTCGCCAGCCGAGTACGTGTTGCCCCTGTTCAGTTGGAGAACGAGTCCGTCCAATGGAGGCCCCAATGCCCGGGATTACCAACGTGGGGGGCTGTTTTTTACGTACATGGCCGACCGTATCGGTCCGGCCGGTGTCGGAAGGATGTTACAGGAAGTAGATCGAAAGGGTGGAAATGGCCTTGATAGTCTGCTCAGGTTGGAGAACCGAAGTCTCGAAGAGATCATCACCGATTTTCACTCTGCCAATTTCCTGAATGATCTGACGATCGCCCCCGAGTTCGGGTATCAGGCGACCCCCAGACAGAGCCTGCATGCTCCTCTCACGCGGCGGATCGACGGCGAAGTAGCCTCCACAACAGGTGAACCTGGATTTCATACGGTCGTGACCAATGATCCGTTGAATGGCGGAGCCGTGAAATACATCACCTGGGATAACGTCTCGGATTTTCAATTTTCCTTCGATGCGCTCGGATGGGACCAGTTTCCGGCAGCAATTCAGGAACAGATTCGACTACAGATGCAGAGCCGCGTCCACGCACGATTCATGGGAGAGTTGACAGATGGAACGACGGAGTTTTACGACGTGACCGCGAGCAATACAGAGATCTATCGATTCAGGAAGTCGTATACGTCGCTGACCTTGTTTCTGCTGCAGACGGACCCAGAGGTCCCAGTCGGTAAAGTGAAATATGACGCCAACTGGACGCCGCTCTCCCAGGCGGTCGTAACGGCAACAGAAGATGACACCGTTCTACCCGTTGCAGTCGCCCTCGATCAGAATTTTCCGAATCCATTTTCCGGGAAGACCACGATTCGATTCCACCTGAAAGGGACTTCCGATATTCGGCTGGACGTTTTTGATCTTCTGGGAAGGCGCGTCTTTACGCCTGTCGAAAGTAGACTCGCGGCCGGTCCCCACCAGGTCGATCTCGATGCGACGAGACTCGTCCCCGGGACCTATCTATACCGTCTTCAGACGGAAGAAAGGTCGATCACACGACGTATGGTCATTCTATGACCCGTCGTATGTGATTCGATAGACGGCACCCGACTGATCGTCGGAGACCAGGAGAGAACCGTCCGGCATCTGTTCCAGATCGACCGGGCGTCCCCAATTCGTCTCCCCCTGCAGCCAACCCGTCGCGAACGACTCATACGTTACCGGATGTCCGTCGATATCGAGTCGTACAAGAGAGATACGATATCCGATTTTTTTACTTCTGTTCCAGGAGCCATGTTCCGCGATGAATAGCTGGTTCCTGTATTCGGTCGGGAACTGTGAGCCTGCGTAAAATTCCAGACCCAGGGGAGCAACATGAGGGCCTAGATTCTGAGCGGGATGCGTGTAATCGGATGCTATGTGCCCCGTCCCGTATTTCGGATCGGGTATCGTCCCACCGTGGAAATAAGGATATCCGAAGTGCATACCCTGCCCGGGGGCATGATTCAATTCACACGGAGGAATATCATCACCCAGGTTGTCTCGTCCATTATCTGTGAACCACAATTCATGGGTTTCGGGGTGCCAGGTAAACCCTACCGAATTTCGAATGCCGGAAGCATACACCTCCATGTCCGAGCCATCGGGTTTCATCCGGACAATCGACCCATAGGGCGCGTCGGGCTCACAGATGTTACATGGCGCACCTATACTAACATAGAGCAGATCATCGGGCCCGAATCGGATATATCGCCAACCGTGCCACCCTTCCGTAGGGAGTTGGTCGGTGACGACGGTCGGGGCCGGTGGATTTTCGAGGCGATTCTCAATATTGTCGAAGCGGAGAATTCTGCTAATTTCTGCCACATACAATGATCCGTCCCTCAAGGCAATACCATTGGGCATATTCAGTCCGGTGACCAACGTATACGTACGGTCGGCTTTGTGATCTCCGTCCGAATCGACAACGGCATAAACAGAACCCTTACTACGGGTGCTGACGAAGAGTACACCAGAATCTGACAGAGCGAGCGACCGGGCATTTGGCACGTCGGTGACGTAGCGTGAGATAGAGAAACCAGGTGGAAGCTGGATGAGCGATAAGTCACGCTCCTGTCCTGTCGCCGACCCGGTGGATGCGATCACGAATACGACTACGAGTAGTACCGGGGATTTTTTCATGGCAGACTCTCTGATGGATAGCGGCATACTATGGCACCGGGCGGTGCTATGCCAGTAGACACGAGGATCTTCCCGGACCGAAAACGGATGACCGACTAGCAGGAGCGACTGTAGTCTTCTGCTTCCTGCCATACCCGAAGAAAATTGTCTCCCCAGAGCGCCTGAATATCTCCCTCTGAGTACCCTCGGGCGACGAGTTCGCTCGTTACATTCATCGATTCGGAGGTATTGTCCCAGCCTTCGATCCCACCGCCGCCATCAAAATCAGAACTGATTCCGACGTGCCTGATCCCGATCCGGTTTACGGCATAGTCGATATGATCCACAAAGTCCTGAACATTCGCCCGCGGATATCGCTCCTGAATGACATCCCAATCGGTAGAAAACAACGCCTTTTCGTCTTTCGGGAGATCCAGCGCACTGTAAACCGAGGCAAGATTATATTTTTTCCGGAGTTGTTCGAGTGCGATCGTCTTTTCAACCGGGTCCGATTTGACGTACCCGACGTACGCCACGATCTGAATCACGCCTCCTTGATCGCGCAAAACGTCGAGCTGTTCATCATCGAGATTCCTCGGATGTGGATTGATACCACAGACACCCGAATGAGAAGCGACAACGGGGACACGGGATGCACGGGCCGCATCGAGCATCGCCTTCCTGGATATATGCGATACGTCGACCATCATCCCGATACGATTCATTTCTCGGACAACATCCCGCCCGAACTCACTCAGACCTCCATGCTCTTCGTCGGGATCTCCGAGTCGATCGCGTGGCAGCGAAGAGTCGCAGATATCGTTGTGGCCTATGTGGGCCAGTGTCAGATAACGCCCCCCCAACTCGTAATATGTAGACAGGAGTGAAAGATCTTTCCCGATGCTGAACCCATTCTCAATTCCGATGGCCGCAACGAGTTTTCCGGACGCGCGAATGCGACGGACATCGGCAGGTGAGACCGCGATTTCGATTTGTTCGGGATACATCACTTCTGCCATCCGATGAATGGCATCGAACTTGACGAGAGCGTCGTTCATCGCCGTCCGGTAGTTCTCGGGCGTTCTCTCCTCCTGACTCACATAGACAACGAGAAAAGTCGCATCGAGGCCCCCCTTTCTCATTTTTGGCAGGTCTACCTGCTGAGTCCCCCACTGTCCCGGATCGATTTCAGGAGTTGCAAAATTGGCGGGGATATCGGCGTGGGTATCGAGAGTGAGTACCCGCGAATGTATGTCGTCTGATCGATCGATCACGTGGCGTCCGCCGGAAAATGGGTAAAACAGGAAGGTACTCCGAATAAGGTACACACGACCGGATACAATGCTAATACTGCATTCGACATACGTTCATTTGAATTCAGTCGGATGAGTGTATTATCTTGCGGATGTTCATCGCACACCGACACACTGAACTCAGTGAGGTCCGGTGTCCATCCGGGGTCTGTTGACAGACCCTTCTTACTTTATTTCTGCCTCCTGATTCGTGGGGTCAAATCATGCCATACGTCGTAACCGAACCGTGCATCAATTGTAAACATTCCGACTGTGTAGAAGTCTGTCCTGTGGACTGTTTTTACGAAGGGCCGAACTTCCTCGTGATTCATCCCGATGAGTGCATTGACTGTAACGCATGCGTCCCGGTCTGTCCGGTCGAAGCTATTTACGCCGATGACGAATTACCGGAAGAATATGCCCATTACGCAGAATGGAATGCATATCTGTCCAACCAGTGGCAGGAGCAGGGCCACAACATCACCGAAAAGAAAGACCCGATGCCGGACGCAGCCGAGTGGGTAAGCCGGGAAAAGTCCGAAGAGGATATCATGACGTGGGAATCAGACGACTGATTTGCTCAAGTGCCGGCTGAATAATCCGTGGCGTAGATGACCTGCTCGTCGGAGAGCTTGTCAATCTGGAGGCCCATGGTTTCGAGCTTGATTCCCGCGATTTCCTGATCCAGTTCGATCGGAAGATCGATCACTGTATTCTCGAAATCCGTTCCTGTCTCGTGCTGACGAATGAGACTCAGATGTGCCATGAACTGGTTGGCAAAACTCATGTCCATGACCTCGGAGGGATGTCCTTCGGCTGCTGCGAGATTCACCAGACGACCGTCAGCGAGCACATACACCCGTTTCCCATTGTCCATGGTGTACTCCCGATTGTCCTGACGAACAGTCCGGACATCGCTGGATGCCTCAGCCAGTTCTTTCAGATTCAATTCAACGTCGTAATGACCGGTATTACAGACGATCGCGCCGTCCTTCATTGACACGAAGTGTTCGCCGCGAATGATATCTTTCATACCCGTCGCCGTGACAAAAATATCTCCGACCCGCGCTGCGTCTTCCATCGGCATGACACGCATGCCCTCGAGGGTCGCTTTCAGCGCAGCAGTCGCCTTGACCTCCGTCACGATTACGTTCGCGCCCATACCCTTCGCCCGCATCGCAACGCCCCGGCCACAATGGCCATAGCCGGCAACGACGAAATTTTTTCCTGCCAGAAGAACCGAACTGGCCCTCAGAATACCGTCAAGTGTGCTCTGACCCGTCCCGTAGACGTTGTCAAAATCCCACTTGGTTTCTGCATCATTCACGGCATAGACCGGATACAATAGTTTCCCATCATCGGCCATCGCCCGAAGACGATGCACACCCGTAGTCGTCTCCTCCGATCCCCCAATAATATGATCGGCCAGATGCGGAAACTGGTTGTGAACCCTGAAAATCAGGTCCGCGCCGTCATCGAGGGTAAGATGTGGTGTTTTGTCAATCGTCCGATCGATGCTCCAGTAGAATTCCTCTACGTTTTGTCCGTACCAGGCATAAATCTCGATTCCGGCTTCCGCCAGTGCGGCTGCTACATCATCATTGGTGCTGAGCGGATTGCAGCCACTCCACGCTACCTCGGCGCCACAGGCAGCAAATGTCTCGACGAGCACACCGGTCTCCTTCGTCACGTGGAGGCAACCGGTGATTTTGTAGCCGGAAAACGGCTTCTCAGTGGCATATTTCTCCCGCAAATGCATAAGAACCGGCATACGGCTCTCAGCCCACTCCATGAGCAGACGGCCTGATTCGGCACGTTGCAGGTCTTTGACTTTGTAGGCTCCTTCCTTATGGTCCATCAATCAATTCCAGTAGGGTACAAAAACGTTGTAGCCCAAAAGAACGACAGATCGGTCGGAAGGTTTTTGCTTCACCGATTTTTTTAGATTGATCTGACGCACGTATCGTGAGCCGCCTGTCTTCACTTATCGGATCAGCGCAATCATCCGGTGTTTCTCGAGTCCACCGGAACGCATGCTCAATACGTAACTGCCGCCCGAGAGTGCGCCCGACTCGAGGCTGACCTCATACGTTCCCGGCTCGTAGAACTGACTGACGATCGTTCGAACGCGGCGCCCCATCAGATCGTAGAGTGTGATCTCGACCCGATCAGGCTCCGGCACACTGAATCCTACACGGGCTGACGCCCTGAACGGATTGGGATACGGAGCGAACAGATCCAATTCCCTGGACACGTCAAACGCCGTGGCTCGGGTCGCTGCGAGCAGCTGAATATCCGATACAACCCAGAATTCTGACGATGACAGCGCCCGATCCGACGCTTCATCTAGTCGAATCCGGACCTGTTTACCCCCGAACGAGCTCAGGTCGAAACGCGTGATGTGCAGATCTGAGTGATCGCCGGTGAATCCACGCTCTGCTCTCATCGGGTTCGAGGTGGACACATCGATCATTCCCGGATACCCACCGTCCGGATCCAGTATCTGCCAGGACATCCCCCCGTCCGAAGATATTTTTACGTTTCCTCCCGCTCCACTCTCCAGATTGAAAAGGTGTCGAATCTGAAAAGTCAGGTCTACTGCGTTATCCGCCAGGTCGAATGGCGTCAAATTTAACGAGGCTACGCTCTCTACCGGGGTCACCGGCGAGACCGTCCAGCCCGTTCCGGAGCGCTCCCATAATGACGAAGCGGACGCTGACAGCGTAAGATCTCTCGCATCGAAGAGCCGATATTCGATCACAAACGCGCCGACTGGATCCAGCGGCAGATTCACGGTCTGCCCGCTGTGATCGGAGAGCCGGATTCGATACGTGATTTGGTCCCCTGGACTTGGAATTCCGGAGACGGGAATTTCGCCGGTAAACAATCTCGAATCAGATGGATCCATCTCGAGGCGAATCGTCCCCACCTCTGAGCCCCCTGCCCGATTGAACTCGTACTCGGCCAATACGTCTCTGATTCCATTATCGTCGGTTGCCCGCAAACGGATTCGCGGAGGATCTACCGTGGCAAGTGCTACGAAGTCGTCTGGCATCTGAATCGGGTGAGGAAATCCAAGATCACTCGGACGCTGAGTCGTCACCAGGAGATCATCCAGATACCAGCCAGCGAAATATCTGGACGATTGCGTGTTATCGTCGTCTGTTCCCATATCGAAACGGATCCGAACGTCAGCCCCTTCCGGAAGTGGGGCAATAACCTGCCTCCATCCGTAACTGTATCCTCCAAAAGCGGCCTCACCGGCCATCGGATTTCCTCTGGCACTGGCGATCGTGCCATTGTATCCACCTTCCGGAATCAACATAGTCCACGTCTGACCGGCGTCTACCGAAACTTTCACATTGGCACCGTCCCAGAGAGCCGCCCCGCTTTCTGACGGATCGGCCGTACCGTCGTGCTCCAGGTCGTACCATTGCCAGAAGCTGAGCATGGCATTACTGACTCCGCGAAGGTTGATGGGGGATAGTTGCAGTTCGGATCGAGTCGGAGTCGAACTATACGCGCCCGTAAGTCGGGTGCCTACCAATCGCGTACCCGAATGTGCGGTAAAGAGGCCAAAATCAGGTGTACCCTGTTCCCATTCTCCGCCAGCCTGAATCGTACTGATCGTCGACTCGAAATCGAACCGCCTGAAGAGACCATCTGCGCTCACCGAGAAAGCAAAGTCACCGCTCGCCGGAAGAATGGTTTGATTTGCTCGGGCAGCCGCATCTGTTGCCAGAATCCGATACGAAACCCTCGCATTCGTCTCCAGGACGTTGGCTTCGACAGGAAACGGGGCGGTAAAAAAGCCCCCACTTTCGACGAGGTCAAAGTCGCCGGAGGCGAGCAAGCCTCCGGTCAGATTTTCTATCCGAAATGAAACACGAACGGAGGCTACGCCGAGATTATCCGTTGCCGTAGCGGTAATGACCGGAGGCCATGTAGACAAGGCTACGTTGGAAAGGGGCTCGTGAACAAGATCGGGAGCTTCGGTATCCGGTCCGATACCGACGGAGAACACGTCCGTCGGTGCCCCATCGGGTAAAACCGACGTTCTGCCTCCGGAATCGTTGGCCTCAATGTAATACGCGATCGTATCGTCGATGCCCGGCAGGGGCAACTGCCCCTCGTATCTGTCCCCTCCCGCCGCATTCAGGGTAAATTCTCCCGAAGAGCTGGCGGCTCCTTGATAGTGAACAACCACGCTGGAAACGGCTGAAGAGACCCCCACTACGTCCGCTGAAATTGTCAGAAAACCGGTATTCGACTCCGACCAACGGATCGGAGAATGCTCGATGGAGGGTGCGAATGAATTCGGATCCAGTAGCCCCCTGCGGCCGAATTTATCGAGTAGGACCGGGACGTGTTGACCCGAGAAATTATCCAGGTCAGCCTGTACCATGGCCCGGGCAGCATCCCGAAACGTTACGGGCACCGATAAAAATGGATGAGATCGAAGATTCAGTTCGTCGGTTACTGCGCGCCCCAATTCAGTGTACACCTCCATCAGAACGGTCGCCCAGAGCCTCCCGTCATTGTGAACACTGCACGATGCGCTCGGACTGGGATCATCTGAACAGGTGTCTTCCGGGTAGTGGCCCGTGTGATCCAGCACACGTCCCGACCAGATAGTTCCTTCGCCACTGTCCCAATCGAAAACACGTGTCCAGTCGGACGAAAGAACCTGACCGGCTGCAACCAGTGATCGGGTATACGACGTGGCCCAATAATCGGACCAGCCTTCGTGCAGAGCTACCCCTTCGGTTGAACCGAGTAAACCGGGTGCTGCCGCCTGAAGAAGGGCGTGACCATATTCGTGCCAGAGAACCCCGGCATCTTCAGCGTCGTCTACTCCCCCCGTCCCAAAAACGATCATATTCAGATCCGGGAAGAAAAAAGACTCATCTCTCGATAATCCCTGAGGGTTGACCGACAGAGGCGCATTCTGCACGTCTGTGATTCCGAGCGATTGAACGTATCGCTGACTGGTGTCCAGATGATAGTAGGCGTTTACAGCCTCGAACCCGCTCTCTGAACGATCGAATGTGAACTGATCCGGACCCGATACAGCGGGTGGCGTATAGACCGGAGAACCCGCATTATTCGTCCCGACTATCCGTACGTACGGACCCTCCAGAACGAACATACCATTCGCGTCGGTCGAGATGTCAAGCAGATCGACCAGGGTCCTCGCCGCATCCAATTCCGAATTGGTGGCATCCTCGTTATCGATGTACGGTGGTGCATAGGATACGCCTTCCCTCGAAAGCGGGTCGGGGACGAAGACGAAACCCTGACCGGCGGTTCGCACCACCGATGACGGAGTGATGCCGGTGCCGACCGGGGAGTAATTAGTTACCGTCTCGGCGTTGATAGTCGACGCTCTTGTCTCCTGCTCGGCCGGTGGCCATGTGACCTCCTTGTTGGTCCTCATGGATCCTTTCAGACGGAGGGCCTGGTTCCGTACAGAGAGGACACGACCTTCCTGTGCAGATATATAAACCACGTATTCAGCCGGCTCTCCTGCGGGCCAGACGATTGTTCGCCAGGCTACGATCGGCTTTCCGCCATGAAAATAGATTCCCAGTTCCGGCTCGGAATGTTGCCCGCCATTGGATCGACTATACCCGTCTGCCGGAGCAGGAAGTTTCATCCGGGACCGGATGGCCGCTTCCTGAGACGAGAGACGAATATCACCGCGAAAATCAGTCCGTACATCCGGTTCACTCCGCATCGGACGATACGAACTGTAAATGGAGACGACGCGGCCGAGGTGGTCCAGATTAACCTTGATGGACGTGTCGAAAACACGCAGCCCTCGAAACATCTGGTGATAGGAGAGGTGCCTGCTGCCGCCGCTCTTCCGGTCGGCGTAGAGTTGAAGATCGGACAGGTCCTTTCGCCATCCAAACGCGCGGGACTCGCGTTGTAACACTTCGTCAGCTGGAACCGGCCCGTATACCGATTCCAAACCCTGTTTTGATCTCCAAACCCAGGAGTCAATGTCTATTTTTCCACCCCGAACCTGCCGAACCCGGAATTGAAGGGTATCCTGTACGGAATACCTTACATCCCACGTCACAGCGGACGAACGGTCGATAGCGGTCGCCGTCGAGACCGTCGTGACGAGAATGAAAACGACAGGAAAGAACGATCGGAGTGTGTTACGGAGGCCCAAAATCACAGGCGAAAATATTCGATGTTTCCGGGGGTCTGTTTACGGTATAAACACGAGGAGGTATCGATGCCCAAACGGGGGAAAATTCTCGTTCGGGCTCAAATTACCTAACGCAGCTTCAGGACATCACCTGTGCCGCGTTTTTTACGTCTTCGACTTTGTCGAGAGCTTCCCACGAAAATTCGCTTCTTCCGAAGTGTCCATATGCCGCCGTCGCCTGATACTGTGGCCGCAGGAGATTCAGATCCCGGATAATCGAACTCGGGCGCAGGTCAAAGACTGACTGAACAATCTCTACGATCTGGCTGTCGGGCATGACTCCGGTTCCATAACTGTTGATGTGAACAGAGACCGGTTCCGCCACACCAATCGCATACGCTACCTGAACAAGGAGTTCATCTGCCAGCCCTGCCGAGACCAGGTTTTTGGCAACGTGTCGGGCTGCATAGGCGGCACTCCGATCGACTTTTGACGGATCTTTTCCACTGAACGCGCCCCCACCATGAGCGCCCTTTCCGCCGTACGTATCCACAATGATCTTTCGGCCCGTAAGCCCGGTATCTCCATGCGGTCCCCCGATGACGAATTTACCGGTGGGATTGACGTGGAGGATCAGGTCCTCGTCCATCATGTCCGCCGGTAGCGAACGAGGCAGCAGATACTCCCGCACGTCGGATTCGATCTGAGCCAGGCTTACATCCTCGTCGTGTTGTGTCGAGACAACTACGGTGTGAATTCGCGCCGGTGTCCGACCGTCTTCACCATATTCGATCGTGACCTGACTCTTCGAGTCCGGTCTCAGATACGGCATCAATCTACCTTCCTTTCGGATGGCCGCAAGGTCTCGCATAAGTGCATGAGAGGCGCTCAACGAGAGCGGCATCAACTCATCTGTCTCTCGACAGGCATATCCGAACATCATACCCTGATCGCCGGCTCCCTGCTCGATGTGCAGGCCGTCCCCCGCATCGACACCCCGAGCAATATCCTGACTCTGTTCATGAATAGTAGTCAGCACCCCACATGAGTCCGCATCGAACCGGAGACCGGGGTCGGTGTAGCCTATCGCTCGAATTACGTCTCTTGCAATCGACTGAACATCGATGTAGGCGTCCGTCGTAACCTCTCCTGAAAGCACGGCAAGTCCGGTGGTTACGAGAGTCTCAACTGCTACGCGACTATGACGGTCTTCGGTCAGAAGCGCATCCAGTACTGCGTCAGAGATCTGATCAGCAACCTTATCAGGATGTCCTTCAGAAACGGATTCGGAAGTAAAGAGATACGACATGGACTACTGTTAGTGATATGATTGAGAAACCGCGAAGTACGGTATCGAACGCCCGGTTATCAATACGGATTCTCCCTGACAAATTCTACACATAGAAAATCGCGTATCGTGGGCGACTTAAATTGTTTCCAGAGATCTCGAATCTGATAATCGAAGTATTTATCAATCAGAACGACGCGCGTTGCATTCAGCCGAATAGTGACGTAATTTTTGTTTCTGTGTAAAAATTAAGCATGCAATGCAGCAACGTGGTTTTCTACAACCGGTTCGTGCAGAGCGTACCCCAGTAACATTTCGGAGAAACGGCTATGTCAAATGACCTGGCAACAAAAGTTAAAGCCATTATCGTTGAGAAACTCGGTGTCGACGAGGATGATATCACGGACGACGCTTCCTTTACGAATGACCTTGGCGCCGATTCCCTCGATACGGTCGAATTGATCATGGAATTCGAGAAAGAATTCGATGTCACGATCCCGGATGAGGACGCTGAAAATATCGCTACCGTCGGCGATGCGGTTACTTATCTGACTTCCGCCACCGCGTAGTCCGAACTCACCGGAAGACAGCACGGAATAGCATTATTCACCTTCCTTGCCCAATTACCGGGCAGCAAGATGACAGAACGTAGAGTCGTTGTTACGGGCATGGGTGCCCTGACACCGATCGGCCATACGGTTGACTCCTTCTGGGATGCCATGATGGCCGGTACGAGTGGCGCCGGCCCAATTTCTCAGTTCGATGCGTCTGCCTTCGACACCAGGTTCGCCTGCGAGGTCAAGGACTTCGACGTGAACGAATATCTGGATCGCAAGACGGCCCGTCGGATGGATCCGTTCGCACAGTTTGCCATGGTCGTCGCCGGCCAGGCGATTCAGGACGCTGCTCTCGATACGGACAACCTGACCCTGGAAGAGCAGGAACGCATAGGGGTTATCTTTGGAAGTGGAATCGGCGGAATGCAGATATTCCACAAGAACACGTCTGACTATATAGCGGCGGGACCGAGACGCATATCCCCGTTTTTCATTCCGATGCTGATTCCGGATATAGCTGCAGGTCAGATATCTATCAAATATGGCCTGAGAGGTCCGAATTATTCGGTTGTCTCGGCATGTGCGACCGGTAACAACAATATCGGCGATGCCTTCATGCTCATAAAATTGGGGCATGCCGACGCTATCCTTACCGGAGGATCCGAAGCCAGCATCTCGGATATGGGTATCGGAGGGTTTAACGCGCTCAAAGCCCTTTCCCGACGCAACGACGAACCCGAATCTGCCAGCCGTCCCTTCGACGCGACGCGTGATGGATTTGTCCTCGGAGAGGGTGCCGGTGCATTGTACGTCGAAGAGTTGGAAACCGCCCGGGCCCGCGGTGCTCATATCTACGCCGAGATCCTCGGAATTGGAATGAGTGGTGATGCTCATCATATTACGGCACCCGATCCGGAGGGGCGTGGCGCCAAACATGCCATGCTGGCCTCGATCCGCGACGCCGGCATCGACCCGTCCGAGGTCGACTATCTCAATATGCACGGGACGTCCACCCCGCTCGGGGATATTGCTGAAACCAACGCCATCAAGGGTGTCTTCGGACCTCACGCATATGACATGAACGTCTCGTCGACCAAGAGCATGACGGGACATTTACTCGGCGCTGCCGGCGCGATCGAATCGATCGCCTCGATTAAGGCACTCATGCACAATCGGGTCCCGCCTACGATCAATTTCGTCCATCCAGATCCTGCCTGTGATCTGAATTACACGTTCAATCGGCCGGAAGATCGGGATGTGTCGATCTCAATGAGCAATGCGTTCGGATTCGGTGGACACAATACCTCAGTAGTCTTCGGCTCATTCAAGGACTGAGGGTATTCCCGATAATCGAGAATACGTCACCGAAAAACGATTTCGGAGATCAGTTCTTCTCCGAGTTCCTCGTTCAGGCGCTGGCACCAACTGCTCCGGTTTAGATGCAACTCGTTTCTCCAGACCGGAGATGCGATTTTTACGATGAGACGGTCTCCTCTTACTCTGGCCTGAGTGACCTCCTGCGAGATTCGAGGTCCTACTATTTCGTCCCACGCTACAATTACGCGTCCCTCTCCCAGCTTACTCTCGATGCCCAGCGAGCGTACGACATCCCTTAATACGGAGCCCAATGCGCGGGGTGTTCTGGAGCGGGACATAATTCGACCGAAGGGACCGGAGTGGGGCGTAGATCGATAGACCGACTGCGCCATTCAATGACGTACAATGTCTTTTATAGACTCGCTGCGCCATTCATTGATCCCCCTAAAATGGTCGGGGGGCGCTGGTCACTGCCGGGAAACCCGGTCGAGATCAGCACCCCCGCAACCACTCATCGGAAGACGCACTGTGCACTACGGCACGATTAGTACCATAGTTACAATGCATAGTGTCGTCCCAACTTATTTCGTTACGGACTCACACAGACTAAATTAGAGATACAGGGATTTAGCGATTATTGAGCAGTTGAGGGAGGGTACTTTCCCCGCCGGGCATACGCCGTTGCCCTACGGCATGTTGGAGTCTCTTCTGCTGGTTGACTGATACTTCCGAATTCACCAACATCTTGACCATGAGCCATATTCAAACGTTTCTAGCCAAAGCCGGGTGTACGCCAGATAATGACGTGCGGGCGCTTGCCCCTCCTCTGTACCTCGCCAGCACGTTCGAACGCGACGCTGACGAATCGTATCCGCATGGATTCACGTATGGCCGCGATGGAAATCCTACTCGGGCCCGACTGGAACAGGTTCTCAGCCAACTCGAAGGCGGATCCGATGCCCGAGCTTTCTCCTCCGGTATGTCGGCGTGTCACGCCGTCCTTCAGGCGCTGGAGCCCGGGAGTCATGTACTGGTTCCAGAAGATGTTTATCACGGGTTCAGAACAGTCGTCTTTAAGCAGTTTGCAGGTCGAGGATTGGACGCAACATCGGTCGATCCCACCCATGTGGATGACGTCCAACGAGCGCTTCGGCCAAACACAAAACTCATATGGATTGAAACGCCATCCAATCCGCTGCTCCGTATTTCCGACATCCGTCTACTTTCGGACCTTGCTCACGAGCACGGAGCCATCGTTGCAGTAGATTCCACATGGACGACCGCGCTCATCCAGCGTCCGTTCAGTCTCGGGGCCGATGTTGTCGTGCACTCTCTGACGAAATATCTTTCAGGACACTCGGACGCTCTGGGCGGAGCCGTTGTTACGAAAGAATCCTCGAGTTTCTTCGACCGCATAGATGCCTGGCAACGACAGGCAGGGCCGGTTCTGGATCCGTTTTCATCCTGGCTAACCCTGAGAGGCATTCGGACTCTGGGTATTCGTTTGCCGAGACAGTGTGAATCTGCCCACCGGATCGCCCATTTTCTTGCCGGTCACAACCGTGTAGCGCGTGTTCATTTTCCGGGACTGACCACGCATCCTGAACATGAGCTGGCTTCGAGACAGATGTCCATGTTCGGAGCCATGGTATCATTCGAAGTTGACTCAGCAGATACGGCGCAAGAGATCGCTGCCAATGTGAACGTTTTTACGCGAGCCACAAGTCTCGGTGGAACAGAGAGCCTGATCGAACATCGCATTTCGATGGAGGGCCCGGGGTCCCATACTCCCCCCGGCCTCCTGCGACTTTCGATCGGTCTAGAACATTGTGAGGATCTTCTGAAAGATCTGGACCAGTCACTATCGAAAGTGTAGTTTTACTCGATCAAGATCAATCTCAACGGATGCCGTCCGCATGAAGTTACCGTTCTTCCTGGCCCGCAGGTTTGTGGCTGCCGAGACACTGGATAATACCTTTAAGACAGTCGACTCCCTTCGGGGAAGGGGACTGTCGACGACGCTGGACCTTCTCGGGGAGCACATATCTGATCCAGATCTGGCTCAACAGGCACTCGACAACTATCTGGATCTGTTGAATTCGCTGAGCCTCCACCCGGGGGTCGACCGGAATATATCGATCAAGCTCTCCATGCTGGGTCAGAAAATCGACGAGGCATTTTGTCTTCAGAATCTGTATCAATTGCTGGACAAAGCCAGGGAGAAAAAGGCGTTTATCCGTCTGGACATGGAAGGTAGCGACGTTACCGAATCCACGATCGGCATCTTCGAGAGAGTTCACTCGGAGTACCGTGACCACGTCGGGATCGTTCTTCAGGCGTACCTGAAAAGAACCCGAGACGATATTGAGAATATGTGCGAACGGGGAGCGCGCGTTCGTCTGTGCAAAGGGGCATATCGGGAACCGGCCTCGATCGCGTATTTGAAAATGACCCAGATTCGGGATCGATATATGGAGTACGCCCAGACATTACTCTCTCGAGGTCACTTTCCAGGCATCGCCACTCATGATGATTTGCTCATCGAAGCGACGAAGACGTTTGCGGCATCTCAGGCGATCCCTCTCGACCAGTTCGAGTTTCAGATGCTATACGGGATGAGACCTGATACCCAGGCTTCAATCGCATCTGAAGGATACGGAATGCGGGTATATGTGCCGTATGGAAATATGTGGTTCCCGTATTACTCCCGGCGACTTCGGGAGAGAAAAGAAAATATTTTTTTCCTCTTCAGGAATCTGATCAGAAAGTAACGAACAACGAGTTCGTGAGGATGGTTCTGCGCCAATTCCGAACACAGGATCTACTCCTGTTCCGCTAACCAACGCTCGGCATCGATTGCTGCCATACACCCTGTTCCCGCCGCCGTCACAGCCTGCCGGTACACGTGGTCCTGCGCATCCCCGCATGCGAAAACTCCTTCGACATTGGTATACGTTGAATTGGAGCGTGTTTCGAGATACCCTGTCTCGTTCTTGTCTAAGAAGGAGCCAAACACATCGGTATTGGGGCGATGCCCGATAGCCAGAAAGAGACCCTGAACGTCCAGGTCCGACTCGGCGTCCGACGTGGTATTTCGAACGCGAACACCCGTTACCTCAGATTCCCCGAGAACATCCACGATAACCGAGTTCCAGACAAATTCGATTTTGTCGTTCGCCATGGCCCGTTCCTGCATGATCTTTGAAGCCCGGAGAGCGTCGCGTCGATGTACAACCAGCACCTTACTGGCAAATCTCGTGAGGAAAAGAGCCTCCTCCATCGCCGTATCTCCGCCACCCACAATCGCGACGTCCTGATCGCGAAAAAATGCACCGTCGCAGGTCGCGCACGCCGATACTCCATGTCCGAGCAGACGCTTCTCGTTTTCCAGTCCGAGATACATCGCCGATGCACCCGTCGAAATGATGACGGCATCTGCCAAGACTGGCGTCTCTTCGTCCACGACGAGCCTGAATGGACGCTCGGAAAATTCTACCTCGGTCACCGTTCCGTATCTCAGGTCCGCACCGAATCGCACGGCCTGAGCCTCGAACTTCTGCATGATCTCAGGACCCATTATTCCTTCTGGAAATCCGGGGAAATTTTCAACGTCGGTCGTCGTGATCAGTTGTCCACCCGGTTCAGGCCCCTGAAATACTACAGGATTCAAGTTAGCGCGGGCCGTATACAGGGCCGCAGTCAGTCCGGCCGGTCCGGTACCAATGACGACCACCTTGTGCCTTTCGGCTGAAGAAAAATCCATCTACTGTTTACCTATTCGAAAAACGTATATCGACGCAATCCGTGTCATTCGACAGGACCATATGCCCGCACAGAAGGTGTCCCGATACCATTCGCTACCACGGCCCTCAGACGAGGGTCTTATGCCTCCTGTCCGACCAGGGCATCCAATTTTGCAGCCAATGCCCGCTTCGGTGCGGCACCGATCAACTGATCAACGACCTGGCCATCTTTGAAAAACAACAGGGTCGGGATAGATCGGACTCCGTACTGCATTGGAACTCCCTGATTGTTATCGACATCCATCTTGGCCACTTTTGCCCGTCCGGCATATTCCGTCGAAAGCTCTTCAATTACGGGTGCAATAATACGGCACGGGCCACACCACGTTGCCCAGAAGTCGACGAGGACCGGCTGATCAGATTGCAGCACTTCTGCCTGAAAATTTGCGTCGGTCAGTGTTACATAATTGGCTTCGTTTGCCATGTTGCTGTCCCCCATCAAGAGGTTTTATTTGTTTGAACAGATACTTTCATTGAGCGGTTGGTGTCACCACTACACATTGTGTTACAGGACTCGTGGTGAAGCGGTCATCAAGAAAAATGCCATATCGTCCATTCGGCCAACGCGTCAGTTCATATATCCTGGAATGGCCCCTTCATATGGAGACCTGAGACTCGATACCGACAGATCGACCGTCTTCTGGCCATCAACCTGAATGGTCAGTGGACCATCTGTCACGACCCCGAGTTTTGTCAGTCTGCAGTTCAGGGATTCAGCGATTCCCTGAATCCTCGCAAATTTTTCTGGTCGGGAAGAGAGTACGATCCTGGACTGCGCCTCTCCAAATAACATTTCGTCCAGTCTCACTGCCTCGGTCGTATTTAAAGCTATCCGGGCACCCAGTCCGGTCGCGGCCATGACACATTCTGCCAGACAGACGGCAAGGCCACCGTCGGAAACGTCGTGCGAACTCTGAATGAGTTCACTCTGAATCATTTCCAGACACGCTGACTGAATAAGACGTTCCTCCTCAAGTTCAAAATGAGGCGCGTCGCCGCTCGTCCTGCCGTGAATGGTAGATAGATATTCACTTCCATCCAGGTTGGCCTTATGAGTCCATGTACCAGGAGTCAGAAGCAAAACGATGTCTCCGTCTTGCTTGAAGCCGATGGACATCGTATGCCTTTCGGAATCCTCCACGACACCGAGCATCCCGATCGTGGGAGTCGGAAAGACCGCGCCTTCCGGGTTTTCGTTGTAAAAGGATACATTTCCACCCGTAACCGGTGTATTCAGGGCTCGACAGGCATCGCCCATACCGGATACCGCCTCCTTAAAGACCCAGTATACATCAGGCTTATAGGGATTACCGAAGTTCAGGCAATTCGTAATGGCGACCGGTTGTCCACCCGAGCAGACTACATTTCTGGCCGCCTCAGCTACGGCAATCTGTGCACCCTTTCTTGGATTCAGGTAGACGTAGCGACCGTTACAATCGGTAGCAACCGCGAGTGCCTTCCGGGTCCCCTTGATGCGAACGACGGCCGCATCGCTCGGACCGGGACCAAGAAGCGTGTTGGTCCGGACCATGGTATCGTATTGCTCGAAAACCCACCGTTTGGAGGCAATATTTGGTGAGCCCAGTAATCTCAGAAGAAGTTGATCCGCAGACCCCTTTATGTCGTCAATTTCGTGTTCAACCGAAAAACTGGACGTCTCATCCAGATAGGCGGGACGTTTGGCTTCTCGATTGTAGACGGGGGCACCACCTCCGAGCACCAGATGGTCAGCCCGAACATTGGCCACTTCCTTCCCATGCCAGAGAATCCGGACACGTTCGTCGGACGTGACTTCACCGATACATTCTGCATGGAGATCCCATTTGCCAAAGACACCCTCCAATACCGCTTCCTGACCCTTTTGACACACAATAAGCATACGCTCCTGACTCTCAGACAAAAGTATCTCGTACGGGGTCATACCGATCTCACGAGCCGGAACGCGATCGGCATGAATCAGCATTCCCGTTTCCCCTTTGGCGGTCATTTCGCATGACGAGCACGTCAGACCGGCAGCTCCCATATCCTGAATCCCGACCACGCAACCCGTCGAGATGACCTCGAGTGTCGCCTCGAGGAGCAATTTTTCGGTGAATGGATCACCTACCTGGACGCTGGGACGCTTTGCTTCACTGGCCTCGGATATCTCTTCCGACGCAAATGTCGCACCATGAATACCATCCCGCCCCGTCGCAGACCCGACGATATAGACTGGATTACCCGGACCTTCGGCAGTCGCCGATGCGGTTGATCCCACATCAACAAGACCAACGCTCATCGCATTCACGAGCGGATTCCCTTCATACGCTGGATCAAAATAGACCTCTCCTCCTACGGTAGGGACACCAAACGAATTGCCATAATCTCCGATTCCTCGGACAACTCCATCGAAAAGATGGCGAACGCGAGGACTGTCGAGCGATCCGAATCGAAGAGAATTCAGACTACACACGGGCCTGGCTCCCATCGTAAAAATGTCTCGTTGGATACCCCCAACGCCCGTCGCCGCACCCTGATAGGGTTCGACTGCAGACGGATGATTGTGAGATTCAATCTTGAATGCCACCGCGAGTCCATCTCCCACGTCGACCAGCCCGGCATTCTCCTCGCCCGCCTCGACGAGTAATTGCTCACCATCCCGGGGGAGCGTCTTGAGCAAAGCAATCGAGTTCTTGTAGGAACAGTGCTCACTCCACATGACACTGTAAATACCCAATTCCACGAGCGTGGGCGTACGACCCAACTCGTCCAGAATCCAGCCATACTCCTCATCCGTCAGACCGTGATCACGGGCCGTTGTGATATCTATCGTGGGATCCTCGGGTGCAGGTGCGATCATCGCAGGAACGGCAAATGAGTGATTATCAGGCGACGGGAATTGATCTGAAGGTGTTGACCCAGACCGAAGTAAAAGTACGAACCAGGGTGTCCCATCTTGGTTAAGATTCTATCCGATCCCATCCGGCGAGGAATCGCCGATACGGAATATGAGTGACTGTTATTATCTGACTTGACCATTTTTTCTCACGAAGTAGGCGGTTTTCTATTTAGAATCAATCTAAATTAGACTCGGATGACAAAGTCCTAAATAGGTAGATCCTGCGACTCGTCTGGTAATTCTTGGATTCCATGGTTACACTGAATCAGATCAAACCCGGTAGCAGTGCTCGTGTCGTACGGGCAGGGAGTAGAATTACTTTTCGTCTGCTCGAACTCGGTATTCTTCCCGGAGCGCTCCTGAAGGTAGTGTGCCAGGCACCTCTCGGAGATCCGATTGCCGTCAAAGTAGACAACACCGAAGTTGCGATTGGACGTGAGGACGCCTCATACATCCTCGTCGAGACCGAATAATCCGAGAGTTCCGGAATCGAAAATCGTCGAACCGAATGGCCTCTTCCTGTCATGCCGCTCCAGAGATTCGTCCGACGACAGATCGTGTCACCATAGCGATTGCCGGGAATCCCAACTCCGGAAAATCAACGGTATTCAATGCGCTCACCGGACTCCATCAGAATGTAGGGAATTATCCGGGTGTCACGGTTGAACGCAGAATCGGCTCTCTCAAAGGAGAAGAAAAGACACTGATCGTAGATCTACCGGGCACCTATAGTCTCAGTCCACGATCTCTCGATGAACAGATTGCCTATGACGTCATAGCCGGGCGCGTTGAAAATGAGCCTGTCCCTGATCTTATAGTCTGTGTGGCAAACGCTACCAATCTGGAACGGAATCTCTATCTCGCATCCCAACTTCGCGAGACCGGAATTCCTCTCATTGTCGTCCTTAATATGATGGACGAGGTGCAATCCTCGGGTATTGAAATCGATTTCGAGCGATTGAGTAGCGAGATCGGTTGTCCCGTCATTCCGATGATCGCCCGTAAAGGAGAAGGGTTGGAGGAACTCCGACGTGCTATTTTAAGGGAAAAGGCCGCGTGGACCCGGTCACCGTTCGTTCTTCCCGAGACACTGAAACAGGGACTGGAATCGCTGTATCCGGTTCTGGCAAAACTCTGGCCCGGGGCGTCCCGAGCCGTCGTTGAAACCGAGTGTCTTCGGGTCCTTGTAAATGATCGGCTCCTGGATCACTGGTTGGACGAAAATCGTCCGTTTCGCGAGGCGGTCGTTGAGGTGCGCGCACGACTCGACGCAGCGGGTATTAATCCTGCGCAGGAAGAGGTCGAGGCGCGTTATGCCTATCTCAGAGGGATCGCACGTGGCGTCATTCATCGGGCGGGGGCCATGAATGGAGATTCCCAGACGGACCGAATCGACAAAGTACTCCTTCACCGGGTTCTGGGGCCGGTGTTGTTCTCAGGTTTGCTTCTCCTGGTCTTTCAGTCCGTCTTTTCATGGGCCACACCGGCGATGGATCTGATTGAAAGCGGAATGCTCTCACTCGGCGCGCTGGCCCGATCACTCATGCCCGTCGGAATGGGTACCGACCTCCTCGTCGACGGTGTGATCGCTGGAGTCGGCAACGTTATTGTCTTTCTTCCGCAGATTCTCCTCCTGTTCTTTTTTCTCTCTCTCATGGAGAGTACGGGCTACATGGCTCGATCGGCGTTCATAATGGATAAACTGATGCGCAGCGTTGGCCTATCCGGCGGCTCCGTGATGCCGATGATGAGTGCCTTGGCCTGCGCCGTTCCCGCTATTATGGCGACGCGGACGATGGAGAACCCGAAAGACCGTCTCCTCACCATTCTGATCGTTCCGTTCATGAGCTGTTCGGCACGTCTCCCGGTATATACGCTCTTTATTGCGGCCTTCATTCCGGCCGTTCCCCTTTTCGGCCCGATAGGACTTCAGGGAGCGACCATGTTCGGACTCTATTTTCTCGGTACGCTCGCGGCCTTCATTGCGGCCGCTGCACTCGGCCGCATCCTGAAGGTCGAGAAATCGTCGTTTGTGATGGAATTACCGCCCTACCGGGCACCCCAGTGGAAGCTGGTCGTATGGCGGATGTGGGAACGTGCTCTGATGTTTCTCACCACGGCCGGGAAGATCATCTTCTTCTTCAGCATTATTCTGTGGTTTGCGTCCAGTTTCCCACGAGCCGCGTTCAGCCCGGAGTTGACGGCGCGTCGCGTGACACTGGAACAGCAGATATCGGGCACGTCGGATACCGGTTCAGACGCTGTGTCAAACCGGGCGGCACTGCGGTCAGAATTGTTGGACCTCGAAGGCGATGAGAACTCGTTCCGACTCGAACACAGTATCATGGGTCAACTCGGACATGTGATCGAGCCTGTCATGCGCCCGCTTGGATTTGACTGGAAACTGAGTGCCGGTCTACTGGCCGCGTTTACCGCACGGGAAGTAATCATCGGTGCCCTGGGGACTATATACAGTGTAGCCGACGCTGACGAAAACAGCATCGCTCTCCGGGATCATCTTCGTAAGGCTAGAGATCCAAAGACAGGTGAGGTACTTTACACGCCCCTTGTTGCGATCAGTCTGTTGATATTTTTTGTCCTTGCGCTTCAGTGTTCGAGTACACTCGCCATTGTCCAAAGAGAATTGAATTCCTGGAAATGGCCGGTATTTATGTGGCTGTATATGACTGGCGCAGCCTATCTGCTTTCCCTTCTCGTGTATCAGGGAGGAAAAGCGCTGGGACTGGATTGATCCCTGCGCTCGACCGATCTTCATTCAATCACGCTGGGCTATGAACGCCAAAGATCGCTCACATTTTAAAGACATCCTCGATTCGCTGGTGATTGAGATCAACAAAAGTCTTGCTCACTCCCATTCTTCCAACGAGAGTATCTCTCCAGATAACGCGATAGGACGCCTGACACGAATGGAGGCGATCCAGGCTCAGAGTATCTCAGCCGATGGTCGTCGGCGACTTTTGGCCAGACTTGAGATGATTCATGCAGCGCTCAAATCAATCGAGGACGGGACGTATGGTTCATGTATCATCTGCGAATCGGCGATCCAGCGAGGTCGTCTCGACTTCCGACCGGAATCTCGCCTGTGCTTAGACTGCGCGAAGCGATCGCCGTAACGATTCAGACAGGTCTGTAGCCTTTCCGGTACAAAAAGGGCCGGGCAAAAAAAGTCCCTGCTACTCACTTGAGTAACAGGGACTTTCAAAAAGAGACCTCGGCAACGACCTACTCTCCCACCGGTTAGGCAGTACCATCGGCGCGACAGGGCTTAACTTCTCTGTTCGGAATGGGAAGAGGTGGACCCCCTGTGCAATAATCACCGAGATCAAACTGTTGTCGAACCAGTCCCGTTGAACGGTTCAGATCCGACCCGACATGATGATTGTTCCGTAGCGCACGAGCGAGAAATAGTAACTACCATAAGAGCGCTTGACGTAAGCGCGACTCATGTAAAATAACGGAGTATTAAGCCTAACGGGTAATTAGTACGGCTCGGCTGAACATGTTACCATGATTATACCTACCGCCTATCAACGTCCTCATCTCGAACGACCCGTAAGGGAGACCTAATCTTGCAATAGGCTTCGTGCTTAGATGCTTTCAGCGCTTATCCCTTCCGAACGTAGCTACTCTGCGATGCAGCTGGCGCCACAACAGATACACTAGAGGTTCGTCCATTCCGGTCCTCTCGTACTAGGAACAGATTTGCGCAAGTCTCC
>CAYLHF010000031.1:14411-34303 GCA_964383365.1 uncultured Rhodothermales bacterium | reverse complement strand
GATCCTCGATATGCAGACAGAGAACACAGGCGCGGACAGCTGATTCCTGTCTCTCAGATATTAGCGTGTGAGGGCGGGTGCACCACCGGTGCACCCGCCCTGATTTTTGGAACCAAATATTCTCCTATATTTGCTTCTCAGCGAAAGCATTGTGAACGACCGAAGATCTACATGAGCACCAGGACCCAGTCGATTGAGCCCCAGGAGGTACGTCGCGTGACTACGCAGACACTTCAGGAGATGAAGCTGGCAGAAACACCGATAGCGATGCTAACGGCGTACGACTACACCTCTGCGCGCATTCTGGACAATGCCGGAATCGACGTCTTGTTGGTGGGAGATTCAGCATCCAACGTGATGGCGGGTCACGAGACGACGCTTCCGATTACACTGAATCAGATGATCTATCATTCGCAGTGCGTCGTACGGGGTGTTCACCGCGCACTCGTTATTGCAGATCTACCGTTCGGATCGTACCAGGGTAATTCCAGGGAAGCGCTCTCGTCAGCGGTCCGCGTAATGAAGGAAGCAGGGGTTCACGGGATCAAGATGGAAGGGGGGGCGCCTATCCGTCAGTCTGTTGAGCGTCTCATCGATGCAGGGATACCCGTAATGGGACACCTCGGTTTGACACCGCAGAGCATTTACCGTTTTGGAACGTATCGTGTCCGGGCTAATTCGCCCGTCGAAGCCGATCAGCTTCGGGAAGATGCCCTTCTTCTCCAGGAGGCGGGTTGTTTCGGTATTGTCCTCGAGAAAATTCCCGCCGATCTTGCCGGGGAGGTTTCCAGATCACTGACCATTCCCACCATCGGTATAGGGGCGGGTTCGGCATGTGATGGTCAGGTTCTCGTCACGCACGATGCCCTGGGTCTGACGACCGATTTTAATCCACGGTTTGTCCGTCGTTACGCGAGATTGGATGAGACGATTTCAGAAGCTGTCGAATCGTATATCGATGACGTTCGGAGCCGCTCGTTTCCCAGTACCGACGAAAGCTATTAATCCTGAGCTGGTGGGTATGTCTGAAATAGAGAGCGATCGTCGACCTCTTATTCTGATCAGCAATGACGATGGTATCGAAGCCGAGGGCCTACATTCTCTTGCTTCCTGTCTCTATGACCTGGGGGACGTAATTGTGGTCGCTCCGGAGACGGAGCAGAGTGCCGTGGGACATGCGATAACGCTTCGTGATCCTGTTCGGGCCAGGGAGTGTCCATTCGGCATCGAGTCAGGAGAAATCAAGGCGTTTGCCGTTTCGGGGACGCCCGCGGACTGTGTAAAACTGGCTATTGACAAATTGCTCCCCCGGTATCCGACGATCGTTGTATCGGGCATCAACCAGGGACCCAATACGGCCGTGAACCTGATCTACTCCGGCACGGTTTCGGCGGCGACTGAAGCTGCCATTCTCGGAATACCGGCTATTGCAACCTCTTTCTGTTGTTGGAGTGGTGGAGATTTTATGCCATCTGCCAGAATGACCAGAATCATCGTCGAGAAGGTTCTCACAGAGGGTTTGACACCGGGGCTCTTACTCAATATCAATACTCCGGACATGGCATTCGCGAAGCTGAAAGGGATCAAGATTACGCGTCAGGCCAAATCAAAATGGGACGAGTCGTTTACCGAGCGCCGAGATCCTTTTGGCCGGCCGTACTACTGGCTTTCCGGTACATTCGTGAACCTGGACGAGGGTGACGATACCGACCTGAACGCGATTGAAAACGGGTTTGTCTCTGTGACGCCGGTTCACCATGATCTGACGGCATATGCCGAATTGTCCAGACTCAAGCAATGGTCCTTCGAGAGTAAAATCTGTTCCGATCCTTAATCGATTCGTCTCTATGGCAACAATAAAT
This sequence comes from uncultured Rhodothermales bacterium, assembly GCA_964383365.1. Classification (GTDB taxonomy): domain Bacteria; phylum Bacteroidota; class Rhodothermia; order Rhodothermales; family UBA10348; genus CAYLHF01. The sequence continues at coordinate 32,441 of CAYLHF010000031.1, read as the reverse complement.
GTCGTCCTCGACAGGCAGGAAGCGTCTTTCCATTTTCAAGCGCGAAACGCGTCCGGCTTTTCTGTGGACCTGGACGACGCTACCGCATATGAGGGCGGATCGGGACATGGAGTTGGTCCCATGCAACTCCTGCTCATGGCGGTCGGTGGTTGTAGCGGGGTGGATATCGTCTCTATACTCCAGAAAAGCCGGCAGGATCTGCGGCGATTTTCCATAGAGGTCGGTGGCGAAAAGCCGGATAATGTGTCTCCGTCTCTCTACTCAGACATTCACATTCACTATCGACTGGACGGTGAACTCGAATCCGCAAGAGTACAGCGGGCGATAGATCTTAGCCTCGGCAAGTATTGTTCGGTGGCCCGGACGCTCGAGGCCACGGCGAACATTACGTACTCGTTTGAAGTGAACGGCGTGCGTTCAGAGACCATTTCTGTCAAACCGTCCGGGTAGGCGGCTACTTCGTACGCGCGGTGTTGATCCAGATTGTCGATTGCTGAGCCTCAAGGTCAAGAAAACGGGGAAGATCCGCCGAGTCGGAGGCACTGCCCACGCCATTCTCTAAATCGACAACCTTGCCATCCGAAATCGGAAGCCAGCTTCCGTCCGGCCAGTCTACCGGACCGATTCGACCGGCCAATGAATCGGTATTCATGAAAACACCGACCTTCTCGTCTACAAAATATCCCAGATAATGCGTGTTCTCAGGAAGAATCCAGTCGTAGTAGGATGCTCTCACGGAACTGGCCGTCCGGAATACGGAGCCGAAATCGCTCCGTCGAAGACGGATTAAACCCTTCCAATACGCGAGCATGGCCCCGGTATCGTGTAGACTATCCGCTTTGCCGAGCGTATCCCATAGAAATAAATTGGGAGTTCTGAGATTATAGGTGTCTCTCATCCCATGCATGTAGAGTTTTCCCGACTCCGTTTCCTTCACAACCTCTTTCAGCGGCGCGGCACCTTTACTGCGCATTATCTCGGTTCCACCCTGAAGAACAATTGGCCCGAGCGACGTGAACAACAGCGTAGCAGCCAACCGGAAGGGAGCCTCGTCCACGCCGTGTAGACCGTTGAATCCCGTCCTGGCAAAGCGATCCGCGAGGGTCCAGTTGTCGTGGATATCCAGGTAATTGATACCACTCGTGGGTGTTCGGTCATCCGGGAACGACGAACTCAACCCACGCATGGTATTCTCGCGCTGCTCCGCATTTCCTCCGGCAAATCCTCTGTCGGTTTCCTTATTTACCGGGTTCGATACCGGTCCCTTGAACGCGTTGCGAGCATCATCCTGGAAAAAAGTGATGGGCGCATCCGATTTATACCACGCCCAGTCTGGTTCTTCCCGGACGCGCTTATCGGAAGGAGCGATCCAGGCCTCACCGTAAATAATCAAGTTCTCAGGTAGTTGCTCATTTAACCATTTAAGGGTCTGCTCGTCGATTTGTCCGGCCAGGTCGATTCGAAAGCCATCGACTCCGAAATCGTTCACGAACGAGAGTAGCTGATCTCTCATCCACCGTTGTACCATCGGTCGTTCTTCGGACTTCACCTCGTTTCCGAACGGGCCAATCAGAGAAAGATCGTTGTCTGTTCGATAGTAGTAGGGCCGGTCGATGGCGCCAAAATTGAAAAACATCTGACGTCCGTCCATATTTTCACCGGTGTGGTTCGGGACCACATCGATGATGACGGAAATCCCCTTCGCGTGGAATGCGTCGACAAGATTTCTGAACTGCTCACGCTCTGTCCCTGGTTCCATAGTGTGGCGGCGATACCTGGATTCCAGTGCGAACGCATGTGTTGTCCGGTATCCCCACTGATAATTCTCTTCAGAGATTCCGTTTTCGATCATGTAAGGATCATCCCTGAACGCTGTTTTCCACTCCCGATCGGGATAATGGAGATATTCCTGAACCGGCATCAGATGAATCGTATTGATCCCCAGATCGACCAGATAATCAAACCCCACGGAAACGCCGTGCCGGTTCGTCAGTCCTGAGAGGTGCATGGCATCAAACGTGCCTCGGAGGGTCGAGTCCACCGGGAGATCCCACGTGAAATCCTGAACATGCACCTCATAGGCAATAACGTCTTCGATGGCTGGTCTTCCTCCGCGGACCGGTCGTGGCGGCTGAATATCCTGCCAGACTCTGGATTTTCCGAATGAATCATCGCTGACGCGGGCGTACGGATCGGAAATGTGAACAGGATTGGTTCCGTAGAAATGGTCTCCGGGATCGTCCGGACCGAAAAGAGTGTAGTCGTAGTAGACACCATGATGGTCTCCTGCCTGCGTCGTCTCCCAGACACCATCCGGATCCATCGTGAGGGAAACTGATAGGGCAGGAGTAGCAATGTCCGCGAAACGATCGGTGTACAGATGCAACGTGACGCCGGTTGCCCTCGGAGCAAAGATTCTGAATGTCGTCGATCGTCTGTCTTCTGCAATGATGGCTCCGAGCTCTTTTTCGGAGTAGAGAGATCGAAACCACGGGTCCCTTCTCGCCAGGACTTTACGCCCCGACGGTCGATACCTGGCGTAGTATACCCGCTTAATATCAATCGGAGCGGCCGGTATGAGCAGAAGATCGAGGCTCTTGTGGGGCAGCACCTCTGCCAATTGGACGGCATTCCCCGTCGCGTCTTCGACAGCCCAATCCGACGCATGATGCGAGAGGGTGGAATCCGAAGAATCGACATGAATTGATCTGCTGCTCCAAATCTCAGCATAAAAGTCGGGCTGAGTTGATTGACCCGATGCGGGAAGCACGTAACATATAAGCGAGAGGAGAAGCGTGCAGCCTGACCGCATGGTGTTTGAGTATGAAGGAATGGAACGGATTGCCCTGACACACCGAAGGTACTGTATCGGTCGTGTCCATGTGGAATTCAATCACTGCTCAGGCGGCCCGTCTGATCGTGCTATCATTGGAATCTTCCCGTTCGCCGGGAGCGATGGAACTCGTGGCGTGGAGGGGCGCCGTAGCTTCGACGGGTCCCGTGGAAGCTCTAATGATGAAAGGCCACCGTAAAACGCGGGGGAGACTCTGACCGGACGTAATAATTCTTCCGGACCTACGGATCGAACGGAGTCCAGCTGGACCAAACAGAAGAACGAGTGCCGCGCACCAGATACCGATCGCGATGAGAATCCAGAAGAGTGTCTGTGCGCCGGCTTCCGCATGAGAGCGGCTGCTTTCCGTAAGCGACACACGCGCGCTGTTTACTCCCGCGGGCACAACAGACGCACGTCTGAGGTAAGAATCCGCCACGTTTACAGAAAGAGACGTATCGCGTTCGGGTGCAATTTGACTTTTCTCAAGAAGCTCATACCAGTCGTCAGGGTGCGAAGGTCGGGGACCTGACGGAATGAGAGTATTTCGTTCGGGCGGTACGGGAGGAAGTACGGAACCGTCTCGTGACTCTGATCGAGTGCTCGGAGGTTCGGTGGGTGCCGAGGATCCGTGGATGGTCGGGTGAGGTTTGGGATTACTTCTACGTATTGGTTGTTCGCCGCCACTACTCAAGACCGTACTGGTGGTCTTATTAGTTAACATCTTAATATTGCGAACTACCTGTATTGCGTTGAAGTCACGAACTAATGAGGTGTCAGCTTTAAGTATAACTTTAACAGACTCGGTCTCGAAGGTGTAGTATTCCGGAAGTCGGGCTGCCACGATACGAAGGCTATACTCTCCCGGGGTTACATTCTTGATCTTGTACCGGCCCGACCGATCGGTTCGCGTTCGGTGCCGGTGGGTTGAATTCGCCAATTCAATAACGACATCGCGCAGAGCAGAGATTTTATGCATTATCGGGTTCTGTCCAGCACCGAGGAGAAGCGAGTTATCCGGCGAGCCCTCCAGCGTTACCGTGCCGATTATCGATGCAGCGTTCACGATCGGAATATCCAGTCGGCTCGACGAACTCTCATTAGAGATCTGATATGGCATTTTGAGGACAGGAACGCGATCGTAACCGATACTTCGCTGATCAATACGTAGATACTGGGTACGATCAATATCACGTGGAATCTTGAAAAATCCGTCCGTATCCGTTATTGCCGCGTGCTCATCCAGGAATACGAGAACGCCGCCGATACCGGCATCCGTATTTGACTCAAACACGCGACCCTCCACATAGCGTCCGGCTTTACCTCTGGGGCCGATCGGGAGACCAAGCGGAATGGAATAGGCGAACCGGTAGTCTGTCGACGGTGGAAGGGACGCGCCGTCGAGCCGGCTTTGTTGAGCCTGTATGGTCAGTTTATGTCCCGATTTGAACGTGTGTTGTACAAACGCCTGATACGATGTGTACCCCAGGCGCGAAAACGTGTGTGCTACATTACGATAAATGGTCGCATTAAACCGGGTATGAGATTGTAGACGCACGTTCAAACTGCTGCTGTATAGCCATCGTTTCATCCGTTTCGGCGCGTTGATCAGGTATCCGTCACTGAATTCTCCAGTAGCTGAAATACTGACTCCACGGAGAATTTCGGTACGTAGTGTGGCTCTACGGCGGTAAAATGATCCGCTGTATCCGTTCGCAATGCTTTTGGCAGAACCTACATCAGCCAGAACTCGTAAACTCATGCGCAGCAACTGAAAACCACCTGTAATACGAAGTATATTCTCTGACCTGTCTACGGCGAATGTCTCACTGGAATGCCGCTGGTCCTGTCGGATGGCGTGTACATCACCGAAAAATGTGGTTCTCCCGTATCTATTGTTAAAACCCATTCCCACGCGGTAGTATTTACTTAACCTTCCGAATCCAGGACCGAATCCGCGTTCTTGTTGTCTGAAAGTCCCATCCATGCGCACGCCTGGAAGGGCCGACCAGGAGACGGTAGCCGCTCGTTCCGTCAGGCTACTGATAGAGCCTGGATAGGTATCAGACGTATTTCTGTAGAGGCCCTGATACCCGATCTTGCTCGTTGCGCCCGTGAACTCGGCCTGGCACGAGGGTTCGCTGAACCCGGATGATGAGTCGAGGCCGCATTCGATATCGACTTGATGCTGGGGACCCAGAGGCCGGACCTGAAGCCGCGCAGTCGCGAGGGTTCCGCGATAAATTCCGGAACGATGTAATATATTGGTAGACAGACGGGTCGATGAATTCGTCTGCAAGGCAACGGAGGCACCGATAAGCCCCTGTGTGGGGAAAATGTGTCTCGTGCGCTGGATCAGTCCTCGATACGACATTTTGCCATTTCGGATTTCGGTCGAGGCTCCCGCGCCGTATTCACCGCGGGTTGTGAGTGGTGAGAGTGCCTGGACGTGGTCACCCAGTTTCACCGTGATGTTGCTGCTGGAATAGGTGAGACGGTACGCATCTCTGGACCCGAACATCGGCGTCGTTCGCTGCCGGGATAGCATCATGTCGACCGAGATCTTCCCTCCCAGGGCATCGATGACACCGGAAACGCCGATTTGCCCCATGCGTCCATTTTCGTCTCCAGTGGTCTGAAATGCAATATTCAGCGGAACGTTTGCTGCTCGCGGCTTTACGCGGGAATAGACCGGAATAACGTTAACCGACGCGGTAACAGATTCAAGAATCGCTGGATGGTCTTGTACATACGCTCTGAAATACGCTTGCTGAACCACCTTATTATCGATTCGGGAATCGGTCGGGATACTCGCATCAACCGAGATGAGTTCACCGGGAGCCATCGTCAGCATGGACTCGTCGAGCAAGGGATAAAGGTCCGGTGATCCAGTGGCTTCGAGGCGCACCGTGACCGTTGAATTGCCCATATTCCGGACAGATAGTATGGTGTTCAGCCTGCGTCCTGACGGGACAAATTCGGGAAGCGGGTCGACAGAAAGTTCGAGACCATACACCGCTCGGACGCGGATGACGGAGGATATGGAGGCAACTCTTTCCCGATTTGTGGCATCTTCGACCGAGAATGTGGTTGTGTAAGCTTCCGCCCGGGCAGATGTCGGAATTCGGAACGTGATGAATCTTACGGTCGATCCTCCGCCGGAGACGTGAATGGGCGTCAACGCGCTCGCGAGTTTCCAGCCATCTGGAAGGGTCATTCGCGGCTGAAGATTGCGATCGTCAGATTCATCATTGGTCAGTTTGTACACGACCGTAAAAATGCGTCCCGGTTCGACGGAGAGGGAGTCTCCGTTAACGATCACCAGGTTAATCTCTCGACCGTCGGATACGGGTTTCGCTGACACATCGTATGCGTCAGCGAAAAGTCCCAGTAGGACCAGGATACCGTATAATATGTGCTTTCTAGTCAGCACAGGCCGTTTATTGGAATAATGTGATCAGTTTACTGCAAGCTGATATTCGGCTCCGTAGACCTCGTCTGTGCCAGCGTCGATAATCACGAGGGCGCGATAGTGTCCGGGATCAAGGTCTCCGAGCAAGACACGCTGATGAATAGAAGTACCCGGATAGATTCTATTCTTTGTTCCGTCGTAGCGTCCGAAGGCGGTCCCGTTTTCATCGTAGATTTCTACCCACATATCCGGCCGGACCATCCTATTTCCAGAGTTCGAAATATTCATTTCCAGCGTAGATGCTCCATTCTCGAGTTTTGTAAGTCCTGTATCAGACATGTTGAGGATGCTTTTTCCAGTTCCAGAGATATGAGTTGCAATTTGGATGCCATACCGCATGATCTGCAGGACACCGTACTGCGCCTCTCCCGTATCGGGATTGATCGTTGATTCAGGAGAATCCTTGGAAATAGCCTCCACCATCACCATGGACCAGTATGATCCATCCGGTGTATCTCCATTCTGTCTGGCCGGAACGTGCACGACGTAATGAACCGGAATCGTCTCATTAGGAGGTATCGTGAGTGTGGCATCAGACAGCGTGGTCCATGTAGCATTGGATCTTAAATCCTGCCCCGGATCCCCGTAAATGTTGGATCCATCGGCATAAAACAGATAATCTGTTTGATAGATTTTGGCCTGCTGAACCTCGTCTGTTTCGTTGTGTACGCGAATTTCACCCTCGTACATACTCCCCGGCTGAGCTTCCCGATCATCCGAAAGGGAGGAGCGAACCGATAGTTGGCCGGCTGCCGGAGAATGCGCAAGTCCTGAAATGGCTAATACGCACATTAAATACTTTAGTATGTCTCTATAATTCATTGTGCTACAATGGTAAAGGTGATTGTGTGAAGATCATCTCCGTTCTCTACACTGTTTCCGTCGGTGACAAGCGAGGCCGCTCGATATCGAAGCGTTCCGAACCCTTGTCTCTCGGGCGCAGTAGGTGGTATATCTCGAAGGATATCTGTGTCCAGCATTCCGTCGATGAGTTCGATCTCCGGTTGGGGAGATCCCATCGTACCGCTCGCCCAACTGGTGACGGTGAGAAGGATGTAGAGTCGATAGGATTGTGTCAGGGCCGACGTACTGACAGTCATTTTGGATGTCACTCCGAAGTCGGCATCCCAGAAGATCTGGGTGGAATTATCCGACACACCGACGGGTTGACTTCCAGCAACGGCCGTAGATATCGTCAACATGAGCGGTCCACCGCCCGACGAAAACATCAGTTGCTGCGCACTCGCCGAGTCAGAAGACTGAACGGCGAGAAGCAGAACCAGTATAGCGGGCCTTCCGAGGAAGGCCCGCCATGCGGTGCAACGATTAGAAGGTGAAGGGAACATGCCCTTGTACCTACTACAGATTCGTGAGCGTAAGTAGCACGGTTCGCGTCTGCCCGGCTCCATTTGGAGCCGCCTGGGCAGATACGATAGCCGTGTAAGTGATCGCCAGACCCGTTTCCGCCACGTATCCGAAGCCCGTTACCAGATCCTGGGTTGTCGTACCCAGCGTCCTGCGTACGGCTGTTCCCCCGGTCGGGGGAACGAGCAGTACGTCTAGTGAGATTCCCGTACTGAACAGGGCATCCAGAGCACCCGTGAGCTTCTTTGAACCTCCATTGACCGTAATGTCATACGATGTAGCGGCATTTGAAGCATCGGCTGGGTTCGAGCCGGCAACCGCCCCGGAAATGTTCAGAGAGACGTTTCCCGATACAGTGATCGCATTGATTTCCAGTACGGAAACCGCAACGTCTTGACTCAGGGAGACGCTCGTGCCAAACATGGTTATTTTCTGGGGGAGGGGTACCTGGGCCCAGGTGCCTGTCAGCAGGAGCAGATTGAGCCAGACAAACGTAAGTACTCGTTTGAGCATCAAGTTCGACATGGTCATCTGGTTACAGAGTTACTCTGCTTTCCTTAGTTGGTCAGCGTTAGGGTAACTGTCTGGGCCTCACCGGCACCGTTTGTAGCCGCAGCTGCCGTTGCGCTCGCCGTGTACGAGATACCTTTCCCGCTCTCGGCGAGATTTGCAAATCCCGTAACGAGATCCTGGGCAACGGTGGTCAGCGTAACGGATCCCGCACTGGTTCCACCCGTGGGTGCTGTCAGTGAAAGGGCGAGCGAAATACCTCCGGCATACGCTGTTCCCAACGCGGCGGTGATTTTCTTCAGCGTCCCATTGGTCGTTACGGCATATGATGTTGCCGCATCACTCGCGTTGTCCGGATTGGATCCGGCCGTCGCGCTGTTGATCGTCATCGAGACCGTTCCGGAAGAAACGCTCATCACGTTGATTGGGCTGACCACGATGGTCACGGCCTGGTTGGCAGTCTGTGCGTGGGCGACGGTCGCAAAACCGACGAAGAGCACAACAGCCATCACCAGGGTCTTCAGTGATTTCATGTTGATTACCTCCTTGGTAAACAAGTGAACTATGTAGTAATGCCGGCCGTCCGTGGGGACGGCCGGCATTAACTTTATCGTCGAAAACCGGGTATTCTTAACACACAAAAAATACTATCTCATCACGATCATGGATTTTGTAAACGATTGTCCTGCAACGTTTAAGCGATAGTAATACAAACCCCCGGAAAGATTATTGCTGCTCCATACGAAGTCATGCCAACCCGTATCCAGGATGCCATCTTTCAAGACGGTTACACGGCGCCCGAGGAGGTCAAAGATTTCAAGCGTAACCGGACTCGTTTCTGCGACGGAGACTCGTATGGTCGTAGATCCTGCGAATGGATTCGGGAAGTTCTGGACCAGTTGAGGTGAAGACGGCAGCGAGATGGACTCAGCCTCAAGGGGTGCTCGTGATGGATCCCGGACCACGAGTGTGAATCGGGCCGCACGATCGCTGATTTCCAGTCCATCAGATTTTCCGGTAGCCAACTCATCCGCTCCCACATGGAAAATGTATTCCGTCTCCGAACGTAGATCGATAACGTTGCCGTTTCCGAGGTCGGTAAGCGTCAGGGACCAGGTTTCAGGAATCTCGTATAGCGTAGGCCAGCGAAGCGTATACAATCCCTCTGCCGACGCTTCAACGGCCAGATGGAATGTTTCGAGTCCGGTTGAATTCGACCGTCCATCGAAGGCCAGCTTGCGCTCGTCGTCCATGAACCACATGGTAACATAGTCTGGCGAGAGGGGCTGTAACCGGTCAACGTCGAAACGGTCATCGAGGACCCCTGGATCCTCAGCCTCACCGTCAAAGACGATGTACGTCTCTGTTTCCGCCTGATAATCGTTCGTGATCTCGAGACCGATATGAGACGAAATCGCGTGAGTTTTTCCGAACTGACTCGCCGTCTGTGTATTTGCTGCCTCACTCGTCGGGAAGGCCAGCACGGCACCCGCGGCGAGCGGCTGGACCATCAGGGCAGTAAACGGGGCGACGAATCGTCCGGCGGCACCGACACCGCTGGCCGAACTGTAATATTTATATCCCGTCATCCCGCCGCCCGGTGTGAGGGCCGGATCCCATGTAGCATAACTCGAACCAACGTTCACGCTTGCAGCTACCACTGCATTCCAATCCAGATTGCTGGTTGTGGGGTTTCCAACGTAGTTGTATGAATCAGACGGAGTGGTGTTGAACGAGAGAGTGAGAGGCACAACGTTCCGGAGGGTTCCCGTAACCGACCATGTAGCTGGCAAGACAGGAATGCCATTCCGGTCATCCTTGAACATATAGAAGATGTAGCCCGTTCCTCCTGAAAACGGTGCATCGGCACCGGTGATCTGATTCCAATTCTGGATTCCGAAATTCAGAGACTGAAGGTTGCTTGTTCCTCCGGAAAGGTTCGCCCACGTGCCGCCCTGCGTATGAAAAATGCTGTTCAGCGCGCTGTACGCGACTCCGTCGATGGGTGTCGCCAACATTCGCCATCCATCGGCATTGAGGCCGTAAAACCTCGAAAAGGAGACATTACCAAGTACCGTTCCACCCGCATAGAGCGTGGCTCCTGAGGCGAAAAGTACCGTCTTCCCGTTCGTATCGAACGTTCCATTTCGAACAGACGCTGTCGTCGTGATGGTCAGGTCCGTTGCCGTCACAAGAGCGCCGCCCGTGTTATCTACAACCAGTTTTGGGAGTGTTAACAGGCCCGGGCCATAGGTCAGATTCTGTATTCCTGTGCCATTGAAAACGACGGCAGATGGCGAGGCGATGGATGTGGCGACAGACAGGTTTCCCGCAACCGTAAGATCCTGATTGTTCAAATTCAGTTGTCCGGAACTGGCCGTTACATTTCTGGGGGCGACCAGAGGGCTCACAAGCCTGATACCGCCCGTATTGGCCACAAGAATGTCCAGGGCGCCCGATATTCCCGTTGACGCATCTACATTCTGGGCTGCGGCTCCACTGAACCGAACCGTTCCCTGTCCTGCTCCGCTCGTCTGGAGCGAGCCTCCCGTGATCGTCAGGCTCGATTTCAGATCCATCACCGGTGAACCTGCGCCGGACGAAAGTATGGTTGTACCGGCCGCGATATTTGTCGCACCGGATACCGTCATGGTTCCTGATCCCGTTCCGTCGGCGTATATGAACGTCCCACCTGTCTGCGCATAATTTCCACCGACATTCAGGCTCGTATTGAGTCCCTTTACCCAGGAAAGAGCCCCCGATCCAGTCGACGCAATCGACAGATCTCCACTGACGGCGGTAGGTTTTCCGGCAAGGTCCAGCGTCGCTGTTTGTCCGGCCGAATTCCATGTGAGATGATGAAACGCGTTATTCATCTGAGTCGGCAGGACCGTCGTAATCCCTGTGAAGAGGGCGGTAGAACCGATTGAAAATGTCGTTCTTGATGCCGACGGGAGGGCTCCGGCATTCAGGGCGTGCTCGTAAACACCGTTGTTGAGAAATGTGGCAGTGCCTGACTGCTGAACCAGAAGTCGCGAATGGTTCACGATTAAACCGGCCGTAAAGAGACTGGCGGTTCCGTTGACGCGGAATCGATCAAAATTATTGACCACGGACCCGCTGTTCATCGTAAGGGTTCCCGACCCGCTGACGAAAAGATCGCTTCCAGCCTGAACGTTGACCACGGATCCGGTCAACATGGTGGCTGCCGAATTCTGTTTGAACTGAAGGGTACCCCCCTTCACATCGACGACGCTCGTGCTACCAAACGATGCCGTGGCCGTCTTTATCGTACGGAGTTTGTCTTTTATTTCGATCGCGCCGAGCGAGACGAAGTCGGTCCCGGGTCCGTCGACAATTGTGAGGCGTTTGTCGACCTTGAGTGTGGCCCCATTCTCCACAATGAGTTGGTCAACGTTGTATTTCTTGTCGACTTTGATGGTGTGCCCCGACCGAATCGTTATCACGCCATCTTTATTGGTCGGTACGTTGGGTGCGCTCTTCCATTTCGAGCCGTCGAATCGTTCCCACGCGCCTTTCTTACTCCATTTGTCCGAATTTTTCGAACGGAAGTCGTCCTTGGACTGGGCGATGGAAGTGAGCGGGACGAGGAGCAGAATCAGCGTAAAGCCTGCAAAGAGGCGACGAGACCTGGCACTCGTTTCACCCGGGAATGCGTTAACAGGGGTACGCATGACCGATCAGATGTCTTTTGTATGGCGGTTTGTCTTGGATGCCCGTAGCCTTGCGCAGGGGACACCTGACATTCAGATCGGTCTGGATTCGATTCCCTTAAGTAGCAGATTCCAGGAGGAGAGAGGAACTATTTTTCGATGAAAGATACCCGTGAGCATTGCCAGACAACACGTTATGGATTCTATCTATATTGATGCATGAAGCGTATTCCTCAACATCAATGCAATAGTCATCGGGCCGACACCGCCGGGAACCGGTGTGATCCGTGATGCTTTTTTAGAAACAGACGGGAAGTGCACATCTCCCGCAAGACGGTATCCACGCTCTCTTGTGGGATCCTCGATCCGATTTACGCCGACATCAATCACGACTGCTCCAGAGCGTATCATGTCTTCGGTGACAAATTCAGGCCGGCCGATGGCTGCAACAAGAATATCTGCCTGACGGGTCAAATCGGAAAGATTTTTTGTCCGACTGTGGCACACCGTGACCGTGGCATCGACGCCCTTCCGGAGTAAAAGATTGGCCAGAGGTTTACCGACGATGTTCGATCGACCAATGATCACGACGTGCTGCCCCGCTGTGGGAATCCCCGATCGTTCCAGCAATTCGATGATTCCTGCCGGTGTGGCGGGTTCGAAACCGGGTAGTCCGAGGAGTAATCTTCCAGCGTTTCTGGCGTGAAAGCAGTCTACATCCTTGTCGGGATCGATCGTATCGATTACAGTCTGATCATCTATTTGAGGGGGAAGCGGAAGTTGCACCAGAATACCGTCCACCTGCGGGTCCCGATTCAGTCCCCTGATGATGCACAGTAGCTTGTCTTCAGAGAGATCCTCCGGATATGTCATCGTATCGCCGAGAATACCCACTTCCGCTGCAGCCTTCTGCTTTCCACGTACATAGGATGCCGAAGCCGGATCGTTGCCAACCAAAATGACTGCCAGGTACGGCGAGCGGTTGCCGGAAGCAATACGAAGATCCACTTCGGCCCGGATCTCCATTCGTATCTCGGCAGCGATAGCCCGTCCGTCGATGATGTTTCCCACGATAGCTTCTGGTCGTTAGATCGTTGAATGTAGCAACAGTTGTGTCTCCTCTGACGCCGAGACTTCAACACGGATCTTCAGAGTGTCGTGCCGAAAGTTAGTCACTCCGAAGGGAAGGGATGCTACCGTAACTGTGTAGTTTCTCACAAGACAAGGCCGTGCTCCGAGCGGACCGCCTTCCCATTCTATTCGTGGTTCCGTAGTACGTATCGGCGTATTTTCCCTGGAATCACGTATTCGATTATTTATACAGGTTCAGATGCCGCATTATCGCGAAGAAAAGATTCGAGTTGGAATTCTGGGTGCCACCGGAGCGGTCGGTCAGAAGTTTATCGACCTGCTCAGGGATCATCCCTGGTTTGAAATATCGTCTCTGGTGGCCTCTGAACGATCGGCTGGGAAAAAGTATTCGGATGCTTCCAACTGGCTGTCCGGAAATGCCCTGCCAGCCCACGTAGGAGAAATGATGGTCTCTTCGCCAGACGAGGATTCACCCTGTGATCTCGTGTTTTCGGGTTTGGACGCAAAAGTAGCTACCGAAATAGAGGAGTCATTCGCGTCGAGGGGAATTCCGGTTGTGTCGAACGCCCGAAACTTCCGCATGGATTCAGTGACCCCCCTCATTATCCCCGAGGTAAATCCTGATCACATATCACTTATTTCAGAACAAAGTTGGTCAGAAAATGGGTTTATTGTTACCAATCCGAACTGCTCGACGGTGGGAGTCGTATCTGCGCTCAAGCCGTTACATGATCGATTCGGTATTGCCGCGGTTCATATCACAACCATGCAAGCGCTTTCGGGTGCCGGATATCCGGGAGTCTCGTCTCTCGATACGCTGGGTAACGTAATTCCATTTATCGGAGGGGAGGAGGCCAAACTCGAATCAGAACCCCTGAAACTCCTCGGTTCGCTTGAGGGTGACCACATCCGTGCGGCGGCTTTTCCGATCAGCGCCCAGTGCAACAGGGTTCCGGTTGTTGACGGTCATCTGGTCAGTGTGTCGGTCACACTCGACGGCGATCCGTCGCTCGCGGATATCGCGAGGGCCTTCGATGAATTTCGACCGGAAATCGATGAATATAACCTCCCTACGGCACCCAGGCCGTTTCTGACTGTTTTTGAGGACCAGAGATATCCCCAACCGATGCGCCATGTCATGTTGGGTGGTGGCATGACGGTGTCGATTGGAAGACTGAGGAAGTGCCCCGTTCTCGGCGCTCGTTTTGTCACACTGGTGCATAACACGATCCGGGGAGCTGCCGGGGGAGCCATCCTGAATGCAGAATTGCTTGTAAAAAAGGGATACATTACGGGCAGGCAGTAGGGAAGGACAATCGAATTTTGAGCTTCGTGTAAAGCCTCTGTTTTTATTTGATTGCGGGTGCGAATGTTTATATCATTGCGCACTCTTGAAGCGGGTGTAGCTCAGTGGTAGAGCATCACGTTGCCAACGTGAGGGTCGTGAGTTCGAATCTCATCACCCGCTCACAAGCGTCGACTCTTGATCGGGTCGGCGCTTTTTTTGTTTGGTTAATCGTGAGGAGGACGTGATTGCCGGTGTTTGAAAGTGCCTCAATACGATAATCCGTTGTCCGGGTTGGGAAAATCTGTCACATAGGGATACGTATGTTTTACAGATCGATATAAAACACAGTAGCACAAGGACTTAAGCCGTATATACTCGGGTATATTATATCGTATATACGTCAGGGGAGGGGCAGGGGAGTGGAGATTGTCGGGTACCTGTCTCTCCGACATACGTTGTCCATGGCTACGGCGATTACATTACCGGTCGTAAACGGCGGATACGACGACCGGAAGATGATCCGACGGATATGCCGTTGTACGCTTGGTTTCGTCGATTTTGTACGTCAATATGTCAAAGCCATCGTTCAGGAAGACGTAGTCGATGAGTTTTTCCTGGTCGGGGTTCCTTTCGAAGCCTCTGAACGTCGACAGCAACGAATCCGGACTGGAGAGCCTGGCGTCATACAGCACAGAATGGTCCGTTCTTCTCGCCAGAAATGCATACGAGAGATCGGTCGTCAACGAATTGAAATCTCCGGTCAGGATCACGGGCAACCCGGATGCAATCGAGGTTATTCTATCCTTTATCAGGTTTGCACTTTGCTGCCGAGCGATCTCCCCTATATGATCGAAATGCGTGTTGAAAACGTATAGGGACCTGTCTTCTATAATATCTCGGAATCTTCCCCATGTAGCGATTCTGGGTAGAGCGGCATCCCATCCCCGGCTTCCGGCCGAATCTGGCGTCTCCGATAGCCAGAATGTGCCTCCGTCTTCGATTTCAAACCGGTCAGAGCGGTAGAAAATGGGCGAATACTCCCCTTTTCGAATGCCATCGGTTCGACCCACACCCGTCCAGTGGTAGTCTTCGAGCCGTACGCCCAGCGTGTCGAGTTGCGAAGCAAGGACCTCTTGAAGTCCAGCGAAATCGGCATTATTGTCTATAATTCGCTCAGCAACGTCGTCTTTTCTTAATGACCACCGATTATCACCGTCTCCTGCGTTGTCGTAACGGATGTTATAACTGACCACGACAATCTTTCCACGGTTGCCGATGGGTTCACATGACGAAAGAAGGAAGACGCAGACGGCACCCAGCAGGGCCTTGGATTGGTTGCACTTCCGTGCCCATTTTTTTAGAAAATCAGTCATTGGAATGCATTGGAGTGGTATTGAGTAGTCGTTCTTTCCAGATGATCACTCCCAGATATATTACGCCGGCAACGCCCGAGAGCATGGTGATTTCGAAATCAGATGCTCTGGTCGAAACCAGAAAAAGTGCGAACATCAGTGGTGCACACAACGAACCGTACCAAAGATAGGGTCTGATAATGAGCCCTCCCCGGACATTGGCCAGTTTGAGAAGAACCAGAATTTGTCCCAGTCTAACGATTGCCCCGGCCCAGCCGAGAAAAGCCATTGTCGTGAAGAGATTTCCTGTTTCGCCCCCCACAACAACGGAAAGGGTGAGCACGCCGAACATGCCAAGATTGGTTGCCAGTTCGAGACTCTGCCTCTCGAGTACATCAAAGAGCCGCGTCAGTGGCGATCCGATTGCCGTGAACAGGATCCACGGAGCGATATATTGGATGATCAGTCCGGACTGAATCCACTTCTCGGCACCGAACAGGAACGAAAACACATGCGGCCCGACCGTCATCAGGAGAACTGACGGAAATAGTGTCAGCATGACGAGTCGTTTGTGAATCGTGTCCGTCACATGATCGAGCGAACCGGATCGTCGGGCTTCGACCGCCCGGACGAAGAATACCTGGGCAATAGAACCACCGAGGAGACTAAGAGGAATGAACAGGACAGAGAATGCCCACCCGAAATGCCCCAATGTCTCAATTCCAAAGTAATACGGAACCAGTAGAAACGGCATTCTTGTCAGCAGCGCTCCGACCACTGCGGCCGGCATGGTGTACGTCGGAAAACGGCGATACCGTCGAGCTACGTGCCTGATCTGTTTGAATCTGAAACGGCCCTGCAGGGCAGTCCGAACGGTGCGCATCACCCGCCGGACATAAAGAATGAGCGCCATCGAATGGCCGGTAAAGAATCCGACGATCAGACCGGCCGGGCTGGAAGAAAACAGCCCGATTCCTATCCGAACGGCAATCATTGTGCTGCTGAAAGTGACCTGACCGGCTGACACCAGGCCGAAGGCTGCCTGTCTTGTCAGCCACAGCTCGAAGATTTTCGCCAGGCGATTGACCATCAAAATGAGGGGTACGGTCCATATCCAGAGTGGCAACTCCTGGTTATGATAGATCTCTCCAATTACGGAGCGGAACGGGAGAAAGAGCCAGAGTGTCGACGACAGGACGATCACCAGGCCGGATGCGAGGATGAATGAATGGGCACTTTCGTGTCGGTCTTCAGGTAACATCAACGCATCTTCGTATCTCAACGATACGATTGGCGTCAGAATGCCTACCAGGGTCAGAATCAGGTCGAATACGCCGAACGCCTCGACCGGATACAGTCGGGCAAGTACAATTTTCGCAGCATATCCGGCCAAAAAAGCATATCCCGTCCCGGATAGCATTTTAAGGATGGGACCTCTCAGGCCATCGTCACTTCGAAACTGCCGTATCAGGTGCTTGAGTTTACTCAATCGCGTCCTCGAGCTTGAAGATTGACCATGATGAGTTCGAAAAGACCGGCCGTAACTGCGGAGAGCCACTCGAGAAGTTTGAGTTTCTTACCAAAAACGTAGTGTGGGTAACGGTCATGAGTTGTGTCATGCTCTCGGAGGAGCGTTCCTGGAAGCGCGTCTTCGCTGCGCGAAGATACGCAGTTCCACCCGGCTCGACCGGTGCATTGGCCGAGAGAATACGCATTCGGCGATACCACTCGATCAGGTCTTGCGGGGCGTAGGGAACGGCTTTGAAATTAACAAAGATCGCTCGTTCAGCTCCAAACCTGAATCCCGTCATTTCCGGTGGAACCAGGAATAAAGCTGATTCCGGACTCTCCTTCCGAATCCATTGGAGCATCTCATCGGTAGCGCGTCTGGAGGGTGATCGGCCCGGAGCCATCCGCTGGCCAACCGTGAGGTCTGATGTCGCTATAACGATCGTGAGGATCAGCAATACCGACGTGAAAGCGGACGAAATCCAGGTGTCAGGCTTGGTTCGGTCCAACCAGTCTCTGAATCGGACAGGAAGGAAAGGGATCATACCCGTAATAACAACAACGATAGATACGGACTTGAGGACGATTCCCGTCTTGAACAATTGAAGCTTTACAATCAGCGGACTGGGAACGAGGAGTGATCCGGTCACGGCGACCAGGAGCACAGCGAGGCAGATAGCGGACAGGCTGATCATCATGCGGAACGACCGGCCAGAATAGGCTGCGTCGGGACTATCGGCATTGCCAGCGGCCTGCCAGACGCCCACGAGTACTGCGCACGCGACTACCAGTGAGAATCGGATCCACGTTATCACGGGGAAGTAGCTCGGTACGTAATGGTGTGGACTACGAATCCTGGTCAAAATCTGATAGGCTGATTCCATCTCCGCCTGATCGGCAGATTGTTGCGTGAACAGTATCCAGAAAAGAGGCGC
>CAYLHF010000031.1:0-14311 GCA_964383365.1 uncultured Rhodothermales bacterium | reverse complement strand
CCAATGGCAAACCGCCCGTAATCAGCACCGTGGCCAGCAACAGGAACGTGGTCTGAATACCCACGAGCGGATGAATCCAGGTTGCCATCGCCAGGCCTGTAACCGAATAAACGATCCGCCTCTTCCCAAATAGGACCACACTTTTTAATGCGAGTCCCCACGCCAGCATGCTTGGCACAAGCATACGGTTCAGGATTTCATTTCCACCCGGCTGCCAGTGATGAGTTGCGACCAGAATGAGGATCGCAGCAATCCACGACAACCAGACATTCCGGATGATCTGATGGACGAGATCGAGTACGGAAGAAACGATCAGGTAAAACGAGAGGACGTAAACGAGGAGGACCGCCGTCTTTATTGAGAAGAGTAGCGCCGGGCCATATAGAACATACACGAATGGCGTTCGGATGCCGAAATCTGCCGTCTGTATGGCCACAAACCAGTCACCGAGCAATAGATCCGGTCGGAGCAAGTGTAGGAGATAGGGCAGGAACTCATCCTGATCGCTTACCCCGAAATCATATCCGAAACGAAGGAAAAAAAGTCCGGCAATCAGGGTGACTCCCGTCATTCGTCCGGCACGCGAGAGTCCGCACAGGGTGTCGACCTCCGGGTGATTGGAGGCTGTAAACGGCGAGTCAACTGCGTCGACCGCTGGTCGTGAGTCATCGGAAAACACGTCGGCGTACCTGATTCAATCTCGAGGCTATACGCAGGAGTAGGCTGCCCGAGTGAGTAGCCACGAAATAGGGCACCAATGTTGGATTGAAGCGGCGCTTGAACTCGGCTATCGAGGGTGTGTTGGCGCCTACAAAATCCAGCACGGAATATCCGTCACGACCCAGGACGGAAATAACCTTCCCGATCAAAACCGTCATGGATGGACCGGGCTCAGCACCGGCAAGCCAATAATACGCTTCGTTTCCCTCGATCAACAGTACGAGGCCGGCACATGGTTCGTGCTCATCCTTCTTTGTCAGACTGAATAACCGAACGTCTGACTGATTGAGCGATTTGATGAGCGTTGTTGCCTCATCCAGGGTGACCGGTGTCTGCCGGGCATGTCTTGAATAAGATTGATGCCAGAGTGCCGTAATGCGGCGGGCGGAAGCTCCGGTTTCATCGAGGCGGTAGCCCGCCGCATGTTTGCGAAAGTTTCGTCGCGTACTCTCGGACCAGGAAGCGGTTGCGTTCACATCTGGTACTATGTCAAGACGAAAGGTATACCGGGGAGCCACCTTCCAACCATTCCATTGAAATGCCCGGACATCCTGAAAAGGGACGGGAAGGGGGAGAATAATCGATTTGAACTGGTCTTTAAGATCGCGGGCGAGACAGGTGTCCCAGCCGGAACCCGAATGAACTTCTTCCTCGGTCGGAAACGAACGGGCAAGAAGGCATGAAAACGGGGTCAACGGTCCTGAATCAGCCTTTTTCCAGTTCCCGAACTGGCGCCCCGGCAGCGCGATGGCGGCGATGTCCGTTAAAGCGTATTTGTCCTTTCCTGCAGCATTATCCGCTACCGTGACGTGGGCCGTTCCCGCCGCTCCATTCGCTTCAGCGGTCTTGTCCCGTCCCATTGTCACGAATCCTATCCAGAGTTGGCGCCCCGTTACCTTCGTAAGAGCGTCCAGGTATCGCAGACTCGAGAAAGGGGTACGGAATAATGAACTGGCCGCTAACGTGGCCCAGCGATCCCGGATTCCGGGTTCGGACAGCAAGTGAAACGACGATGTCAGCATCACAAAATATACTGACTCAGATCCCGGTTACTCACAATATCGCCCAGCCTGAGTTCGACGGTCGCCCCATCAACAACAATTTCCGAGTTTCTATTGGCGTCCGGTACGTCGAAGAGAATGTTTTCGAGTAGCGTAGTCAAAATCGTGTGCAGGCGTCGAGCGCCGATGTTTTCTACGTCTTCATTCACTTCTGCAGCGATGCGTGCAATATCACGAACCGCTTCGTCCGTAAACTCAACTTTCACGCCTTCCGACGCAAGAAGCGTCTTGTATTGCTTGAGAAGGGCATTCTTCGGAACCGTAAGGATCTTATAAAAGTCTTCCTCGGTCAGACTCGAGAGTTCGACCCGAATCGGGAACCGGCCTTGGAGTTCGGGAATCAGATCGCTGGGTTTCGATACATGAAACGCTCCACTGGCAATGAACAGTATATGATCCGTTTTTACGAGGCCGTACTTGGTCATCACGCCCGAACCTTCTACAATCGGTAGCAGGTCACGTTGAACCCCCTCTCGCGAGACGTCGGGACCGCCTTTTCCGGATGCTGTACGGGAGGCCACCTTATCGATCTCATCGATAAACACGATTCCAGCCTGCTGAACACGGTCCAGTGCCTCTTTGGTCACCTTGTCCATATCGATGAGCTTCTGGGCTTCCTCCTGTGCGAGCACATCGCGGGCTTCGGAGACGGGCATTTTTCTCTTCTTACTCTTCTTGCCCCCCATATTCCCGAAAATATCCTGCAGATTGACACCCATTTCCTCCATCCCCATGGGCCCAAATACCTGCAACATGGGGCTCTGGTCCGCGGCCACATCTACCTCGATTTCCCGCTCGTCGAGATCTCCTCGGTTCAATTTTTCCCTGAATTTCTGGCGGGTGCGCTCCCGTAACTCTCCGTCTGACGGTAGCTGTGCTGTCGCTGGAGACTCTTTCTCGTCTTCCGCAACGGCATGAAGTCCAATCGGCTTGGCCGGCGGAGCCGGTGTCGGTGGGATGAGAATATCCAGTACGCGCTCCTCTGCGAGTTCGCGCGCCTTTTCGGCTACGCGTACACTGTGCGACTCGCGTACCATATTGATCGAAAAATCCACCAGATCGCGAATCATACTCTCGACATCGCGCCCGACGTAGCCGACCTCCGTGAATTTCGTCGCCTCTACCTTGATGAAAGGAGCCTCTGCTAGCCGAGCGAGTCGCCGGGCTATCTCCGTCTTTCCGACCCCGGTGGGTCCGATCATGATAATATTATTGGGCATGATCTCATCACGCATCTCGTCGGGCGCATTAAGTCGTCTCCAACGATTTCTGAGCGCGATGGCGACGCTCTTCTTCGCGTCATGCTGACCGATAATATATTTATCCAGCGCAGCAACGATTTCGTGCGGGGTCAATTCCTGATGCATGCTACTCCTTTTGTGCGTCTAGGCGACGATGCGCCTACTTTTGATGATGCTTCTACGTGCGATAGTTCCGGTAAATGAGACAGTACGACCCGGAAAAACTCTCGTTGGATTGGATCGATCAGTGGTCCACGTACTCATGCTGCCGATCGTCTTCAAATATCTCATCGTCTTCATAATAGTCATCGTCATCGGTCGGCGGAGCTTCGTCCTCAAACTGACCCTTGATATCGACCACGTCAGGGTGCTCGGAATTAACCATCAGTACGGTATAATTATGCGGGAAACCTCGTCGTTTCTCCAGCCATACCGCTCCGCATTCCTCGAGATAATTTACGACTGACTTCGGCCCGTCTTCATGGTTAACGAGTTCCGTCAACTTGCGCAGTAGTGGCGTGAGATAGACCTCCTGATATTGTCCGAAATATCGCTCAATGATCTCGAGTACTTCCCGGGCACTCTCATCTTCGATCGGGGCTGTTTTTTCCGGGCGTCGTTCATCGACCGATTCCGCATCCTTGAAGTCGGTGTCATCTTCGATCACCGACTCGGAATCCGTGGACAGACCCAGTCGCTCCAGCAGGGCACTGCTGTTAAAATAGGCATCTACCACATCTGCCGGGAGCATACCGCAATCGTCAGGACTCTTGATGGTAGAGACCATTACGAACTTGCCATGTCGTTGGAGTTCCTGCGTGAGCGGTACGAGCCAACGATCCCCGCTGATCAGGATAAATGCTCTGATGTCCCTGTCCGAGTGAAGCATTCGGCACGCATCGATCGTGAGTTCGATGGCACCGGCCTCTTCACCGGTTCCGGCCGAAATCAGACGAGGTTCGATCCCGCACGAAAGCCAGGAATCAAATGATCCGGATTCGACGGGACGATCACTCGACGAAGAGGCTACGACAACGGTTCGGACGGGGTTCAGATGCAACTGATCGGCAGCGTATTGCCTTATTTCTTCTACCAGGGAGGAAACGATCGATCCGGTCGACGCAATTTCACCGGCCAGATTGGTAACGACTTTCTGAAGGTTGTCAAAATCGACTAAAACCGTTGCGTTGCGAATGCTCTCTCTGGAGCGGCGAGAATACTTCATGATTCCTACAAATAATTAAATTGAACCGGTGCGCCCGGAGTGGCGGAAATGGCAGGCTGGAATTATTCAGCGTCAATTTCCATGAGTGTCAACTCATGATTGGTATAAATACAGATATCAGCTGCCGTGTTCAGAGCGTCTTCAACAATACTACGTGTATCCAGGGTCGGAGCATGTTTCACCATGGCCCGTGCAGCCGCCAGCGCATATGGTCCTCCTGAACCGATGGAAATAATGTCGTCGTCCGGTTCAATAACATCTCCCGTACCGCTGATGATGAGTAACCGGTCCGGGGCTCCCACGGCGAGAAGAGCCTCCAGTTTTCGTAGATATCTATCGGTGCGCCAGTCCTTGGCCAGTTCAACAGCGGAACGCGTAACATTGCCTCCGTACTGCTGGAGTTTTTCTTCGAATCGTTCGAAAAGTGTGAATGCGTCAGCGGTAGCACCCGCAAATCCTGCCAGAATTTTTCCGTCATGCAGGGAGCGAACTTTTCTCGCTTTGTGCTTCATGACGGTGTTCCCCATGGTCGCCTGACCATCGGACCCAAGAACGACCTTGCCGTTGTGTCGAACACCTACAACCGTGGTGCCTTTGATGCGGGAGGATGATGGATCAGACGCGGAATGATAACTGGAATTCAACATCAATCAAATTAAATAATATCAATACTTTTCAACCAACATACGGCTCTATTCATCTGTCGTGCAACATGCCGTCAACGTATGTACGTGGCCAGGAGGTTTACGATCTCATCCTGGGTATGATTCACTTTAGACGTGCTGACGGTGTAGTGATTACACATGAGCGAAAAAGTAAGAATGCCTCCATTCGATGCGATCACATAGCCGCTGAGCGTCCGCGCATGCGATACATATCCCGTCTTGGCGTGTACTCTGCCCTGGGCCGGAGAGTCTCTGAATCTATTCTTCAGATCCCCGTCGACCGCACCGACCGGAAGCGATCGGTAAAACGCAGTACGTGTGCTATCGTCAACACCGGTGCGCATATAATCCAGAATCCGGGTTGTCATCTCGGCGGTAACAAGATTCATCCGGGAGAGTCCTGAACCATCGACCAGATGGACCCGGGAAGTGTCCATCCCGGCTGCAGCAAAGGTGTCCATCTCTCTGGCCAGGCCCATGCGAGCAGATCCGGGTATGAGATCATCTACTTTCAACGGGAGCATGGCTCCCATGGTCTTCAGAAGCTGTTCGGCATACAGATTCTGGCTTCGCTTATTCACCACATGGACAATATCCTTCAGCGGTGGTGACGTATGCGAGGCGACGACATACATCGAGTCGTCTGTATAGTCCGGTTTCAGGGAGAGATCGTCTACATCGATCGGACGGCCCGAGACCGCGATTCCCTCGTTGCGAAGAACCTCACGTAGTACATGCACAAAGAATCGCGTGGGGTTACGTACCATCAGCGATTCCTTATCGACGGAGCCAGCCGGTATTTCGCTCGAAAAACGAAATTGGTTCGAGTCCCACGAGCGATAATATCCCTCCTTCAGTGCTGCGGTGGTGGGCAGGGTGAAGGACGCATTGTCGACCGATATAAAGTCGGTCATAATCGGCTTCCAGGAAATGGTCGTACTCCCACCGACCGGTCCGGCTTTGATTTCGAAATCGATATTATTGTCATTAAACGACAGCGCGCTTATTTCCGCAGAGTACCAGAAAGGGACATCATCCCAACTCCAACCGTATCCGAGCCCCAGGTCATCAAATAGATCATCGTCACCGATTAGATCGCCCGCAACGCGATTGATTCCAAGGGCCTTGAGCGAATCGGCCCACTGCCTGAAGGTTTCTGTGATATCGCCGTCATTGAACCGGCCCCCGACGACCGGATCACCCGATCCCCGAACGATGAGATTTCCTTTGAGGACGCCGTTTTCAACAGGAGCATCCGCGTAGAGGGGAGTAACATACCGATATTCCGGACCGAGGAGCGTCAGCGCTGCAGCGGTCGTATAGATTTTCGTGTTGGAGGCGGGGATGTAGCTTTTCCTGTCGTTTCGAGCGTATAAAATGTTACCGGTACCAAGGTCTTCAATCCGGATGGCCCAGACGGCATTCTGATAATCCGGCACATCGAGAAGCTTTTCGATACGCTTCCTGAGGTCTCTCGGTGAGCGCGGGGCCCGTTGCGCGAGGATTGCCGTCGGCACCAGCCACGAGGCCGTCAGCAGGATAATCGCAATCTGTTTACCGATTCGCACGCCCAACGGTCGCATTCCAGTGTGGATACTCATCTAAATCATGTTTTGATTAACCAGGGCTTGCTAACACTATTGCTGCATCTGCACGCGTTCTGATTCAGGCCTGTTCAGGATAACGAATACATGTCCCGCCTGATCAATTTTTGCCGAGGGTCTGACGAATATCTGCCAGGTAGTCATTCCAGGGAGTACAAACACGGAGTCGATAACACCGATGGGATAACCGGGCTGAAATATTCCGGAGTAGCCACTCGTCACCACGTGCTGTCCCTGAGAGACGGTTTGAAATCGTTCAACGTGTTCAAGCAGTAATCGATCGTGATGTTTTCCGTCCCAGCCCAGCAGACCATCGGAACCCGTTTCCAGAATTCTTGCAGGAGTTTCGAATTCGGTATTCAAATAACTGATTCCTCGCGCATAATCTGCACCGACCAGATCGACAAATCCGAGTATCCCGCGTGGATCTATGACGGCCATGTTCTCTGTGACTCCAGCATGTTGACCCACGTTGAGTAGAAAGCTGTTTCGTTCGCGGGTGATATCTTTGGAGACAATCTGCGCAGGAAGAAGCGAGAGGTTCAATGAGTCCCGAAGGCCCAGTAATCGTTCGAGTTCCCGATTCTGAGCAAGCGCATCCCTCGAGAGGGCGACCTGGCTACCGAGTTCCTGGTTCAAAAGTCGCAGTTCTCTGTTCTCCCGAAGTGCTGTCAGGTAATCGCTGATCCAGGCAAAGCGGGATTCGACACTCCCGGTTGCCTCGAGCGCCCTTGCGCGAAATCCCCGGAGCATGGGTTCGTTGGCTGAAAGAAGCACGATCAGTGAAACAAATACGAGTGCTCCCAGGATGGCCCAGTCTCGAATTTTATCCCAGAGTCTGATCATTTATCGTCTACCCGGTAATCTGCTGGTGTGTCGCTCGGAAAAGTGGTTGAAAATTTAAGGTCGACATCCAGCATGGCCGACGCAAGATGTACGGGCAAGGGATCTGCGGGCAAGGGATCTACGGGCCGTTTGTTCCATTCGCCGGCCAGCGCTCCCTGTTCAGTGTCTGAAATGACGTTTTCCGGTAAATACCATGGCAATGCCGTGTTCATTTGCCGCGGAGATTACTTCGTCATCCCGAATAGATCCTCCCGGTTGAATAGCCGCGACTGCGCCGCACCGGGCGGCTTCGAGTAATCCGTCGGCAAACGGGAAGAACGCGTCGGAAGCAATAACACACTGCGTGAAATCGAGACCGCTTTTGGTGCCCTTGGCGACGGCGACTTCGGAAGAATCGATACGGCTCATCTGTCCCGCACCCACTCCGAGCGTCCGGCCGTCGACCGCGTATACAATGGCGTTACTCTTAACGTGCTTGGCAATGCGCCACGCAAAATCGAGATCCTCCCACTCCTTTTTCGTCGGCTGCCGTTCCGTTACGCACGTGCACGAATCCAGAAGCATTTCACGACTCCCAAGAGCGGGATCGCGGTCCTGAACCAGCATGCCACCAACTACGTAGCGCATATCCCGGGACGTATCTTCCCGGGCGCTCGCTTTATGGAGCAGTAACCTCCGGTTTTTTTTCTGCGTAAGAAAATCGAGAACTCCCTCTCCGAATCCGGGGGCGATGATGAGCTCGGTGAACACCTGATCGATACGCTTTGCCGTGTCCAGGTCCAGTTCGCGATTGACGATTACAATCCCTCCGAAAGGTGATTGTTTATCCGTGGAAAAAGCACGTTCATATGCCTCGGAGAGCGTTTCTGCCGTACCGACACCGCACGGATTCGTATGCTTCAGGATGGCACACACGGGTGGGGCATCGGCAAATTCATCGATCAGATTGAGGGCTGCGCTGAGATCGAGCAAATTGTTGAATGAAAGATCTTTTCCGTGCAGCTTCTCCACAAATCGTTCCAGATTGCCGTAAAAAGCCGCGGTCTGATGCGGATTCTCTCCGTAACGAAGGCGTTGCCCCAATTCGAGATCAACGTGGAGTGACGAATCCGCCGTCGTTCCTCCGAAATACTTCGAGACGGCTTCATCGTAGACAGCGGTATGCGTGAAGGCTTTGTGGGCGAGGGTTCTGCGTGTGGAGAGTCTTGTGGCCCCTTCGTTTGCGCCGAGTTCTTCGAGCACCGAGCCATAGTCGTCGGGTGACGTCACGACAGCCGTAAAGAAAAAGTTTTTGGCGGCAGCTCGAATCATGGTCGGTCCACCGATGTCAATGTTCTCGATAGCCACAGCGTCCGTCACACCAGATTCCGCAACCGCATCCGAAAACGGATACAAATTCACCACGACCAGATCGATCGACTCGATTCCGTGTTCGGCCAGTTGTGATAGATCCGATGGATCGGACTTGCGAGCCAGCAATCCGCCATGGATCACCGGGTGGAGTGTTTTGACTCTTCCGTCCAGAATCTCGGGGTACCCCGTCAATGTGGAGACCAATGTGACAGGGATATCCGCGTCCATGAGAGCGCGGGCTGTCCCACCCGTAGAAATAAGCTCGACACCCTGCGCGTGCAGGGCACGGCCGAACGCCACGATACCGCTCTTGTCAAAAACTGATAGAAGCGCTCTTTTAACCGGATAGCAATCGGAAGGGGGCGGAAGGTCCTTAACGTGAATCATGTATGTACTTAGCTGAACAGGTCTAGATGGTTGTTGGATGCAATGCCCCAGCAGCGATACGCGCCAGAGTCTCCGGATATATTCTGTGTTCCACTTCGAGAACGCGGGTTGCCAACGATTCGGGACTATCGTCGGCATGCACCGGAACACGCTCCTGCGCAAGGATGCGTCCGGTATCATATTCGAAATCAACAAGATGGACAGTGGCCCCCGACTCCGTTGCTCCTGATTCCAGAACGGCCCGATGCACATTCAGACCAAACATGCCCTTTCCGCCGAAAGCTGGAAGAAGCGCCGGATGAATATTCGTGATGCGGCCCTGAAACGAATCGACTAACGCTGCGGGAATCTTCTTCAGATACCCGGCGAGGGCGATCAGGTCAATCTGATACTCCTCCAGAAGAGACAACAACTCATCGACGTATACACGGGAATCCTTAAACGATCTCGGGCTGAGTACTGTGCTCGAAATTCCATGCCTTTTTGCCCGATCCAGTACGCCTGCATCGGTGCGATCAGTCACGCAGAGAGGAACGCTCGCTGTCAGAATTCCGGATTGACTGGCATGGACGATGGCCTCAAAATTGGAGCCACCTCCCGACGCGAATACGGCTATTCTCATTCCAGATGAGCAACGGGCTGGGTGATGGGGGAGTCCGTTACGTATAGTACGGATGACGCCTCATTCGAACGGGCAAGAGACGGTGAAAACCCGGAGTAAACAAGCATCATAGGAACTCAGATACCGATCTGTATCGAAGCGTTTTGCACGCGTCTTAGACGACGACAGATTCGAGCATGATGAGTTCTGAACAATCTTTTCCGACTGTCAGCCGGGCCCTGATCCCGATCGGTATCGTATGTTTGACGGGAATATGGCCGTACGACAGTCCCGTGGCTACCGGGAATGATGCCCCGTTGAAATAATCGGAGATGAGTTCGGCTACAGAAAGGGTCGGCTTACCATCTGACCTCTCGCAGATTCCCAGGTCTCCTATAACCAGCCCGGACAGCGAGTCGAAGATTCCCGTGGCCTGAAGTTGTGCCAACATGGCGTCGATCCGATACGGAGCTTCTCCAATGTCTTCGAAAAAAAGAATACACCCTCTCAGATCAGGGAGGTACGGTGTACCTATCAGACGAACGAGTGAGGCGAGATTGCCGCCGATCAGCACGCCTTCGCCTGTCCCGTCCGTAACGGCCACCAGCCCCGTATCGTCGGGTCCAGAGAACGAGCCATCGAATCTTCCTTCAGCGAGATGGAGAAATTGATCCCGGGTCCAGTCATCGATGTCCGGCCAGTCTACTGCTACCATGGGACCGGATAGGGATGCCCACCCCGATCGGGCATAGAGCGCGAGTTGAAGCGCAGTGATGTCTGAGTACCCGACCAGGAGCTTTGGATTCGTCGCAGCCGCGTTATAATCAATGAGGTCCAGGAGACGCTGGCATCCATATCCACCTCGGGAGCAGAATATCGCGTCGACGGATGAATCCTGTATCGCTTCATTGAATACCGTTGCCCGAACGATGTCCGTGTCGCTGAGATAGCCAACTGGAGCACTCTGTTGCGGAATCTGACGGACAGAATAACCGCAGGACTCCAGAGCCGACAGGCCGCGTGCAAATCGAACGGTGTTTGTCGGATAGGAAGCAGGAGAAAGGACGGCGATGGTATCACCACGCCTTAATAATTTAGGCTTAAACGTGTTCAAGGCTAATTAATTAAATATAAAAGGCATACTAGCCTAAGTAATATTCCATTTGATGGGCGTGATTCAAAAAGATACTGCTTTTCTCTTCCAACACGACGACCTGCCACTGGAAGTTTTATCTTTATCCCGGCAACTTACCCGGCCGACCAGGCTATGAGAGAGGACAAGACGACAGAAGGCATCTGCACAGCGCGGGCGTTGGCGCCAGTGCTCCCGCCGGAATATTTTCCGGGATTCGATCTCTGTATCGCCATGCTGAAGGGACACGACTGCTGCATCTCTTCCAGCCTTCAATACAGTCGCCAGACCCTCCAGAACAGGTCTCGGCTCCGAACGCCGACCGGCACACAGTGGATCACCGTGCCATTGAAAGGTGGTCAGTTCGGTCGTTCAATAAGCGAAACGATGATCGATAACCGTGTAGACTGGCCATCCAAGCACAGGAAAGCGCTCCGGTTCAACTATGCCTCCGCCCCTTATTATTCCCACTACATAGATGACATTCTGGAAATTATCCAGTGCCCACATCGGTTTCTGGGTGAACTGACTATGGAGGCTACCGTGTGGACCCACTCGGTG
Organism: uncultured Rhodothermales bacterium; assembly: GCA_964383365.1. Lineage (GTDB taxonomy): Bacteria > Bacteroidota > Rhodothermia > Rhodothermales > UBA10348 > CAYLHF01. Next base: position 2,915 of record CAYLHF010000031.1, on the reverse strand, counting down.
CTCGGTTGTAAAGGCCAACTCTTGCGAAAACCCCTTGAACCCGCAGACGAACCGACGTCGTTAGCGTCCGATTTTCCGGTTTCGTCACCGGCGGAAGGATGTGGTGTCGGCTATACGGTTTTGCCTTACCGTCAAAACTTTAAGGGTTTTAAAACGGGGTTATCCATCCTTGATCTCTTACTTAACCACGGTCCGTTGTCCCGTCAGATTCTGGAATCATTCAGTCCGGGGAAAACCAAAATATAGAACACATGGTACACTTGTCAGATACTTATTTCGCATCAGGTATCGCGAAACTATTCCTGATTCTGGCTTCCTTTTGGTGTGCTGGACGAACATCCGGACAGACCTTTCACGAAGCATCCATGAAACTCGACACCCAGTCAGACGAGTTGGCGTCTATTTTCGGCGCAAGTATTGTGGATATAAACAGCGATGGCCTTGTCGACATCTATCAGCCCTCGCGCATGTTTCTGCAAAAACCAGATGGTGCGTTCGAGCACACGTTCTCTGATATCGGCATCACACGTGATGGATTCGTTGTATTTGGAGGCATATTCGCTGATCCCGACAACGACGGGTTTCTGGAGGCGTTCTTCATGGATCTTCAGCCGGATAGTGCCCGCTATTACACCAATATCCAAGGACTGCGCTTCGTTCGAAGTAACACCGCGTCCGGACTCGTTATTCATGGCGAGACTCAGGGATCCATTTTCGCGGATTTTAACGGTGACGGCCCTATCGATCTTTTCGTGGGAGAGGAAACAGGGAAAAACCAGTTGTTTCTGGGAAGGGGAGACGGCCGTTTTTCGAATGCCACGATAGGAGCAGGAATCACTCTACCGCCGCACACGTACGGCGCTGCCGCTGCAGACTATGATCGCGACGGGGACATCGACATCTACATAGCGGCTTGTGCGCCCTCGCCGGACGCGTCGGTAAACCTGCTGTTTCAGAATCAGGGAGATGGTACGTTCGTCAATACGGCGGCCTTTGCAGGGGTGGATGACAATTTGGGGGGATGGGGTATCGTGTGGGCCGATTATGACGGCGATGGCCTTATGGACATTTTCGAAGCCAACATGCCCACGACTGATGGCCGTTCCGGAGTTAATAAACTGTATAGAAACCTGGGAGACGGTCGCTTCGAAGACGTGTCAGTGAGCGCAGGTGTTTCCGGTACCGCTGACGAGTTGGGACTGGGAGCTGCTGCGGCTGACTTCAATAATGACGGATGGATTGATCTATACGTGGCCAATCTCGGCTTTCCGGATCGATTACTGATCAATAACCAGGACGGGACGTTTTCCGATCGCGCGGCAGCAGCCGGATTGACCGACCTGCAGTTTCATCGTTCTGTGGCGGTAGGCGACCTGAATAATGACGGATGGATCGACCTATTCGCTGGTACGGAAGCGGCGCCGTTCAACAAATTGTTCTTCAGCGACGGAGGGGTGAATAATTACCTCACGGTATCGTTACGCGGTGCCGGTCGAAATGGCTTTGCCGTCGGTGCCCACCTGATGCTCTATGCCTCCGGCCGCTTGCAGGTCCGCGACATCACGGCAGGAGACGGGATGACGAGCCAGAACCATGCGCTCACTGCCCATTTCGGACTCGGGGCAGCAGCAGCCATCGATTCACTCGTCATTCGATGGCCATCCGGGAGGACGGAAACGTACGCCGGTCTGCAGATCAATCGTCACAGCACGATCGTGGAGGGAATAGGTCCGAACGATGCCCCGGGCACGTTCGCGCTTACGGCTCCGACGGACACCTCGGTCTTTACTTTTTCTGATGATGTGACCGCCTCATGGGATCGCCCTGTAGATACCGATGATTTAACATACACCTTAACCGTGGTGGATGAACTGGGTCAGATCTATTCGGAGGAGACGGGTATTACCACCACCAGCGCGGTCATTCCCGGTTTCGTATCGAAATCCATCAGTACGGTCCAGTCCTACAAATGGACCGTATCAGCCACCGACGGGCACTCGGTTCGGCGCGCCCTGGCTATAGGGACATTCGACCGGATCGGATCGCTCGCGACAGACGGAGATGAACTTCCTCGCTCGACCGCCATCGCCTCCGTGTATCCAGTACCGGCTTCGAACGGAATATCGGTCGCCTATTCCTCGCACCGAACCCAACACCTCACCTTTTCCATAGTCGACGTTCTGGGCCGGCAGGTTTCGACTGCGCTGGATGTCACGGCTTCGATCGGAGATCACGTTGAAAACCTGGATGTCAGCCATCTCACTCCGGGAATCTATTTTATCCGGGTGACCGGGTTGGTCGGAGTCCGGGCGAAATCGTTCCTCGTTCTGAACTGAAGAGTTCAATTACTCATCGTGGCTGATATTTGTACGATCCCGGAATCGATACCCTATCCCCTTAACGGTCTCGATATATCCAGTTCCAAGACATGCACGGATGCGCCTGACGTGGACATCGACAGTCCGCAGAGTCAGATCAGATCGCTTCCATACCTGTTGCATCAGGTCGGCGCGGGTAAAGACCCAGCCAGCGCGGCTTGCCAGAAAATAAAGCAATTTAAACTGTTGTCGAGGGAGCTGAATAGCCTCTTTCTCTCCATCGTGCACCTTTACTACGAGATATCGGGCCTTGTCGATATATAAATTGCTGACGGTGATGGTATCCGGAGGTGTACTGGTTCGATGTATACCTCTCACGATGGCTCTGATTTGACTGATCATCACGGTAACCGCAACGGGTTTGACAAAACAGATATCCGACCCGGCGTCAAGCCCCCGTACGTGTAACCTCGTATCGTTCGTAGCAATACGACTGATTATCCAAACAAAGCGAAGTTTTGAATCACCTCGGAATCTGCGACAAAGCTCGAGTCCATCCACGTCAGATGTGCCAATATCCACAATCAACAGATCCGG
>CAYLHF010000030.1:1368-36241 GCA_964383365.1 uncultured Rhodothermales bacterium | reverse complement strand
GCGGTCCGAATACGTACCATACTGCAACACGGGGTGTAGGCTTCCGTACATCGGCTCGCCGGTCTCTTAAATGGAATGGATTCCATAACTGCTGGAGCTTCTTTCAGGCGCCTCAGGAATGGATTTTCGCTGTCAACCGTCTAATCGGCACACCGTTTTCTGTGAATGGTACGTTTGTTACCCGGTGTTGCAGAAATTAGCAGGTGTGTACAGACATAATGATATTCCAGACGGATTTAACCAAATTTAGCATCATGATTGCCCGACTAGCTCTGAACCGGACTCTCGCCACTCTCGGAAACGCGTCCAGAACAGGTGCCACTGTACTTGTTCTATCCGTGACGCTTGCATGCAGTACAGCGACCGGGCAGAACCTGAGGAAAATTGATTTCAATGAAGCCGTTCAGATTGCGCTCGATCAGAGTGTGTCTATCCGGCGTGCAGCAAATAATCTCGAAGTACAGGAGCTGACCGTAAAGTCTGAAAAAGCCGACTTTCTCCCCAATCTGAATTTTAATTCCGGGGCATCCCGCAATTACGGCCTTCAGTTTGACCAGACAACGGGAAAGCTGGTCAACCAGTCGAGCGACTCATTCAATATGGGGGCGAACTCAGGGATCAACCTCTTCAATGGGTTCGCAGACGTCGCGTCGCTGGAACAAGCACGAAATACGCTGGCCAGTCAGCAACAGGCCTTTGCTCGGACCAAGCAAACCGTCGTATTCAATGTGATCACTAATTTCCTCAATGTGGTCCTCGCCGAGGAAACGTTAAGGATCAGGGACGAAGACGTTGCCGCCCAGAAAAAAGTCCTTGAGCGCATCGAGGAATTTGTCCGTGTCGAGGCGCGGCCCATTTCGGATCTGTACACGCAGCAAGCCACGCTTGCTTCCAGCGAGGCGCAACAACTGACCGCAGAGAGTCAGTTTCAGGTGGCCCAAACCCGACTCATCCAGACCATGCAGCTCGATCCGTTCGGGAATTATGAATTTGTCGCTCCGGACGCGGATTCGATTCCTCTGAGCGCGTCGGATTACGACTCCGAGGTACTTACACGTGAGGCGTTCAATAGTCGACCCGATCTGTCGTCGCAGGAATCGTCTATCGAAGCAGCCGAACAGGGCATTCGACTTGCGAAATCCGGCCGCCTCCCCTCGCTGGATCTTTCGGGCGGAATCAGTACGCGCTTTTCGAGTCAACAGCTTGAGGTTATCGGCCGCGATGCTTCCGGTAGCCCCATCCTTGATCAGGTAGGATTCGGTACGCAGTTGGACAACAACCGCTCGGAATTCGTCAGTCTGAGTCTTCGGATTCCCCTCTTCAACCGATTGAACACGAAGACAAACGTCGAGCGCAGTCGCGTTCAGTACGCCAATGCAAAACTTGATCTCGAAAATCTACAACAATCTATTGCTCTCGAAGTCAGACAGGCATTCTATGACTATCGAACGGCGGTTAAACGCCTGGACGTAACCGAGAAGCAACTTCGTGCCGCCGATCAAGCCCTTCAGGTTGAACAGGAGCGCTATAACATCGGAGCATCTACTCTCGTAGAACTCACACAGTCCCAGTCGCAGTTCGTCAATGCGGCCAGTCAGCGGGCGCAGGCGATCTTTCAGTTTCATTTCCAGGAGAAACTACTCCAATACTATCAGGGGACACTCGATCCGTCGCAGCCGTTATTTGACTGAGATTGCGATCCCGTCACCTGAAGACCTTAGAGAACTTATTTAGTCAATCACATAGACATCATGGCCAAGAAGAAGAAGAGTAATACCAGACGTATCGTCATACTACTGGGAGTTCTCGTCATCCTTGTCGTCATCATTGGCGCGGTCGTTTCCATGACGGGAATTATCGGACCAAAAGAGCGCGTAACCCAGGTTGAAATAGCCGAAGCTACCATCAGAACCGTGACACAGGTAGTTACGGCTTCTGGAAAGGTGCAGCCGGAAATAGAAGTCGCCATCAGTCCCGACGTACCGGGGGAAATCATCGCGCTTCCCATCCAGGAGGGAGATCGGGTTACCAAGGGTATGCTGCTCGTGAGTATCAATCCTGATTTTTACGTAGCGCAGGTAAAACAGGCAAAGGCCTCTGTTCTCCAATCGAAAGCTGGGGCGGCGCAGGCCCGTGCGAGCCTGTTGAACGCGGAACTGGAGGAAAAACGCCAACAAAAATTATACAACGCCAAAGCCGTCTCCGAGAGTGATTATCTGACCGCAAAAACGAGGTATGAGACCGCCAAAGCTTCATTTGAATCCGCACAGTATTCGGTTCAAATCGCCGAAGCACGTCTGGACGAAAGCCAGGATCAGCTCGACAAGACGAAGATCTACTCGCCCATGGATGGGACCGTTTCTATCCTGAACGTCGAACTCGGTGAACGCGTTGTCGGTACGAGTCAGTTCACTGGAACCGAAATGATGCGTATTGCCGAACTCAATAGAATGGAACTCGAAGTAGACGTGAACGAGAATGACGTCGTCAATGTCGCCGTCGGAGATTCTGCGGCAATCGAGGTCGACGCATACCCCGAACGGAGCTTTAGAGGAGTCGTCACAGAGATAGCCAATTCGGCACGAATCCAGGGAGCCGGAAGCCAGGAGCAGGTAACCAATTTCCCCGTCAAAATCAGAATTCTTGACGCCCACAACACAGAATTTTCCGGTATCGGCGTGGGGGATGTAGTGGCGAGCAATGAAATGCCGTCCGAGCAACCGCAAACACCCAGCTTTCGGCCCGGAATGAGCGGCACCGTCGACGTGTTCACGAAGACGGTAGAGGCAGCGATAACGGTCCCTATTCAGGCCGTGACCGTTCGTGACTTCAACGAGTTACGAAAGGAACAGCTCGAAAAGGACCGGCGGAAGAATCGCAAAGCGACCGCGGACTCGGACTCGGACTCGGGTAAAACCACAGAATCTATAGCCGGAACCGTTGTCGATGCAGATTCGGAATCGGATGTCGACAGGGAAGACCTCAGACGCATCGTCTTCATCCTGGAAGATGGAAAAGCGCAGCTGGTGGAGGTAACGACGGGAATCAGTGACGACACCAACATCGTTTTGAAGTCCGGTGTGAGCGAAGGACAGCAGGTAATCACCGGTCCTTACCGGGCTGTCAGCCGTACACTCAAACCGGACGGTGCCGTCAAGAAAAAGACGTCCAAGGACTCTCGTAGACTGGCTTCTAACTCCTGAATATTGACTCTAAAGTTATTGTAGTATGGAATCCGGATCCTCAACGCCACGCCCGATAATAGAACTGCGTGACGTCAAGAAAATATATAAAATGGGCACGCAGGAAGTCCGTGCTCTGGACGGCGTTTCGGTATCAATTTATCCGAATGAATACGTAGCCATCATGGGACCGTCCGGATCGGGTAAGTCGACGATGATGAATATTATCGGTGCCCTCGATGTCCCGTCCGAAGGATTCTATATCCTGAACGACCACGAAGTTGAAGAGATGGATGACGACGAACTCGCGGTAGTCAGGAATCGAGAAATCGGATTCATTTTTCAGACATTCAATCTCCTTCCGAGGGCGAATTGTCTTCAAAATGTGGAACTGCCACTCATCTACTCCGGCATCCCCAGATCCAAACGGCACGAAATGGCAGAGGCCTCGCTAACGAGCGTGGGTCTCAATGAACGAATGGATCACAAACCGAATGAGTTATCGGGTGGCCAGCGACAGCGCGTCGCAGTGGCGCGAGCGCTGGTCAACAATCCGTCCATCCTGCTTGCAGACGAACCTACGGGCAATCTGGATTCCAAAACCGGAGAGGAGATCCTGCAACTCTTCGAAGAACTTCATGGCAGAGGAAACACCATCCTGGTCGTCACCCATGAAGAATATATTGCTCAGCATGCCCGACGAATTATTCGGCTTCGGGACGGACTCATCGAATCTGATGAACGGGTCCACAATCCCAGACTCGTTGAGAATGGTAATCCCGGCTGATCAAAGGTCGCATCCGTAGCGCTCTTCCCGGCGCTTGAACCGAGCGTCTCCATCGGCCTTCCTGATCAGAACAGCCTGGAAAGGAAGCGCCGCGGCCAGTGGAGAAATGCACGCCGACTTCGGTTTCGAGAACAGATAAGAAACAGTAATAACTCCTGCGTCTTTTTCGACTGATTCCACCTCGACCGTGTACCCGCCAGACTCTACAGGTATCGCAATCAGTGCGATACTTGCCTGGGAAAAATCTATTTTCTTAAAGGGAGACAACGGCTTAACCTTTTCGCTCCACTCCTTCCAGTTTTTTTCGGTTCGAATTAATACCTCGATCGTGTCCGCGACCGTTCCCGTTTGACCCATTCCGATTCGTTCGAAATACAGCGGTTCAGACGTACTGACAATCTCAGGTACGGGTTGTTTGCATCCTGAAAGAACGAAGATGCCAAGAAGGATTAAAAAGATCGCACCGTAGCGTTGGATATTCATCGGTTGACAGGTGTACCATGTGGACAATTTGAGCGGCCATCACTGAACGACATCCGCTCGTCAACCCGAATTTCCAGTCCAAGATCCGCCATGTCTCCCTTCATCGAGTCATTTTTGCCTCTGTTCGTCGCCATGAATCTTCCCGGTGTACTGCCACTCTTCATGTCTCTCACAGATGGCCTCGAGGAACGAGCCCGACGTCGCCTGATTGTCCAGGCCACGAGTACGGCTTTCGCCGTCGCAGCGCTGATACTCTTCGCAGGGGAGCTGATCTTTGATATCATGGGTATCACACTCAACGATCTCCGTGTCGGCGGTGGTATTATTTTACTTGTCTTGAGTATCACGGACCTCATATTTGGCGACTTCAGGAGACGCAGCCCCGAGGACGACGGTGGATCGTTGGGAATTGTCCCTATCGGTATTCCGCTCACGATTGGACCGGCCGCTATTACTACGATTCTCGTATCCCAGCAAAGTTTCGGTTATCTACCAACATTCGTTGCCCTGCTGCTGAATCTTACGCTTATCTCAATCGGTTTTTTATTCGGACCGACACTCCTCCGAAAAATGGGGTCAAACACGGCGTTGGCCGTTGCCAAAGTAACCAGTCTCTTTCTGGCTGCCATTGCCGTAGCCATGATTCGAGCCGGTGTTGTCGGCATGTTGGGATAAGACCGAACTCGTTTTATTTCTTGAGGTCGACGGTCAGTTGCGCGATTGAATCGCGCAGTTCTGCCGCTTTCTCAAACTTCAGGTTGCTGGCCGCCTCCAGCATTTCCTCCTTGAGTTGGCGGATCATGTCCTTTTTCTGATCGTCTGTCAGGTACTTGAGCACCGGGTCTGCGACCGTCTTGAGTTGATCTGGTCCTGCGTAATAGGTGGAAGCCGGCCCGCCGTCCGCATGTTTCTCTTCGGCAATGACGGTGCCTTCCATGATGTCATCAACGGATTTTTTCACCGTCGTCGGTATAATGCCGTGCTCTTCGTTGTACGCGAGTTGGATCTCTCGCCTACGTTCGGTCTCGGAGATCATTCGATCCATCGAACCCGTTCTACGATCAGCATACATGATGATTTTGCTGTTGGCATTACGGGCCGCCCGCCCGGCCGTCTGAATCAACGAGCGGTCACTTCGTAGAAATCCCTCCTTATCAGCATCCAGAATGGCGACGAGAGAGACTTCCGGCAGATCGAGTCCCTCTCTCAGCAGGTTCACGCCGATCAATACGTCAAACTGCCCTAGTCTGAGTCCCCGGAGAATTTCTACCCGATCGAGAGCGGTGATGTCAGAATGCAGATACCGTACGCGGATGCCATATGAATCCAGATAATCAGCGAGGTCTTCTGCCATCCGTTTCGTAAGCGTGGTCACAAGCGTTCGTTCGTTTCGTTCGGAAACCACCCTGATCTCCTCAAGCAGATCGTCAATCTGGTTCTTCGACGGACGAATTTCGACACCGGGGTCCGGAATACCGGTTGGACGAATGACTTGCTCGACAAACACCCCTCCACACTGCTCCAATTCGTAATCGCCAGGTGTTGCACTCGCGTAAATAACCTGGTCAAGACGCGCCTCAAATTCTTCGAATGTCATTGGACGATTGTCGAGTGCAGACGGCAGTCGGAACCCGTGTTCGACCAACGTCAATTTTCGCGCCCGATCGCCGTTGTACATGGCCCTTACCTGCGGGAGCGTTACGTGACTCTCGTCGATTACCATGAGAAAGTCGTCCGGGAAATAGTCCAACAGACAGTACGGCCGCTCGCCGGGTGTCCGTCCCGTCAAATGGCGTGAATAATTTTCTACACCTGAGCAGTAACCGACCTCCCTCAGCATCTCGATGTCGAATCGGGTGCGCTGCTCAAGCCGGTGAGCTTCCAGCACGAGCCCGTTTTCTCTCTGGACAGCCAGGCGCCAGTTCAATTCTTCTTCAATCGATGCGATGGCACGATCCATCTGGTCTTTAGGCGTAACAAACAGTTTGGCCGGATAGACCGTTAGAAATTGAGCATCAGAGATGGTTTTGCCCGTGATCGGGTCGAAGACGCTTATTTTCTCGACTTCATCACCCCAAAGTTCAATCCGGTACGCCTGATCTTCGGCGTATGCAGGAAATATCTCGATCACATCTCCCCGTACACGAAAAACACCGGGAATAAACTCGACGTCATTCCGGGTGTAATAGATGGCGAGCAAACCGCGAAGAACGGAATTCCGTTCGATCTCTTCACCCACCCGAACCTGTACGATCTGGGATCGATACTCGTCTGGCGATCCCAGTCCATAGATGCACGAGACGCTGGCGACGACGATTACATCCTGACGACCGGAGACCAGCGAACTGGTCGTCTTCAGACGCAAGCGGTCGATACGCTCATTGACCGACATATCCTTCTCGATATACGTATCCGAGTGGACGATGTAGGCTTCAGGCTGATAATAGTCGTAGTAGGAGATGAAAAATTCTACGGCATTGTTCGGAAAGAAATGTTTGAATTCGGCATAGAGTTGGGCCGCAAGCGTCTTGTTGTGACTCAGAACCAATGTGGGTTTGCCGAGCTTCCCGACCACATTCGAAACGGTGAATGTCTTCCCGGTACCCGTAGCCCCGAGCAGCGTCTGAAACTTGTCCCCGCGAGCGAGGCCTTCGGAGAGCTCCGTTATGGCCCGCGGCTGATCCCCCGTCGGCTCAAAATCAGACGTAAGTTGAAAGTCCAGGTCGAGGGTGTTGATGTCGGACATGCGGATTCGGACGGACCAATACGACGGAAATAGTGGGGACGGAAACGAAGGCTGCCGCCGCGGGTATTCGGACTGCTATCTACCCCGTCGGCCGCTTCCGGTTCGGCACCCAATCATCAAAAAGTCAAGTCACCATGTTTCGAAGACTTTTCCTCGGGCTCACATTGTTGGTACCGGTCTCCGTGACGCGTGCTCAGGAGCAACTCAAGGCTATGGACATCGGAGAATACGAACCCGTATCGACACTGGTTGTACCGAAACATCCGATTCGGATGGCGAAATATCCATTTATCGATGTACATAGCCACCACTTCCAGGCGGACACGTACTCTGACGAGCGGATGGCGGAAGTCGTTGCCGATATGGACAGCGTCAACATGGCAATCGCCGTCAATCTGAGTGGTGGATGGGGGAACAAGCTCGCTGCCATGGTCAAGAGCATGAAAGGACGCTATCCCTCGCGGTTCGTAGTCTTTGCCAACATCGACTTTTCAGAGATCGGCTCTCCGGGCTGGACAGAAAAGGCCGTAGCTCAGCTCGAGCAAGACGTCGCCAATGGCGCTCAGGGACTCAAAATTTACAAGAGTCTGGGGCTCTCGATTCGAGATTCCGATGATCAGCGCGTGGCCACGAATGATCCGCGTCTGGATCCAATATGGACGAAATGCGGAGAGCTCGGGATACCGGTGTTGATCCACACGGGAGAACCTTCACCATTCTGGTCTCCTCGCGACCGATACAACGAACGCTGGCTTGAACTGAGACAGAAGCCGAATCGATATCGGGATCCTGCCAAATACCCGTCATTCGATGAAATTATGGGGGAACAGCACGACGTTTTTCGCAAGCATCCCGAGACCACATTTATCAATGCGCATCTCGGGTGGTATGGAAACAATCTTGACGGACTGGCCACGTTAATGGATGAGTTTCCCAATATGTACACCGAACTCGGCGCGGTCCTGGCTGAACTGGGTCGCCAGCCCCGACACGCCAGACAGTTCCTGATTGACTACAAAGATCGGGTGATGTTCGGGAAGGACGCCTGGGCAGTCGACGAGTACCGTGTCTACTTCCGCACGTTCGAGACAGACGACGAGTTCTTCGACTACTATCGAAAACGTCATGCCCACTGGAAGCTCTACGGCATGAATCTCCCCGACGACGTGCTGCGCCATATCTATTACCGGAATGCGCTCCGCGTTATCCCAGGGATGGACACGTCGTTGTTCCCCGATTGATCGGCACACGGGTAGCGTCGAAATCTTCCTGATCGCGGAACCGCTAGCGCAGTTCAACCTTGAGCCCCACAGACGGAATGATGGGCAGTTGGTCGACCCGCTTGAACGTAAACAGGTCGTAATAGAATAGATTGTCGCGATTGAGAACATTTATGGCTCCCGCACGCAGCGTAGCGACGTATTTTCCATGATCGACCCGGCGCTCGAGCCAGACATCCATTCTGGAATAGGTGGGTTGCCGACCCTTGAACGGGTCTGCATACAGAATGCGATCCAGACCGGCCTCGGTCGATACATCGACATCCGGATTCAGTAAAATGAACGTGTCGAACCCACCGGACTCGGTAAATGGAAGTCCGGATCCGATCTGCCACTGCACGGTCATCCCGACTTCGCCCCGTTGAGCGTGGAAGAGCGCATTCATCTGATGCCGTCGGTCGTGAGCGGGATGATAGGACGTCCCGGATGCATCATATTCCACGTTTGAGTACGAATAACTGACATATCCGTCCAGAACGGACTCGTTTATGAATGGGCGGTCCGTTAGCTCAATACGTGCGTCCAGTCCGTATGCGTTTCCGTCGGCAGATTGGAGGGTCGTCGTAAAACGGGGAAACGCACTGAATATCGGAACGGAGAGACCCTCATAGCGCTTGTAGAAGCCTTCGACGGCAGCGCTCACAGCCGGCGACACGCGGGCATTCCACCCCAGGATTGCGTGCGTTGCCGTCGGGAGCGCTCGATCAGATTTTACCGCCGTCCATGCGGTAAAAAGATTTCCAAGATCCCGCTCGTCGTCGAGACCGAGTGTCGCCTGGTGATAGACTCCCCAGGCGGCATGAAAATGGTGGGTACCCCGGAGGCCGCCCGGATGGAACGAAAACCGGATGCGAGGTTCTAACTCCAGACGAGACTGATTCGTTACGGAATAAATGTGTACACCCGGTTCGAATCTGATCTTGGACCCTGAAACGTCGAAAGAAGACTCTGCAAAAGCATCCAGTTCATCCAGGTCTTCGGCATCCGTAGACAGTTCGTCGAACAATCCGTCGAGGCGGAATGCCAGTGCGGACGCTCGATACCTCGCTCCGATCGCGACATTGGTACGCCTCCCCGACCACTGTAATGTGCCTCCAAGGTCCGTGCTTTTGATGCTCGACGTGCGTTCCGGATCGTTCTCGGCGCCCATCTCGTTGGACATTTCGGATCGGCCTGCCGTAAGCGTCAAAACCAGCGGAAGGGCATTCGATCGAAGCGTATACGTTCCTCCGTACACGGTGTTGGACCAAGCGACCTCTGCGCTGTCGGTGGGTGCCGAAGCGATTGCGTCTCCCTCGAAGGTTTTCTTCGTCCCGGCTATGTCCCCTCTGTCATCTGTGTCCAGAAAGGTGAAGGAAAGGGACTGGCCACTTCCGAGAAGTGCATGGATCTTGGCCATGCGATCTCCAAATCGGTAGGGTAACGCTTGACCAAATAATTCGGGCACAATCTCCTCAATGAGGGATTGTCTGGCACTGAGTAAAAACGAAATGCGATTTCGGACGAGCGGGCCGTCGATTTGAACCGTGCTCAGAAACGGAGCGACCGAAATGCTTCCGGCAAGATCCTGTTTGTTTCCATTCCGGGCCTTTACATCTATCACAGAGGAGACCCGGCCTCCGTATCGAGCCCCGAAACCACCGGTATACACGTCGGCGCGATCTACCACTTCCTGCGGGAAAGCAGAATAGAAACTCAGTACGTGAAAAGGCATGTACACGGGTAAACCATCCAGAAGCGCAAGGTTCTGATCTACCGCTCCACCACGGACAAAGAACTGGCCTCCCCGATCTCCCTGAACAACAACTCCTGGCATGGTCTGTAAATACCCGGCCAGGTCTCCTGAGACTCCCGGGATGGGTACGCGCTCGATCTGCCTCGGAATAAGCGACTCCAGACCGGCGGTCACCGTGGTCACACCCGTATCGATCTCCGCCTCCACGACCACTTCATCTATTGGGGACCTACTCGGATCGAGGGCGATCAGACGCTCTATTGTACCACCATTTCGGAGCGAGACCGATCCCGTATAGGTCTCGAATCCGACGAATGAAACCTGCAGGGTATACGTCCCCGTGGACACTCGACGGAAAGAAAAAAATCCGTCGCCGTCGGTAGCCGTTCCCAGAACGAGTGACCCGTCGATTTGTAGAACAACGGTAGCCCCCTGGAGGGTCTGTTCAGAAGAAGCGTCGGTGACGAATCCCCGAACTTCACCCTGTCGAGCCTGCGCCTGGAATACAACGAGAGTACAGAGCGTGGCGACCAGAAAAGGTCGGAATCGTAGCGGTGAAATCAAGTACGTGCGTCTGTCTACTGAAATTCATCACGACGAATGTAGACCCTTCCGCTGAGAGAACTATTACCTGGACTCCCAATCGTGCAACATGACCGTCAGGCTGCGGCCCACGGCTCATGAATCGTATCGATGGAAATCGACCGAGTGTTTACCGGGCCCGAAAACCAGGATAACCGCCAGCAAAACCAACATCAGCGCCGACAGTTCGAGGGACTGATTGGGGCTGGCGAAACCGTCGGATAGATGGACGAAGAAGGTGGCTACGATCAGGATTGGAAGTTGAATCATCGCCCCGAACCTTGTCAGGAATCCAGCGATTAACAACGCACCACCGCCGATGTGGGCAATCATCACGTACGCGCCAATCCATTCGACGGAGCGATCGCCAACAAATTCCGTCATCCGGCTGGGATCCATGAAAATCCATATACCTCGAACCAGCAGTGCGGCACCCACGAAAACACGAATCAAATCTGATGCCGTAGAATTGTGGGTCCATTGCCAGCGGACAAGTTTCTGATGTCTGGTCAATTCACTATTCGTCATTATGCTGTCTCGAGTTCGAACTCAGGCAGATCCATCCATCGAGGATCGCCGTCGGGTTTAAAGTTCTGGGTGGCGACAAAATGCCATCCGTGATGAAAATTGAGCTTGAATTTTCCGCCACCGAAGTGATCTCGGAGGTACGTCTCCGGTGCATTCAACAGATCAAACATGTCGCCGGAGTCGAATCTGCCCAGACATTTGAATCGCACAGATCCTCTCCACGGCTCCTGAACAAGAACGGTTACGCTCGATCCACTCAGCACCTCAATAAACTCAGATTCAAGGGAGTCATCATCAGGAACTGTCGCCCCCGCGTTACAGAGGCGTTTTTTGATGTAGGATTGAAAAAGAGGCCAGACCCACTCCATAGACTCCTCGGATCAGTCTTCGCTAAGCGCCCAGTTGAAAAAGACGAAAAAGACGGCCAGGATGACAAATAGAATTCCACCGACGGCACCAATCTCGGCGAGGGACACTTCGACGGGAAGGGCGCGGATTCCGAAATACAGAATGGATCCTGCCAGCACCAGGGCAACTGCATACCGGACCAGTTGTATCATGCTGACTCCCGAGGACCCTGAAGACCGCAACGACAGCGACGAATTTCCCTCTCTGGCTGATGCAGCTTCTCCTCGGATTCTGTCCCACTCGTCGATCTCGTCCCGATGCCTGTCCATCGCGGCGTCTTCCTCTGCCTGCCGACGGAGGGCGAGACCACTCGCGAAGAATCGGTGGTCGAGAGAGTATCGACCTGATCCGTAGACGAGCAAAACTCCGAGTAGGAACAGCACCAGAACGGACAACTCGAGTGACTGATTCGGCATGAACAGTCCTCCCTGCAGGAAAGCGAAGAACACGGCACCACCCAGTACGGGGATCTGGGCAAGTGATGCGATCCTTGTCAACAGGCCGAGTGCCAGCATCAGGCCTCCAACAACGTGCGCCAGAATTGCCGCATACAGCAGGAGCGCCGGCATCAGCCAGTCCATCTGTGAATGACTCACCAGATCGATTATCCTGGATGAATCAGTTATAAAAAAGAGACCGCGTAGAAACAGAGCCACGCCAAGAGTAGCTCGTATTACGTCGAGTGCGACATCGGTATGCGTTTCCGATCTGTCAAAAAAACGGATGATTCTGCTCATCGAGGGTTCTGGGTTCCCGACCAGTATTCGTGAATTTCTGATGTGCAATGTACACGGACCCTGTCCTGATTCTCAAGTCACAGTCGAATTCTCTTTCGTTCATATCGGAATTAGTCCTCCTCTTTGCTCCTTTCACCCAATTTTTTGTATCATATTTTTTACAGGAATTCAACAATAACTCGTTTTGAATTGAATCTCCTGCTACCTCACTCAGACGCATCAATCCAATCGATCCATGAGAGACCTGTCCCGACCCATACCTGTGGTCGCCGCCACATTATTTTTTCTCTCCGCCTGTGGTGGAGGATCCTCGTCCGAAACGGCCGCACCAGTAGCTGACGAGACTCCGGTAGCTGCCGTTGAAGCCGCGCCACTCGGAACCGCTTCAGTTTCCGGCTCCATCGCCTTCAACGGATCGGCTCCGAAAATGAAGCGGATCCGACAGGATCGTGAATGCGCC
Organism: uncultured Rhodothermales bacterium; assembly: GCA_964383365.1. Taxonomy (GTDB): domain Bacteria; phylum Bacteroidota; class Rhodothermia; order Rhodothermales; family UBA10348; genus CAYLHF01. The sequence goes on along the minus strand of CAYLHF010000030.1, from coordinate 23,313 downwards.
GAACTGCACTCCGAGCCAGTGATGGCAGAAACCGTCGTGGTCAACGACAACGGTACGCTCGGAAACGTATTCATCTACGTCAAGGAAGGCTTTGGTGACCAGCAGTTTGCCGTTTCATCAGAACCGGTCGTCTTCGATCAATCGGGATGCGTCTATCAGCCGCACGTTTTCGGAATCATGGTCGGGCAGACACTCAAAGTGCTCAACAGCGATCCCCTGCTCCATAACCTGCACGCGATGGCTGAAGAAAATCGTCCGTTTAATTTTGGAATGCCCAAACAGGGAGACGAGCGGGAACGCACCTTTCGGGTCCCTGAGGTCATGATGAAAATAAAATGTGATGTTCATCCATGGATGGGTGCATGGGCAGGAGTAGTCAGTAATCCATATTTCGCCGTCTCGGGAGACGATGGAGCCTTCACCATCGAAGGGCTCCCGGCGGGAGATTACGTGATCGAAGCGTGGCACGAAGAGTACGGAACGACCTCTCAGTCGGTAACCGTCGGCGACGGAGAGCAGGCCACGCTGAACTTTTCTTTCGGGGACGCAGCGGCCAGCTAACGTCGAGCGTCCCATTTTCGCGCGGCCTCCCGGCCGCGCGAATTCCCTACCAGCGCATTCCAGACCGATCTTCCCCCGCGATGACTCCGGGTATTCTGGATCTGTTCACCCGTATCAATTATGACCCACGACCACACAGAAGAACACGGCGCCCAGAGTTTCTGGCGCAAGTACGTTTTTTCGACCGACCATAAAGTTATCGGCATCCAGTATGGACTGACCGCCCTGCTGTTTCTCCTGTTTGGATTTGGCCTGATGCTGCTGATGCGCTGGCAACTCGCTTACCCGGGCGAATCGCTTCCAATCATCGGCTCGTTGTTCGGCGACGAGACGATGCCCGGCGGATCGATGTTACCGGAGTTTTACAATCAACTCGGTGCCATGCATGGCACGATCATGGTTTTCCTCGGTGTCGTTCCCCTCGCCGTCGGCGCATTCGGCAACTACCTGGTGCCCCTGCAGATCGGAGCGCCTGACATGGCCTTCCCGAAACTCAATATGGCCAGCTACTGGGTCTATGTGGTGGGTGGACTGATCATGCTGGCCAGCTTCGTCGTTCCCGCCGGTGCGGCCAAATCCGGATGGACATCCTATCCTCCGTTGGCCGATATAGAGACGATGGGCCAGACCATGTGGCTGTTCGGAATGGTTTTTCTGATCACATCGTCGCTTCTCGGTGCGGTAAATTTTCTGACGACCATCATTCAGCTTCGGGCTGAAGGGATGTCCTATTTTCGTATGCCCTTTTTTGTGTGGGCACAGTTCGTGACATCGTTCCTGCTGCTCCTGGCGTTCCCTCCGCTCGAGGCAGCAGGCGTCCTTCAGATCTTCGATCGTCTCGTAGGAACGAGTTTCTTTCTGCCTGCGGGACTCGTAGTCAGCGGAGCACCCCTGGACGTGAGCGGTGGTGGGAGTCCGCTACTCTGGCAACATCTGTTCTGGTTTCTCGCTCACCCTGAGGTATACGTCCTGATCCTCCCTGCAATGGGCGTCGTCACCGAAATCATCGTAAATAATACGCGAAAGCCACTCTGGGGATACAAATTACTCGTCTACTCGATCGGATTCCTCGGATTCATGTCCTTTATCGTCTGGGCGCACCACATGTTCATTACCGGAATGGGTACGTCTCTGAGTACGTTTTTCCAGATCACCACGATGATCATATCAATTCCATCGGTTATCGTGCTGTCCGGATTGTTCCTGACCCTGTGGGGAGCGTCGATCCGCTATACGACTCCCATGCTCTTTGCCCTGGCCTTCCTGCCCATGTTCGGAATGGGCGGACTGACCGGATTGCCCCTGGGGCTGGCACCGACCGACATACCCCTTCATGACACCATGTACGTGATCGGTCATTTTCATTACGTGGTGGCGCCCGGAACGATCATGGCGCTGTTTGCCGGGATCTATTACTGGTACCCCAAAGTGACGGGCCGCCAGATGAACGACTTCTGGGGAAAATTCCATTTCTTCGGAACGTTTATCTGCATGAACGGCATCTTCTTTCCGATGTTTATCCAGGGGCTGGCCGGCGTTTCCAGAAGACTGTACGATGGCGGTGCGTCGTACGATTTTGCCCAGGGTGTCATCCATTACAATGAGGTCATGTCGATCTTTGCCTGGGTAATGGCCGTAATCCAGATCCCGTTCATCATCAATTTTTTCTACAGCATCTGGAAGGGAAAGAAGACGGAAGAAAATCCGTGGCATGCGACGACGCTCGAGTGGACCGCTACGCCCACACCTCCGGTAGCCCATGGCAATTTTGAAACGACGCCGACCGTCTATCGGGGCCCGTATGAATACAGTGTACCCGGAGCGGACACGGACTTTACACCCCAGAATCAGCCAAACCCGACTTCGTAATGGAAATTCCGTATACCGTAAAGGCCCGCCCGGACACCGGAGTAACCAACTCCAAGATTGGTATCTGGCTTTTTCTCGCGTCTGAAATCATGCTCTTCGGTGGGCTGTTCTCTGCGTATATCTTTCTCCGGATGGGCGCTGCCGAGTGGCCCGGCGAAATGGCGGGGCACGTCTACCATCATGCTTCGGAAGTGCTGAATGTCCCGCTGGCCACATTGAACACGTTTGTACTCATCTCATCGTCCGTCACCATCGTAATGGCATGGGCATCCCTCATGATGGACCGATTTGACCGGTACCGTCTCTACATGAGCCTTACGATCGCCCTCTCGTTCGTTTTTCTCATCGTGAAAGCGTTCGAGTACGGCGCCAAGTTCGAACACGGACTCTTCCCGTCGGAATCAACGTTTCTCGGGATTTACTTCGTGCTGACCGGACTTCATATGCTTCACGTGATCGGCGGAATCATCGTGAACGGATATTTCCTTGGGCCGGGCGCGAAAATGTGGAAAACCAACCCGACCCAGTTCCGCAATCGCATCGAAGTAGCCGGTCTTTACTGGCACTTCGTCGACATCGTCTGGATTTTTCTCTTTCCGACCATCTACCTGCTGTAACCATGTCTGAATCACATAGCATCGAAGAAGTCCGCGCCCACGTCAGGGTGTATATGATGATTTTCGGATCATTGGCGGTCCTTACGATCGTAACGGTCGCCGTCGGTTACCTGCATCTCCCAATTCTTCCGGCCCTGATCATCGCTCTTTCCATCGCGGCATTGAAAGGGGGGCTCGTTGCCGCGCATTTCATGCATCTCCTGACAGAGAAAAAGATGGTCTTCTGGCTCCTCATCCTTACTGTGGTTTTCCTTGTTTCGATGATCGTTCTTTTCGTCAGTGCCCATAATGATCAGATCGGGAGTGCCTTAATTCACGAGGGGATACGCCATGTCACTTAAAGCTTTTCATATTGCGTTTATCAGTATCAGCGCTGTCTTGACGTTCGGACTGGCCGTCTATTCGATGACGACAGTTGAGGGCAGCATGCGATTTGCGTGGGCGGCGCTCGCAGTCGCTGGTGGGATCCTCCTCGTTCTGTATGGGATCCGTTTTCTCAAGAAGATGAAACACGTAGGCTTTTTCTAACAGTACCATGAAACGACGTACGTCCTATCTGAGAGCGACCTTGATTCTGGGTATCGTCATTCTGGCGAGCCCCGAAGCAAGCTATGCCTGTGAAAAGTGTTTTGGTGCCGCCGCCGACTCTCCTACCGTTCAGGCCATCGGCGCCTCCATGTTTGGCCTGTTGATGATGATCACGTTTGTGTTTGGAGGAGTTTTCTCCTTCTTCAACAGGGCCCACACGCGCGGAATCGCGATTGCCGAAGGTCACGTCACGATCGACGACGATGGCACGATGCATTCCACAACAGAACCAACCGATCTGGACTGAATCAGGCTGTCCGAGAGGCAAGCCACCCTTACCACTATGAGAGAATTACTCGATATCAGCAAATTTCTGGGAATGCCAACGGAGGCTTCGGCTCACGCGGGTGACATCGACTTCATGATGGCCATGGTTCACTGGCTCATGCTACTGCTTTTCGTCGGATGGGGGACGTTCTTTATCTATACGCTGATCCGATTCCGACGATCGAACAATCCGACGGCCAGTTATGAGGGCACCACCGGTAAATATTCGAAGATTCAGGAAGCCGGTGTTATTCTGGCAGAAGCTACTCTCCTGGTCGGGTTCGCTTTTCCGATGTGGAACACGCTCAAAAATGAGTTCCCGATGGCCGAATCTGCTTTCGAAGTCCACGTCATCGCAGAACAATTCGCCTGGAATATACACTACCCCGGCCCGGACGGCGTATTTGGGAGGCGGGAAATCGCTCTCGTAGATGTCGTATCCAATCCAATCGGGCTGGATTCGACAGATCCGGCGAGTGCTGACGACGTCGTTATGGTAAATGAGCTTCATCTGCCGGTAAATCGTCCGGCGATTGTTCACCTCACGTCAAAAGACGTGATCCACAGTTTTTCGCTTCCAGAGATGCGCATCAAGCAGGATGCGATCCCCGGTCTCGAGATCCCCATCGGGTTTAAGCCGGTAAAGACGGGTGAATTTGAAATCGCCTGCGCCCAACTCTGCGGGCTTAGTCACTACCGGATGCGAGGCTTCCTGACGGTCGAATCCCAGGCTGAGGTCGACGCATGGCTTGTTCAGATGACTGAGGAGGCTGCCCTCTGATGTCATTCGATTCCAGAATACGCAGCGTACCACGGTTGAATAGGGACGGTCTGTTGCGAGAGACCGGTGACCTGTCGTTCACCCGCCTGCTTCCGATTTCCTTATCCTTTCTGCTGGCAGCTTTCGCTTTCGCCTGGATGGCGCTCCCGGCGGGGGCCATACCGCAGGAGGTGTCCCAGGATGCCGCGGCGGGTGGAGATGTCGCCTACCGTGCGTTTCCCGTAGTCGGTAGCCGGGTCGCGATCTGGGTCGTTGCCCAGCTCCATCTGATGTTCGCAGCGTTTGTGCTGGCCGTTCCGATGTTTGCCCTCATCATCGAGGTCGTCGGTACCGTGACCAAGGATAAGCGATACGATGCGCTTGCCTACGAATTCACGAAGCTGCTCTCCACGGCGTTCTCATTTACGGCCGCTCTTGGAGCGCTGATGAGCGTCATGTTGGTCGTCCTGTATCCGAAGGTGACCACGTACATGGTTTCGATCTTCAGTTGGACATTCTTCCCGTACGTACTCCTCTTCTTCCTGGAAGCCATCTTTCTCTATACCTATTACTATGGTTGGGGTAAGTTTTCACCCAAGACCCACCTGGCACTGGGGATTGGTCTCAACGTCGTCGGGACGGCCATCATGTTTATTGCGGACGCCTGGCTGACGTTCATGAACACGCCGAGTGGCATCTCCGAGACCGGATCTCTCGTGAGTCTGTCAGGCGCGATCAACAATTTCATCTGGATGCCGATCAACATCCACCGCATCATTGCCAATGTGGCATTTGGAGGGTCGATCGCAGCTGCCTACGGTGCTTACAAGTATCTGGGAGCCAGGACCCCCGAAGAACGAGCACATTACGATTGGATGGGTTATGTGGGCAATTTCATTTCGATCAGTGCTCTGCTACCCCTCCCGTTTGCCGGATACTGGTTGGGAAAAGAGATCTACGCTTACTCCCAAAGCCTGGGTATCACGCTCATGGGCGGGACGTTTTCCTGGCTGTTCATCATTCAGGCGATCCTGATTGGAAATCTCTTTCTCGCCGCGAATTACTATCTGTGGGTCAGTATGGACCGCATCGAGGGTGCCGAGCGGTATCACAAGTTCATCAAGTACCTGCTGGCTTCAATCACGGTGACCTTTATCGTCTGGGCGACGCCCCATTCGCTCGTCGCCTCGGTAGAGGAGGCCCGCCGGATGGGGGGCGCCCACCATCCAATGCTCGGTGGACTCGGGGTCCTGTCCGCGAAGAATACGGCAGTAAATATCCTCATTCTGACCACCTATATAAGTTTCCTTCTGTATCGAAGGGGGAATAAGGAAGCCACGGTTCCGTGGGCCGCCAGAGGAAAACGAATCCAGCTCGGAATTTTTATCGGGGTCAGCCTGTTCGTCATATTCCTGGGAATCCTGGGCTATTTTGTCGAGGCAAAAGTACGCATCGGTCTCTCGGTACCTCAGGTCGTATCCGTCCTCTTCGCTATGATATCGGTGACCGTTATCGACGTGTTTCTGTTCAGGAATGCAGAATCCAAGGGATCCATCAAATGGGGTGAAATTCCCGACAGGGCCCAGTATGCCCTCTTTTTCATCGCCCTCACATTCGCCTGGACTATGGGACTCATGGGCTATGCAAGGGCGGGAATGCGCCAGCACTGGCATGTGTTTGGTGTCATGCAGGACACCTCTCCTGATGCCTTCACGCCAACACTGGGCTTCGCCGCAAATGTCATTTCTGTGACGGTATTCATTTTCTTCGTGTTCATCGCCATCGTTTTCTGGCTGGCGGGGTTATCGGGGAAAAAGCCGTGGGAAGCTACGAGCGGGGAGGTGACCGAATGAAAACGGGTCTCAAAATTTTCGGGTTCGTCCTGGCTGTCCTGGCGTTCTACAGCTATGTAGGTCAGACCGTCCCTCAGAAGATCACCTATCCTCCCGAAACCACGGATCTTAGCGGCGACCTCACACCGACGGAACTGGCTGTCCTGGGTGGCGAAATTGTCTCGGGAAAAGGCACGTGCCTCGGATGCCATACCGTTGGCTCCGATCAATCGGGACTTCGTTTTCCGGATCTGGGCGGAATTGGCACACGGGCCGGTTCGCGCGTCGATGGAATGAGCGATGTAGCCTACCTCGCCCAGTCGCTCTACGACCCGAGCGCATTTATCGTCGACGGATTTCTCCCGGGCATGCCGGTCATCAGCAAGCCGCCGATTGGACTCTCAGATCAGGAAATTCTCGCAGTTATAGCCTACCTGCAGAGTCAGGGTGGTGAACCAACGGTCACGCTGGATACCAAACTTGATGGACAATCTGAAGCGGGAAGTGCGCCTCGCGCGACGGCCGCGCCGGCAACGACTGCGGCCACTGTAGGAGCCGGACTCGACGGCAAAGGAGTCTTTGAGACCTTCATGTGTGCGACGTGTCACGCAATCGATGGACCCAATCGATTGGTCGGTCCGAGTCTTTACGATGTTGGAAACCGACTCTCACGGGCCGATATCTACGAATCAGTCATGGACCCGGACGCAAAAATTGCCGATGGGTACCCGGGCGGTGTCATGATCGGAACGCTTACTGCATCCGGTTTCTATGACAAGGTCTCGCCGAAAGAACTCCGTGCCCTTATAGACTTTCTTACTGCACATACAGGTGAATAGGTGAACATTCTGGTCATGGTGGCGATCGTCGCAGGACTGGTCGCCTTGAGATTTCTGAAACTCAACGGCCTCGGTTGGGCCGTCGCGACATGGATAGCTGTCTACTTGATAGTCAGTTACGGCGTCGATCCCCCGATCCCGTCGTCCATCGTCTCGATGTACATGGGAATCATGGCGCTGGTTCTCCTTGCGTACCTCTCGGCCAGTGGACAGCGATTGAAAGAAGCCGGTGATTGGCTTGTGGCGTTTCTCACAGAAAAGAGATACCACCTGCCCCTCATTCTGGTCCTGATCGCAGCTCCGGGATTCGTCGCGTTCAACGTCTACCTGAATATGTCCTCCCAACCGGTACCTCCCGTTTCCGGTCGCACCATTCACCCACCTCCCCCCGGGAGCATCACCTTCAAGGGAAAAACGATCGACCTCATCAGTGCGGAGAATCCGTTCCGGGAACTTGAGTCGTCCGATCCGGATGCATTTTCGGCCCACATCGACGCAGGACGAGTCGTCTATTATCAGAATTGTGTCTACTGCCATGGCGACAATATGGAAGGAGACGGCATGTATGCACATGGTTTCAGCCCGATTCCAGCCAATTTTCAGGATCCTACGACCATCGCGATGCTTCAGGAATCGTATCTGTTCTGGCGGATTGCCAAGGGCGCACCCGGATTGCCGGTCGAAGCAACACCGTGGTCATCGGCCATGCCGGCGTGGGAATTGTTCTTGAGCGAGGAAGAAATATGGGATGTCATCCTGTTTCTGTATGACTACACGGATCAGAAACCCCGAGCCAAGGAGGTGCACGAATGAGAACCACGCACCGATCCCGGATCCTGCTCTCTCTGTGGGCCGCCGGAATGCTGCTGCCTGTGTCTGTGGCACCCGCCGTCGCACAGAATGTGCAACTCGGTACGGACACCGAGCGGGCTGACGGAAAAATTCTCTACGATCAGAAGTGTGCTCATTGCCATGGAACCGACGGTGACGGGAATGGCCCCGCAAAATTGTTCCTGAGACCGGAACCGCGGGACTTCACTGCGTCCACGTTTAAATTCCGGACCACCGCCAGCGGCGAGCTACCCTCGGATGATGATATGCGTCGGAGCATCCGGAACGGGATGCCCTACACGGCGATGCCGCCCTGGCCCAGCCTCTCGGAAAAAGAAATATCCAACCTGGTCTACTACATCAAGACATTTTCGTCCGATTTTTCCGGTCCTTTTGGAGAGGTGGAATCCCTCGAAATGCCGGATGCTCCGTCGATTACGGACGAAACCATTGCGCGGGGGCGGGACATTTATGTTGAAAACCAGTGCTTTGACTGCCATGGGCAACGGGGATTGGGGAACGGAAAGTCTGCGCCGACCCTGACGGATCAATGGAATCAACCCATCCGCGCCGCCGATCTGAGCAAACGATGGACTTTCAGGGGAGGTGGATCCAGAGAAGACATTTACCGGACATTTACGACCGGTCTGGATGGGTCACCGATGCCGTCATTCGAAGTCAATCCACTCGAGGATCGCTGGGCCCTCGTCGATTACGTGTATTCGCTATCAGGAGATTCTCCTGATTACGCCACCGTTGTCACCGCCACCTTCTCAGCAGATCCGATCGATCTTTCCGCTCCGGAATCGGCATTTTCAGGTGCTGTCGACGCTTATTTTCCCGTCGTAGGACAGGTCATCGAACCCGGGAGGGATTTCTATCCATCGGTCAACGGGATCGATGTAGCCGCCGTTTACGACGCCGACCAGGTCGTTTTCAGACTGCGATGGAACGATATGCGTGCGGAGACAACCGGCGCGAATTCGCCCGACATGGAGGTTCCGGTATGGCCAAATGACACCGATACAACCACCGCCTATTCTGATGCCGTTGCGCTTCAGTTTCCCAGAGAGATGCCATCGGGCACCGAGTTACCCTATTTCCTTTTTGGCGATCGAAAACATCCGGTCGATCTATGGTTTGTGAATCTGGCGGGCACATCTGCCGATCATTACACAGGCGAAGGATCCGGACAACTGACCATGGACGGGCCGAGTATCGCTTCGTCTGCGCAATTTGATGATGGTCGATGGACCGTCTATCTCTCTCGGTCACGAACCGAAGACGGCCATATCGCTTTTGAAGAGGGTACGTTTGTACCGGTCTCGTTTTCCATATGGGACGGTTTCGCCCGCGAACGGGGAAATCGCAGAGGCCTCACCGCCTGGTATCATGTCTACCTTGACGTGGCAGAGAAAGAGTCTCCGGTCCTGCCCATGCTTGCGTACGGTCTCATTACGCTGTTCATTGGACTCGGAATTACGTTTGTCGCCCGCCGCCGGTACGGCCGCGGAGATATTGATACGGCCTGAGAGCATACATGTGTAGGGGATATCGAAGGGAACACATTATACCGTCCATCTCTCGTCTCGTGGAATCTCACGAAGAAGTGTAACCTTGCGTGTCCCCATTGCTATCTGGACGCCGGTGTCGGTGCGGACGACGAACTCACGACCGCTGAGTGTCTGGACATTCTCGATGAGATGAAAACCCTCGGTACCGAGATGGTCATCCTCACCGGAGGGGAGCCGCTGCTTCGGAGGGATATATACGATATTGCCCGCCATGCGTCGTCACTGGGCATGTGGGTCGTGATGGGAACCAATGGCGTTCTGGTGAACGAACATGTCGCCGACCGGATGCTGGAATGCGGTGTGAAGGGAGTCGGCATCAGCATAGACTCTATCAATCCGAAGACCCACAATACGTTTCGTGGCGGACCGGACGCGTGGAAGTATTCGGTCCGGGCGCTCGATATCTGCCGTTCGAGAGGACTCGAGGTGCTGGTGCAGTCCACGGTTATGAAAGAAAATATACACGAGGTTGCCGACCTGATTGCCTTTGCCCGAGAGAAAGGAGCATGGTCCTTCAACCTGTATTTTCTCGTTCAGACCGGAAGAGGCCTCGACCTGACGGAGCTTACAGCAACAGAAACCGATCAGTGCTTGAGAGAACTCATTTCGGCCCAGTCCGATTTTGCCCCGATGCTCATCCGAGCCAAGTGTGCGCCCCAATTCAAGCAGATTTCCTACGAAATGGGTCTCGGTGGGCTAGAAAGCGGTGGTTGTATGGCTGCGACGGAGTACTGTCGAATTACGCCGGAAGGTAATGTCACTCCGTGCCCGTATATGGATGTGGTCGCAGGAAATATTCGCGAGTCCACATTTACCCGGATTTGGAAGGAATCATCCGTCTTTTCTGATCTTCGCGATCCCACGCGACTCAAGGGTCGTTGCGGAACGTGCGAATTCAAGGAACTGTGTGGTGGATGCCGGTGCCGGGCTTTTTCGAAGACCGGGGATATCCTGGCCGAAGATCCGGCGTGTACATACCAACCGGGACAAACCAAGCTCCCTACGGATATCGAGGTGCCGTTCTCAGATCCGGTCATCGAACGGTTGAATCGAATACCCATCGCCTTCATCAGGAGCAAAGTGGAGAAGGGAATTCGGGCCTATGCCGGAAGACACGGACTCAGAATCGTGATGACCGACGATATGGATCGAGCGATCGCCGGAAGCAACAGGATAGAGACTTCGTCATCGTTCCGGCGGGCCGATATCCCCGAGGCCTGAACAGGAATCAATCAGTCAATAGTTCACTTCAGCATATGAAAGACATGCAGGAAACAGGAATTCTCGAACGACGTGTTCAGGTCACAAACGATATGGCCACGGTCATGACCGGAGATGCCCGGGATGAAATCGGTGTTTCGGAGCTACCCGCTGATTTCATCAGATGGCAACTCGACTCGAAATACGAAGTCTACGACGCGATCGAAAAAAATGAATATGTCGCTTTTAATGCCGGCCATTTACCGGTCGTCGGCACCTGGGCATCGGGGTGCAATTATCCGAATCTGGCCAACAAGGGGGTCGGTTTTACGCCGAAGGACGAATACCTGGAGCACTATCTGAAGATGGTCGAAGACGCCGTGGAAGAAATCAGTAAGTACCCTCCGCATGCCGTCCATGAAACCCGAGCGCTGCGTACGCGCACGGCGAGGGCCTTCTACAATCATCCTGACCACGTGGATTGGAGACGGCTCGGGCTACTGGAGATATTTGAAGGATCGACCTTTAAAAACCTGTGTGAAAATCCGTATGCATCGGTGCTCTGGACGGGAAATTCGCCTGTTTTCATGAGCTACCAGGCCGATTGTGTCGTCGAGATCATCAACACCGACGATTTGCGGTACCGGTTTGCATGGGCCATGCGCCGGTTGTTCGAATATGAACCCTTTCATGTCGTTCAGACGATATATCCATATGCCTACTGTTTCTGGATTACCGGATTCAAGAACAAGACGCCCAAGCGGCGATATCCAGGAAAGCGAAGTGACAATACGCATAACGACGGGGGCGGAAAGTTGGAAACGGACGGCACTTCGTCCCCGGGGAATTCGTCATCGAACCCGGCCGGGTCCGGGCTCTGCCCCATCCACCGTTAAACAACCGCATAGGCGCCACGATGGCCTACGTCATTCTGGATACGTGCAATGCATGCGGACGCTGCGTAGAGGAGTGTCCGATTGATGCCATCGAAGAAGGAGAACCCATTTTTATAATCACTGACCTCTGTTGCGAATTTGCTGAGTGCGTGGCTGTTTGTCCGGAAAATGCCATTGTCCACGAGAATGATATCCCCCAGAACCCGGACCTTTCGTCCAATCCGACACAACCTGATTAATCCATCCTGACCAGAACCCTGCGTGAATCGCCCCATCATTGACAGAACGTCTGTCCTCAACTATTTCGAAAGAATCGACCTCGCCGTGGATTCGTCGTCAGCCGTGTACGTGACGGGTGAAACAAGTCTGGTGGTCGAGGGATGGAAACCGTGGACAGGTGCGATTACGATCTGTCTGAATCCGGGAAATGAAGGCACCCGGCTGGTTCAGTCCCTACGATCGGTCGCCGAAGAACTGGACGCCACGCTGGTCATCGAACACCCCGGGGATGTCATCCCTCTTCCGGGTGGTTATCAGGACCGGGCACGACCGATTGATGGCTCACACTGGAGTCGGGATATTCGACTAAACTTGTACCACTTCGACCCCTATTCGGTCAGTTTTCGGGCAATCGCGCGGGGCTCGGAACCCGACTACCACCTGGTTATTCAGTTCCTTGAGCACGGTTGGTGCCTCGTCGATGAAATGGAGACGCGGCTGATCGACCTCCTCCCGGCCTTCAGCTTCGAGACGATCCAGCAGGACCCTGCAGAATTCCGTCGGAGATACAGTGGGTTAATGCAGATGTGGCGACGACGCCACCCCGAAGCGGTGATTCAAACCATGAATAACTGAATGGAGGACAGCCCCAAACATACCGACCGAATCCCCAGATCGAATAGAACTTCCTCCTGGAATGAACTTCGCTACATGAGCGTGCACGAATTTACCCGGATGGCCCCTACGGTGGTAGGGCTCGAAGCAGCTCGTCTCGCTGCACTGGCCCGTCGCCTCTCGCCGGGGTCCGCTCTGCATGAGGCCGTCGTCACCGCGAGGCATCGGTTGCATCTCTTCCTCGATGCACTCAAGCAATTATCGGATAACGAATCTGACGTTTCGGTGACCACTGTCCAGTCATGCGGTGAACATATAGACGCCGCCCTGTTATGTATGGCAGCAGGACAGCATGCCGAAGACGAGACTGCACGGGGTACGTTTATTTACGTTGCCGGACGACTCGACTATATTCATTCACAGATTCATCGCTTATTCTGACCGACCATCCAGACGGTCTGATAGCCACTGCAAAAACAAGTTCTCTATGTACGAGAAAATATTTGTCCCGGTAGACAACTCAGAACATGCCATGACGGCGGTAAACCTCGCGGTCCATCTGGCCGGTGAGTACAATGCGAAGCTCGTGGGAAGTCACGCATACGCCGCACGGCTGCACGACTATCGCTTCAAACAGATGGAATTCACGCTTCCTGAGGAGTATCTGGTCGAAAGCGAGATGGAGAAACAACGAAAGATCCACGATTCTCTTATTACGATGGGTCTGGAACTGATATCTGACTCCTATCTCGTCGTCATGCAGAAAGAAGCCATCGCTGCAGGAATCGACTTCGAGCCCAAGATGTACGATGGAAAAAACTTCCAGGTCATTGCCAACGATATTAATGAGAGCGATTATGACCTCGTCATCATGGGAGCCCTCGGACTCGGTGCCGTTCGGGACAGTCAGATAGGTAGTGTCTGTGAGCGGGTGGTTCGACGTACCAGGACCGACACGCTCGTCATCAAGAATACCGCCCCGATCGACGAGCAACTTACCCCGTCGTCGAACGGGGTCGATCATGCTAACGGAGGCGGAATCGTCGTCGCGATTGACGGAAGTCCCGAATCATTCGCCGGACTGAGATCGGCGATCGCACTCGGGAAATCACTGAATAAGTCGGTGGAGGCGATCTCTGTGTATGATCCCTATCTCCATTACGCGATGTTCAACAGCCTGGTGAACGTGCTGACAGAGAAGGCGTCGAAGGTATTCAAATTCAAGGAACAGGAGCAGTTGCACGAAGACGTGATCGACACCGGACTGGCCAAGATCTATCAGTCCCACCTTGAGGTATCCCGCCGTATCGCCGAGGAGGAGGATTTCGACTTGAAAACGACCCTCCTTGACGGAAAAGCTTTCGAGAAAGTGCTCGAATACGTTCGCCGGGAGAAACCCTGGCTGCTCGTTATGGGCAGAGTCGGGGTTCACAGCGACGAATCGATGGATATCGGATCGAACACGGAGAATCTTCTTCGACTCGTGCCATGCAATGTGCTGCTGTCGAGTCAGCGTTTTTCGCCGGCCGTGGACGTAAAAGCGGAAGAGTCCATGATCTGGGCTGAACCGGCCCAACGCATCCTCGACAAAGCTCCCGACTTCGCGAAAGGCATCGCCCGAACCATCGTCCATCGATGGGCCATGGAAAGGGGGCACTCGGTGATAACAACCACGGTCGTCGAGCACGCCCTCTCGACCATACTACCCCGCTCTTCCATGCTCGCGATGGGTATTATCGCAGAAGACCTGGCGGTCAATAAATTGGAAACAGGTTCCGATGTCACGTATGTCTGCACTAATTGTGGGTGGGTCGCCCATAATTTTGAACCGAAAAAATGTACGGTCTGTGACGCGGGACGAGAAGATCTTCGCAAGCTGGATCGTTCCGAACTCGACCAGCTCAAACCACTCGAAGGGGCGATCCACGAAGAAAAGACGTTTGATGACGTCAAGTTGAAGTGGACCGATGACGCACGGGCACTGGTTAAATCTCTTCCGGACGGGTATCAGAGACGCCGGGCCAAAGCCCAGATTGAAAAAAAGGCCCGGGTACTGAAGAAAGACACCATCACGCTGGAAGACGTCGAAAAAGTCGTCTCCAAGACCGAAAAGGATACTGAAATGCTCGAATCCAGAGGGGAATTGAATATGCGCGCGTCGGAAAGTGGAACAGAAGGAAACGGACACGTTCGCGACGGCGCATTTTCCTGGACCGCAGACGCGGTCGCCCGACTCGAACGAGTCCCGGAAGGGTTCATGAGAAAAGCCACCAGGGGGCGGATCGAGCGGGTTGCCGGCGATCGCGGTGTCGATCTGATCGATCTTTCTATCGTCGAAGAAGGGATTGCGATCGGGCTCAAATTAATGGAAGAGATGATCAAGAAACAGAACAGCCAGCAGTCGAACGGCAAGAAGCCCGACGCATGAAAAACTACCATGACATCGCTCATGACGGAGGCTCAGACGTCGCCGGGCAAGTCGCCGACCAGATAACCCATCTGGGCGACCGTCTCAGCGGTATTCGTTACCCGGTCGCGGTCATGAGCGGCAAGGGGGGCGTCGGTAAGAGCATCCTGACGGTTATGTTGGCCTCGGCACTGGCCAGGTCCGGCAAACGGGTCGGGATCGTGGATGCCGATATCAATGGAGCCAGCCAGGTACAGATGACCGGCGTCAAGCGCTGGCCGGTTGTTCGCGAGGGTTCGGTCGAACCCGCCCTCATGGGCAATGGGGTTCGTGTCATGTCGATTGATCTTTTTCTCTCAGAGGGAGAACCGGTCAACTGGAAGGCTACGACCGATCATAGTGCATTTACCTGGCGCGGTATGGTGGAAGTCGCCGCCGTTCGGGAAATGCTCGCCGATACCGCGTGGGGTGAACTCGACGTCCTTCTCATTGATCTACCGCCCGGTACGGACAAACTGCCTGATCTGCTGGACCTGCTCCCGCAACTCGCCGCGGCCGTCATCGTGACCATCCCGTCGCAGATGTCCACCTATGTGGTGCGAAAGTCGATATCGATTGCACGGGAGCATATGGGCGACCGACCCATGGGATTGGCCGTAAACATGGCCGAGTTTGTATGCCAGGAATGCGGCACCCGCCATCAGTTGTTTCCGGGAGGGAGCCCCGAGGACCTGGCAACCGAACATGACGTACACCTGCTCGGTCGGATCCCCATGGATCCCCGGATATCGGAGGCCGTAGATAGCGGCGAACCTCTTTTTTCCGACGGCTTGTCCGACAGTGTAGAATCGGCGGTCCGGGAGGCCTCCGACCGTCTGATGCAATTACTCGAACCCGTTCTGGCCGAACCGGCCACCAACCCCGACAATAAATGAAGTTTCTCTGTATCGACTGTGATGAGGCGATGAAACTGGAGAGTACCAGCGGTCCTGATAATGGATCGATGACGGTACTTTTTCGGTGTCCGGACTGCGGACGGGCCACCGCCATGCTTACGAACGCTATGGAGACCCAGATGGTACATTCGTTGGGAGTAAAAATCGGCGGACGTACCGAGTCTCCTCAGCCCATGGAAACGATTCGTGGGTCGCTCAGCCACGGTGATGATCAGGTGGCCGGCGGTAACGGCCACCCGCCATCCAGTGGTCCTCAGGCGTCCGGGTCATCGGAAGCCAAGTGCCCCTTTTCCTCCATGGTCGCAGAGACCATAGAAAATCCTGAATATGACGGTGGTGTTGTCTGGACAGATGAGGCCAGTGCCCGGATGGAACGCATACCGATGTTCGTTCGCGGAATGGTCAGAAAACGAATCGAAGAAGTGGCGACCCAACAGCAGATCAGAGAAATCGACCTGAAGGTACTCGAACAGGTCCGGGGAGACATGGGCATGTAGGCGCCATACACGCCAGACCGAGATTCCCGGCCGGTGAACCCATTCTGAATCTCATTTGGGACGGCCTTCTCACGACAGTTTATTTCGGGCATCCCTGAATCGTTCAGCCCGCTTTTCGGCGTCTTCTCCGAAGAGACCGAGAATATTTCCGGCATCGCGAACGATGCCACTCCACGTGTCATTCTGCGGAAAAATTTCTTCTTTCCTGTCTTTCTCTCCGAGCCGATCGAGTCGTATCTCGATAAACCGGTGGAAGCGTTCAATGTAGGAATACTCGTCGTCGTCGAAGGCCTCGACAAATCGTTGCGCCCGGTCCCGATCGAGATCCCCTTTGTACCCTTCCATATACCGGGTTCCCGGTGTGTATACGCGATCCATCCAGACTCGTAACAACTCAAAGGCGATTCGTCCTGGCGGCGTTTCGGGATTGGCGGCGAAGAGTCGATCGCTGAAATGAATCAGCGTGCATGCATCCAGCACACGTTCCCTGATGATATAGACGTCTTCTTTTTCCACTGGTGCTAAAAAACCAGGTGAGCTAGCTGTGCAACCAGAATGGTAACCACGACACCAATGGCAAGCGGCATCAGTGCCCCGACGGTCGTCCATTTCGCACTGTGCGTCTCTTTGTAGATCGTCCAGATGGTTGTTGAACACGGATTATGAAGCACGGAGAAAAGCATGAGGCTGATTGCCGTCAGGACGGTCCATCCCTGTTGATCCACGAGAAGCATCCTGAGTTGCTCCATGGAGTCGAGCTCAATCATCATCCCCGTCCCCATATATGTCATCAGAATGGTCGGAACGACTATTTCGTTGGCCGGAATGGCGATGATGTATGCCAGAAGTATGACGCCGTCCAGTCCCATCAATCGCCCGGCTGGTTCCAGGAATGCCGAGACGTGCATGGCGAGCGTAACGTCACCGAGGGTCACATTCGACAGCAACCAGATTACGGCTCCGGCGGGAGCTGCCATTACTATGGCTCGATACAATACGAACAGGGTTCGGTCGATGAGAGATGTGTAGAGAATCTGTCCGACATTCGGTCGCCGATACGGCGAGAGTTCAAGGGCAAAACTACTCGCCTCCCCCTTCAGGACGGTTCGGGTGAGTGCCCAGGACGCCAGGAACGTGAAAAATATTCCTACCAGAACCGCCCCGACGACCGCGCCAGCAGCGACCAATGACGCGACAGCCGGAGGAAACGCCGCTGCCACAAAAATGACGGCCAGCATGATCAGCGTCGGAAAGCGTCCATTGCACGGAACGAAATTATTGGTCAGAATCGCGACGAGACGCTCCCTGGGAGAATCTATAATCCTCGCTGCGATGACCCCTGCAGCATTACATCCAAAACCCATCGTCATCGACAGCGCCTGTTTGCCGTGTCCACCCACCCGACGAAACAGTCGGTCCAGATTGAAAGCCACCCGCGGCAGATAGCCCAGATTCTCGAGAATGGTAAACATGGGAAAGAAGATGGCCATGGGGGGCAGCATGACAGCGACCACCCAGGCGACTCCCCGGAACACTCCGTGCCAGATAAACCCCGTCAGCCACCATGGAGATCCAAAACCTGTAAACCAGTCGGCGGCAACGGCTTCAACCCAGAACAGCGCGTTCGCGATCATCTGGGACGGATAGTTGGCCCCGATAATAGTCAGCCAGAACACGATGGCGAGAATGAGGAACATGATCGGTAGCCCCCATAGCCTCGATGTCAACACCCGATCCAGGGCCGCATCCCAGTTCGTTCCACCGGGAGCCGAGCGTTTAATCACGCGCGACGCCATCGACTCTGCATCTCGAAATATGGAATGGACCATCTGATCACGAAACGAATATTCGAGACTGGACCTCAGCGTTCCCGCCTGCACGATGATCGCTTCCCGCTCAGTTTCAGGCCGGGAGTCACCCGCGCGCGTATCAGGCGACCGGTCTGAGCCCAATACCTCCAGTTCTGCCAGTTCGTCACTCGTCAGACTGTCACTAACAGTGGCATCTCCTTCGAGAAGCCGCATGGCGACCCACCGCGCATTGGGGAGGCTCGGATAGATTCGGTTTACGTTCTGCGACAGCTCGGCCACGGCGGTCTCGAGCCCGCCTTCGAGATTGATTCTGTGCGGGGAAGATGAGATGGCACCGGAGGCCATCTTCTTTACCATTGCCATCAAGTCGGGAATACCGAATCCTGTTCGGGCAACCGTCGGTACTACGGGAACACCCAGTTGAACGGCGAGCTCTTCGGCATTAACCTTGATTCCCTTCCTCCTCGCCTCATCTAACAGGTTCAGACAGACAACGGCCCGGTCGGTTACTTCGAGGACCTGCAGCACCAGATTCAGATTCCGTTCGAGCGCGGTGGCATCTACAACGATGACCGTACAGTCGGGACGACCGAACAGAATGAAATCACGAGCCACTTCTTCGTCGGTAGACGCTGATAATAGCGAATACGTACCGGGAAGATCGACCAGCTTGAACCGGTCACCATCGATAGAGAATCCACCTTCCGCCCGGGTAACAGTCTTTCCGGGCCAATTCCCGACGTGCTGTTTAAGCCCCGTTAGCGTATTAAAAACCGTGCTTTTCCCGGTGTTCGGATTCCCGGCAAGCGCCACCACATAATCCCACCCTTCGGTATTCAGTCCGAGCTGGATAGAACTCACCGGACATCCTTCGCAGGCATCCAGAGATGGCTTGTGTGACCTTGTCAGTGGCCGGGATATACTCATGCGACATACTCCGGAAAATCGACAAGCTCTCGCTCAATTTCTATACTGTCCGTCTCGGATTGACGCAGGGCAATGACCGCACCACGGATTTCAAAAGCCCGTGGATCCCCGAACGCTGCGTCAAATCGATGCGTGATCTTCGTGCCCGGTGTCAGTCCCAGATCCAGGAGTCTCCGTCTACCAAGTCCTTCACACGTGAACCCTCGAACGACCGCCGTCTCACCAGGTGACAGCGACGTCAGCTTTTCGAAGGGTAGGATGGGTTGCGACCAACCAGTCACGAATACATTTCCAGCCAGAACACTCGATACCGCATACTCCCTCTCCCCGTCCCACAGAATGAGTCCGTTTCCTCCGGACTCCAGTATTTCGAACTGCATACCAGGATGTAGTCCCAGAGCAACGAGTTTCGTAAGAATCTCCTTGGGTTCGTCCTCCAGATGCATAATGACCGCCGGCTCATCGATCTCCCACTCCAGCAGAGGGGTTGTCTGCTGATCTGTCAACTCTCCGGTTCCTGTCGGAATAGGGTCTCCGTGCGGATCATGGGTCGGGAAACCCATCCGCATCTCAAGTGCATCGACCTGTTCCGGGGATATACGATGCTCACGTTTATCGGCGGCCTCGTGAAGCGCATCGAGCGGTAGACCCAGTTCATCGTGCATATATCGTTCGAGCAATCGATGAGCACGAATCACCCGCAGTGCCGCTCTCCTACCGTCTTCGGTGAGTACGGGGCCATCACCCGTCATGCGTATGAGACCGGTTCTGCTCATCGATGACAACTTGTCGAGCACCCGACCTGTCCGGATCTTGAAGAGGCCCGAAAGCGAGACCACCGTGACCGCTTTCCCTCGTAACTCCCATGCGTGCATTGCCTTGAGTATATCTTCCAGGAGCGCACGATTGGTAAGTATCCGGGCAGATCGAATGCGGGCGACCAGCCCGTATCTGGGCCAAACGATCGCAATAAAGACGGCAAAAAGAAATATGGTGACGGGATGTGCTATTTTTCGTATATTTTAGTTATGGCTAATAATATAATTAGCCAATCCAGAATATCCTATTTCAATCGGGCATCGACAGGCATTGGCAAAGGTACATGAACATCTCGAACAACCGTGGGCAGGCAGGATCGATCATTTTGGGTCGGTGCTGAGTCAATCGGTTGAGGATTATCTGAAGACGATTTATCTGCTCCAGGAGGATACGGAGTCGACCGTGTCGACGACCGACCTCGCCACCGCGATGGGCGTAGCACCCGCGTCAGTGACCAATATGGTCAAGAAACTGAGTAACCTGCGACTCGTCGAGTACGAAGCCTACCGGGGAGCCCGACTGACCGAGGGTGGCGTTCGTATCGCGCTCGAGATTATCCGTCACCACCGCCTACTCGAAACCTATCTTAAAGAAGTGCTGGGGTATTCGTGGGCTGAGATGCATGCCGAGGCCGAACGACTCGAACACCACATTTCAGAAGAATTTGAGCGGCGCATCGACCATCTCCTTGGGTATCCGACGCACGACCCGCACGGCCATCCCATTCCAACGCGTGACGGGGAGATAGCCAATCGCGCCACCACGGCTCTATCTGACATTGAACCGGGGTCGCTGCGCATCATCCATCATATCGCCGATTTCGATCCGGATCTCCTGCATCATCTGGAGACTGAGGGACTTCTTCCCGGGACCGATATCAAGGTCGTCAGCCACGCGCCATTCAAGGGCCCGATAACCATTCGAATCAAGAACACCGAGCGCACGATCGGGCACGAAATCGCCCGGCATGTCTTTGTCGCTGACGACTGATTCCCGGAACCCACGGGGGGATGCTATCAGACGCCTGGTTCCGCTGTCCCGCACCCACGGCCGTTTTATTCGGCGCGGCCGTTGTAGACCATACCCCCACTCTCGCCGTACGCGCGAAGCACTTCGCACGCTTCTTCTCTCAGGACATCCCGAACAACGTGAATGCCCCGGTCCTCGAAGTCATGCGCCCAATCGTCCACTTTCGGTCCCTCGTCGAATCCAATGGAGCGGGCATCTTCGTCCCTCGCGCCGCAAACAAGTCTCCTGACACCCGACCAGACGGTCGCTCCCATACACATCGCACACGGCTCTGTACTGGTTACGAGTTCCATATCGTCCAGTCCCGGGCCTCCCAGATCGTGAGTCCCCACGACCTGCTGAGCGAGAGCAAATGCCACCATCTCGCCGTGACACCCGGACCAATTGGAAGACACGACCATGTTCACACCGGGCGCGATCAACCGATGCGATTTCATGGAGAAAATGGCTGCTCCAAACGGCCCTCCCGTTTCGTTTTCGACATTCTGCCTGGAGAGACCGACAACGAAGCGCATTCTGTCTTCAGCGGTTTCGAACGCGTGATCCGGCGGCGGAAGAACGGACTCGATCCAGCGTGGCAGCACGATGTTAAGAGCCGGGAAACGACCGTCTTCGACCGTAGCCTTGTTTCCGAAATGCCGCATTGTAGAAAGTAGCGTGTGGAGATAACGGGGCGAACGTTGTCACCCTCGCGGTCACAGGTTGAAGGGGCTGGAGTCTGATTAGATCATGGATATCCAAAGTATCCCGGTTTGTTTCCTGTAGCGAAAGGGGCCGCACGGTGGATCAACTCCAATCCGGAACGTGTGAGAAACTAAACGGAAGATAGTT
>CAYLHF010000030.1:0-1268 GCA_964383365.1 uncultured Rhodothermales bacterium | reverse complement strand
GATCTCAACCGTGATCGATCTCAACCGCTATCGACCTCATAGTCCTCACTAAGGACCCACGGGGTGTACGCCGACTCTCCCTGACATGCGCTCTTTTCCCGGCGTTCGACCGCGCTCCGGTGGATTACCAGCGGACCATGCGCGTTCGTATCCCACTGTCGGGCCCGAGCCCGGATGAGTCGGTACGGCCCCTTGTATGATTTGTGGAGCCTACCCATGGGATTCGGATTGACGACCACCTTGTGGTCCGGATATATATATAATCCTTTCTGCGTCGCCTCTCTAACCATCCAATCCAATGTCAGGTCAGAGAGCCCGTGATCGGGATAGCCGCCACCGATATCCGTATGAACTCCCGGAAACCAGACCTGCTTCATACTCTGGCGCCGATCCGTCTGCTTCTTCCAGTAGATCGGACGGAAGGCCATTCTCTTCTCGTCGATTGCGAGTGCCTGCCGCGCATGGATCACGCATTCACTCAGTGTCAGGTCCTGGAATTTGTGTCTGAATACCGGGATCAGATCGATCAACTCTTCCAATATCTGGAACGGACCGCCGAGCGCAGAGACGGTATCCCATACTCCCATGAATTCGATGGTACACCACATCGTGTGATGTCTTGAAACGAATCGTTCGGCTCTCGCTTTGCGCCGATTCACATTCCGGGTCCGGTAAATACGATAGGCTTTCCCGATCAATTCCGGCCTGGACTTCGGCAAGATTCCGAACAGATGCATGAAATTGGACAGGCTTCGTAGTGTCGTCGCTCCACGACTGAAGCCAAACATAAAAATGCGATCCCCGGCTTCGTAGTGATCAAAAATGAAGCGGTAACAGTCTTTGATGTTTCGGGAGATACCCAGCCCAAAAAGACCACCCAACACTTTCATGATTCCGGTTCCGACACCTCGATCATAAAAGGCGATCTGTCCGGATGTGCGATCGTCTATCATATTAAACAGCCGATACACGTTCGAATTGACCCCCGCACCACCATCCTGATTGGTCCCGTCAGAGAAGATGACAATGTTCTTGGGCATGACGGGGCTCCGGAAATAAAGCGTAGTTCCTACTCATTCACTACGCAGAATGACCTTCGAGAACGACACGGCAGAGCTTGCCTGACTCATTGACGGATTCAAACGGACGCGGCTCCGCGCGTACGCCGCGCAACACACGCGTATCGATACACAGTCAACTCTTTTGGCCCACGTAATCTTCGCCCGGATTCACGTAGACGTTTTCTTCCCAGGCATACTGCTGGTCGT
>CAYLHF010000029.1:0-37141 GCA_964383365.1 uncultured Rhodothermales bacterium | reverse complement strand
TACCGGGAGCGGGGCTCGAACCCGCACGGGGCTTACGCCCCAACGGATTTTAAGTCCGTTGCGTCTACCTATTCCGCCATCCCGGCAAGAGGCGCGTAAGCTAGCACCAGGCGTTGTTCTGTGCAATGTATGAATGGATAATAAACGTTCTCGATTCGCCGATCGGCCGTTTGGACAAAAGTATTGGACCCTTTTGTGGCCTCGTGGTGTTCGAATGCGTCCGCTCCCTTTTCGTATCACCGACATCAGGCTACCGTGCCAGACAGCAATCATACGTGCCAGAGCCTGCTCGCATTGGCCAAATCGGCTTCTGATCGTTCGTACGTACCATATTCGTCCAGGAAGCGCGGTGCTGTGGTGCTCCTGTCAAACGGTCAAACGGTACCCGGAGTTCGAGTCGAGAATGCGTCATTCCAACTCGTCATCCCGGCATCTGTAAACGCGCTGTCTACTGCCCTCGCCCTCGGGAGATCGGATATCGTGGCACTCGGTCTTACACCGGGGAATCCGGAGGATGGTGCGAACGAGTCATTTCTCCGAAATCACCCCCTCGGACCGTTCAATCCTTCGACGGACGGAATCTGGACCCGGACCGGTCAGAATGCCCCTCTCCCCCCCGTTCTGGGAGAATTGGAACCGTTCGTATCTATTCCTTCGGATGTTAGTGCCGATGAAGGCGTCGCGTTGGCAGCTCAGACCAGCCGCCACGCGTATATCCCCGAGTCGCATTTTCCCGTGGGTTGCCTCATGATTCTATCGGACGGCCGAGCCGTTCCGGGAGTCAATTGTGAGCACCCGGACTGGCCATTTGTTCTGTGCGCCGAAAGAAACGCCCTTGGCACAATAGTCTCGTATGGGCTTCCGATCACCGAACGCATTCTGCTCAGCTGTCCCGGCGACGCGAACGCTTCCCCGTGTGGCGCGTGCAGGCAGGTCCTGGTGGAACTTGCCCCAGAAGCGTCGGTTTGGATGGACCGCGGAAACTCGCCTGTGGAAGAGACCAGCGTTACGTCTCTCCTACCGGGTTTTTTCTCCGGTGACGCTATCCGAAAATCGGGCTGACATCCCTTTCTTTTCGATCAGAACTCTCGCTGCGGCTGCATGCTCATTCAATTCCTCGTCTTTCTAGGTGGACTGGCCGTGCTCTATTATGGGGCGGAGTGGTTAGTCCGATCGGCAACGAGCATCGCCCGTCACTTTGGAATACGCCCCATGGTCATCGGACTGACGGTTGTGGCACTCGGTACATCCATGCCGGAGTTTCTGCTCAATATTTTTGCCGTATTCATGGGGGAAGACGGCCTCGCGATTGGAAACATCGTCGGTTCCAACATCGCCAATATTGCCCTCATTCTGGGTTTGAGCTCCGTTTTAATGCCGCTCACGGTGAACAGAGACACCCTGCGTCAGGAGTACCCGATGATGCTCGGCGTCACCCTTCTTTTCTACTTCCTTGCGATCGACGGCGTGATAAATCGTCTGGAAGGTGGTGTGCTGGTCCTTGGTCTTTTTCTCTTCATGGTCTTTATCGTTTGGGACGCCCGCCGACACGCACGTACCAATGGCAAACCCAAACCGTTGCAGAATGATCTGACGGCCTTTCAACGTGGTATGTATATGATCGGCGGTATCGGCGCCCTGGCAATCGGAGCCAGGCTGATGGTTGGATCGGCGGTGAGCATTGCCGATATGATGGAGATCGATCCCGTGATCATCGGCCTGACCGTCGTGGCGATCGGTACGAGTCTGCCCGAAATGGCGGCCTCCGTCATGTGTGCGATTCGAAAAGAACCGGATATGTCGATCGGAAACATCCTGGGCAGCAACATGCTCAACATTCTGTTCGTAGTCGGATTCGTGGCGTTGATCCGGCCGGTACAAGTGGATGCGGTATCGATCCAGATGCATTTCCCGGTCATGATCGTGTTTACCCTCATGCTCTTCCCTCTTGCCAACTTCCGATACCGGATCTCGAGAGTTCAGGGAGTTTTCTTGCTCGCCTCTTTTGCTGCCTACCTGGTGTGGGTAGCGGGACCGATACTTTAGCTGCGATGTACCAACGACGTGTTTACCAATGAACCTGACATTTGGTCAACCGCTGGCACTTTTCATCGGTTCGGCAATTCTCGCCGCCGGACTGACGTATTGGTTGTATCGCTCCGGTACACCGGCTCTTGGTGCCGGGCGTAGATGGTTTCTTGGCTTATTGCGCTGGTCGGCGCTCACGATCGTTCTGTTTCTGCTGGGAGAACCCATCCTGAAGCGCCTTATCGAGACCATCAGGCCTCCCGTGATTGCGGTTCTGGTGGACACGAGTCAGAGCATGACGCTCGCCTTTGATGATTCAACAAACAGTCTCGACGATGTCACGGATCAGGTTGGCAGAGTGCTCGACGACGCGGTTCCGGGCGCTGATGTCCGAAGGTTTGCGTTTGGCGCTGAGACCCGGAGTCAGAATCCACTCGACTCGCTCAAGCTCAGGTCCGGGCAGACCGATATCGGCAAGGCGTTGGGATTCGTGGAATCTCACCTCGAAGACGAAAATTTTTCCGGAGTGATCCTGATTTCAGATGGCAGGAATACGGTAGGTCGAAACCCGCGACGAATAGCTGAAACCTTTCCCGTACCCATCGTCACCGTTACGTTGGGAGACACAACCCTCCAGAAAGATATTCGGATACAGCGGGTGCTCACCAACGAGTTAGCATACGCCGGTTCTGAAGTTCCCTTCAGAGTGCGTATTCGAAACGAGGGATTCGTACCCACCCCGGTAGCCGTGTCGCTGGTGCGGGCAGGGACTCCATTGGCAACCGAACAGATTCTACTCCCGGAGAGCGGACGGGAGATGGAACTCGATCTCACGACCGTTCCCGAAGATGCCGGTCTGTTTCAGTACACCGTCGTCCTTACGAGTCTTGACGGCGAGGCAACGTATCGGAATAACCGGGAGATGGTCTCGCTTCAGGTTCTCGATCGGAAGCGAAAGATACTCATGGTCGCGGGTGGTCCGTCACCCGATGTAGCAGCGATCCGGAGGATGGTCGCGTCAGATACAGATACGGACCTCGTAACCCGGATACAAAAGCGCGGCGGAACGTTTTATGAAGGATCCCTTACGGCGGAAATCTTCGATGGAATCGACTTACTCCTGATGATCGGATATCCCACAGGAACGTCGGACGTCACCACCATGCAACTGCTTGCTGCACAGATAGAAAATGACGTTCCATTGGTATTCTTCATGGATCGACAAATTGATCTACCGAAGGCCGTCAGCTTTTTCGGTGAATATCTCCCCGCCACTCCTCTGACTATTCGATCCACCGTCGGACAGGGTAGTTTTGTGCCGATCTCGCGAGGGCTGGATCACGCCATTTTTGATATTCCTGATAGAAGCGACGTCTCACCATGGGTCAATCTTCCGCCCCTCACGATCAATGAAACACGCTGGAAGGCACGTGTAGGAAGTGAGACCCTGGCGACATCCCGGATCCGTGGCATCCAACTCGATGATCCAGTGCTTCTGATCGAACGCCGACACCACTCCCGATCGGTCATGTGGCTGGGAAACGGCATGTGGAAATGGTCGAATGCCCCGGAAGATCTGTCCGAGGCATCGAACACGTGGAAGCTGGTTTTTGCCAATCTCGTTCAGTGGGCTTTGACCGCCCGCGACGACCGTCCCGTCCGCGTTCAGCCATCGGAAACGAGAATTGCCGATGGGACTCCCGTTCAATTCAGCGGTCAGGCCTACGACGAAAACTCGCGCCCGGTGTCCGATGCTGACTTCGAGTTACGCATACGGAATCAGTCGGGAGAGGTATTTCCGTATTCACTTCGTCCTGTAGGTAGCGGTCAATATGAACTTGATCTCGGTTCGTTTCCGGAAGGAACGTACTCTTACAAGGCCGAGGCTCGCAGGGCTGAACGTATTCTGGGTACCGACGCTGGAGTTTTCTCCGTCGGAGCGCTCGCCGTCGAGTTTCGGGATCCGCACTCAGATGTGAATCTCATGAGACAAATCGCGCAGCGATCCAATGGAGCGTCAATCGTAGGAACCGAATTGCGTGGTTTCTCCACGGCGTTGATGGATCTCGACGGTCTGGATCCGGTCCGGCAGGAGATAGAAGAGCAGGAACGGCTCTGGCGCAACTATGCGTTCCTGATCGCCATCGTCGTCCTGCTCTCCGTCGAGTGGTTCCTTCGTAAGCGATACGGTCTCGTGTAGTCCCATCCTGTCGTTTCGTGAAGGAGAATCAAAATTATGGGACGACCATCGGTTCAGAACGGCGATCCCTTTATATTGCGCCGATTGAAAATTTTTTGACCCATTTTGTCCTGGCGCATGCAAGCAACGATGGCACTTTCTGACGACCTCAGACGCGAGGTAACCGGGAGTTTGGATCCCGGATCCGTGTCCGAGGATTTTGCCGCCTACCTGAGCCAAATCAGGCGCCATCTACATCGTAATCCTGAAGTGGGTCTACATGAAGTCAATACGTCTGCGTATATCCGCAACGTGTTGGAGGCCAACGGCCTTGAGGTTACCGGGCCGGTAGCCAAGACCGGACTTTGGGTCGACATACACGGAGATCATGACGGCCCCCTCATCGCGTATCGCGCAGATATCGATGCGCTTCCGATCCAGGATGAAAAATCCGTCGCCTACGCCTCGACTGTTCCCGAAGTCGCGCACCTCTGCGGTCATGATGCACACTCGACGATAGCCCTTGGCATCGCGCTTTCGCTTGCCCAGATGCGCCATCTTTTGCATGGTACCGTTCGGATTTTCTTTCAGCCAAACGAAGAAGGAATCCCCAGCGGTGCCCCCCAGATGATCGAGGCTGGCGTCATGGACGGAGTTTCTTCGGTATACGCCTCGCATGTTGACCCGACACTCCACACTGGCGTTTACGGTCTGATCACAGGCGCCATCACTGCTTCTGCCGATCGATTCAGGGTTCGAGTTATCGCAGACTCGACCGGGCACTCCGCCAGGCCGCATCAGTCAACAGATACGATCTGGGTCGCCAGTCAGATCATGAACGTATTGTATCAGCAGAGCGGCCGCATCAATGATGCGCGCCATGGAACTGTTTTTACCGTATGCAGATTTCTGGCCGGAGAGGCATACAATGTCATTCCATCGATGGCTGAGTTTGGGGGTACGTACCGATGTCGGCAGCACGAGGACCGCGCCGCGCTCAAGTCATTCATTGTCAAGACAGCCGAACGGATCGCATCCATCTATGATGCGGACGTCACGGTCGATTTTGATGACGGCTCCCCACCGGTAATTAACGATGGAGGACTCGTTTCTATCGTACGCTCATCCATTATTGGCACGCTTGGTAAAGAGGCGATTTTTGAGATTCCCGTGCCAAGTATGGGTGCCGAGGACTTTGCACATTTCCTGGATCATGCTCCAGGAATGCTCTTGCGGGTAGGGACAATGTCCGGTCCCGGAACCGCTCACACATTGCATTCTGCTCTGTTTGATATCGACGAAGGAGCGCTCGCTCCAACGGTTGCACTCATGTCGCGCGTCCTGATCGCTACCCTGCTTCCAGACCGCAACGGGAGCGAGGCGTAGCGTCCATCCCCCACCGACAGGCCGTTCCGCGAAAACGTTACGCCCTGATCGGATCGTTCTGACAGCCTGATAAGTGTTACAACTGTAGCGCGCACGTCTCTAAGGGGTCAAATCTCCGCAGCATTCCAGAGCCGTGTCCGCGTATCTTTTGATCCTGTTTTTCGCCCTTCAGAGTGTTCCGAGCCCGGTTACCACGATAGTTATCAACGAACTCCAGATTGCCCCCGATGGAGGCGCGTCGGAATTCATCGAGTTGTATAACGGTGGTCCGGAGGTCGTCCGTCTGGATCAACTCACGATTTCCGACGCCCGCGATTTGGACGGATCTGCCGGTGCCGCCCCGTCCGCAACCATGCACCCGGGCGAATATATCGTACTCGTACCCGATACGGACCGATTTGAGGGACAGGCGGGGGCGCCGTTGATCGACGTATCTCCCTGGCCATCCCTCAACAACAGTGGAGATCGCATGTCTCTTCGTCTGAACGGGAACGTGGTCGATTCGCTCACATATTCGGAGGTATCGTATGAACGGGGGCGATCGCTCGAGCGTATCGACCCGGCGAAACCCGCATTTCTTGCAGACAATTGGTCGCCCAGCACCAATCCCGACGGATCAACACCGGGCTACGTCAACTCGGTATTTCTTCCCGACACCGAGGCTCCTGACCTGGATGCCGCCGCCTTTCGTGATCCGAACCTGATACAGCTCTTCTTTTCCGAACCCATTCCACCATTGAATTCGGGTCTCGCCATCATTCGCATCGATTCCCATCCCGTTCCAGGGGACTCGATGAGCATTCACTCATCGATGATATCCCTCCGCTCAGAGGGAGGTGCCGCGTCGGTTTCTGTCTCCGGCGTTGTGGACTGGGCCGGAAATGAAATCGTTCCTGTCTCCCGCCCGATTGCCCTGCGGCCCCGCCCCGGAGACATTCGTATCAACGAAATCATGTATGATCCTGACACCGGCGTTTCGAGTGATCCAGAGTATATCGAACTATGTAATCGCGCCGATTATTCCGTTGCATTGTCCGGTCTCTCCCTCCTCACCCGCACATCTGCGGTCAAGACTTCGCGCTCTTTCGATTTAGGTTCCACTGTCCACGTTCTCCCCTCGAACGGCCTTGCCGTTATCTACAATGAGCCTGTGAAGGCCAGAATGGATCTTCAGAATCATGAATCGAGCCTCGAAAGCTCGTATCCGGCGACCATCACGGCCGAGCTTCCTTTCGTGCTCCTTCCGCAATCGGGTACATCGCTGGGTCTGGTGAATACCGGAATGGATGTGGTGCTCGAATCACATGAATCCGGTCTAAACCATCCGGACGCCCCCGGGACGAGCGTCATTGATTCAATATCCTATTCTCCCGACTGGCATGATAAAAGGTGGCTCACGAACCGAGGCCGGTCACTGGCACTCGTTCGGAATTGCGTGTCAACGAATCCGGCGTTCTGCTGGACGTCGACGACAACCGTTTCGGGCGCAACACCCGGCTTGCCGTACCAGGGTCAGCGTCCGGGACCGTCGGCAAGCGAGTACGCGATCCTGTTCAACGAGCTTATGGTGGATCCAATAGCGGAT
The DNA here is from genome assembly GCA_964383365.1 of uncultured Rhodothermales bacterium. Classification (GTDB taxonomy): domain Bacteria; phylum Bacteroidota; class Rhodothermia; order Rhodothermales; family UBA10348; genus CAYLHF01. The sequence continues at coordinate 29,963 of CAYLHF010000029.1, read as the reverse complement.
CTGAATGACTCGCGCCCCGACCAGACCGAATTCGTTGAACTCGCCAACATATCGGACGGACCGATCGATATCAACGGTGTCTATCTGTTGCGCGAGAGAGGCGGCCAGCTTCTTCCGGACTCCATTCGGCTCGTATACCGACCCACCATTGTGCTGCCGGGAGATTTGACCGTCATTGCCTACATCCCACCGACCGTAGGTGATATCGCCGAGCGCCCGGAGGTGTTTCTCACGACGGGATTTCAGTCGACCCACATTGATTACGGCATCATTCCCCTCCGAGTTCATCTGAATCTTCCATCCGAAGGAGCACTCCTACGACTGATGTCGAACACCGGGGGGCTGCTGGACGAGTTGTTTTACCGCCGTTCCTGGCATCATCCTTCAATCGCATCATCAAAAGGTGTCTCTCTCGAGCGAATCGATCTCCGAGCCTCGTCCACGTCACCGGACAATTGGACCACCAGCCTGGCAGACGGTGGCGCTACACCAGCCCGGACCAATTCAGTAGCTCTCAACCGTACGAACGTCACCAGTACCCCGTCGGCACGGCCTGGCGGGTGGAAGATCTCGCCAGAAACCATTTCGCCAGACAACAATGGTCGAGACGACCGGATGGAAATCTCGCTGACGGGCTACATCTCCTCCTTTGGGTCGGTCTTAACGATCTATGATCTCGCCGGTCGGCAAGTGAAGAAATTATTCCCGGTACCGGGCGAAGCATTGATCTTCATATGGGACGGGTCCGGGTTCGACGGACGGCGACTTCCTCCGGGCTTCTATATCCTGTTCGTACCTCCCGGAGTTGACTCGGCTCAGCCCGGACTGAAGAAGGCGGTCGGCCTGATCTGGTAGCGAGTGTAAGAGACACGCTCATTCTTCTACTGCAAACCGGAACTGCCCAATACGGGCATCGTTGCATCGGTCGCTGGCATATTCACATCCCTTATCCACGAGCAATCTTCTGAAATGTCCAACAGGGAACCCCAGACGGCACCTGCCTCGCCGGTATACTTCACCGACCTGGCGAAATCAGAGATTCAACATCTTCTCGATGAGAAAGACATTCCGGAGGGCTTCAGCCTGCGGGTGGGTGTTCGCGGCGGAGGATGCTCGGGTATGAGTTATATCCTCGGTTTCGACCGTAAAAGGGAGCACGACATAGAATTTGAAGTCGACGGCCTCCTGGTGTTCATGGACAAGCGACAGGGATTATATCTTATGGGCACGACCGTTGACTACCAGGACGGTCTTGATGCCCGGGGATTCACATTCGAGAACCCTAATGCGACGCAGACGTGTGGGTGCGGATCCAGTTTCTCCGCCTGACACTTTTTTGTTATTAACATCTTATCCGTAACCGATTACGTAGGTTTTCGAACAGAGCAGATATGGAAGGTAATTTTTCTAACAGGGTCCGCGACGTAATCTCCTACAGTAGAGAAGAAGCGATTCGCCTCGGTCACGATTATATAGGCACTGAGCACCTTCTGCTCGGCATCATCCGGGAAGGGGAAGGAATTGCCGTAAAAATTCTCCGCAATCTCGGGTGCGACCTGTTCAAATTGAAGAAGTCTGTCGAAGAGACGGTCCGAAGTACGGGTGGAACCCTTACGGTCGGAAACATTCCTCTGACGAAACAGGCAGAGAAAGTGCTCAAAATCACGTATCTGGAAGCAAAACTCTACAAGAGTGATGTCATCGGTACAGAGCATCTACTGCTGAGTCTCCTGCGGGACGATGAGAACCTGGCCGCTCAGATCATGCAGCAGGGGTACTCGGTTACGTATGATGCCGTCAGGTCAGAACTAGACACGATCATCAGCGGTAAATCTTCTCCGCGGGCCAGTTCCAGCAGCTCGGGTAGTTCTGGCGGGAAGAGTAGCGGATCGGGAAAATCCTCCTCCTCTGGATCAAAAGAGCGTGGAAAGATGGAAAAGACGAAGACGCCGGTTCTCGACAATTTTGGACGTGATCTGACCCAATTAGCGGAAGAAGGCAAGATGGATCCGGTCGTCGGTCGAGAGAAAGAGATTGAGCGAGTCGCACAAGTGCTGAGCCGGCGCAAGAAAAACAATCCCGTTCTGATCGGGGAACCAGGGGTTGGAAAGACGGCCATCGCAGAAGGCCTGGCCATGCGGATCACTCAGCGTAAGGTGAGCCGTGTCCTGTTCGACAAACGGGTCGTAACTCTGGACCTTGCCGCCCTCGTCGCGGGGACAAAGTACCGGGGGCAGTTCGAGGAACGGATGAAGGCCGTCATGAACGAATTGGAAAAGAGTCCGGATGTCATCCTGTTTATCGATGAACTTCATACAATTGTCGGTGCCGGTGGTGCGTCCGGCAGTCTCGACGCTTCGAACATGTTCAAGCCTGCACTGGCTCGAGGCGAGATACAGTGCATCGGTGCGACGACGCTCGATGAATACAGACAACATATCGAAAAGGATGGCGCTCTCGATCGCCGATTTCAGAAGATTCTGGTCGATCCGGCAACCCCGGAAGAAACGATCGAGATTCTGGTCAACATCAAGGATAAGTACGAGGCCCACCACAACGTTCTGTATACGGAAGAATCTGTTTTACTCACGGTAAAGCTGGCCGAGCGCTACATCTCGGATCGGTATCTACCGGACAAAGCCATCGATGTCATGGACGAGGCCGGTGCTCGCGTTCATCTGAAGAACATTCGTGTTCCAGAATCCATCATCGCACTCGAAAAGGACATCGAAAAGATTCGCGATGAAAAAAACAGGGTTGTCAAAAGTCAGCGGTTTGAAGAGGCCGCACGTCTGAGGGACAGCGAGAAGAAGCTCCATGAAGATCTGGAATCTGCCAAGGTCGCCTGGGAAGCCAAAGCGGTTACCGAGGTTCACGAGGTTTCTTCCCAGGATATCGCCGAAGTGGTGGCGATGATGACCGGAGTGCCGGTAGACAAGATCTCGGAACCGGAGACGAAGAAACTGCTCCGGATGGAAGAAGAGTTGGCCCTGTCTGTCGTTGGACAGGAAGAAGCCATTCGCAAGCTGTCACGCTCCATTCGGCGGACCCGCGCTGGACTCAAAGATCCCAAGCGACCCATCGGAACGTTTATTTTTCTGGGCCCGACCGGCGTGGGAAAGACGGAACTCGCCAAGAAACTGACTGAGTATTTATTTGACTCGCAGGATGCGCTGATCCGCGTCGATATGAGCGAGTATATGGAGAAGTTTTCTGTCAGCCGTCTCGTAGGTGCACCCCCCGGATACGTCGGCTACGAAGAAGGTGGTCAACTCACCGAGAAGGTTCGTAGAAAACCGTACTCTGTGGTCCTTCTGGACGAAATCGAGAAGGCCCACCCGGACGTGTTCAACATTCTCCTTCAGGTTCTCGACGACGGGGTGTTAACCGATGGACTGGGACGAAAAGTCGATTTTCGCAATACGATTATCGTGATGACGTCCAATATCGGCGCCCGGGATATCAAAAATCTTGGAAAGGGCATTGGTTTCAATCAATCCGACACCGATTTCAATTACCAGTCGCTAAAGAGCACGGTCGAGGATGCGCTGAAAAGGGTATTCAACCCGGAGTTTCTTAACCGGATTGACGATGTAATCGTCTTCCATCCGCTCGAAAAAGAGCACATCTATCATATTATTGATCTGATGGCGACGGAACTGTTCGCCCGGGCGTCTGAAGTGGGCGTGTCTGTCGACCTTAAGGAGTCCGCCAGGCGTTTCCTCGTCGAGAAGGGGTACGATGTCAAGTTCGGCGCACGTCCCCTCCGCAGAGCCATCCAGAAATACATCGAAGACCCGATGGCTGAGGCCATTCTGGGGCACGATCTGGGGGAGAATGAAACGCTCGTTATCACCTACGACACGAAAAAGGACAAAGGCGAACTGACGTTTCAAAAGAAGAAAAAGCCTGCTCGTAAGACCAAGACTGCCGCTACTGCGAAATCGTCGGAAAAAAATACGCCGGGGAAAGCCACTGACGGGACGAACGGATCCAACGGCCCGGGCCCGAAAGATTCACCTTCCAATGGTGGACAGGCAAAAGGAAAGCCGAAGAAAGAGCCCACAGCAAAAGAATCCGCTTCGAAAGAACCGGTTGCAAAAGGAAAGGGTTCATCAGACAACGATGCTTCTGCTGCGGACGCCGGTGAAGAGTCGAGTCGAAAAAACTGACTGAACACGGACGGTCAGGGCGAGACGCTATCCAAACGAATAGTTGACACCGCGCCCGGATTCAGGGTCGGGATACTCCCACGTTACGGCTCCTTGATCACACGCGTACATACACGTTCCGCATTCGATACAGTCTTCGAATTGAAAGTGTACCGCTCCCGCATCGTCGAGTGTATAGCATTTGGCCGGACAAACGTACGTCGTACACTGGTGCGGACACCCATCGTTACAGATCGATGTATCGACCTCGATATGGGGGCGTGCGTCCGATCTTCCCTGATTTCGGTAGGCTACCAGCCCCAAGCGCTCTGTGATCGTCAATGACTTCAAAGTGATCGAATGGCCCTCGTCCCCAATTTTATCAGATCCCAGTACCCTGCATTTCTTTTTATGGCAGCTCTCATGAGGGTCGAGGCTTTTTCGCTCGGTTTCGAATCAACGGTAAAGTAGCCGCGGCCAAAATCACAGATCAGATTTGGAACGGCAGAGGCCATTGCCGGCTCATGCATGAGATGAACCGCATCCTGAAACTGCTTCATATCCTTCATTATATAGCTGTTTTCGAGTGCCGTTTGATAACCGGACAGTTGGGCTTCGGAGAAATCTCCGGCCTCTTTCGCAGCCAGAACGGCTTCCCCGGCCAGGATTCCTGATCGCATTGCATAATCCATGCCCTGAATAGCCCGACCGGCGTTGAGCAACAGGTGTGCGGCCTCTCCGGACAGGAGGACGCCATTACCGAAGAGTTTTTTCGGAACCGCACGGATGTCTCCCGTCGAGACCGTGTGCGCGGAATACTCGCTGACGGTCCCTTCCCTCAACATATCCTGAACTGCCGTGTGCGATTTGAACTGATTCAGCAGGTCGTACGGGGTCTTTCTCTTCTCTCGAAGATCTTTGATCGACAGGACCAACCCGACAGAGACCGACTCCCGGTTCGTATACAAGAATCCTCCACCTGAAACGCCGTCCGAACACCACCCCACGAATTCGTTGGTCAGGCCACTGTCTCCAGACAACTGAAATCGATCCTCAAGGACTGACCGCTCAAAAGAGATGACTTCCTTTACCCCAACTGCCATGTAGTCGGCCGGTACATAGTCCATTTCCAGGCCGATCTGACGGGCCAGCAGGTTGTTGACGCCTTCCGCAAGAATCACCGTATTCGCGTAAAAATCCTCGCCGCCGGCTCGAATACCGGTTACACGCCCCTCCTCACGAAGGACTGCTTCGACGAGTATATCTGTCGCAAGAAAAGAGTTCTCGGCGTTGGATCCTTTCTCAATTTCAGATTCTACCTGCGTGGCCAGCCACGCATCGAATCGAGATCTCAACACGGAGACGCCGGAATGAGGTTCTACGGAAAAATGATCCGACTTGAAATCGACAGAAAAGGCGGACTGATCGTCCAGAAAACTGAGTCTTCTATGATTGATAAATCGTTCCACACCGTCCCCGTGGGCCGATGCGTCCGGTACAAGTTTCGCCAGATCCCGCCCCCAGAGAATCCCGCCGGAAACATTCTTTGCTCCGCAGAAGGACCCTCGCTCGATGAGCAAAAATCGAACATCGGCCCGGGCCAGAACCATCGCCGCACTGAGTCCAGCAACCCCTCCGCCAACGATTATACAATCAAATTTTTCTTCCATTTCGACTGGCGCGGTCACGCCGTACAGCTGGCTGCGAATCGGTCAACAAATATCACGTTGTGGCAACGACCGTCTCAAGTTTCGTGATCAGTTCGGGAAGAATCTTGTACAGATCCCCCACGAGTCCATACGTCGCATAGGAGAATATCGGCGCATCGGGATCCTTGTTGATGGCAACAATAACCCGGCTGTTGGACATGCCTGCAACGTGTTGGATAGCACCAGATATTCCGACGGCAAAATAAAGTTCAGGAGACACAACCTTGCCGGTCTGACCAATTTGTGCTGTAGCCGGGAAGAGCCCCGATTCAACAACTGCCCTGGAAGCTCCAATCGCACCGTTAAGTACACGGGCAAGATCAACGATGAGCCGCTTCCCCTCTTCGTCACGGACTCCTCGACCTGCCGCGATAACGACCCGCGCCTCCGACAGATCAACTTCTCCTCCGGACGCGCCGAGTACATCGACGAGTTTCTGAGCCACGCCGGTAGAATCGAACACGAAATCGATCGTATTCAATACGTACGAACTCTCAACAGCTTCTGCCTCGAACGATCCCGACCGGACAGAGACCAGTGCTGGATACGACTCTATCTGCACCCGAGCCATCATCTTGGCAGCCATCACGGGTCTCAGTACTTCGACTCCACCATCCGAAATCGAAAGTTCGGATACATCCGAGATGGCTGAAGCACCGATCCGGGAGGCGAGTCCACCGAGAAAATCCTTTACTTCCTCGCTGGACGCGAAAAGCGTCACCGAGGGTTCTACGTGATGGAGGACACGGGTTAGTGCCGCGATAACTACCGGATTGAGCGCCTCGGCAGGAAGTGGACGGCTGAGCCTGTGAATAGCGGACGGTCCGTACTGTCCGATTCGATCGAGCGCGTCGTCCCCGCATTCCTGAAGCACGGCAGCCTCCAGGGTCCAGCCGAGGGTACCGGCTAGCCTGCGTCCTTCGGAGAGTACCTCCAGCGAGGACCGCCGCGGAGATCCATCCTGCAGGGCAACGTATACAAGAATTTTATTCATGTTCACCTTGAGCTAGAGAACTCGGGCTTCGTTTGTCAGCTTCGTAATCAAGAGGTCGACAAGTTCATCCTGCTCTCCGGAAAGCATCTCACCCGGAGACCGATCGGGGACATCTTCGAGGCGCAGTACGCGTACGCTGGTGGCCGGCTCCTGTACGGCCTCCATCTCGACGATTTCTTTTCGCTTGGCCTGCATGATCCCCTTCAGGGACGGGATCCGAGGATTGTTCATGTCATTCGAACACGTAACAAGACACGGAAACGGGAGGGCAATGATCTCCTGCCCCGAGTCGGCCTGCCGTGTTACCGTAACGAACCCATCCTCGACACGAAGAGCAACTGCATTCGTAGCGTATGGAAGGCTCAGATGCTCGGCCAGCATCCCGCCAGTGAGTCCCGAATCGGTGTCCTGAGATTGTTTCCCACACAGGATGAGGTCATAGGTTTTCCCTTGGAAGTAAGATGCCAGAAGATGGGCGGAGGCGGCCGAGTCGAGTTCGACGCCGTCGGTAACCGGGATATGAGTCGCCGCATCGGCTCCCATAGCCAGGGCTTTCCGAATGGTCTCCCGAGACGAAGCCGTGCCGATCGATACCAGATCGACCGATCCACCGCCACTCTCTGTCAGTACCAGCGCTTCTTCCACGGCCGACGCGTCATACGCATTAAGAACCATACGACCGGTCTGAAGGGACGCAGTTACGTCCGGAACCTGCTTGATGCAGACACAAATATTCATCGGGTTTATAGGCGATTCTTACTATCTTCGATGGGTCTCCGGACAAGAGCCGAGATGCTTCTCCTGAGGCGCGAAAAGTACGAACTGACGTTTCCGCATCAAATCCATTTTTCTCTCATGAAGGCGTCATTCACGCGATATTCTGTGGCGTTTGCCATACTTCTGGCCACTCTCGTCCTGTCGCAGCCCGCCCTGGCTCAGAACAGGGGCCCATTGGTCGGCCTGGGCTTCAATACCGTTTTGAATAGCGACGACGGACTCGGATTCGGTTTTCGGACAAGAATCAGCGCACCGGTGAGGGCTGATCTGTCTTTTGCGGTCGACCTGGGGGCGGCGGCGTTCGTTCTGGAAGGACGCGACGACGCCTCCTATGTTTTCGATCCCCAGGCCTCGGCGATCATCACGTTTCCCGGTACTTCTCGCGCCACGTACATCCTGGCCGGAGTAGGAGGATATATCCCATTCTCGGACGGCGGACGATCGGAAGGCGGACCTACGCTACATTTTGGAATCGGATGGGCTAAGCCTTTGAGCGAGACCCTGTTGTATTACGAACTGGACCCGGCTCTTATCATCAAGAAGAGCAGCGTCGCCATCGCGTTTCCTTTCAGAATCGGTGTCATTCTTTAGATCCGGTATCATTCTTTAGAACCGATGTCATTCTTTAGATCCAGTGCCCGTGCGGGCTGCGACCGGACCGTGGAGTACGCATCAATCATCGTGAGCTGATTTGGCAGGACTTTACATTCACATCCCGTTCTGCAAGCAACGATGCTCCTACTGCGATTTCTATTTCCTGACCACGAGAAAAGTGCACACGCCGTTCGTTGCCTCCGTCTGCCGGGAAATTGCCGTCTACGCGACGGAGTACGCTTCGCGTGAGCCCGTACGGACTATTTATTTTGGAGGAGGTACGCCGTCACTTCTCGCGCCCGAAGAGCTGAACCGGATTCTTTTATGCATCCACCGATTCTTTGATACGCGATCCGTCGAAGAAATCACGTTTGAACTCAATCCGGAAAATGCGACACGAGAATACCTGAGGGACATCCGTGACCTGGGTATTACCCGGCTTAGCGTGGGTGTCCAGTCATTCTTCGATTCCGATTTGACGTTCATGAACCGCTCTCACACCGCATCCGATGCAAGACATGCTATCGAGACCATTCAGCACCTCGATTTCAACTCATGGTCGGCTGATCTGATCTTTGCCCTCCCGAATCAGCCGGCCGAGTACTGGGCGGCCAATCTGGAAATCTTGACGGGAATGGGTGCCCCACATATTTCTACCTATGGCCTGACCGTAGAGGAACGGACCCCACTGGGCAAACAAGTCAAGTTGGGAAATATCCAACCGGTCGACGATGAACATCACTCGGATCAGTTTCTCTTCACCATGGAATACCTCAAGAACGCGGGCTACGAGCACTACGAAATATCCAGTTTTGCGTTGGCCGGGCATCGTTCCATACATAATCATCGGTACTGGTCACACGAGAATTATATTGGTTGCGGTCCCTCCGCCCATTCCTTCTGGTGGACAGGATTGCCTGCGAGGCGATGGGAAAATGTTCGGAACCTCAATCGGTATCAGGCTTTTCTGGAAACGCACACACGACCCATTGATAGTCAGGAGGCGCTATCGATGGACGATTTGGCCTGCGAATATATTATGCTCCGCCTGAGAACCTCGGATGGAATAGACCTCGGAGACCTGGAATCGCGCTACGGAATCGATTTGATTTCGGAAAAAATCGAAGAGATTGCCGACCTTGAGTCGGCCGGATTCATCGAACCGGTGCGCAACCAGCGTATTCGTCTTACCGATATAGGAAAAACCGTCTGCAATTCCGTTACGCAGCAATTGCTCCCGAATTAACTATGCTACGATCTATCGGACTGGTTGTCGCTTTTCTGGTATGTCTGGCCGGATGCCAGACGGGATCATCGAAGAAAACAATCCCAACCGATATTCCTTTTCGGGCCGACGGCATTCTCGATTTCATTGGCATCGACGGAAAGCTCGTCACCCGAATCGCCATCGAAATAGCAGAATCTGATTCTGCTCAGGCCAGGGGGTTAATGGATCGCCGTTCGCTTCCCCAAAGAGGTGGAATGATTTTCATAGATTCAGAGGCGAGTGAGAGAAGTTTTTGGATGAGGAATACACCGTTACCGCTCGATATCATATTCGTACGATCGGATTCTTCAATCGCGAATATCGTTGAGCAAACGACCCCGTACTCAGACCTGCACATCGACTCTGACGGTTTGGCTCAATTTGTCGTAGAGGTACGTGCCGGTTTTGCATCGGCTCATTCAATTCTTCCGGGACAGCATATTCGCTGGAGCAAGACCAAATGAACGTAATGGACGATAAAGTTGAACGGAACGTGCGAAAACCTTCCGTTCCAGGATCTTCCCGCTCGCTCCGCCACGTATCTCTATGCGTGATGTTGATGGTCGCAATCGTACCCTTCCCGATCGTTTTGTCGGGATGCCAGACCCCGGACCCAGAAGTTCAGTCTGCCGAGTCATCCGGCACCGCTGCGTCGGTATCTGCCGCACCTGTTGAGGTCGATACGGTCATTCCATTTCGACATGACGGTTCACTCAGCATCTCGAGAGATGGCGATGTCTATCAGGAGTTAGCGATCGAAATTGCTGCCACAGATTCTGCCCGAACACGCGGGCTCATGCAGCGTTCGTCCATGCCTGGAAACAGTGGTATGCTGTTTCTGTTTGACCGTGAAGACCGGCAGAGCTTCTGGATGGCGAATACCCCGCTCTCGCTCGACCTGATATTCATTAATGCCGACTCCATCATCGTTCATGTTGCCAAATATGCGCAGCCTCTATCACCGGATCCGGTCCCTTCGCTCGATCCAGCCCGGTTCGTGCTCGAAGTTGAGGCCGGATACAGTGATACCGCAGGGATCCTGGAAGGCGATCGGGTAAACTGGACTCGGGACAGGTAGGGCCGATTCACATGGCGGGTCGGGTACTAGAGCCCAAAAGATTCTCCGCAAGCGCACGTCCGGACGGCATTGGGATTGGAGAAATGGAATCCTTTTCCGTCCAGTCCGTCTGAAAAGTCGAGTTCGGAACCCTCCACATAGAGTCGGCTCTTCAGGTCCATCACGATGCGTATTCCGCCTATTTGAATTTCTTCGTCTGATTCCAGTCGGGAGCTATCCCATCCGAGGTCATACGTCAGGCCGGAACACCCTCCGGCAACGACAGCAACCCGGAGGGTCTCGATGTTCAGATCAACTCCGTCTTTTTCCGCTGTCTGGAGGAGTCTGTCCAATGCGGGCGGTGTGATAGAGAATTCCACTGTTGGTTCTTTGTCCGGGACGGTTTTGAGATGTTTCACCGGGTACCGATAGCGAGGATTGTTGTTTCTCGGTTCCATTCTCACCGAAACTTCCTTTTATACCGTTTTGTAATTCGTAATTTAGATTGATTCCAAATAACGGATTTTTGAAGGCCTATTTCGAAGATCATTATTGACGTATGAGCGATTCAGGAACCGAATATTTACATACTGTTGCCGAAAGCGACTACGAGTATGGATTCGTCACAGATATCGAATCCGACACGATACCGCGCGGTCTGAACGAGGATATCGTCCGACTTATCTCGAGTAAGAAAGATGAACCCGACTGGTTGTTGGACTGGCGACTGAAGGCATTTAGTCATTGGGAAGCGCTCAGAGCCGATTCATCGCAACCCGACTGGGCGCATCTGGATATTCCGGAGATCGATTTTCAGGACATAACCTACTATGCGGCTCCAAAGCAGCGCCCGAGTCTCGATAGTCTTGACGAAGTTGATCCTGAGATAATCGATACATTCAACCGACTCGGCATTCCCATCGAAGAGCAGAAGCGGCTGAGTGGTGTCGCGGTCGATGTGGTCATGGACAGCGTGTCGGTCACCACCACCTTCAAGGAAGAACTCGCCAAGAAGGGAGTCATTTTCTGCTCATTCAGTGAGGCTGTCCGCGAGCATCCAGACCTGGTCCGGAAATATCTGGGTTCCGTCGTTCCCTACACGGACAATTTCTACGCTGCGCTCAATTCCGCCGTTTTTTCAGACGGGTCGTTTTGCTACATCCCTCCCGGCGTGCGATGTCCGATGGAGCTTTCGACGTACTTCCGGATCAATGAGGCGGGAACGGGCCAGTTCGAACGAACACTGATCGTCTGTGACCGGGACTCGTACGTGAGTTACCTGGAAGGCTGCACCGCACCACAGCGGGATGAGAACCAGCTTCATGCCGCCGTCGTGGAAATCATCTCTCACGGTGGAGCGGAGGTCAAATATTCGACCATTCAGAACTGGTATCCGGGAAATGCAGAAGGAGTCGGTGGGGTTTTCAACTTTGTAACGAAGCGGGGCATCTGCAAGGAAGATGGCGCCAAGATCAGCTGGACCCAACTTGAAACAGGCAGTTCCATCACCTGGAAGTACCCCTCTGTAATACTGAAAGGCAACAATACCGTCGGTGAGTTTTACTCGGTGGCCTTCACGAAAGGACGGCAGCAGGCGGATACCGGGACCAAAATGATTCACCTGGGCCGAAATACGAGCAGCACCATTATTTCGAAAGGAATATCCGGGGGACAGAGCCAGAATTCTTATCGGGGACTCGTCAAAGTGGCACCGGGGGCTGAAAACGCTCGAAATTTTTCTCAGTGTGACTCCATGCTGCTGGGCGATCGGTGTGGAGCACATACGTTCCCCTACCTGGAAGTCAGCAATCCCGGAGCCCAGGTCGAGCACGAGGCCACGACATCCAAAGTCGGAGAAGATCAGATTTTTTACTGCAAACAGCGTGGAATATCTGAACAGGATGCCATCAAGCTTATCGTGAACGGATTCTGCAAGGATATTCTTTCGAAGCTCCCGATGGAATTCGCTGTCGAAGCTCAGAAACTGCTCGCCATCGAACTGGAAGGAAGCGTTGGATAGATCGCAATCGGCGGTCGTTCAGTGGATTTAGAGATCACACGGAAGACAGATGCTACAAATAGACGATTTACATGCCGTCATCGAAGAAGACGGAACAGAGATTCTTAAGGGAATCAACCTGTCGGTCGGTCCCGGTGAAGTACACGCCATCATGGGGCCGAATGGCTCCGGGAAAAGCACGTTGGCTTCGGTCCTTTCGGGCCGAGACGGCTATGAGGTAACGAGAGGAGACGTCCGTTTTCTCGGCAACGACCTACTGGACATGGACCCTGATGTTCGTGCCCGAGAAGGGCTCTTCCTGGCCTTTCAATATCCGGTTGAGCTTCCGGGTGTAAGTATGTCAAACTTTCTCCGACAGGCTGTAAATGCCGTCAGACAGCACCGCGGCAAGGAGGAGCTTTCGGCGATCGCGTTCCTGCAGATGATGAAAGAGCGGGCCGGATACGTAAATCTGGATCCAAGTCTGAAGCAGCGAGCCGTCAACGAGGGCTTTTCGGGGGGCGAAAAAAAGAGAAACGAAATCTTCCAACTGGCCATGCTTGAACCCAGACTGGCCATTCTGGACGAAACCGACTCCGGACTCGACATTGATGCCCTTCGGATCGTGTCGGAAGGAGTCAATCGCCTCAGATCTCCCGAGCGGTCATTCGTCGTCATTACTCACTATCAGCGCCTGCTTGAATACATCGTTCCCGATTTTGTGCATGTGCTTGTGAATGGTCGATTTGTTCTATCAGGCACCAGTGAATTGGCCTTGAAACTGGAAGAACAGGGCTATGACTGGATCAAGGAAGAACTCGAAGACTCGTCTGTATCATGACACGCTCTGCCGGACAATTTATCGCCAGACTACGGGACGCGTCCATTAGTACGTTCAACGGAAACGCTACGGCAATTGCTCCGCTACAAAAGCGGGCGGCAGACGCAGCATCCAGTCTGGGCCTCCCCGGAAAAAAAACGGAGGCGTGGAAATACACGCCCGTGACCGATTGGTTACCGGATGTGTTCGGACTTCTCGGAGAGAGCGAACATCCCTCTCTGAACGCCACAGATCTTCCAGCAGACGATGTGGGATACCGTGTCGTGACTAATAATTCGGTCATCGATCCCACGACCTCGTCTCTACCCCCTGCCGACACGGGCGTCGTCATCTGCTCGCTGGCCACAGCGCTGAAGAATCACCGCGACTTGATTCTGGCTCATCTTGCGGCGTATGCAAAACCGGAAGAGGGTATTTTTCCTGCACTCAACGCAGCAATCCTCTCTTCAGGACTATTCGTTTGGATACCCAAAAATGTTGAGCTGGATAAGCCCGTCTACATCATTGACCGGGTCTTCGCCGAGAGCACATCGGTTCGAAACCACCGACTTGTCATTGTCTGCGATCAGCAGTCACGCAGTCAGATCGTGGTTATGAACGAACCGACATACGGTTCAGACCTATTCGAAAATACAGTCACCGAAATCTCTGTCGGACGCGAGGCCAGCGTCGAACTGGAAATCATTCATGATCGCGGGAGTGCCCATTCGATGGTTCATTCGTTGGCCGCTCATCAGGATTCTGACAGTCATCTGTCCACAAATCACTTCGTCTTCAACGGCAAGATGGTCCGATCCGATCTCCATTTCGTTCCGGATGGAACCGGATGTGAGACTCACCTGAATGGAATCGTCATCGCTGATGAGAGCATGCATATCGACACGCATAGCATGGTCGATCATGTCCAGCCGGACTGTATTTCGAATGAACTCTTCAAGTACATCCTCGCCGATAGGGCCACTGGCGTCTTTAACGGAAAAGTGCTGGTACGGCAGGATTCTCAGCGGATCAACGCATATCAGACCAACCGGTGCATCCAACTCAGTCCTACGACGCATATGTACGCGAAGCCGGAACTGGAAATATATGCCGACGATGTCCGATGCAGCCACGGGGCAACAACGGGACGACTCGACGATGAGGCTATTTTTTATCTCCAGTCCAGGGGCCTACCCCTCCATGAGGCCCGACTGCTTTTACTGGAAGCGTATGCACTTGAGGTGGTAGATCTGGTGCGTATTGAACATGTACGAACATGTTTGATCGAACGGATCCGAGAGAAGCTGGCCTCTCAGTCTGCATCGTGAGTACACATTGACAAGATGAAGCACGTCAATCAACATAGCACGGTCCGTCGCGGACAGGACGAATTCGATCTCGGAGCACGCATCGAGTCACTTCGAAAAGATTTCCCGATTCTCCAAGCATCGGCGGACGAGAACCCACTGGTCTACCTCGACAATGCCGCCACGTCTCAGAAGCCCCAATACGTCATTGATCGTATCTCGACGTTCTATCGGGACGAGAATGCGAATGTTCATCGTGGCGTCCACTCGCTCAGTCAGACCGCAACAGAGGCGTACGAGAACACACGGAGGTCCGTCGCCGGCTTTATCGGTTCCGATACCCCTTCACAGATCGTGTTCACCCGCGGAACGACCGAGAGCATCAACCTGGTTGCGCAGTCGTATCTGAGACCCACGCTGCGCTCTGGCGACGAGGTCCTGATTTCTGCCATGGAGCATCACTCCAACATCGTACCGTGGCAACTTGTGTGTGAGCAAACCGGTGCCCGCCTGAAGGTCATCCCGGTAGATGACAACGGCACACTTGAATACGAGGAATTTCAGCGACTCCTGAACGAGAAAACCCGCATCCTGGCCATTACGCACATCTCCAATACGCTGGGTACGGTAAATCCGGTGAAGCGTCTCATTGCCGATGCCCATGGTCTGGGTATCCCCGTTTTGATTGATGGTGCACAGGCCGTCCCTCACCAGCGTGTGGACGTGGGTGTCCTGGATTGTGATTTTTATTGCTTTTCGGGTCACAAAATGTATGGCCCCACGGGCGTCGGGGTTCTCTACGGAAAACGGAACCTCCTGGACGCAATGCCTCCATGGCAGGGCGGTGGAGACATGATTGAATCTGTGTCGTTTGAAAAAACGACGTTCAATGATATTCCCCACCGATTTGAAGCAGGAACACCGAATATAGCCGGCGTAGTCGGTCTGGCGGCTGCGATCAATTACATCGACCGGGTCGGGTACGAAATGATCGAATATCAGGAAAAAGATCTGCTCGATTATGCACTGACGAGACTCGCTGAAATCGAAGGGATACGTCTGATCGGAACGGCTCCTGACCGGGTCAGTGTGATTTCATTTCTGCTTTGTGATGCTCATCCGTACGATGTAGGGACGATACTGGACAGACTCGGAATCGCAGTGCGCACGGGACATCACTGCACCCAGCCGCTGATGGATCGATTCTCGATTCCTGGTACCATACGGGCCTCATTTTCCTTTTACAATACGCGGGAGGAGGTAGACCGGCTTGCTTCAGCGTTGAACAAGGCAAGGCGACTGCTGTGTCAGAATTGATGAGTGGCGAAAAATCCATCGCAAATGAGGCCCGGCAGGTCGTCGAAGAGTTTTCCCTCTTCGACGACTGGATGATGCGATACGAGCACCTGATTGATATGGGTCGGTCTCTCCCTGCGATTGACCCCACGTATCGTACCGATGCGTATCGCATCAAGGGGTGCCAGTCTCAAGTCTGGCTTCATGTTGGTCAGTCGGAGGGGTGTATTCGATTATCCGCCGATTCAGATGCCATGATCACGAAAGGCTTGATTGCGCTGTTGATTCGGGTCCTGAACAATCAGCTCCCTAAAGACGTCGCCAGGGCGGACCTTTCTTTTCTTGATCAGATCGGGATGAAAGAACACCTCTCTCCGACCCGCAAGAACGGACTCGATGCCATGATCAGGCAGATCAAACTGTACGCAGTCGGACTCGCTGGAATTACAAAAGTTGAATGATACCGGAAGAATCAAACATAGCGGAAGGCGATGACCTCGAACGCAGGATCATCGAAGAAATCAAAACGGTTTACGATCCGGAGATTCCGGTTAACGTATACGACCTGGGGTTGATATACGGTGTGACGGTCAATCCCGACACGACGGTCCTGATATCGATGACGCTCACAACACCGAACTGCCCAGCGGCCGGATTCCTGCCCGGTCAGGTCGAGAAACGAGTCCGGGATTTGGATGGAGTTCTGGATGCCCGAGTCGAACTCACGTTCGATCCACCGTTTCATCCGAACATGATGTCAGATGTGGCCAAATTGGAGTTGGGTTTTCTCTAGCGGCTCCAGAACGAACCGGGCTATCCGGTCCTGACTCCATCCGAAAGTTCATTCGAGTCGTCATCCCGGATTTCTACGCCGTGCGACTCCAGGAGACGTCCACAGCGTTCTATAGCCAGTATAAGCCCTTCCGACATCTTATTCTCCTTAATGCCTTCGAGAATATCTGCCACGACGTCTCCCCAGTCCTCGGCACGAACCTTCGAATTGATTCCGCTGTCTCCGATCACGTGAACACGGCGTTCGAAGAGCGAGACGAAAATCAGTATTCCGGTTCGCTCTCTCGTTAGAAAGACTTCTTCATCGAGGAATGCCTGCGTTGAACGAGAGGCCACCGCCTCCGTCAGCGCGCCTGTGCCCGTGCACCATCGTCCCACGGGCGGGATGAATCGAACGGCGAGCGCCGCCAACACGGCAACGGAGACAAGGCTCCCGATCGTTCCCGCGGGAGTAAATACCCATCCCAGATCCCACCCGGCATAGAACTGGGACAACAACAGAATGACAAGCATCATGGCGAAGACGGCCCAGGTAATGCCTCGGTAATACGCTGCCCGGTGCGGCGCAGATCGTCGGACAACAAACGGCACAATTTCTCCTGACGTCTTTTTTTCGGCAGAAGCGACGGCGGCGCTCAGAGCGTCCTGTTCCTCTTTCGTGAATATCGGATCCATGAATGCTGTTACGTATGATCGATTAGCGTCAATATACTCAAACGATTTCCAGGATTATGAGCCGCTCGAGATACTCTTGATGGCTGCCTGTGCTCGCTGGTAGACAGGATTATTTGGATCCCCTACAATCCGCTTCACTTTCTCGAATTGAGCAATCGCCTGATCGATCCGATTAATCTGTCTGAGCATAATTCCGCGGTTGAAATTGGCCTGGACATGTAATGAGTCGATGGCCAACACTTTCATGGTCTCCTGAATCGCCATCATCGGTCGCGTCGGGTCGTACATATATGCTATGCCCATATCCGTACGGACGTCCAGGTTGTCAGGATTGATTGCCAGTGCTTTTCCATAGGCGGCTATAGCCTTCTGGGCGAAAGCAGATTTAACGTCAGCCTGTCCTTGCCGGTCCATCCAATCGAAATACAGGTTACCTGCGAATATCCACGCGCTTTCCGTGTTTCTGATGATCGCAATCTCTTCTGCTATCCCGGCCGCCAGGTCGAGTCGTGTAGCCGATTGGTAGAGATCGAGCAGCTCGGACTGCTTCTGGATCTTGTCCTCACCGGTCGAGGATTCTACGGCCGACACGAGGGAGTCCGCCTTCTCTGCAAACGGCCCGGTGAGGGGACCCGACACGGGTGCGGAAATCTGTGTATCAGCCGGACCCGGTGTCTGCGTATCGGATTCTGAAAGACTGTTGATCATGTAGAGTGCCAACACGATCAATACGCCCGCGCCTACGATGATGGTGATCTGGCGCCCTACGATGGAAGAACCGGTCTGCGCATCGTTCTCACCTACCGGATTTTCGTCTGCAGTCGGACTTATCACGGTAGCAGGTATGCCTGGGTTCGACGCGACTTCTCCGGTATTCGTCACATTCGCTTTCAAATCGCGCGCTGTATTCTCTGTAGCGTCCAAATGCTGAAGAGCACTCCCGCACTTCGAACAAAACTTCGATCCCGACGGATTACCGTGACCGCACTGGTTGCAAAACAGATTACCTGCCGCCGATGCCGGTTCTTGCGTCGGTAGCTCCTGGCCTGAGTTTGATTCGACACTCTCAACGGGCGTATGCCGTCCGACGTCCGAGACGGATTCCCGGGAAATTTCGTCTACGGGCGTCCCGCACAGATTACAGGCGGTAGCGCCGGATTCGATTCGCGCTCCACATTCAGTACACGTCTTCATGAGTTGTCATGCCTGTCGATATGGACGGGTCCGTCCATATCCGGGTTAGGATAATGCTTCGAACATTATACCACGAACCGATGCGATGGATTCTCTCGCGGAGGATACCATTTCCCGAAATTATGATGGAGTACTGCCGAATCCGGGCCACGCATCAGGACCGTGATGACATCTGCGTGTCGACGTCTTTTCTGAACTCCTTCGATGGCTTAAACATCGGTACGTAGGAAGCTGCGACGGGAACGGGTTGATTGGTTCTTGGATTACGAGCCGTACGGGCCGCCCGGTGCTGTACCGTAAAGGAACCGAATCCTCTGAGGTCGACGCGTTCTCCCTCCAACAGGGAGCCTTTCACGATGCTCACGAATCCATTCACCACCGCTTCTGTTTCCAGTTTGGTCAATCCCGTACCGGAAGAAATTCGTTCAATAATGTCTGCCTTTGTCACGATCGTCTCCGGAAAATGAACGTATATTGTTGGCTGTCAATAACTTACGGAAGTTAAGAGACGCAAACACTCAACAGCAACAGGACCCGCAGCGAACCCCGATAATGAGGATTCGCCCCCATAGCCCCTCATGACGACGCAGCAGCACTACCTGATCCGTACCGCAATAGCCCTGTCGTTTCGCTATTCCGTCGTCTCATTCTCGAAGCATTTCTGGCACTTATCGCTGGCTCCGGGAAGCGTAATGCCCGAAGGACCGTGTTTTCTTTATGGTAATCACTCCAACAATTACGATGCGTTCATGCTCAACGCGTTTCGGTCGATCCATGATTCGACCGCTGGAGTCATGACCATGGAATACCTGGCGTCTCATCCTCTGGCTCCCCTTTTCAGGAAACTGGATATTATGGGTACCAGAAAGCACGTACCCGAACCTAACCTGATTCGAGGCATCTACAAATTTCTGGATCGCGGTAAGGCGGTCGTCGTCTATCCAGAGGGAGGAAGACGATGGGATGGCAAGCCCGCCTCGTGGATCACGTCCACCGCGAAGTTATTCTCGCGTGCCGGTGTCCCCGTATATCCGGTGATCACACACGGATCGTACGTGGGATGGCCCAGATGGGCCCGTTATCCACGCCGTGCCAATATTCAGCTGGAGATTCTTCCACCCGTAGCGGTCGACCGATCTACACCTGTCGAAGTTGCTCTTGAACGGCTCCAGAACCCCATCGCGATTGACGAAAACATCGTATCGAAAGAAATCCAGCCCAAACGAGCCTACCGCCCCGCTGAGGGAATAGGCAAACTGCTGTATCGCGATCCAAAATCGGGCGTCCTGGATGCGCTTCTCACGAAAGATGGATCTCGCATTATGAGTCGATCCGGCGGTATTGACTGGACAATGCTCGCCGATAGTCGTATCCGGGACAATGCAGACGGATCTCTGTTCACAACCGGAGAATGCTACGAGCGGATCAGGACCGGATTTATTCAGGATCTCGACACGGGTCTGACTTTCGAATTGACTGCGGATGTATCTGGAACGATGTGTCTTCCCGGACATCGTGAACGTAGCGAATCGTTTACCGAGACAGACGCCACGGTGTGCTTTAACCATGATCACCTGTTGATCCGGGGGGAAAAGGTAGTCGCTATTCCACTGGATCGTATTCGCTATGCAGGTACGGAGCGGAATAACAAACTCGTCGTGACACTCGACAACGGAAGTGTGAGTTTTCTTTTCCGCAGTAGCGGTAGTCCCCTCATGCTCTACGATGCCATAATCGCCCGTTCACCGGATCTGCGGCAGTAGGGCGGGTTCCGCGTTCCCCTTACGTAGGCTGTAGGTTGGACTCGCGGTTTGTGTTATGTTCTGGAAACACCTCGACTCACTGACCGATTGTAGGAATGGAATCATGGGTACCTATTGGATCTGGGACCGAGATCGGGATCGATCTCGCGATCCTCATGGTACTCATGATTACCGGGGAATTCCTCCGACGAAGAATCCACGTCCTTCGCCGTTTTCTACTCCCGGCCAGCCTGATTGCCGGATTTGTGGGCCTGATGCTGGGACCGGATGGTTTTGGAGTACTGCCGCTTTCCCAGGAACGACTCGGGTATTATGTCTATCACCTCCTCGCCCTGACGTTTATTGGAGTAGGACTGCAGTCGAGATCCACCTCTCGTTCCTACGGAGCAATAAACCTCGGCTTTATGCAGGTATCGACCATGCTCCTGCAGGGTATTATTGGAATGGTCGTCGCGCTTGTTGCGGCCCTGACGTTTCTCCCCAAACTGACACCGGCGACAGGCCTCCTCCTTCCACTCGGTTTTGCGATGGGACCGGGAATCGCCTTCTCGATCGGAAGCTCCTGGCGCGTATTCGGTTTCGATGACGCGGCGAATGTGGGCTTGACCATTGCCGCCATCGGATTTCTCGTGGCCTATATATCCGGCGTCTGGATTCTGTCGAGATTTTCGGCAAGAGGTCGTGCGTTTGCAGCAGTCCAGGAGCAGTCCGTCGATCCGGACTACGCGCATCGGGTTCAAGCACCGCCGGAATTTCGCAGTACAGACCGTCTGTCCGTGTGGCGGAGGAATGGTCTTCTTTTTTCATCTCACACACTGCTGGTTTTTTTGGTATACGGAATAGCGTACGTCGTAGTCTCGGCGATGGCCGTTCTCTTTTCACAGATAGGACTCGGACGGGATGTTCCCATTCTATGGTCATTCCACTTTATTATTGCCAACCTGCTGGCACTCGGTACGCGAAGCATTCTCGATCGGTACTCGGGCTTGAAGAGGGTGGACGATAAGATTATGCTGACGGGCACGTGTGCACTGGCGGATGCTCTCATTCTGACATCCATTGCAGGGATAAGCCTACGCGTAGCGTCGGTATTTATAGGACCTGTTCTGGTTATGTGCCTCCTGGGAGCGATCGGAACCTACGCCCTGATCTACTGGACGAGCGAAAAAATATTCACGCGATATCGCTTCGAACGGTTCATCGGAATCTATGCCCAGATGACGGGCACTATCAGTTCCGGGCTCGCCCTCGTTCGTGCGACGGATCCCGACTACAGGACACCGGTAGCGCAGGACCTGGTCTTGAGTAGCGGGATGGCGCTGGCTTTCGGTTTTCCGCTTCTTCTGGTGATTAACCTCCCGTTCACCGTATTTAACGAATCCTTGTTCGGATACGGTGTCATTCTGGTCATTCTTGTGGTCTATCTGGTGGGTGTCACGGCAGCCTGGTACCGATACGTTATCAGAAACAAATCCGGCCCCGTAGAAACAGAATAGCAATGGCCTTCTTTAGATGAAAACTCACTCTATTATTTAACGTAGCCGACGTATAAAAGCCTGACTCACACATGATCACAGTCAACGCTTCCCCCATATTCCGACGCCTGGCCTATCTGGCGTGCATGGTTCTTCTTCCGTTCTCGTCGGCTTGCCGGCAGGAAGACCCCGAAGCACCGGTAGAGAAGGTGTCTCGTGCTCGCGAGATCGTCAATAAGGCGGTTGCTGCTCACGGCGGAGATATTCTTGATCACGCCAGGATGTCATTTGATTTCAGAGGCCGGAAGTTTCTCTCCGTTCGAAATGATGGTCTTTTCAGATACGAACGATCGTATACGGATTCGACCGGTCAGGATATTCGCGAGATACTCGATAATGACGGTTTCGAGAGGGAAATAAACGGGATAACGGAAGCGATGGATTCGACTACGCATCATGACATGCTGACGTCGGTAAACTCGGTGATCTATTTCGCCCTGTTACCACTTCCGCTCAGGGATCCTGCAACGAGAGAAAAATATCTTGGGGAGACAACGATTGAGGGAGAGCCCTACGATAAGATCGAAATCACATTCGACCCCGAGGGGGGCGGTCGAGACTACCAGGATCGGTTTATTTACTGGTTCCACCGAGACCGCCACACCATGGACTATATGGCCTATTATTATTACGTAGATGAGTCTGGCTCTCGTTTTCGAAAGGCGGTCAATGTCCGCAACGTTAGCGGAGTCCGCATTCAGGATTATATAAATATGAAGTCTGACAGCGTCCGGTTTGATACCGTCGAGTCGTACGATCGACTCTTCGAGGAAGACCGGTTGAAGCCTGTTTCTGAAATACGACTGGAACACGTACGCATCGAAGAGATCCCTTCAGGCATGTAAGACGCGGCCGGTCGGACGCTACGATCCGCTTCCCGTAATGCGAACCATTTCCTTTATCGACGTGTCTCCCTCGCGGACGATCACGCGCGCTGAATCCGCCAGTGTCAACATACCTTCGTCGACGGCGGCTTCCCTCAATTGATCCTCATCGATCATGTCTTCGGCCTGCATGATCAACGACCGTATGGTAGGTGTGAATAGCATGGCTTCGGCGACTGCCCGTCGGCCCTTATATCCGGAACCTTTGCAGACCGAACAAGAGCTATCATCTCCCGCCTCGAAAATCGACGACGAGGTGATGTCGGCATCGTTGAATCCCAGATGTTCGAGCAGGCCCCGGTCAGGATTTATCTGCGGTCTTTTGCACTCCGGACAGAGTTTACGAATCAATCGCTGGCCGACAACAAGGTTGATAGCATACGCAATCAAAAACGGTTCAACGCCCATTTTGTAGAGTCTTGAGACGGCAGATGGAGCATCATTCGTATGCAGCGTGGAAAATGTAAGGTGTCCGGTGTTGGCCAGCTTGATAGCCAGTTCCGCCGTATCCTGGTCTCTCATCTCCCCGACCATGACGATATCCGGATCGTGACGTAGAATGGCCCGCAACGCCCCCTCAAGATTTAGTCGGTCGCCGAGTTTGATCTGTCGGATCCCCTTCATGATATACTCGACTGGGTCTTCGACGGTCAGCACATTAACCTTGGGGGTCACGACCTGATGAAGAGCGGCCACCAGCGTTGTACTCTTCCCGGACCCCGTAGGCCCGGTTAAAATAACCATACCATGTGGCTGCCTTATAGCGTTGTGAAACCGATCCATGGCCGACCCCAGTAGTCCCAGGTTCGCCAGATCTGTCATCACTTTCCGGTCATCCAACACCCTGATGACCACACTTTCCGCATGCAGAGCCTGATTGACGGAGGCTATGGGCAATACCGACACCCTGAATCGTATGAGCGCGTCGTCAATCCACCGCTGGATAAAGCCATCCTGGGCTGTATCACGCTCAAAACGGTCCACATTTACTGCATTGTCCTTCACAACCGCCAGAAATGATTCTGGCTTGATTCGCTCATCTATATGCCAGGGTTGCAGTTCTCCGTCGATCCTCATTTGAAGCTCGATCTGTCCTTCGGCATTCGGGAAGATGTGGAGATCTGATGCCCCCTGGGATACCGCATCGACAAGGGCGGCTTCAAAGAGATTGATGACTCGAGACCGACCAATTTCGGCTTCAAGAGCAGATTCATCTACAGAGTCTTCCAGATGATCCGAACGGTCATCGAGATCGATTACCGGTTCTTCACCTTCGAATGCCTCCATGAACTCGTTTCGCGAGATGAAGGTCTCGGTTATGAGTGTACCAACGAAGCGTTCCGGAGCATACCGAAGTTCGAATCGCTTCAGCTTCAGGTTTTGAATCAATTGATGAACTTCCGGACGAGTCGGGTCATGCGTTACGAAGGTCCATTTTTTTTCTCCGGTCGCGAATTCCACTTCGACACCAATCGGGAGAATAAAGTGTTCGATCATGCGATCCCAGATTTCATCATCGAAATCCTCGCGGTGAACGGCCAGAAACTGCAAGGCCTGATCTTCTTCGATTACCGCCTCCTTGAATGCGTACACAGACGCTGCTTCGACATAGATGCGCTCGGAATCGAGTTCCTGGTTGACCGCGAGCAAGCGCCAGAGTGGTACCCTGACGTTTCGCTCTCTCAGTCGATTCCACTCCTCCCACGCAAGCCTGACGTGACTGGTGTCCACTATTCCGTTGTCCAGCAATCGGACAACGACCCGATCACGCGCAGACGCCTCGGAGAACGTGGCCGCATGTGAGCCGCCGGAAGACCGCCGATTGCTTGACAGGGTCTTCCCAACGAATTCAGCGCCAGTCGAGCTGTCCTGCTGTTGGTTCATTGACGTGAGGGTAGGTCCGTGACAGGACTGGAGTATTTACGGTTTATGCAGCCCGACGTACGGATTTTTCAGTATGTCCGGTCATTTCGTTTATTGTGAGGACACGGATGTTCTTCCGGGTCGACATCAATGCAGCTGCGCCAATTTGAGGGATTTGACTTATCAAGACACCCTGAAGCTCTTTCATCTGCAATTCAGGGACATATACCAGTTCGTACGAATGAAGTGGTAAATGCTTAATCAATTTTCGTACGCCAGGAGAGCCAGGATCCGGTGATCCCAGCAGGTGCCGATGCGAGTGATTCGACTCGACATCATATTCGATGACGGGTAGAACATTTTCTGTCAACAGTTCTTCCCAATCTGATTCTGAAAGCAGTGCGGTAAGCCGATCGTTGTACACCAGGGTACCCACTTCACATATCAGGAGTCGACGAAAGCCATACACTTTCGATGCCAATTCCTGAAATCGTTCCCGTTTCGACGGATACCGGGCAACCAGATTACGCCACGTGGGCTCCAGTCCGGCTGAAATCATCGCTCTAACAGCGACGGACAGCTGCTCTTCGGTCAATATTCCGTTCTCAATGGCCAACCGAAGCACGCGATCTGGTCGGGAGGATGTTCGTTTAGGCTGGGGGTGTGAATCCTGCTCTTTCCTCAGGAGGCGCATCGAAGCAGCACCCGAAGGACCGGATTTTCCCGACCGTTTTCGGTCAACCTTGTTTTTGAATGTAAGAAGGCCCTTTAACATCGTTATCTGCGGTTCTTTACAGGCACTCATGATCCGTAGAGGCCACTCTCCCGGTATCGACCAAAATCGCTACGAATTAAGGTTTTTGACGCGATCGTCCTCCACCGCAAAGACTGAATTCAAGATCCGCCCGGACACGGAATCCACAAACGGGCAAAAGCGTTGTCTTAGTAATTGGACCAGACGGAGTTTGACTATGCGTTATTACTGCACCATTCTCGCCATTACCCTCTCGGCATGCGCGTCGGCGGACCGAATCGCCACGGAACACCCTTCGCCGGAAGATGCTGGCACGAACCGTACGTCAGTGAACCTGTCTGAAACCCCGTCCTCGACGGGCACACCACTGCCCATCGATTCAAGTATTACTATAGGACAACTTCCTAATGGTATGTCTTACTTGATTAAACAAAATGCTGAACCTCAGGACAGAGCAGAGCTCCGGCTAGTTGTCGACGTCGGGTCCATCCTCGAAGATGAAGATCAGTTGGGACTCGCTCATTTCGTCGAGCACATGGCCTTCAATGGAACACTCCACTTCGAGAAGCAGGAACTCGTAAGCTATCTGGAATCCGTCGGCATGAGATTTGGTGCCGATCTGAACGCGTATACGACATTCGATGAGACCGTATACATGCTTCAGATTCCGACCGATAGCGTAGATATACTGGACAGCGGTCTTCAGATCCTCAGAGACTGGGCGGGAGATGTTTCTTTTGATGCAGATGAAATAGAGAAAGAACGGGGGGTGGTCATTGAAGAGTGGCGCTCCCGTCGTGGCGGCGATGCACGCATCCAGGACCGTCAGATTCCGATTATACTCAATCACTCCCGCTATGCCGACCGCCTCCCAATAGGAACGGTCTCCAATCTCCAATCCTTCGATCCGGCGGCACTGCGGCGTTTTTACGAGAACTGGTACCGCCCGGACCTGATGTCCGTCATTGCCGTCGGGGACTTCGATCCTGAACAAATCGAGTCGCGGATACAGGTGCTGTTTTCTACGCTCATACGTCCGGAATCAGGGAGGGAGCGTGTCGAGTATCGGGTCGAACCCAATGAGGAGACTCTTTTTTCGATTGAGTCTGACCCTGAGGCAAGCGCTGCGCTCGTTGTCTTGATGTACGGGCATGATCCTGCCCAACAGGGAACGGCCGAGGAGTACCGAGATGGCCTGGTTGCTTCCCTGTTTTCCTCCATGCTGAATCAACGGCTTCAGGAACTGACCCAGTCTCCCACCCCACCGTTCGTCTTCGCCGGCACCCAGGACGGTGCGATTGTCAGGACACGTGATGCCTACAATCTGATAGCCCTTGTACGAGACGGTGCCTACCTGACGGCACTGAAGACGCTGCTGTCAGAGGCCAGACGAGTCACCCGGTTCGGATTCACATCGACCGAACTGGACCGCGCGAAGGCGGACCTGCTGCGCGGTATGAAAATAGCCTACAACGAACGGGATAAGACCAGGTCTTCGAATCTGGCCAACGAGTTGGTACGTCACGTGTTAACCGATGAATCGGTCCCGGGAATCGCCGCGGAGTATGCGATGACGAAATCGATGCTGCCCGAGATTACGCTCTCTGAGGTAAATGCCGAGATGACGCGAAAAATGACCAGAACAAGCAGGATTATCCGTGTGTCTGGCCCCGAGAAGGACGATCAGCCGCTGCCCACAGAGACAGAAATTCAATCGATCTTTGATTCAGTACAGACCGAATCTCTGGAGGCGTATGAAGACGTGGTTGGTGACGCACCCCTCCTCTCCGACATTCCCACTCCCGGTAGGGTTGTCGCGCGATCAACCAATGAAAAAATTGGCGTGAGCCGACTTATCCTGTCAAATGGTATCCGTGTCGTTCTGAAACCCACCGATTTCAAGAATGATCAGGTATTACTCGGGGCCACTAGTCCGGGAGGCACGTCCATTATTTCGGATTCTCTTTTCCTGTCTGCGTCATTTGCCTCACAACTGATTGGAGCAAGCGGAGTCGGTGCCTACGGCCCGATCGAATTGTCTAAAAAGTTATCCGGTAAAGCGGTGAGTGTTCATCCGTCCATATCCTCGCTTGGCGAAGGTTTTTCAGGATCGGCATCGCCCCAGGATCTTGAGACGCTGTTCCAGCTTATTTACCTCTACGGGACGGAACCGAGAGCAGACTCGGTGACATTTCTATCGTACCAGAGCCGAATCAAAAGTGTCCTCTCGACCAGGGAAACCAGCCCGTCTGCTGCCTTTTCGGATACGCTCACGGCAACCCTTACCCGCCATGCATTCCGGTCTCGTCCACTCACCGTCGAATCCCTCGAAAATCTTTCACTTGACGACAGTTTTTCATTTTTCAAAGATCGATTCGATGATTTCAGTGACTTCACGTTTTATTTCGTCGGAGCGTTTAACGAGGCCGATATTGAATCCCTCATTGCCACATATCTGGCCTCACTTCCATCCACGGGCCGGAAAGAAACGTGGCGGGACACCGGCATTCGACCGCCCGTTGGAGTCGAATCCAGAACGGTTTACAAAGGAATTGAACCCAAGAGCCAGGTTTCCATCGTCTTCACCGGCCCGGTGTCGTGGAGCGTACCGCAACGAAGAAAATTGAGGCTACTACAGAGCGTGGTTGATATGCAACTTCGGGAGATTCTGAGAGAAGACCTTGGCGGTACGTACGGCGTCAGTGTGAGGGCCCATCTACAATCCGAGCCCACGGAAGCCTTTCAGTTCAGCATCTCATTCGGGTGTGCACCCGAAAGGGTCGAAGAGCTGACATCCAGTGTAATGGACGAAATTCGATCGCTCCAGAAAACTCCTCCCGATGGGTCCTATCTGGAGAAAGCCAGGGAGAAAGTGATCCGGTCCTTTGAGACGGGTATTCGGACCAACGGTTACTGGCTACAATCGCTCATGTTCTACGACGACCATGATCTCGATGCGTCACTCATTTCCGTTCCTCCCAGGGAGTTCCTGAATGATATAACGCCAGACGACCTGGTGATGGCTGCACAGATGTTCATGAATCTCAACCGATACGTTGACGTCAGGCTGTATCCTGTCGCACACGATGACAACTGACGTGTTGATGAACAGCAAGAACGCAGGGTCCGTCAAAATCGAATACTGGCACCAATTCGTGTCTCCAGCAAATTGGTCTCGGACTGGAATACATCGTAGCTGACACGACCCCGGCTTCTTTCTATCGATCCTCTCCGCAGATAGCTGGCCTCACTTCCAAGAAGATAGCGGATACCGATGTCGAGTGACACGACTCCCCCCCGGCCACCGGCCCGTGCAAGTGCAAAGCTTACACCGCCTCCTACGCCATAACTGAGGGCAACATCCTCGAAATTGGTAGACGATACTACCGACTGATCCTGAAAGAGATCGGTGTCCTGAATTCTTGTCTCCGTGAAAAAATATTTGAGTCCGAATAGCCCGTCGAAATACGGTCTGACCGCTCCTCTTGCCGGCTGAAACCGCAGCAGAAAGTGACTCAACACAATGTTGTTGTCTGTGACTACGTCGACATTTACGTCCGGAATCGTCCTGCTGAATGGTTCCCGTCGACTCTCATGTCCGTAGATCAGAAATCCAAGATCGATACCCATAAGGACCGGACTGTTCCTGCCGACGCGTATGCCACCGAATGCATTGATTCCGAAGCCAGTCGCATCCACCTGTGTATCAAACTGTCCCTGGGGAGATCCGACAATAAAGGATAATCCTCCTTCGCCGTGCACCTGCGCTACCGCGGAACCGATGGACATCGTAAGTGCAATTACAAGGAGTATTGCCCGGAGAACGAGTTCTGATGGAGAATGGTAGCTTTTTTTCATGACGGCCTCTGTACAGTTTTGGATACACTTTCTCTCAGACGATGTCTAAAAGAATGCCTTCTTAATCAACGCCGCATACGCTTTAGACGCATCAGCCGCAATTTCAGGACACTTCAGACCTTTTCTGACTTCTGACTGAACGAAATGCAATCCGTGTGCCCAACCTCCGGATACGAGAAATCTGATCCGGTCCGGTCATCTCCCACAAACCTCGACCACGGTTCTCCCGGTGACCGATCCATCGATGAATTCAGTCGCCGCCTGTGGGATATCTTCAAGAGTAATCGTCCTCGAGAGAGCCTCGAGGTCACCCGGATGACATATGTCAGCGATCCGGGACCATGCCTCCTCCCTCTCGGTCAACGGACAGGTATTCGAATCAATACCGTGAATTGTCACACCCCGAAGAATCAAGGGATAAACAGTCGTTTCCAGAGAAGCCCCCCCAACGAGTCCACATACCGAGACATGGCCATGCCGTCCGACCTGACTCAGAATGGCCCCCAGTGTTTGCCCCCCGACGGTGTCCACCGCACCCAGCCAACGAGTTGAATCAAGATCACGTCGAGGCCCTGCTCCCAGGTCGGTCCGGTCGATGACCTCCTCCACACCCGGGGCACGAAGCCAACTGTTATCCTTTTTACCGGTCGAAACAACGACCCGAAAACCGCTCC
>CAYLHF010000028.1:3807-39003 GCA_964383365.1 uncultured Rhodothermales bacterium | reverse complement strand
CGTGTCCGATCGTACCGACGTTGACGTGGGGTTTTGTTCGCTGGTAGGTCTCTTTGGCCATTGTTTCTTTTCTGCCTGTTTACCTGAAATCCGTTTCGAAATACTGTTTTCTATTTATTGATCACTGCGCAACAACGCCCGATGACGCCGATACAATTTCCTCGGCTACCGATTTCGGTACCGACTCGTAGTGATCGAATTGCATGGAGAAAATGGCTCTCCCCTGCGTGATTGACCGCATATCGGTGGAATACCCAAACATCGCCGACAAGGGAACGAAGGACGTGATAACCTGTGCATCCTGCCGCTGCCCCATGTTTTCGATGCGACCGCGACGACTATTCAAGTCGCCTATCACATCGCCCATGTATTCTTCCGGCGTCACAACTTCAACCGCCATAATCGGCTCCATAATGACCGGTTGCGCCTTCCTGGAAGCCTCCCGGAATGCCATTCGTCCGGCAATCTCGAAGGAAAGCTGATCGGAATCAACGTTGTGGTATTTGCCATCATAAAGACGGGCCTTGACACCCTCGACCGGATACCCGGCAAGTGGCCCCTGTGCCATCGCTTCGCGAATACCTTTCTCCACAGACGGGATGTACTCCCTGGGAATCGACCCACCTTTGATTTCGTCGACAAACTCGAACCCTGTGGTATCCTCCGATGGACCTATTTCGACCCATACTTCCGCAAACTGACCGCGACCACCACTCTGTTTTTTGTGCTGGTACCGAAGATCCACAGCAGTCTTGATTGCCTCCCTATAAGCGACCTGAGGTTTACCAACGTTGGCTTCTACCTTGAACTCACGACGAAGGCGATCCACAATAATCTCGAGGTGAAGCTCTCCCATACCGGCGATAATCGTCTGCCCGGTCTCATCATCTACACTTACTTTAAACGTAGGATCTTCTTCTGCGAGCTTCTGAAGACCAACACCCAACTTGTCGCTATCGGCTTTCGTCTTCGGTTCGATGGCAATCCGAATTACCGGATCCGGGAAGTCCATCTTCTCAAGAATAATCGGATGACTCGGATCACTGAGCGTGTCACCCGTCTTTACGAGTTTGAGACCCACGGCCGCAGCGATATCTCCGGCACGAACCTCTTCAACGTCCTCGCGACTGTTGGCATGCATCAGAAGAATTCGACCGACGCGTTCCTTCTTCTCCGTCGTCGCATTCATGACCTGGGATCCCTTCTTTAGTGTCCCTGAATAGACCCTGAAGAATGTCAGCTTTCCAACGTATGGATCCGTCATAATCTTGAACGCAATCGCACTGAAGGGCTCATCCGGATCCGCCTTTCGTTCGGCTTCTGTCTCAGTACGCGGTATAACCCCCACCATGGAGGGAACGTCGAGGGGACTGGGCAGATAGTCAATGACGCCGTCGAGAAGTCGCTGAACACCTTTATTCTTAAACGCTGACCCGCAGAATACAGGCGTAATGTCCATACTCAGCGTCGCCTTGCGAACCGCGTCCTTGAGCTCTTCGACGGTAATATCGTCACCGTCGAGGTACTTCATCAGCAACTCGTCGTTCTGTTCGGCGACCGCGTCTAACAGAACGATGCGCCAGTGTCGAGCCAATTTTTGCAGGTCCGGGGGAATCTCCATCTCGTCCCAGGTGGCCCCCTGGGTACTGTCGTGCCAGACGATCGCCTTGTTCGAAATCAGGTCGATCACTCCACGAAACAGGTCTCCTTCTCCGATCGGAATCTGAACAGGGACCGGATTGGCTTTCAGCCGCTCCTTCATTTGTCCTACTGCCGCCTCGAAATCGGCACCGGTGCGATCCATCTTGTTGACGAACGCGATACGCGGGACGTGATACTTGTTGGCCTGTCTCCAGACCGTCTCGGACTGGGGTTCCACACCACCAACCGCACAAAAAAGAGCAACAGCACCGTCGAGGACGCGAAGTGAACGCTCAACCTCAACCGTAAAGTCCACGTGACCAGGAGTATCGATGATGTTTACCTGATGCCCGGCCCACGCACAGGAGGTGGCAGCACTCGTAATCGTGATGCCCCGTTCTTTTTCCTGATCCATCCAGTCCATAGTGGCTCCACCCTCATGGACTTCTCCCATGCGATGAAGTCGACCGGTGTAAAATAGAATACGCTCAGTCGTCGTGGTCTTACCGGCATCAATGTGGGCCATGATGCCGATATTCCGCGTGTTCTCGAGAGAATATGTCTGCCCTTTACTCATCTTCTATAGTCAAATGGAGCCAGTCCCCTTAGAATCGGAAATGGGCGAATGCCTTGTTCGCCTCAGCCATCCGGTGTGTATCGTCTTTTTTCTTTATCGCGCCACCCTCGCCTTTCGCCGCACTGATTAATTCATTTGCGAGGCGGTTAGCCATGCTTTTATCGCTTCGTGCTCTCGCATATTGAATCAGCCAACGAAACGCCAGTGCCGTCCGGCGATCCGGTCGAACTTCGATCGGGACCTGATACGTGGCACCGCCTACGCGTCGACTCCTGACCTCCACCAGCGGCGCCACATTACTGACGGCTTTATGAAAGACCTCTATTCCTTCCTCTTTCGTACGATCCTGAATGACATCAAATGCCTGGTAAACCAGACGTCTGGCAACATTCTTCTTACCGCTTTCCATGACGGCATTTACGAATCGGGATACCAGTACGTCGTTAAATACCGGATCTGGAATGGGCTGTCTACGTTCTGCCTTTCTTCTACGCATATCCTGGCTCGGAAAAACAATTCGGAAAAACTGTGAGGCACATTGAAACGAATTCGCGTCAATGCGCCATGTCTAAATTCTGTTAGTGAGTCGCGCTCAGTTAACTCTTGGGTCTCTTCGTCCCGTACTTGGAACGCGACTGACGGCGATCATCGACCCCTGACGTGTCCAGGGCACCCCGCACGATGTGGTACTTTACACCAGGAAGGTCCTTAACACGTCCACCCCGGACCAGGACAATCGAGTGCTCCTGCAGATTATGGCCTTCGCCAGGGATGTAGGCAATAACCTCTATCCCGTTTGTAAGACGAACCTTTGCGACTTTTCGAAGAGCCGAATTAGGTTTCTTTGGGGTCGTTGTGTAGACACGGGTACAAACCCCGCGTTTCTGCGGACAAGAGGCGAGCGCACGGGACTTGGTCTTCTTGACCTTGTCATGCCGCCCCTTTCTTACCAACTGCTGAATCGTAGGCACAAATGATACCGAGAGAGCTATTAAAATAATCGTCGGATCCGGTGCCTCGTTTCAAGAAGAATGAAATTGAGATACCAGATTTTATCGAGCCTTTTAATATACGGCAACTGGATTCTATTGCGCTAATCGGATCGTGAAGAAACCTTGAGTTGAATTGCGATGAGTCGCATTCAGAGCCAAATATCCTGATTCGATTCGAATCGAGATAAGTATTGATATGTATCAGTATATCAAACTTCAGGTGTCGAATCCACATCTGAGCCGACCACAGGTCGCTCCGATTCAGGATGTGGCTCATCTAATTGAACTTCTGACTGAGCCGTTGAATCAGCCACTGTTTCAGACTCTGACCCGACTGATGCCGTGTCCTCTGCCGCAGGTTCATCTGCGTTCGTCGAGGATGCATGGTATGCGTTGTCCAGATCAACATATTCTCCAAACGGACGCGGACCGAGTATTTCCACGAGATCGCGGGGACCGATCACTTCCTTTTCCAGAAGTATCTGTGCCATCTCCTCCAGTTTGTCTCGCTTCTCTGTCAGCAATTCCCGGGCCCGCTCTCTGATTTCATTTATCAGACGTGCTACTTCTTCATCGATGATCTTCGCCGTATTGTCTGAATATGGCTTCTCGAACATGGGGTTGTCTCCACGGGATCCAGCCAGGTTGAAGCTCACGTATCCGACGCGCTCGCTCATGCCATAATCGACCACCATGGCGTACGCCATTTTGGTGATTCGCTCCAGGTCATTCTGCGCTCCGGTAGATATCTGATCAAACACAATTTCTTCAGCCACTCTCCCTCCCATGGCCATGACCATCCTGTCCGTCAGCGCCTCTTTCGTATAAAGATATCGCTCCTCAGGAAGGTATTGCGCATAGCCCAGCGCCGCCAGCCCACGCGGTACAATCGAGACTTTGACGACAGGGTCCGTGTTCTCCAGAAACCATCCGGCTATCGCGTGGCCCGCCTCGTGATAGGCCACTATTCTTCTCTCTCCCGGGGAAATAATCTTGTTTTTCTTCTCCAACCCACCAATGATTCGATCTACTGATCTCTCAAAATCCTGCATGCCGATTTCTTCCTTATCCTCTCGGGCAGCAAGCAGTGCAGCTTCGTTACACACGTTGGCTATTTCAGCTCCGGCAAATCCGGGTGTCTGAGCAGCCAACACGTCGTGATTCACCTCATCGCCCAGCATAAGGTCTCTCGTGTGGACCTTGAATATCTCTGCGCGCTCCTTACGATCTGGCTTGTCTATTAATATCTGCCTATCAAATCTGCCCGGTCTCAGGAGCGCCGTATCGAGAACATCCGGCCTGTTGGTCGCTGCCATGATGATCACACCTGCATCGGTGTTGAATCCGTCCATCTCAACCAAAAGCTGATTCAGTGTGTTTTCGCGCTCGTCGTTTGCCCCCATCATCATGCCTTTTCCGCGGGACCGACCGATAGCATCTATCTCATCGATAAAAATGATACATGGTGCCTTCTCTTTTGCCTGTCTGAATAAATCCCGAACTCGCGCGGCTCCCACACCGACAAACATTTCTACAAAATCTGATCCCGATAACGAGAAAAACGGAACCTTGGCCTCTCCTGCGACTGCTTTGGCCAGCAACGTTTTTCCAGTTCCCGGTGGTCCGACGAGAAGCACACCCTTCGGCAGCTTCCCTCCAAGTCTGGTAAATCGAGACGGATCCTTGAGGAAGTCCACCACCTCGACGACTTCCTCTTTTGCTTCTTCGAGTCCAGCCACGTCCACAAATGTGAGACGCTGATCGCCCATCGCATCAAACAAAACGGCCTTGTTCTTCCCGATATTCAGCACCTGAGAGCCTGGATTCATGCGCCGCATCAGGAAGATCCACATCGCAAGGATGAGACCCAGTGGAATGAGCCACGACAGGAGTCCACCCAGAACATTGTCTTCTCTGGTGGCGGTAAATATTACTTCTCGACTGTTACTCTCCGCCGCCGTTGCATTATAGTCGACCAGGAATTGCGTCAATTCGTGATCGCGGGGCTTGATGGAGGAGAAGGAATTTTGATCTCCGCTGCTCTCTCCTGTCAGAATATTTTGCTGTGGCTCTACAATTTTTACCCGCCCCTGCTGCACCGCATCTGCCGTATACGTTCCGTCGATTCTCTGATCGTTAACCAGGGTAACGTCCTGCACATACCCCTTCCTGACGTATTCAAGGAATTGAGAGTATTCGATGTCATTGGGTTTAACCGCGTCCATGAACAGGAAAATGTGGATCATCAGCGCCGCAAAGATCGCCAGATAGATCCAGACGATGAATTTCGGACGGCGATCCTGCAACCGGGTTCCAGGTCCCGGAGAGGTGTTCTTATCCAGTTTCAATTTTTCGCGGTCGTTCTTCGACATACTGGCCTTCCAAAGGGCACCACTACCGTCGCGGCGCATCATGATTTGAGATGGTATCGGTCTTACGCGATCAGATCGAGTCAGATTCACGATTCATCAAATCGTTGTAATCTGACACGGCATTCTTAGCCGGGCTGTTCAAAATTAACAGGGAGCGGGGTACCCGACCCTGCTGTTTTGGTTCCAGTTCATCCGCTGTCAGGCCCCTCAAAACAGGGCCTGTCCGGATCAAAGACCAGGCCGCCGCCCACCCGGCATCTGCCGAAATCACCGCGGTACCATGTGGAGGACAATGCTTTCTTCCGGGAGTTTTTCTCGAGCCCTCTGTATGGCAGATTTCAACTCGTCCGCCGCATCGAAAAGTCCCCACGCGACAATGTATTTTCGTTGTCCTCGTTCTGTACCAACCAGGACCAGAACCCGAACGCCAGTCGAGTCCAGATCAGCCTCGTATCGCTTTCTGGCTAGCTGTGCAGATCCAATATCTCTAGAAAACTCAAGAAGAAACGTCCATCCTGTTGCTTCCTCATCAGGCAGACCGGTTGTCAGGAGCGGCCTGAGAACACTGGATTCCTGAAACTCAACATTCTCATCGCCCAGAAATGGATTCGCCGCCCGTTCGCTGTCCGAACCGAGACCGCGCCCAGCCGGTTTATTGGGTGGAGGAATACCTCGCACTCCAGATAATCGCGCAGCAGCTGCAGAATCAGCAAGAGCCTTTTTTAATCTGGAAATGGCATCGGGTGGTGACGGCTCGTCCCCCGGCTGATTTTGAATGGCAGCGCCGGCGTACTGACCTACTACCGAGACCGAATCGGAGACCTCCGCCCGGACGATTTTCCTCGAGTCCCGGTGCGCCATCTGCCCGGTGGAATCCTGTCTAGCCGGTACGTCGAGTGAGTCTGTCATTGCAGCGAATCCGAGAGAATCCGAGAGAATACCGAGCGAATCAGCCCGAGTGCCGATAGAATCTGTAGCCAGAGCGAGCGAATCTGATACGAATAGACTGTCTGGAGAAACGAGGCGAAGTTCGGCAATCGCATCCAGCGTCGATTCAGCTTGAATGGCGAATGGTGTCCTCGGAAAGTCTCTGATCACCGCATTAAAAAAGTCCTGGATGATGAGGACTGGACGTTCAATCGCATCCTGATCGAACGTGGGCTCCTGTTGGGTAGACTTCGTGGAGTCATCCGGAACGGTCTCCACCCGGTCATTTTTCGGGGCTTCGAATTCGCTGGCGCCCAGACTGTCCGCTGCCGCCGCGAGGCCCTCGGCGCCCAGACTATCCGCTGCCGCCGCAAGGCCCTCGGCGCCCAGACTATCCGCTGCCGCCGCGAGGCCCTCGGCGCCCAGACTGTCCGCTGCCGCCGCGACACTCTTTCTGGTATTAAAAAAGAATTTGTCAGGCCAGATCTGAGCCAGGATAGAATCTGAAACAGTCGTCGGGACAGGCCCAAAAAGAATCGTGGTGTCAGAGCGAGCGACGAGCATGTGCAACCTTCCGGCCGCCAGAAGCGCGCGGGCCCGAACGTCCATGCCAGGATATGATGCGACAACGCGGAGGAGCCCATCGATTCCGGCTTCTGAAGAATCAGTCTCTACGGTTGCAAAAACCCTCTCATAGTGTGCGTCGGCAACGGCAGAGGAATCGGATTCTACAATTTCTTCCCCACTTCCTCTCTGCCTTCTTATCCGCACGGCAAAATCAGATTCCGGATCAGCTTCGAGAATCCGGTTGTAAATACGTTCTGCCGAAAGAGAATCCCCTAACGCTTTTTGCACCTCAGCGAGAGCGTAGAGTGCCCGTTTGGCGACAGGTTCCTCCGCGTTTTCTTCAACAACCCTTCGGTACCAAACCACCGCCGAATCGGGCCGACCCATAGCAAGAAACAGGCGATTACCCAACTCGTAACGGGCGACAGCCAGGGTAGACTCCATCCGCACCTGGCTCACCGAGTCTCTGGGAACCGACGAGATATCCACTTCAGGCAGTTCGTCTTTTCCCAATGCAGCTTCGTCGTCAGTGGTTTCCGTTTCGGATACAACAGAACCTACTCCACTTCCGGAAATAGCCGAGAGTCGCCTCCAATTCGGAACCATCGGTCGATCGCCCCACTTCAGCCGGAAATTCGACTGGCCGTCCTGCAGTCGGGAAGGATCCCTGTGGAAAAGAAATCCAGACGCTCGGCCTGTTGGATCACCTAACGTGGGTATCACTTTACCTGGTGGTAATCCACGATTCAGAAACGGATCATCGGCGGTCGCCGTCTGCTGAAATTGCTGTTGCCGCTCCCTTTCCTCTCGAAGTTTACGCTGGGCTTCCAACTTCTCGGCGCGCAGTTTTCGTATCTCAAGCAGCTTGGTATCGAACTCTTCCTGATCCATTCGACCCAGCCAGAGCAACGAATCCATACGTGCAACATCTTTTGACACGGAAGCGAGACCCCCAAAATTGGCCTTCAGTTCTTCAAGGTCCACGATCGCTTCGCTCGAATACTGAATCGTACTCGTCGTGCGATTTCCCGATCGGGCTGCCGCGGGCCTCTGTAGACTGGCAGCGGCCGTATCGAAATAGGCCGCGGCCATTATGTAGTCGTGGTCGATGTCTCGATACAATTCCCCAAGAGCATAGTGAATACGCCCTTTAACCTTGCCCAGGTTTGACATCGGCCGTTCATCGTATAGAATTTCGTGATACACATCGAACGCTTCGTCAATGTATCCGGCGGACTGAAGGATGCGGGCCCGGAAGAAGGCCAGTTCAGATCCGTAATCATAATTCTTGTCATCGCGCTCCATTTTCCGGAGTTCCTTCAGGGCACGGACATCGTCTCCATGCATCCCGGCAACGCGGATGGCACTTATCCGGGCGGCATATGACAGTTCATATACAGGATTTGATTTACGGACATCGTTGTATGCCTCGACGGCATCGTCGTAACGGCCCATCGTTTCGTATACCTGTCCAAGTAAAAACCGGGCGCGACCGGCAATTTCCTTGTCCTTCGCATGTTCCAGTCCGGTAGAAAGTGCGTTTGCGGCGAGAAGCCACTCGGACTTGACTACGTGGAGCTCTCCCAGTGCCAATTGAAAAAGACCTCTCCATTTTCCCGGAACGTCCTCTCGTCCCAGACTCTCCTGAAGCTCTTCAAACGCTTCATCGAGCGAACCGCTCGTAATCAACGTACGGGCCAACCAGAACCGGCCTTCATTCTCCAGATCTGTTTGCATGTCTACCACTTCCCTGAACTTCTGCAGGGCACCCACAAACGCTTCCTGGTAGAAATACGATTTTCCAATCAGCAACAGTGCATCATCGACCCATTTGGAATCCGGATGCTCTCTGAGCACGTCTGCACTCTTCTTTATCGCATTGTCGAATTCGCGAACGGTCGAATTTCCGGACGGTCGCACGAAGAGCGGGATGAAACGATCTCTGTCAATCGGGTCATCGGGTCGCTGAATATTCCGATAGCCAGAATCGAACGATTTCCTGGCATTGTAGAATTTGTTGTAATACGCAGTGAAATTATCAAACCGCTTTCCAACAAATGATCCCGATCCACAGGCGGAAACACTTAGCGACAGGAAGAATAAATACGCGATGCGTCGGTACATAGTGAGCCAGCAACATCGGCAGATCATTGTTTATCTGCCGGTGGTAATCGTCTGAATTTCTTGGGAATGGTAACGCTCTATCAGCCGCCGTACCGAATCACGTACTGTGTCTAGATTCTACTTACCTGGACCATGTTGGTCCTCCCTTTTGCCGGAAGGGGCATTCCGGCCGTGATGACCACAAGATCCCCCTCTTCAACCAGTTCGCGATCTTTGAGCGTCTGGTGAACGAGGGCAATCCCCTTGTCCGTATCGCACTGGAAAGGAATATAAAATCCTTTTGTTCCCCACGTGAGGGCCAATTGACCCAGGATACATTCGTCATCTGTGAAGGCATACACGGGGACGGACGGACGATGACGCGCAATGGATCTGGCCGTTGCCCCGGAGGCGGTAAGACATACAATTGCGCGAGCCGGCGTCTGCCGTGCGAGCGCATGTGCGGTACGTGCGACGGCGAGCGTCGTGCCACCCGCAAGTTCTTCCGGTAGAACATGTGCGACTGCGTGGTTTTCTGCCTCCTTAATAACACGCGACATGACTTCCACGGCTCTGATCGGATACTTGCCCATCGCCGTCTCGCCCGAAAGCATCACCGCATCGCTTCCGTCAAGGACTGCATTCGCAACATCACTCACTTCCGCCCGGGTCGGTCGTGGTTGTTCGATCATACTCTCAAGCATCTGAGTAGCCGTAATCACCGGTTTAGCCGCGACCAGACATTTTTTTATGATCCGCTTCTGTGTTCCCGGTACTTTCGACAATGGCATCTCGATTCCAAGATCTCCCCTCGCGACCATGATGCCATCAGCCTCCTCGATGATGGCATCGATGCGATCCACGGCTTCAGGTTTTTCAATTTTCGCGATGATCATTGGTCGAGGTGACGATCCTGATATCCTTTTTTTCAGATCCAGCACATCGGATTCGTGTCGAACGAAGGAGAGCGCGATCATATCCACGCCGTGTTCGAGCGCAAAATCCAGGTCTCGCAGATCCTTTTCTGTAAGGGCCGGTGCCGCTGTCTTGATATGGGGTAAATTCACTCCCTTACGGGACGATAATACTCCCCCTGAAACCACGGAGGCGACCAGATGCGCGTCCGATATTTCCGTCACCTGGAGTTCGAGACGCCCGTCATCCAGCAGAATCTGCCCTCCCACCTGTACGTCCGAGATCAGACCGGGATAATCAACCCCGAAACCATCCGAATTCCCGGCTCTTTCGAGGTCCGTTGAGATCTTTACGAGCGATCCTTCGACCAGGGTACATGATCCTTCGGTAATCTGACCGATCCTGATCTTGGGACCCTGTAGATCGAGTAGAAGAGGAATCACACAGGACTGTTCTTCAGAGACTCGTCTGACTCGGTCAATTAAAGCGGCATGATCGGCGTGGGCTCCGTGCGAAAGATTTAGACGGACCACATCCATCCCCTTAAGCATCAGCATCCGCAACGTGTCTTCGTCAGAACTCGCCGGTCCGATGGTGCAAACAATCTTGGTTCGTCGAATCATTCGTACTTCGAACTGAATATGGGCTACCGAACATCATATCGGAGAAATGCCAGAAATGCTCCTACAAAGGCCAGAAGCGTGAAAAGAGAAAGCAAACCCAAATCCAGAATCGATGGCCCGAGGACGGCGGCTATCGGTTCTTTCGATTCTGTAAATCTGGGCATGTCGCTCGCATCAACGGGTTCTGCCCCACTTCCCATAAACATTATACGCCTCCCGCCTCCTGATTTCCTGGCCTCTTCCATTCTTTTTTCCCTCTCAATACGCTGCTTTTCCGACACATATTTCGAAAACGACTCTTTGTATGCCGTCATCTGATCCTCATATCGCTTCTTGATCGACGTATTGGTCCCTGCGAGATTCATCGCAGCGAGCTGATATGCAGATGCCGGTGAGAATCGTGACAGGATGAAGGCCA
This sequence comes from uncultured Rhodothermales bacterium, assembly GCA_964383365.1. GTDB lineage: Bacteria > Bacteroidota > Rhodothermia > Rhodothermales > UBA10348 > CAYLHF01. Next base: position 27,868 of record CAYLHF010000028.1, on the reverse strand, counting down.
GATTTTCCTGCTCACTCTTTGCGTTTCGAAGTCCCTCATTCAAAAGCCGGTCATGATCGGCAATTTCCGCCTCCATCTGATCCCGTTTCTCATCGTCTTCTTCCCGCCATGCAGACCGGTTCTGATCAAAATATGCTCGTCGTTCGTCTTGTGTTTTCCCTTCTACCGCCTTCATGCGTTCGGTCCACTTCGCACTCCTTTCCTCCGTCTGCTCATTGGTTTTGTCGGTCCGATATCGATCCTTCTGAGAGTCTATTTCGGATACCGTCGGAACGTGAATGAGTTGGCCAGCCGCCATAGTAGCTCCCCGGGGTACGATGAGGACCAACCCTATCCAGATGACCAGTAGAATCAGAAACGAGACAGACGATCTCCGGGTCATGGATGAAACGAGGAGCCCCAGAGCGATAAAGAACGTGAAATACAGAATGGAGACGGCCAGAAGCGTCAGAATTTTGGCCCAGGTACTACCGTCCATAGGTACGTTGAAAACAATGACCAGTAACAATCCGATCAGAAGTGGAATCAGTAATGGGACAGTCAGCGCCAGCCAGGAGCCCGCAAATTTTGAAAAAAGAAATTTACCCCTGGGAACTGCGTTTGAGAGTGTGAGCGCCAGCGTTCCGCTCTCCTTTTCCCCATTTACGGCATCGTATGTGAACAAAATGGCGAACAGCGAAAGGACTACCTGTACGATGAATGAAAGATCGATAAAACGGAAGACGGCGAAAAGCGGTTCGTCGGAGTATGGGCTCTGAACCAGTTTTACATCCGATCGGGTATCAATACGCGAAACCCTTCCAACGTCAAAATTTACGCCCGACACAAAAATTTGCATGGGCGATGGTTTACGATACACCCTGTTGGAGACCATCCAGAAAGATGTCGCTTCCGCGATCTGTTGCTTGACCAGTCCATTGGCCGTCTCGTACGCCCGGACCGAGGACCGATATTCCTGTACGCCGATGAATACGCTCACCAGAATGAGGACAGAGCAGACGGCGAATGTCGCGACAAATTTCGGACTCTGGAGAATGTTCTTGAGTTCTTTTTCAATCAGGAGCTTGAGCATGGTATCTCTGGACTGAATGTGTTCTTTATCTAACGGACATCATATCGAAGAAACGCGATGAACGACCCTGCAATAAAGAGGAGATTGAAAATAGCGAGCAATCCAAGATCCGGGAGCGATGCTCCGATAGCAGCTTCAACAGATGCCGGTTGATACTCGAATACCGGAATTTCGCGAGGATCGATCGGAGGAGGCGGTTCATCTTCGTCGTTTCCGTGTTGGAAGGAAATCCGAAATCCGCTCTGATCAACGCCTTTACTTACCATAAACTCGGCGTATTGCGCTCGGTACGCGTTGGCAGCATCCAGATACGAGGACCTTAATTCGAGTGATGTTGACGCCAGATCCGCTGACGCAAGCGAGAACGAAGCATTGGGTGAAATTCTCGACAGAGCGAGCGCGAGCTTCTGTCTGGCTTCTGACTTATTGCGCCGCTGTTCATTGATCTGTTCTGCAAAAATATCAATTCTTGCCTGTCTTTCATCACCCTGCTTTTTTGAAAACTCCTGCATCTTGGTCATAAACGCCTGATGATCGTCACCCACAGCGTTTTCAGAAAGAAACGTATTCATCTGTTCCATCTGTTCTGAGAAGAGCTGGCGCGAATATTTACCTTTCTCGTAATCAACCTGATCCACGCTGGGGACCTCGACTGCACGTCCGGCAATCAGAACCGACGCACGCGGAATGACCAGGACCAGGACGACCCAGACGACCAGCAGAACCAGAAAAGATGACGATGATTTCTTGGTCAGCGAAGAGATAAACACGGACAGCGTCAGAAAGACACCGAAATATAGAATGCCGGCCACGATAATCATGGCGAGTCGGTACCAGGAATCCGCATCCATAGGCACCCCCATGACGGGCAGCAGAACGCCTCCGATCAGTATCGGAATCAGGAGGGGTACGACGAGGGCAACGAAGGATCCGACCACTTTACCAAGTATGTACTGGTCCCTCGGTACGGCGTTTGCGAAGGATAATCGCAATGTCCCGCGCTGTTTTTCTCCATTGATGGCGTCAAATCCGAAGAGAATGGCAAACAGGGACAGAACAATAGTAAAAATGAACTCCAGATCCAGAAATCGAAATACCGCGTAGATAGGGTCTTCATTAAACCGGCTACCCCCCGCTTTCAACTCGCCTCTGGACTGCACGGAAATGGTCCGCCCAATGTCATTCGATACTCCGCTGACGAGAGCTGCAAGTGGTTGTGGCGGAAGAAAAATTCTATGCTCCACCTGCCGCCACTCGGTAAGCCCTTCCATCTGCTTCAAGTTCTCGGTCCTGGCAGCCTCAAACTCGTCAACGCTGACCTGATAGTTCCTTGCACCCACATAGAATGCAAGCAGTATGAGAATGGCGCAGACTCCGAAGGTAACAGCGAACTTCGTTGTTCCTATAATCTCGCGTAACTCCTTGTCCAGAATCAACTTAAACATATTCTTCTCCGTCCGGGAAACGTGATAGAGACTGGAAAAATCAGGCGTGAATCGGCTCGACTGATCCTGCCATATATCGAACATAGAGCGATTCCAGGTTTTCACCCATCAGTTCTGCTGACTTTTTCTGCATGACGATCTCCCCTTCATTCATAATTCCTACCGTGTCGGAGACGTCGCGCGCACGGAAAATATCATGCGTCGACATCAGGATGGCCTTCCCTTCTCCACGGAGATCATCCAGAAGCCGAATAAATTCCAGTCCCGCCTTGGGATCAAGCCCTGAAGTGGGTTCGTCGAGAAGAATGGCCGGTGCATCCTTCAGAATCGCTATTGCAATCCCGCATTTCTGTCTCATTCCTTTGGAATAGCCCTTCAGTCGCCTCGAATGCGCCTCTTCCTGCAGGCCAACCCGCATGAGCACGTCGCGATAATCGGTCTTGGTGTATCCATTTTTCCCACCCAATCGGGCAAAAAAATCGAGATTCTGGAGAGCCGTAAAATTGGGATACAGCATCACGTTCTCCGAGACGTAGGCGAGTTTTTCCTTGGCCTTCAGGGGTTCTTTATGCGTCGCAATGCCGGCGACCCGAGCCTCCCCGTCCGTCGGTTCGATAAAATTCAGAAACAGATTGATGGTGGTCGTTTTTCCGGCGCCATTCCCTCCAAGCATGGCATAAATCTCACCTGCGCGTACAGAGAACGACACGTGGTCCAGCGCCAGGGTTCCATCCTCGTATCTTTTGGTTAAGTTGTCGGCTTCCAACAGCGTGACAGAATCATTCACTTCCAAGGTATTTGGCTCCGGCATCAATTTCGTTTCCATGGTGTATTACTAGTCTGTTTTGAGCGTACAGGCACCTATCGCCTCGACAAACGAATGCCAAAAATGACGATGCCGATCACCAACCCGACGATCAGCAGTATGATGAACAGGGTACCGAGCACATTCGTCTCCGCCTCGATCTGTATGGTCAGCGTCTTGTCCTCTCCCCGGATGGGTTGATCATCCGATAGCGACGTTGTTCTGATCCGGACTTCGTACCGACCTGGTACTACTTCTTCCGGCGGTGTGATGATCAGTGTGACTTTCCCTTCCTCATTGATATTCAGTAACGGAATGACTTCCGGATCGGCACGCTCCGTCCAGTTAAGAGGTGGATCCATCTCGACCCTGATGTTATCCAGGCGGCGTGTTCCGTCGTTAACGATTTCCATGGAGACGCTCACGGTCTCGTCCTTCTTTATCGTATGGAACAGTTGCGGCAGCCGAACGAGGATTTCTCCGACACCCCTGGGGACGAGTTCCAACCGGACAAATCCAATGTTGAGATCGCCAAGTTCATCCTCGGTGAATTGCTTCGCCCGGAGGTCCCCTATTTCGTCTGCCCGATCACGCGGAATCGCAACTGCGAAAAAAGTGATCCGATCATCCATCAGGACGTCTTCCGTGGGTCGGTCAGGAAGAAAGAGGCGGAGGGCGACCTGACGCGTGTTGACTCCTTCAGTAAACTGAAATTGACTCAACCGATTACTCGAATTGGAGTCTACGAAGTACCTGTTGATCTCATCGGGCAGATTCACGGCTTCCAGTTTAAACGTGTTCTCTTCGCCGCTGAACAGTTCGAGCGACATGGCATAATCCGTCGAGCCCCCGAGTTCCACTTCCTGAGAAAATTGTTCGGTTCGAATAGCAGCTTTGTTTACCGAAGAATCTTTTTGGAGAAACACTTTGAGTCGACGCTCCGATCCACGACCGTAGATAATATTGACAGAGATGGCGTCAGCTTCCTGAAGGAGGGCAAAATCGAGTGACCGCGGAGTCCCGAAATGAAGCTCTTCGATCTTCGCTTCGTAGGGCAGACCGACGATCGAATTATCGTCGTTGAGAAGAGACACGTAGACGTCATGGACGATGTCCGGCCGGAGGCTCTTAAACAGTTCGTCTTCAACATCTTTCAATTGATCAAATTCAGCACCACCGGCCGCCGCGTTCGCGATGGTCAATCGAACTCGTTTTCGCCCCCGTTCATCCTGATACTTCACGGCAGATTGAACCGTGACATACTGTTGCTCAAAAATGACCGCCAGAAGAGACTGCTGATAGTTGACTTCGGCATCGGCAAACGATCGTTTGGATCGTTCGAAATCGGCTCGCGAGATAAGCTTCTCATCGAACATCTTCTGTTGCCGCTCATGTTCTGATCGAGCTGCGTCGTAGGCCTCTTTGGCCCGTTTCAACCCCAGGAGCGTATACTGATCATCTCTCTGATTAAAAAATGTATCACTCTGCGCATGGACCACCCTGCCCGGAGTGAGAATCAGGAAGAGAGCGAACAGCGAAAGTCCTGAGCGCATCCGGCGCATCGATGGTCTGGTCATCGGAAACGTTTTGGAATGTGGATATAGCATGGTCGACAATGAGTGCGAGTCGGTTAGCGAACGTCATATCGTAAAAATACCAGATACGAGATCATGAACGGCACGATCAAATAAAGGGCAAGGCTGATAAGCGCCCCAATGTTACGATTGACAACTTCTGTTAGACTCGGGCTGCGCGCTTCGAATTCCGGGACATCGTCAATTGGTGGTGAATCCGATTGATCGAGATCTCCCATCATAGTGGATCCTTCGTTCGAAATAGCAAATCGATTGCTGCGCTCCAGAGCGAATACCACGGCATCGATCGTCCGATATTGATCGTCGACACTCTCCAGATACGTCTCGTATGCAAAATCGCCAGTACCGGCGGCATCGGTAACCAAAAACGTAAGCGCCGACGACGGTGAAAGCAAGGCGATCCGTCTGCTGAGGGATAGTTGACGTTCCTTCTGCCTCTTGTGTGCCTGATCCAGCTCACGTACCTGAGTACGTTGCATTCTGTCGTATTCAGAGGCGATGATTCTGTAGCGTTCGATGAAGTCTGACGCCTCGGGCGTACCCGATCGTACGAACTGGAAAGCACCCTGAATGTCCGACCTTCCGGCTATTTCCATATACAACTTCCCTGCTTTCATGCGCATCTCCCTCTGAAGGTTCTCGACCACCTGGGAGCGCGCCACTCGGAGAGATTCTTTCGACTCGACAGGAAGGAGAACGGCGGCAATTTTCTCACCGGCCTTGGGAATGACCAGTTGGAGAATAACCCAGGTGACGAGAAGCGCAACGATCGCCGATCGGGTCGAATGACAGAATGTGGAAACCATGAGGCCGAGCGTAAAGAACCCGGCCAGAAACAGAGAAGCAATCCCGAAAATGAAGCCCACTCTCAGAAGAACATCGTATTCCAGAAATCGTCCATCTTGCATGAGGAGGATCAGAAACAGGAGTAATGTTCCTATCAGAAAGGTGGCCCATAGGACTACATATCCACCGACCAACTTCCCGAGCAGGATAATATCCCTGGGGACCCTGTTGGCAAGAACGGCACGAAGAGTTCCCCGCTCTTTCTCCCCCGCAACCATGTCGAATGCCAGCAAAATCGCAAGAAGGCTGAAAACAATCTGGACGATAAACAAATAATCCAGACCTCCAAACGTGGAGAGGGTGGTGAAATCCTGCGCCTCGATATTTCCCGGAGATGTCGCCGTGGCATCATTTGAGAATGAAAAATAGATCGGCATAAACGGTTCAGACCCCCGTGCCAGCACAGAGAGCAGCGCGGGACCACGGTAGCCTCTCATATCGTACGGACTGTGGTCCCTGCCGTCATACTCGGCCTTCTGTCCGTCGAAAGCTGCTTTCCGGGCCTGGTAGTATTCCACATTGATCAAGCCGCTGAAGGGCATGAGAGTAATGCTGAATATCGCGAGCGCGATAAAGCGCTGATTCAACAGACTGTCTAGAATTTCCTTCCGGATAAAATGACCGAGCATCAGCCGTGACGGATCGTTTCTTTTGACACCTTTCCAACGTGCCACATCTGAAGATATTGCATAAAGCACTATTTTGATCCTGGCCGGCCACAGAGGCCACACCTCTACATTACTAAATCTCCTGCACACTCATTCCGGTCGCTTTTTTGCGAACAATCGAGTATTCATATAGTCATCACACCGTATTTCAGCTATCTTCTCCTACCAAACATCATTTGAGACGTGTTATGCTCCTTTCCAAGACCTGCGAATACGGTCTGAGGGCCATGTTACATCTGGCAGCAACCTCACCGGACGGATACAAAGCGGTCCGCGTAATCAGTTCAGAACTCGATATTTCATTTCACTTTCTGACCAAGATTTTTCAGCAGTTGACCAGATCCGGTCTCCTCATGTCGTATCGAGGCCCAAATGGTGGCGTAAAACTGGCTCGCGAATCGTCAGAAATAACGCTGAAAGAAATTGTCGTGGCGATCGAAGGGCCCGAGCTTTTTACGGAATGCGTTCTCGGTCTTCCCGGATGCGGCGACGAACGTCCGTGTCCGATGCACCATTCATGGGCAGTCGTCCGGACGGAACTCGAACGCATGCTCGATCACAAAAATCTGGAAAAACTGGGATGTGATATAACGATCGAAGGCTTCAGACTTCGCTCTGCGATCAAAGAATGATCGACCTACCGCGAGTACTCCAGAACAGCGCGAGCATCTTCCTCCGAAATAATCAGATTGATCATTGGAACGGTGACAGGCGGTAGGTCCGATCAATAGAGACGAAAACAGTACCGCATTAGACGGCGTTAATCTCATCCTAACCTGATCGGGAATCACAGAAAGGAACGAGGTCAAAGTACTTAATTCAAGACGGAGGAAATACGTAGTCCATCTTCTCTGACGCGATTTGCCAGCACGGCGAGACTCACGGTCTTGAATTTGTGCTGGATCTCTTCTCTAATCTTGCCCCAATAACTGTGAAGCGGGCACGGAACCAGGTCCCCACACCCCGGCAGTCCCAAAACACATCCCTCAAAGCGCTGCTTCCCGTCGATCGCGATCACGATATCATAGAGGAATATCGTCTCCGGGCCAGATGCCAGACAGACTCCTCCCGACGGTCCCCTGAGCGACTTCATGATTCCTGCCCTGGTCAGATCCTGAAGGACCTTGGTCAGAAAGTGGTGCGAGATACCGAGTGCCTCACCGATCTCTTTTATGGGAATAAACGTCCTGTCCCCATCGGCAGCAACGTATAAAGACGCGCGCATTCCGTATTCGCAGGCTTTGGAAAAGTTCATATCATTTTTAAGAGTCTTAACTCCTAAATATGATGGATAATTCTCACATAGACAACTGCTTTAAGAGATAAAGATTTTTTTCACCGTTTTATCAATCGCGAATGGATCGTGCCTGGCGTCAGAACAACTGAAACCTGAAGCCAGCCTGATTCGGTCATTTCAAGGACTCAGGAGACTCCACATGCGTGCGTAGTCCGTGTTCAGCGGTCGGATCTTCAGTAACCGTCGGACGAGTGGTCTCGCATCATCTGCTTTACCCGTGTTATAGTAAAGAGATGCCAGATTCGCCAGCGCCATCTCGGCATTTGGATCGAGCGCAATTGCCGCCTTGAAATCCGCTTCTGCTTCCTCGAGTCGACCGGAGAGTAGAAAAGCGAAACCTCGATTATTTATCGATCGGTCGAAATTTCGGTCTCCATCCAATATTTCGCTGAAGAGTGTGATGGCCCGATCGTAGTCTCCCAGGTTCGTATATGTGGTCGCGAGTCTATCCTTGAAGCGCAGAAAATCGGGTTTCAGTTCTACCGCGCGATGAAAAAACGTACTGGCCGTCTGTAGTTCCCCCGACGCAGAATACGCCTCCCCGATCCATGATAATGTCCAGGCATCGTTGATGGTCGATAGATCCCGGCCGGCTACGTATCTGCGAATGGCAGCATAGTCTTCCTTGAGATGCCACAATCGAATCCACGATCGAGTCAGATCAGCCTCCGGATTCAGTCTCTGGGCGCGCCTCAATTCGACAGCCGCCGAGTCCAGGGTACCGGGTCGATTGGTAATCTGCTCGTTGAACGCCAGATACCCGTCGGCCTTCTGGTGGGCATCCGGACGTGTCTCGACCAGCCCTGCCAGGCGAACAAATGCTTTCTGCTCGTCCGCTTCAAGCCTGGACAATCGAGCTTCTTCCTCTCCTGGAATCCGGATATAGTGATCAGTAACTCGGACGTGAGGAATATCGGTCGCTCCCGAGGTCGGCATATGACACGAAACGCACGTTTCCGAAGTCGTACCGGCAACAACGCCGGGATCCGTACACGTCAGATGATCCGGCTCGGAATGACACGTCTGACAGGTCGAATCGAAATGTCCCGGATCTATTTCATCGATCGGAAGATGTGGATCGTGACACGTCAGGCAGGTTATCTCTTTAAACGTACTTCCATCCGACCAGGTCTCTCGAAAACAGGCACTCATGGCCAGTCGATCCGGATGAGATGCCATAATGAAGCCGCGAATACTGTCAGCTTGCCTGGTGTAATAGACATTTTCGTACGCTTTCAGCGGTTTTCCGGGTCTGTACGTCATGGGGGTTTCACCTTCAGCAAAAACGGCTGCACCCTGCATGTGACACCGCTTGCAGACATCAAGTTGTCCCTGTGGCGACAGTTTTGCAGGGTTTACAATGCTGAAATCGATCTCCTTACTTACATCAACCAGGATCCCTCTATTCTTCTCGTCAACGTGCACCGAACCCGGTCCATGACACTTTTCGCAATCGATACCCTCGGGTACTTTTCGGAATCGATTCTCCGATCCCTCCACAAAATCGGCCTGTGCATTGTGACAGGACATACATTCGTCTGTAATCGCGCGGGAGAAACGATAATTATTCCCATGCTCAAACCGCGGTGCAAGGTCCCAGTGACCGTCCTGAGCATACCATGTCACGGGTATCTGATTCAGGAATCCGTTCTCGTTGAAGATGTGGGAATTGGTGTGTTGACCCGAGCCCACGATATAATCAATCTGCTCTGTCCGGGAATGGACGGTGTCGCCGTCGGCAAGTCTGTACTCTGTTACAAAGAGGTCTTCTCCCCGATGGAAAGGCTGATAGTACAGGTCATCCTCTTCCGAATAAATCGGATCCGGGTGGTCGAAATCAGCGACTGAATTCGAAAGCCTGGCCACCTTCCACGACCGACCCATCTGGGAACGGATGTACGAATCGTAGTTCGGTTTATGACACGATCCACACACCTCTTTCCCGACGTAGCGGGCATCATCCCCCCAGTTTCGGTACGTCACTTCCGAGGTTTCCGGAGATCGATCAGGCGGTCTGTTGCAGGCCGTAAAGAAGCCGGAACTCAGAACGGCCACCGTGAGAAGTGACACGGGAAGAAGCGTGCGGGAAAACGGTTTAAGTCCAGGTCGGAAATCGGGCATGGTTGGCGTCGAGACGGTTTTAAACGTTCGCCTTCCTTACCTGAATTCCGGATGTTTGTTCTGCCCCGCCCGGCGTGCTCCTAAAAGTTTACAACCGTCATGACGTATCCCCAGAACGCCGTGTCACTTCCGAAGCGTGCCTTCATCAAGTCGTCCGGTGAGAACGCAGAGAACCCGATCCGGATCGAAACACTCTTGCTGTATGTATAGATTCCGGTTGCGTCTACTTCCTGTCCGAATGTCTTGCCTCCGGTAGCCTGCTGCTGATCAGCCGTGAAATGATGACCATCGATATTGATTCGGAATCCCTTACTCGCATTGAATCCGACAGAAACGGCAGCATCACGAATCCCAAAAGGACCCGCGAATGACAGGAAGTAGTCCATGAACCCGTAAAACTTGTGATTCGTGGCGAAGAGTGTATTGAAATTACCGAATGTATCATCCGTTGAATCATCATCTCCGGAAACGATCGTGTACAGACCTCCAATACGTACTTTCTTATCACCCGTCAGTGTATATCCGACTTTTCCGCTGAGTAAGTAGGCGCTGATCGAATTTCTCTTCGCCGTTTCACCGGCGGTGGCATCTCCCGTCTGCAGATAGGCCTCTGCTTCGTAATCAACTCCTTTTTCCTTTCCCCGGGCAAACAGACCGGCCGTAACACGAGATCTGATCTTTTCCCCTGCCGCAGGCCCGGCCGCGATGGGCGTCGAGTCATTGTCCAGCAGAACGAGGGCATCAATCGAATGTCCTGCTGCAAAAGGATAGGTCCCCACGACACCATATAGATTCTGGCTGTCCGGCTTGCCAGTAAGTCCCACCAGTTTTGTTGCGAGAGCCACCAGATTGCCTTTGGTACCGTTGTACTTGAATACGACACCGTCCATGGATCGTCCGATATTGTGCCAGCCCACGGCCCCGACGAGTCGCTGATTACCTATGTTGATTTCCTGCCGGCCGAGCCTTACCGAAAAATCGGAATCGAAGAGGTGATCGATCTGGAGATACGCCTGGTGAGCATCCAGATTATCGGCACTCCCGTCCGTAAGCGTGTTCAACTCGGACCCAAAAACCCGAGAATCCTGGAATTGAACCAGGACATGGACGTTCTCTTCAGGACGTACGGCTACATTCAGTCGCGTCCTCAGGAGATGAAACCAAACGTTGTCGTTGCTCGAATCGAAATCCTTCCCCGTCAGCTCCGTTCTCTCTCGCATCTGTCCGGATATGCTGAATTTTGCCTTGTCCTGGCTCTTCGCCGGTATCGCAGACGCGATCAGAAACGTGAGTAAAAAGCTTGATTGAAGAAGTGTCTTACATCTATACATCGTGCCGACCTCGAAAGGGTATATCCGAATAGCTTACTGTGATCCGGTCCCAGTTTACGACACAATGTTATTTTAGGAGTCTTTTATCTTATTATTGATCATCCTTTCACAATTGACCCGGTCTCCATTGATCTATGTCGCCGATGGCCTCTAAATATCCACGTCCTTCTTCTTGAGAAAGAAGACGCCCTCGCGGCCTGACGTCACCACAATCACACCGCTTTTAAAGAACGGATAATTGCTCCATGCACCCAGCACCGGAGAATTATCATTCGGACCGTAGGGTACCGTATCAAAATATCCCACTTCAACCGGTTTCTCTGGATTGGAAATATCCAGGATACGGAGACCGGCGATGTAGTTGGTCTGATACATCAGATTCCCCTTCACATACAGGTTGTGGTCTATTGCGTCGTTGTCAGCGAAGTACATCCCCGAGACTTCCGGTTCATCGAGGTCCGACAGGTCGAAAATGACTGTACGGGTCTTGTTTACGAGTCCGGCAGCCTCATCACCCTCGTCATTCACGTAAAAATAGCGTTGATCTTCGGTAAACCAGCCCTGGTGGGTGTATGCAAGATTGGGATAGTCAGCAATCGAAACCGCGACCGGATTACCTTTATCGGTCACATCGGCGATCGACAGGGCGGTACCATTCGAACTGAGGCAGATTTCGTGGCCCTGATAGTCGGCGTCCGGCCCATGATAAACGACACACTGTGCATCGTGCGTCCGGCCTGTTCCTCCCCGCCCGGTACGCGTGTCAGAGAAACAGCCCGCAAAAAAGGGATGAACCGGATCCTGAATATTGACCATATGGAGCGCGCCACCACACGTCTCACCACCTGAGTCGCTTCCAACAATAAAGGCAAAGCCTGCATCCTCATCTATAACGACGTTATGAGCACTGTATATTCCTTTATACAGGGCGGTCGCCTCGAATATGTGCGGTGGATTCACCACATTACGGAGCGCACGCAGATCGAATATCTGCATATGGTGCGGACCGGCATGATCAGAGACAATGAACGCATGATCCTTGTACACCTTGATATCGCGGTGGAGCGCCTGATTCGCTGCCTCTGTTTTTGGGAGTGAGCCGAGAAAGACCGGGTTGTACTCGTCTGTCATGTCGACGAATGCCGTTCCGTCCGTCCTCCCGACGAGTGCATACTCTCTCCCCGTCTCGGGGTCTTCCCACCCCCACACGTCATTGACCTGAATCCCCCGCCTCGCTCCAATGTCCTCGTTGGACAGGAACGCGGTCATATCGACATCCTTACATGTGAACGAGCCGGCCTGGTCGTCTTCGCATGGGACCTTTCTGCCAACCACAGACGAATAGTGGTTCGTACTACTTACGATCGGCTCACCGACTTTACTTCCTCCGACCAGAGGAAACACGGCGCCTTCGAAATTGTCCTGACCTACGGCTCCGATCACTCCGACATTTCCGACAACGGCGATAGCTCCGCCAAACCCGCTTCTAAACTGTAGACGATCGCTGCTGAATCGACTGGATGCTTCCATCCTCCCGGATTCCTGACTGGTTTTGAATCGATAGACGCTTCCTTCACGGTCACCGTATCCAGGCGCACCCACCCAGAGCGCACCATTTGAGAATGTCAGACTCGAAGCAAAAAGTTCGCCACCCTTCGAGTCGAACGGTGCCAGCCTTCTATCGAACTGCCACTGATTGCTCTCAGGTTGATACACAAAAATGTTCGCCGCACCCGACATCGCCTCCCGCCCGGGAAAACCGATAACGAGATGGGGTCCGGCAAGAAGTACGGAGGAACCAACGGCATCTCCCGGGAGTGCCGCTGCTACTACAGGAGAGTCCATATTCTCCCATATTCCGGATTCAAGGGATAACCGAAACGAAAAAACACGGCCCGTCCGACTTTTATATCCAGGAGCCCCGACGACCGCGAGATCGTTCCCCAGCGCTACCGCCGCACCGAATGCCTCTCCCGGGTGGAGGTCACCAGGGGTTAGATCGGCCTCGAACTCCCAGATACCGTCTGCATTTTTCGCATAGATGAATGCCGATCCAGCTTGACTGGATCGGCGACCGGGCGCGGCTCCGACGAGGAGCCGCGCCCCGAATAGTGCCAAATTCGATCCGAAATTCTCTGCCGTCCCCTCAATATGTCCCGTCTGGATCCATCCTGATCCGGATCGCTCAAAGAAATAGACTTTCCTTGATACAGGAGCCCCCACGGCCAGCAAGCCGTCCCGGACCGCGAGCGCTCGACCGAATCCGTCCTGCCCCCCATCGGTATCGCTCACGGAAACGGAGCCTGACGGAGACCATACGCCCTCCGCATCGCTTCTAAAAGTCAGGACTATCCCGTTTTCAAGGAGATTGCGGCCGTCGCCGACCAGTATCTCATCGGAATCGACGGCGACGGCCGCCCCGAACTGATTGGCATATTGCCTGGCTGACGCAGGTATGCAAACGAAAAAAGCAACGGCGAGCAAAAGAAAAAGACGTCTCATCTCTCCTCCGGGTCAGGTGGATGAACAGGACCGTCGCCTGCCAATGGACAGGCGACGGTCTAATCAAGCGTATACAAATTTTTCCCGGGCTCGTATCGGACCCGGAATCATCAGATCCTAGATATCCGGGTTCTTCTTCTTCAGGATGAAGAGGCCGTTGCTTCCTCCGGTCACGATGATAGTTCCGCTCTTGAAGTACGGATAGTTACTCCATGAACCACCACTACCACCGACCGGTGACGTGTCGAAGAAGGCAACTTCTACGGGATCCACAGGATTGGAGATGTCCAGAACGCGGAATCCAGCGCCATAATTGGACTGATACATCAGATTGCCCCTGACGTAGAGGTTGTGATCTGTCTCCGTGGTGGATGCAATATGCTCCGTGACCAGTTCCGGTTCATCCAGATCAGACAGGTCCCAGACGAGCGTTCGGGTTCCCTCGACGAGACCCGAGCCTTCGTCCCCCTCGTCATTCATATAGAAATAACGATGATCATCCGTTAACCACCCCTGGTGAGCATAGGCGACTTTCGGATACGTGGCAATGGCTATCGATGCTGGATTCTTCTTGTCGGTGACATCAGCAATCGACAGTGCCGTTTCGTTTGACCCGAGGCAGATCTCATGCCCCTGATAGTCAGCGTCCGGACCATGGTATACGACACATTGGGCATCGTGCGAGTAACCCGTTCCACGACGACCGGATGAACCGTCTGCAAAACAACCGGCAAATGCAGGATGAGTCGGATCCTTAATGTCGATCATATGAAGACCGCCGCCACAGGTCTCTCCGCCCTGGCGACTTCCGACGGCGTACGCAAACCCGGTGTCTTCGTTGATCACAATGTTATGCGAGCTGAATATGCCCGGATAATGGGCCGCTTCCTCGAACACGACGGGAGCATTTTCCACATTTCTCAGGTCATGTAGATCGAAGACCTGCATACCGTGCTCTCCGGCCCCATCGGAGACGATGAACGCATGATCCTTGTAGACTTTGATATCTCTCCAGACACTTACATTAGCTGTCTCCGGCATCGGAAGTTTTCCGAGATAGACCGGATTCATCGGGTCGGACACGTCCACAAACGATGTCTGATTGGACAGTCCGACGAGGGCATACTCCTTCCCGTTCGACGGGTCTTCCCATCCCCATATGTCATTTGTCCGAATCCCGCGCTCGGCTCCCAGGTCCTTCATATTCAGGAAGGACTCCATATTCACATCTTTACACGGAAAGGCGCCGGCCGTGTCATCCTCACAATCGATTTTTGCGCCTGTCACCGTCGTGTATCCCTGTGGATCGTGAAATACGGCTGTCCCGTGCGTCCAACCACCGCCAGTCGCAGCCATTGGAATCGCCGCCCCTGACCGATTGTCGATTCCGGTGGCACCCACGACAGCAACCTGATCATTAACAGCAATCGCACCACCAAATGAACTTCGCTCTGCAAGACCGTCGGAAACCAGAAGACTCGTCTGACCGAGCATCTGCAGGTTATCATCAGGGGTAAACAGATAGATAGCACCGGTCCGTTTACCAAAACCCGGCGCGCCTACCCAGAGTTGTGTCCCTGAATAAGCCAGCGACGAGCCGAAACCCTCTCCACCCTTGGCAACGAATGGGGAAATATGCTCGAAAAAGCCCCACTCGCCCGATTCTGAATCGAGGATGTATACGTTGACCGCACCAATTCGGTTTGAAAATCCAGGAGCACCGACGGCAAGGTGTTTACCCGACAGCAAGAGAGACGAACCGAACCCACTTCCTTCGGTCATCGATGCATTGGCAATCGTTCCGCCTTCGACCCACGCGTTCACGGCAGAATCAAAACGAAACGTATAGACCGTCCCGGTTCGATTGTTTTCTCTGGACGCACCTACGGCTGCCTGACCGTCTCCGACCGCGATGGCGCTACCGAATCCCGCTCCTTCTTCCAAATCTGACACCGCCAATTGGCCAGCGGACTCCCAGTCGCCCGCCTTTGTTCGACGGTACGAAAAAACGGAACCAACAGAGTTTCTACCTCCGGGAGCGGCGACCAGTGCAGCGTCGTCATAAATGGCTACCGTCCCGCCGAATCCATCTACTTCGGACGTGAGCCCCTGGACCTCAACCCAGGACCCGTCAGATGAACGGGAGAAGATATAGGCCATCTTGGCTCCGGGAGCACCTACGATCATGGTTTCTCCGGAAACGGCCACTGAGCGACCGAAACCGTTTCCAGAAGCATCTGATTCAGAGGCTGAAATCGAACCGATTTCTTTCCAGGACCCATCGGATTCCTGATGGTAGCGGTAGAGCACACCGGCAGTGATCGCATTCGTTCGACCTCCTGCGATAATTTCGTCGCCGGAGACGGCGACTGCAGATCCAAAAGACTGGGCAAAGAGAGGTGCTGAAAAAAGAAATACAGCCACTCCCAGTGAAAAAAGGCGTTTCATGGGCTATACAGGTCTTTGTGGGGAAAAATCGTGTATGGACACGGGGCTTCGATGACCGGTCCGTAGGTTCAGGTGGGGAGTTTGGAAGAATAGAGAAAATGAAGGACTGATGAAAGGCCGTTCCGAGTACGATGGCCCCGCTCACTCATTCGGGCTCTGGCGAGCAAACGCCGACGGTGATTTGCCATACGCCTGAGCAAACACTCTCGAGAAGTACGACGTGCTCTCAAATCCGACAGAGGCCGCGGCTTCTTTGACACTGACGCCATCATCGCGGAGCATGATCGCCGCTTTCTCAAGCCGCAATCGTCTGATCATTTCGTTCGGTCCTTCTCCGAGGACCGCCTTCATTTTCCTCAGCAGTTGGCGTCGGCTCAACGCCATCTCATCCGCCAGTTCATCAACCCCGAAGGATGATCGGGGCATCCTTTCCTCGATCAGTGTGCGGAGACGCTCGACAAACTCAGCCTCTCTAGCGGGCAAATGTTCACCACTTTCCTCCTCGCTTCCTGATGGCGCCGCATAATGCGCCTGCATTCGCTTGCGGTGTTCGATCAGCGCCTGAATACGGACGTTCAGTTCCTGCGAGTTGAACGGTTTCGGCAGATACGCGTCGGCACCGGTCTGAAGACCTGCGAGGCGACTCTCGATATCGGCCTTGGCGGTCAGCAGAATGACCGGAATATGACTCGTGCGCACATCGTTTTTCAGCGTGTTGCAGAGCTCCATCCCGTCCATCTCCGGCATCATTACATCCGACAGGACCAGATCCGGTACCGCGGTCCTCGCGAGTTCGAGTCCCTGAACCCCGTCAGGCGCCAGAATGATTTCAAACGTATCCTGCAGATTCACCCGAATGTATTCGCGCATGTCCTCATTGTCCTCCACGACGAGAACGATCATCGACTCGTCCCCGGCAATCGGAACGTTGGTCTCACTTACCGCTCTCGAGTCCGTCTCGGCCTGGGCAAGCCGAACCACTTCGGTGGAAAGATCGTCCAGGACGTCTGTTGAGACGCCTTCCGGTTCAGGTAGCCGGGGCAATACGACCGAGAACCGTGTGCCCTCGCCGAGCTGGCTCTCGACGCTTACGCGCCCCTCGTGGAGTTCGACGAACTCCCGAACAAGGGCAAGACCGATGCCCGTTCCTTCCCGGCTCCGGGTCATCGAATCGTCAATCATGTAGAAGCGATCGAAGATGCTCTCCAGATGCTCAGGGGAGATTCCCAATCCCGTGTCCTCAACGTCCAGACAGGCCGAACCATCGTCCATTCGAGAAAGCGAAATGCTTATCTGTCCGTTCCGGGGTGTGAACTTGAACGCGTTGGAGAGCAGGTTGATGGCAACCTTCTCGATCTTTTCCGCGTCGAACACATGATCGAAACGCTCCGAGATACCCGATCTCACAAAGATGATATCCCGGGATTCGGCAAACGAGTCGAACATGGCTGCCACCTGTCTGAGGGAACGGGCCAGATCGCCAGCCTTCAGAAACGAAGTCTGCTGTCCGGCTTCCAAGCGGGATAGATCCAGGAGTTGACTCACCAGTCTCAGAAGTCGTCGACCGCTCCGTCGAGCGCGCTCAAGATGGGGTTTCAGACTGATCAGTTCGGAACCGAAAGACCCGCTCATCACGTCATCAAGCGATCCGGATATCAGGGTAAGCGGGGTTCGGAACTCGTGAGAGATATTGGCGAAGAAGCGCGACTTGGTCCGGTCAAGCTCCGCGAGCTCATCGGCCTGTTGCCTGAGACGAACGGTTTGCTCCCTGAGCTGATCCGTCCTTTCACTCACCTCGCGTTCGAGAATGAGTGTTCGCTCTTCGAGCCTTCGGGTGCGCCACCTTACAGTACTCGCGAGCAGTCCCAGGGCCATGAGAGCCCAGCCCAGATATGCCCACCATGTTCGATACAGGGGCGGCGAGATCTGAAACCTGAAGACTCCGGCGCTGCGATTCGTTCCTGCTTCAGTTCGGGCTTCCACTCTGAACGTATACGACCCCTCGAACAGATTCGAGTACGTTTTCATCGTTTCGGTAGTCCATAACGACCAATCCTCACTGAATCCGTCCAACTGGTACCTGTATTGTGTGTGGGCGGTAGAACCATATACCGGCGCAGCATAATGAATCCGGAGTGAGGCCTCATCTCCTGACTTCCAGGGAAACGTGATCTGCCTGTTGGGAGCCTCCCAGAAATAGGTGGAATCCGCATACTCAATCTGTCTCACGAGCGTTGGAAAAGAATAGTCGTTCGGGACAACATCCGACTCCAAAAATTTAAAAATCCGTGACGGTGTACCCATCCAGGCGACTACTCCAGATTCCGTTTCCTCGAGCGAAAGAATGTTTATAAAGTCTCCCGGGAGCCTAATTTCTGTTATTGTCGCTCCCCTGTCGTGTGTGTTCGGGTATCTGAGAAGAGCTCCCCTATCATCCTCACCCGTGAGCCAGATTCGTCCGCTGTCGTCCGCCGAGGCAGCAGTAACCTTCTTCAGATTCCTCAGGATCGCTGGATAGTCAGAGGAATCCATTTTGGCCCTTCCTGATTCGATAGTCCAAAAAATGGGATTTTCTTCCCAGAACAATCCATTTTTACTATTAAAAACCGGCCCGAGAGATCGATCAGGTAGACCCTGTTCTGAGCCCAGGTACGTGATATCATAGTCAAGTTCACTGTCGACTCGAGGTCTTGCGAGTGCGACATCGGCTGTAAGAAATCCAATCGACAGCGAGCCATCCGAAAGCTCAACAAGGTCATATATTTCCTGTTGAACATCGTTCAGAATAGTCCTGTCGTACCGCCACAACGACGTCTTCTTATCCTTTCTCAGAATGACCAGATTCTCTTCCATTCCCGCGAATACGATGTCCGGGTTTTTTGCAGACTGTAAAAGCACGGAGGTAAATCCCTTTCGGATAAGCCGAAACCGTCCATTCTCGTACTCATATATCCCATTTTCATTCGCAACAAGAAGTGAAGATCCAACTGAGAGCATCGATCGCGTATCACCGGACATTCCAGGTACATTTTCCAGGCGCCAATTATAGGATTCTGTTGAGGCAACGAGCCTCTGCAGTCCAGCCAGCGTACTGATGAAGAGCGTTCCCTTATGCCTTTCGAAATTATTGATATTTCCAACCGTTCCGTGTGCGTCACCGAAAAAGGACAGCGACGATGTAAGGTCCACTCTGGAAATTCCCACCGTGAGAGGAAGCCATAACCCATCCTGTCGATCCTGAAACAAATTTTGTACGCCATTATTTTGAAGACCACTTGCCCTGTCAACGATCTGAGGGTTGCCACCTCCCGTTGGCAGGACGATTACTCCACGATTATCCGTAGCGATGGCGAGACGACCGTCGTTCAGGAGCTTACCTTTGTATGGAAGCTGCGTCTTCAGGTAGGACTCTGCCGTCGTCGAAAATGACCGGATTCGTTCCCCGTCGTACTGGTATAGACCGTTATGGCGCGTGATATAGATGAAATTTGATCCGGACATCGGTACAATCTCAACAACCAGGGTACCGTCGGGTGCCTTAGAGCCTGGCAGATGAATGAGAGAGTCATTTTTGACCCGCAGTAATCCCTCCTCGTTATCAAAGATGAAGACGGAATTATTTCGTGTATACGGACCGAAACTGAAGCGCGACAGCGCTGGAATACTGTGCATCGCTTGACCGTCCCACCGAAGTAACCGAGAGGGCGCTACAAACCAGACATCTTCGCCGATGGTCTTGGTAGTCGAAATCGCTAAGGGCTCTTTGTCGTCTGCTGACAGCTTACTCCGCAGGGAGTAGAAGTGGAGTTCCCCGTACTCATCCGCTTCCAGAAATGCTGGATCTGTCCACGTTCCAGTGTAAATCAATCCATCCGGGCCCACAGTTACAGCGCGAACCAACGAACGTCTTGGACTCGGAATATCTCGCCACGAAACTCCGTCGTACTCAAGAATACCCAGGCTATTCGAGACATAGATAACACCGCGATTGTCCTGAACGACCTCCCAGTTCTGAGTATATCCCGCGTAATCCTGCGGTTTGAAATTCTGCACGAAGGGAAGCCCGCGCTCAGTCGGCCTCTGGGCGTGAGCCGATCCAAATACACACAGGGAGAGTAGAATAATACCCGCGCAGAACCGATACATCCGGAAAATCGGATGCCGTAGATAATTCCCATGCGCGTTTTTTCGTGCTGCGATGCTCACGAATGAGGGCAGGTTTGGGTGAGTCTGGAAGCGAAATCCGATGAGTTTTTTATGATACGCGATCTGAACGAATCTCGTGCATACTATATCGGATGATTATACTCAGATAGTCCCGTGCTACACGGATCCGCAGACCAGAATCAGAGATTCTCGATTACAGACTGTAGTCTCCGCCTGACTTCCGTCGCCACGTCCCCCAGCGACTCGTTCTCAATGGCCTGCATGGAGGCTACCGGATCGATAGCGGCAACCTCTACCTCTCCGGGTGACAACTCGCGCACGATTACGTTGCACGGGAGCATGAGACCAATACGGCCTTCCGCCTGCAACGCCTGATACGCGAATGGTGGATTGCAGGCCCCCAGAATGACGTAGGGGTAGAAGTCCACGTCCAGTTTCTTTTTCAGAGTAGCCTTGATATCGATTTCCGTAAGGATACCGAATCCTTCTTCCTTGAGGGCAGCAGTTACGCGCTCTACTGCATCATCCAGGGAAGAAGCCAGCGAAGTATTGAATGAATAGGCCATGGTAAATGCTATTGTATCAGAATATGGTTACGGTCCGTAATCGACCGCAGTAGGTCCGGGCTTACGATTTTTTAACTCAATTATTAAGGATATCGTCTTGTTTAGACTTAATTATTTAACTGTTTTATCCTTACGGCCTTACTATTTAATAATAACGCTCTCGTATCCACAATGAAACATTGACGAGAGAGATCAGCACTGGAACCTCAACAAGGGGACCGATTACCGCCGCCAATGCCACCCCGCTCCCGATACCAAACGTCGCAACAGCAACCGCTATAGCCAATTCAAAATTGTTGGAAGCGGCCGTGAAAGATAACGTAGCCGACTGTTCGTACGATGCCCCAAAACGCTTACTGAGGGCAAATGAAAAAAGAAACATAACCACGAAATAGACGAGTAGCGGAATTGCTATACGCACCACATCGAGCGGTAGTTCGACAATCGTATCACCCTTCAGGGAAAACATGACCAGGATCGTAAATAACAGGGCGACCAGCGTCAGTGGACCGATTCTTGGAGCAAACTGCGATTCGAACCATTCTCGTCCTTTCGCCCGGATCAGAAAATGGCGTGACAGAAAACCAGCAGCAAATGGAATGCCCAGATAAATACCCACGCTGACAGCAATTTCCCCGATGGTAATGTTCACGATCGTACTCTGGAGTCCTAATTGAGCGGGTAACCACGAAACGAAAAACCAGGCATAGACCGAGAAGAAAACAATCTGAAATACCGAATTCAGGGCGACCAATCCTGCTGCGTACTCCCGATCTCCACGCGCCAGATCATTCCAGACGATGACCATGGCTATGCACCGTGCCAGTCCGATGATAATGAGACCGACCATATACTCAGGACGGTCGGATAGAAACAGAATCGCGAGCCCAAACATCAGGGTAGGCCCCAGTATCCAATTCTGGAATAGAGAAAGCGCTAACACTTTTTTATCGACAAACACCCGGGACATTTCCTCATAGTGCACCTTCGCCAGGGGTGGATACATCATGAGGATCAACCCGATGGCGATGGGGATGGACGTGGTTCCGATACTCATACTATCCAGCCATGAATTAAAGCTGGGTACGAGGAAACCAATCGCAATCCCGAGCGCCATGGCCAGGAATATCCAGAGTGTCAGAAACCGATCCAGAAAAGAGAGCCTTTTCATACAGGCGTAAGACAGTTAGTGCTAAAGGAATAAATCAGGAGCGACTGAACGCCCATTTCACTGTATAACATCTAAATCGAGTATGTTCGATGTAGGAATCAGTGCGGTCGTCTGAGAAAAATCATCCATCAGTCTTTTAATCCTTACGAATGCTTCCGGGATGATATGGTAGTGCGTCCAGTTCCCTGCCCTGTGAGTTCGCACAAATCCTGCTTCACGTAGTTGTCTCAAATGATGGGAAATGGTCGATTGCTTGAGAGAAAAGACCTGTTCAAACTTGCATACGCACATTTCTCCTCCATACTGGTGTATCATATTCAGCATCATGAGACGAATCGGATTCGAAAGGGCAGCCAATCTGGCCGAATAAATCTGGACTTCTGCCATATTAAGTACCCCTGACAGAGCCAACGGCCCAGACGAACATGTATCTGTGTTATTATAATCTTCCATCGATCAACCTTTCTTGTTATGCCCCCTAGTATATAGACGATTATCGATATGAACAATATACCGTGCACCCTGTCGTCTGATATTCACCCCGTCCGTTTGAACCTGTAGCCCGCGGACTCGTTGACCTTTCAGCTATTCGAAGAGCGTTTACCATATGACCCATCACGGACATACCCACGGCGGAGCACCCACCGACTTCGGACGGGCGTTCATCATTGGGATAGTCCTGAATCTGGGGTTTGTGGGAGTCGAGTTGATCTACGGTTACTACGCCGATTCCCTTGCACTGATCGCCGATGCCGGGCACAACTTCAGTGATGTGATCGGCCTGGTGTTGGCTTTCGGCGCTACTCTGCTGGCCCGCCGAATTCCCTCCGACAAACGGACATACGGACTGAAAAGGGCGACGATTCTGGCATCCCTGTTGAGCGCCCTGCTGCTTCTTATGGCTCTGGGCGGAATTGTTTGGGAAGCGGCCACTCGTTTTACATCCGGGAGTCCTGTTGACGGTAAGACGGTAATGATTGTGGCTGCAATTGGTGTTGTGGTCAACACAGCGACTGCCCTCCTGTTCGTTTCCGGTCAAAAGCACGATTTGAATATTCGGGGTGCCTACCTGCATATGGCGGCCGACGCCGGAGTGTCTCTCGGAGTGGTGCTCGCCGGTCTCGGGATCATTGCAACGGGATGGACGTGGCTGGATCCAGCGATCAGTATCGTGATCGTGATCATCATTTTTATCGGGACGTGGCGGCTGCTCACAGAGTCCCTCAATCTTACGATGGACGCAGTACCCGAAGGCGTAACCCTCAGTGACGTACGGACCTACATGCTGAATCTTCCGGAAGTCGTCACTATCCACGACCTGCACGTATGGGCCCTCAGCACGACTGAGACTGCACTAACCGCCCATATTGTCGTGTCGGCGGTTGAAATCGATACCGACTTTTTGAATCGGACGTCGCATGACCTCAGCCATGAATTCGGGATAGATCACGTGACATTGCAGGTTGAAAATGCAGAGACCGATCAGAGCTGTTCACTGGACCGAGCATTGTGCGAGTAATGAGAAGATCAACGATTGTTCTATTCGGTGTCTCGGCAAAAACTCCACAAAATCCTGATTTGGGATTTCGTGTAATATCGCCGTACATTCACCGCCCATGAGCACGAATCTGCATCATACCAGTCGGCATCATCATATCCATTCCCATCGGATGGACCGGCAAGAGGTATGCAGTTTCTGATCTAATCTGCTCATAAGTAAAACTTCCTGCGTCGGTCCTGATGGCCGGCGTTTTTTGTTTGTGGTAACGCGCGCGCCATCGATCTACGTCTCCAGACCACTGTCTTCAGACACCAATCGATCCAATGGCATCTATTCAATCCTTCGAACCAACCGCTCTGGCGGACCCTGACGTTCTTTCCCTCGCCCTTCCAAAAGGACGAATGGGACCGGCCGTACTTCGCCTTCTCTCCGATGCCGGAATACGCGTCAGAGAAACCGAGAGAGGGTACCGACCGGAGATATCGCTACCGAAAACGGATGCGAAGATTATGAAACCGCAGAACGT
>CAYLHF010000028.1:0-3707 GCA_964383365.1 uncultured Rhodothermales bacterium | reverse complement strand
GCATCAAGGTCCGCTCTCGATACTCCCTGGAAGAAGGCACGCATTGAGGCCCTCGTACTTATCGTTTCGAGCGTTCTCGAGGCCCGGCGCCGCGTGATGATCGAGATCAACGCGCAGGCAGAATGCCTGGATGCTGTGGTCGATCTGCTTCCGAGTATGCGTGAGGCAACCGTCGCACCACTATTCGGCGAAAGTGGCTTCGCCGTTCGCGCGGCTGTCCCAAGGCCGGAATTACCCTCGCTCATTCCTGCTCTCAAGGAAGCAGGGGCGACCGATATCGTTGTCTCATCAATCGCCCAGATCATTCCCTGAGAGATCATGAAGACCGAATCCCCCCCACTCGTCCGGACTTCCCGGCCCACGCCGGATGTGCTCCTGTTTGATCTCGACGGCGTTCTGGCAGACGTTCGTGACTCGTACCGGATGTGCGTCCTGGAGACCGCTCGCTTTTTCGGAGCCGACGTTGATGCTACCACCATCTCGAGAGCAAAGAATCGTCCGGACGCGAACAACGACTGGATTGTAACGCAGCGGATCATACGGGACCACTCAACTCGGTACGTACCGCTAAGTGACATTATCCACCTATTCCAGGAATTCTATGCTGGCACCGATGAACGTCCGGGACTCAGGGAAAACGAAAGACTACTTATTTCGGATTCGACGCTGGAAAGCCTTTCCAGCCGATTCAGGCTAGGCATCGTTACCGGCCGACCCGGTGAGGAATGTAGATGGTTTCTGGACCGGTTCGATCTGACCTCCTTTTTTGAGGCGATCGTCTGTATGGAAGACGCTGCAACGAAACCGGCTCCCGACGGAATTCTGCGTGCGATGACGCGGCTGGGAGGAACGACGGCTTTCATGTTCGGAGATAGCGTAGACGATATGGTTGCTGCCAACACGGCCAGTACCGAGTCTGAATTCGACATCTTCGCCGTGGGCATACCGGCACCGGAATCTTCACCCGATACACGTTCTCGACTCCTTGCGGCCGGAGCAGACGTTGTTCTGGGTCAATCAGACCATCTTACCGATCTATTACCATGACTGACTACTCGCCAAAAAAGAACATTCCGGCGACCCTGTCCGACTCAAAATCTCGTGCCAGATCGTCGACTCTCAACCGGACTACCTCTGAAACGGACATCACTATCAGACTGGATCTGGATGGGTCAGGAAATACCGACGTTGATACGGGAATAGGATTCCTGGATCACCTTCTATCTGCTTTCGCGCGTCACGGTCGAATGGATCTGCACCTCAGATGCCGCGGGGATCTTCATATAGATGATCACCATACCGCCGAAGACTGTGGAATTATGATCGGCCGGGCGATCGGTGAAACACTCTCTGATGGACGGGGAATCTGCCGGTTTGCCTCGGCATACGCTCCGCTGGACGAGGCCCTCGCTCGAAGTGTCGTCGATATTTCCGGTCGAGGATTTGCCGACATAAACCTCGGGTTGACCCGCGAACGCATCGGAGACCTATCGTGCGAGAATATGGGGCATGTTCTCGGGTGTCTGGCCACTGCTGCTCGCATTACGCTCCATGTAGATGTTTTGAAAGGAGTAAACGACCATCACAGAGTCGAAGCCGCTTACAAATCTGTTGGACTGGCGCTGCGCAGGGCTCTCGCTCCCAGCGGGTTTGACGACGTCCCGTCTACGAAAGGAGTGCTCGATCTGGGCGGTGGCGACGCCGGAGGCGAGATGCTATGAATCGGGTAACCATCATAGACTCAGGAGTAGCGAATATCGCCTCCGTGAGGAGTGCTTTTCAGGAGCTTGGCATTTCTACGATCGTTTCTGCTTCCGATCGGGACATCGAAAAAGCCAGTCATCTCGTTCTACCCGGAGTAGGTTCGTTCTTGGCAGGAATGGATCAACTGGAGGCTATGGGACTGGCAGATCCCATTCGCGCATACGCGGCAGAAGGACGCCCGTTGTTGGGTATCTGTCTCGGCATGCAACTGCTCTGTGACGGTAGTGAAGAGGCGACAGAACGGGAAGGTCTGGGAATTATTTCTGGCCGTTGCAGGCGGCTTCCCGATTCGGTTCGCGTACCTCAACTCGGATGGAACCGAGTAAGGCCAGCGTCACCGCGTGATTCGGTCGTACCGTCCGGAATCGCCTCCTTTGCCAATTCATATGCCCTTTTCGAGGCACCTACTGGTTGGAGATTCGCAACCACCCATTATGGAAAGACCTTCGTCTCCGCGCTCGGGAGGGGTCGTATACTGGCTACCCAGTTTCACCCCGAACTGTCCGGTACCTACGGGCTCTCGCTCCTGAAGGATTGGTATCACGATGACCGTAGCCAGGGACCAGGCGCACCTGTCTCAGCGGTAAATAACAACAATAGAAACGGGTTCCACCGCATTATCCCTTGCCTCGACGTCAAAGACGGACGTGTCGTAAAGGGCGTTCAATTCCAGAATCTCCGCTATGCCGGTGATCCAGCCGAATGCGCACGGCGGTATGCACATGAGAATGCAGATGAGATCGTTATGCTCGATATCGGCGCATCACCCTCCGGAATGGACACGCACGTCGATACGGTACAACGGGTTCGAGCAGCCATCCAGATACCTCTGACAGTTGGTGGAGGTATTCGCTCCGTCGACGATGCCAGACGCCTCCTCAAAGCGGGTGCTGACAAAATCAGTGTCAACTCAGCCGCCGTCACCCGGCCGTCGCTTATACACGAGCTTGCAACAGCATTCGGGACACAGTGCGTCGTCCTGGCTATTGATGCCCGTAGAAAGAATGATCGTTGGGAGGTACTGACGATGGGCGGGCGCCGCACTGCACTTCCGGACGCCGTGAACTGGGCGTCCCGCGGAGCCCGTCTGGGAGCCGGCGAAATACTTCTGACCAGTTGGGACCGGGACGGGACACTCGATGGCACCGATGAAGAATTGATTCGAGCCGTTAGCGGGAAGGTTACGGTCCCCGTAATCGCGTCGGGAGGAATCGGGACCACAGATCACGCGAGACGGGCGATCATTGCCGGTGCCTCTGCCGTCCTCGCGGCTTCCATATTTCACGATCGGATGATGGACATAAGCAGCCTCAAGCAGAGCCTCGCATCACCGAGTATCTCACTACGACAATGATTATTCCAAGCATCGATATTCAGGGGGGGCGCGCCGTACAGCTACGGCGCGGCCGCGAGTTCGTCCTTGATGGAGGGGACCCGCTCGATCGACTCGAAGAGTTTCGTGTTGCCGGTGAGGTCGCCGTCATCGATCTGGATGCCGCCATGGGTACGGGAAATAACCGAGATCTCATCCGACAGATGGCTGAAAGGGCTCCGATCCGTGTCGGGGGAGGAATCAGAACCATCGAGTCGGCCCGGGACTGGCTCGACTCAGGCGTACACCGCATCATCATCGGTACTGCGGCAACTCCGGACTTTCTCTCTCAACTGCCGCGAGACCGGGTGATAGCAGCTGTCGATGCGTGGAAACAACATATCGTCACCGACGGATGGCAGGAACAGACGAAAGATCATGTTCTGGATCGGATCCATCGCCTCTCCCCGTTCGTGAGCGGATTTCTGCTCACACAGGTTGAATTTGAGGGAGAACTCGGGGGTTTCGACTTCGACCTCGTCGAGCGGGCGGCCGTGGCCGCGCGGGACGCGCCGCTCACGGGCGCAGCTGGGCTCACCACGTCCGATGATATTGTCCGACTTGTCCAACC
>CAYLHF010000027.1:37215-39741 GCA_964383365.1 uncultured Rhodothermales bacterium | reverse complement strand
AGATCCTGAAAGGTGCTATGTTGTCTACCTGATCAGGACCATTTCTTTATCCACATTCCATGCCAACATGCATCGAAAACCAGGAGTCAGATATACCGAGGCGGCACCCGAATATTTTGAACGTCGGCAACTGAGGCGATTTGCAGGCGTGTGGTCGCTGTGGGCGCTGGGAGTCGGCGCCGTGATCTCCGGCGACTTTTTCGGGTGGAATTTCGGCCTGCTGGCAGGTGGATTCGGCGGGTTGTTGGTGGCGACGGCGATTGTAGCCGTGATGTACGTCGGGATGTGTTATTCCATCGCTGAAATGAGTCCGGCCCTGCCACATACGGGTGGAGCTTATTCGTTCGGTCGAACTGCAATGGGCCCGTGGGGTGGTTTTATCACCGGGCTGGCCGAGAACATGGAGTATATCCTTACCCCGGCGGTGATCGTCGTAGGTATAGGAGGCTACATGGGATCGATCACCAATGATCTGCTCGGGATCGAAATCGCTGCCCCCGTTTGGTGGGCTCTGTTTTATGGCATTTTTGTCGGGATGAATATCCTGGGTGTCGAACTGACGTTCCGGTTCACCATTTTCATCACATTTCTCGCCCTGGGCATCCTGGCAGTCTTCTGGATCGGGGCGATACCGCATTTCAGTTGGGAATACGCGCTGGATATAGTCCCGGAAGAGGGTGGGAGTGTGTGGTTTCCGCGGGGCGTGGCGGGTGTGACAGCGGCGTTGCCATTCGCCATCTGGTTTTATCTCGCCATCGAACAATTACCGCTCGCGGCCGAGGAAGCACATGATCCGAAGAAGGATATGCCAAGGGGTTTGCTCTGGGGGATATTGACGCTGATCATAGCCTCGGTTCTGACGCTGTTCCTGAACGCGGGTATCGCGCCCGGAGCCGCCGCTGTAGGGGCGTCAGACAACCCGCTGTTTCTTGCTTTTCAGACCATTTTCGGGAACGGAATCGGTGCATCGCTTCTCGCGCTCGTAGCCGTGGCGGGGCTTGTTGCCAGCTTCCATACCATTATTTACGCGTATGGACGCAATATCTATTCGTTGAGTCGGGCCGGATATTTTCCCCACTGGATGTCGGTCACCCATTCGACACGGAGGACACCGCACGTGGCGCTCATTGTGGGAGCATTGATAGGGTATGCTGTGGCACTCATCATTCAATATGGAGAATCTTTTCTGGGGTCGGTACCGGTCGGTGCAGTCCTCTTGAACATGGCCGTATTTGGCGCCGTCATCGCATACATCATGCAGATGATCTCGTTCGTGCGGATCAGGGATATGAATATGGAACGTCCGTACGTGAGCCCGCTCGGGAAACCGGGCGCGGTCGTTGCCGGTGTCATTGCGCTGGTGACCCTCGTTTTCCTGTTCGTCAATCCGGATTATAGACCAGGGGTTTATGGCGCCGCGGTATGGTTTGCCGGAGGCATTTTGTACTATTATCTGTACGGAAGACACCGAATGGTGCTTTCGCCAGAAGAAGAGTTTGCCATGCAGCATCGAAGAGAGTCGGAAGATCATGAGTGAGACGGGGATGTTAACAAAAGACGAGTTGGAGGCCAGAGTCGAGGCGGGCACTATTGACACCGTGCTGGTCTGTTTTCCGGACATGTTCGGACGGCTCATCGGTAAACGATTTCAGGCCCGGTTCTTTGTCGATGTGGCGCACGAAGAGACCCACGCGTGTGACTATCTCCTCGCCGATGACATCGATATGGAGCCGATCCCGGGGTATGCTGCGGCCAGTTGGGAGAAAGGATATGGCGATTTCGTGATGAAGCCAGACCTGGCCACGATGCGCCATACGCCGTGGCTGGAGGGTACCGCGCTCGTACTCTGCGACGTGATGGACCATCACGGTGATGATCTGGATCACAGTCCCCGGGCCATCCTGCGCCGCCAGATCGCGCGGCTTCAGGAACGCGGACTCACGGCGATGACGGCGTCCGAGTTGGAGTTCTATCTGTTCGACGAGACGTATCGAGACATCACCGAACGGGATTTTCGCAGTCCGAAGACGGCAGGATCCTATATCGAAGACTACCATATTTTCCAGACAACCAAAGAGGAACCGGTGTTGCGCGCCATGCGGAACGGTCTGGAAGGAGCCGGCATTCCGGTCGAGAATTCCAAGGGTGAATGGGGGCCGGGCCAGGAGGAACTCAACATCCGGTATACAGATGCCCTGCAGATGGCGGATCGACACGTCATCATGAAAAACGCCATGAAGGAAATCGCACATGCGGAGGGTCATGCGATTACGTTTATGGCAAAATGGAACTACGATCTGGCTGGCAGCAGCTGCCACGTACACCTCTCTCTGGTGGATTCGGAGACCGGGCAGAACGTCTTCCATGATCCGTCGGCACCGATGGGCATGTCTACGATCATGCAACACTTTGTAGCGGGACAACTCGAGCATGCCCGCGAAATCACCTATTTCCTGGCACCGTACATCAATTCCTACAAACGATTCCAGGAAGCGACGTTTGCTCCGACCCGGGCCGTCTGGTCAC
>CAYLHF010000027.1:34210-37115 GCA_964383365.1 uncultured Rhodothermales bacterium | reverse complement strand
ACGGCCGAATGGGAACAGTCCGAGTATGATCGACGGGTTACCGACTGGGAACTTCGACGCGGTTTTGAGCGGACGTAAGTGATGAGCGAAACCATCAAGTGCTTCTCCCCGGTGGATGGAAGTCTGTATGCCGAACGAGCGGTAGCAGGCGAGAAAGAGATCACCCTTGCGCTCGCCGGGGCTCGCGAGGCGCAGGCGTTGTGGGCCGGTGTGGGGCTTGCCGAGCGAGCGCGGTATTGCTCGTCTATCGTAGACCAGATGCTGGAAATGAGGGATGAAATCATACCCGAACTGGCCTGGCAGATGGGACGCCCGGTACGCTACGGCAGTGGGGAGTTGAGCGGATTCGCGGAACGGGCACGACACATGATTGCCGTTGCCAGAGAAGCGCTCGCACCCGTTGAACCGGCACCGAAGGATGGATTTCGTCGCTATATCAGTCGAGAACCCCTCGGTGTAGTGTTCGTCATTGCCCCCTGGAATTATCCCTATCTGACGGCTGTCAATTCGGTGATTCCGGCGTTGATGGCAGGGAACGCCGTCTTGCTTAAGCATGCCTCGCAGACCCTTCTCGTGGGGGAGCGGTTTCAGGCGGCCTGTGACCGCGCCGGACTCCCGGTCGGACTCTTTCATCACCTGGTTCTGTCGCACGAGCAGGCTGGCAGGATACTCGATGAGGGCCTCGTGGACCGGGTTGGATTTACGGGATCGGTCGCCTCAGGACGCCAGGTCGAGCGCGCCGCTGCCGGGACTTTTGTGGGCGTGGGCCTCGAACTGGGTGGCAAGGATCCTGCGTACGTCCGTTCGGATGCGGACCTCAGGTACACCGCCGAGCAACTGGCCGACGGTGCTTTCTTTAATTCGGGTCAGAGTTGCTGTGGTGTGGAGCGTATCTACGTGGAAAGAGTGGTTTATGACCCATTTGTCGAGGCGCTGACGTCACTCGCAAAACAATACCGACTCGGCGACCCCCTCGATCCTGGTACGACACTGGGTCCGATGATTTCCGGACGGGCCGCCGATTTCGTACGGAAGCAGATCGCAGATGCCGTTCTCGCCGGTGCTCGCACACTCGTCGATCCTTCTGGATTCGACCGGGACGCCAGTGGTTCTGCCTACATGGCGCCGCAGGTGATCGTAGATGTCGATCATTCCATGGCGGTCATGCGCGATGAATCCTTCGGGCCCGTGGTCGGCATCATGCCGGTTTCAGGAGATGAGGAGGCCATACGCCTGATGAACGACAGCCCATTCGGACTCACTGCTTCGATCTGGACGGATGATGTCGATGCGGCCGAGCACATCGGTAAACAGATTGAGACGGGAACGGTGTACATGAACCGGTGTGACTATCTGGACCCGGCACTCGCGTGGACCGGCGTCAAGGATACGGGCCGCGGTGCCACGTTGTCGCGTATAGGCTATGAACACCTCACGCGCCCTAAATCGTACCATTTACGTCTTCGAAAATGAAAGCAAACTGGTCATATCCTACGTCGATACGATTTGGTTCGGGGCGTATCAGTGAACTGGCCGACGCCTGTGCGGCCGCTGGTATCCAGCGGCCGCTCTTCGTCACCGATGAGGGTCTGGTAGAACTTCCGATTACAATCACTGCGCTTGCGGTGCTCGACGCGTCCCATCTTCCTGTTACTGTTTTTTCGGATGTGCACCCGAATCCGACCGATCAGGACGTGGAGCAGGGTGTCGTTGCATATCGAACCGCGGGCTGTGACGGCGTTATCGCGTTCGGCGGTGGTAGTGCTCTCGACACCGGTAAGACGGTAGCCTTCATGCAGGCGCAGTCCCGTCCGATCTGGGATTTCGAAGACATCGGTGACTACTGGACGCGGGCGAACGCGTCTGAAATAGCTCCTGTAATTTCGGTGCCTACGACCGCCGGCACGGGTTCAGAAGTTGGGCGGGCAAGCGTAATTACCAATACCTCGACGCACGACAAGAAGATTATTTTCCATCCGAACATGTTGGCTGCGATCGTGATTTGCGATCCTGCGCTGACGCGGGGCCTTCCACCACAGCTCACCGCAGGGGCCGGAATGGACGCACTCGCTCACTGCTTGGAAGCCTTTTGCGCACCTACCTTTCATCCGATGTCAGACGGTATCGCTCTGGAGGGAATGCACCTGGTCTCAACGGCCCTCGAACGAGCGGTCCGGGACGGCGCTGATATAGAATCCCGTTCGAACATGATGGTCGCGGCCTCGATGGGTGCAGTCGCTTTTCAGAAAGGCCTCGGGGCCATCCACTCACTGTCTCATCCCGTTGGAGCTCTGTATGGAACCCACCATGGAACGACAAACGCGGTCTTCATGCCGTACGTTCTGGCCTTCAACCGGCCGGCGCTCGGGCAGAAGATAGACCGGATGTGTTCCGCACTTGGTCTCCAACCAGGATTCGACCGATTAATGGATTGGATTCTCACGTTGAGAGCAACCATCGGTATTCCTCACTCGATCACCGACCTGGGTGTAGACAAGGCAAGGATTGATCTCATCGCAGAAAGGGCGGTAGCCGATCCAAGCACGGCTACGAACCCAGTCCCCCTGACCGTAGAAGGAGCTCGACAGATACTAACTGATGCGTTTTCAGGCATGATTTCGGTCTGACGGACCGCTAACCCAAATCAGGGTTTATGTGCTTCCAACCAGGCAACGTCAGCGAGATCCTGTGGCCGTCCCAGCGCGCGTTTATTCCGAATTAGCATTTCACGCCCGATCACCGGAAGCGTTATTCCGTCCATCTCAACGTCGAGGTGATCGTTCCAGACGTCGTCGAAAGCATTGATTCCTTTGAGAGAAGTAAGAAAGTCGATTCGACGAGGAGCGATACCTATCTGAATAACAGTGTCGACGTGAACAAAATCTGAGGCGGAAATGTCCGATAT
>CAYLHF010000027.1:31336-34110 GCA_964383365.1 uncultured Rhodothermales bacterium | reverse complement strand
ATTACGAATTCAACGCTTGCGTCGAATAAGGCGGACAACATCTCTCTGTAATCGGGATTCAGCATCAAATTTACCGGTCATGGACCAGGCATCACACGTGATGGGCCAGACCATCAGCATACGCTCCGCAGGTGTGAGCGCGAGAATGGGGTCAGTCGGTTCTGCTCCTTTCTTGAAGATACGAACCGTGGTATTGCCTTCTTTTGTCATGAATCTTTAAACGAATACACAGCGTCAGGGGTCCCTGTGCGGACAACATCTATCCGTTATCCAGATTAATCTCTTCCTCCACGATCTTCCTGAGACGGGCTTCGTGTTCGGGGTTCTCCGACAGATTAAGCAGGACCTTCGCTTCGGCATAGACCAGATCCCAGTCTACTTTTAGGCCACTGCGGTGCACGATTGTGCGGATATCCGCCCAGTCTCTCTCCCGTCCGGCAACCGTCTTCAGGACGGCGAGATCTTCGGGCGAGCAGCACCTGAGGGGCTCAGTCAGTTCAAAGTTCACGTCTACGGCGCGCTCTATGATGCGCTTCTCGTACGGCATGAATCCGAGTGATGCATCCACCTCGATTCCACTCGGCGCAACCCCCAGAAACATCCGGGCGATCGTAGCGAGCCCCTCAATATCCTTTTCGCGGGATTTCAGGAAGGCGCTGAGTTTATCCACGATCTCTATCTCCTTTCCCAGCGGAGAGAAAATGGTCAGATCGATGTCCTGCGTTACACGCACCTCACCCCAGCGCTGAAGTGCGAGCCCTCCGATGAAACAGAATTCGATGTCGGCTGCTCTCAATTTCCGTTGTAACCAGAGCGCCGTTTCGAAAATACGTTGATCGGGTTCACGAACAGACCAGACGATGCCGAGTGTACGTACCCACTCCTCGTGCGAGAGATTCCGGAGATTCTTCGCGCGAAGGGCGGCCATGATTTTGTAGCCGCGCAGCCGTATTTGCCATGCTTCCTTTGGATCCATACGACAATATAGAGTAGTACCGAACGAATCTGTAACTATGCGGGCCTCGTCACCGAGATGTGGTGCCGACTATTCCTCAGTCGCCTCAAGAGTCCAGTTTTTCATTAACCGGACGGTTCGTGTTTTCGCGGCTTCGCGGGTGATTATCCCGGAATTATCCGGTAGAAGCGCATAGACATCCGTGACGTCAGTCAGAACTACTTCCGCATCGTTTATCCGACGACCACTGGTATTCAACCGAACGCGCATTAGATTACCGCTGCTCTCAAAATACAGGTACCTGCCGTCTCTGGAAAAGGCGGGTTTTTGTCCGCCATTGGTCGAAATTTTCTTTCGCGGTTGACTGGGCGGAAAATCAACCACATAGATTTCTTTCGAGCCCGTTTCGTCAGACTCATAGGCGATAAAACGATCGTCCGGCGAAAACGTCGGATATCGCTGATCTCCGCGGCCACCCGACACAAGCGAATTGGTGTCAAGATCCCGATCCAGAACAAATATATCCGAATCCTGTGAAGTCGTAGGAACATGCATGACAACAAATCTCGCATCTTTCGATACATCTCCAGGATATTTTTGGACGGAATCTGCAAAAACCAATTGCTCCTGGCCCAGCAGGGTAATCTCATAAATATCGGCCTGTCCCGAGCTTTCTGAGGCATAGATGATAGAGCCAGAATCGCTGGTCCAGGTCGGATGTCCTTCCCAAGAGTCCGTTGTCGTCAGTTGCCGGATATCTTCCTGATCGATGTCATATACGAACAGGTCCATGTCTCCGGTAGCAGAAACGGGAGCGGTGACTGCCAGGAATTCTCCGTTCGGGGAGAGTGCAAGGTGGTTGAATTCATCGTACCCGATATCCAGAAAATACGAAGTACCATCGAAGCGTCTGATTTCCGGCCTCCTGCCTGACTCGTTGGCTCCTTCGATGAGGATCAAATCGCCACTCATGGAAGTGGCATACTCCGCTGTTAAAGTCCCCCGATCCACGAAAAGATTCTCTGAAAGGGTTGTTTCATGGTTCAGAGTGTTATCGGCATTCAGGTGCGCTCCGATCAGCCTGGGTCCCTGCGAATAGAGGATTCGATCCTTATCTGCAGACGCCGGGCATGCTCCACGTGCCAGCGTGGTTCTCTCTCCGGAATCTAATCCGATCAGAACGATTTCCAGTCCGGTTTGCCCGTATCTACCCGCCAGGATCGATTGCCGGTCGGGTGTGAGTGAGACACAGGTGAAGCCTCGTTCTCCCAGATCCGATCGAACGCGAATCATTGGTTCAGGAATCGGATGCTCAGGATGTACGCGCCAGATTCCTCCACCAAAATTGGGTACATAATACACATAGCCGTCGGCGCCCCAGGAGACGCCAGTCGCATCCTGGATCTGATTCGTTATGCGTGTTGGTTCCCCGCTGCGTATCGGTACTCGGAAGATTCCCCCCGAACCTTCGAATGCCACCGATTTCATGTCTGGTGAAAAAGACGGGAACTTGACCCGGGCATCGGTAAGACGGTGGGGGGGCTGGTTCATAGAGAAGTCGACTACAAAAAGACCATCTCCATTTTCATCGGTACCCACGAATGCCAGTTTCGAACCGTCGGGTGACAGCGCCAGGTCGACGGAACTCGGTTTCTCATATCCGTTAAAAATAGGTTCGAGAGATGGAATTCGGAGCATGATATCCATTCCATCGGACCTGGTTGGAGAGACGGTAACCCTTCCCAACCAGAAGACGAGTACGACCACGGCGACAACGGGTGCAGCCCACCAGATTGGAATGGAGCGATTCCCCGAGGAG
>CAYLHF010000027.1:26034-31236 GCA_964383365.1 uncultured Rhodothermales bacterium | reverse complement strand
CCCCGAGGAGTGGCTACCCGGGGAGTCTACCATTGGCCCGGTACCACTCGATTTGCTCGATGACGGAGCCAGAATAATCGCCGACAGGTCCGCAATCAGATCGGGGGCGGTCTGGTAACGGTGGGCGGTATCTTTGGCCAACAGCTTGTTCGTGATCCGCTCGATCTCCATCGGGACACCGGTACGCAAGGCCGTGAGCGGCTCCGGATCGGCATTCAGGATGCCATAGACGACCGCCTGTTCGTAGTCGCCACCGAACGGATTTGTGCCTGCGATCATTTCATACATCACGACGCCGAGGGCCCAGAGGTCGGTACGGGAATCCACTTCTTCGCCTCGGGCCTGCTCGGGACTCATGTAGGCTACGGTGCCGAGTGTTGAGCCCATGCGGGTGAGTTGGGTCGATTGAGCCGTCTTCGCCAGCCCAAAATCGAGCACTTTCGCCGCGCCCTTCTGCGTGAGCATCACGTTGGCACTCTTGATGTCACGGTGTACGATCTTATTGGTGTGGGCCGCCTCCAACGCGGATGCGATCTCACTCGCAACCCGGATGACCTCATCCAACTTCAACGGCCCCTTCTTTATGCGGGCATCGAGAGTCTCGCCCTCGATATACTCCATGACGATGAAGGGAGACGGTTGCGTGCCATGTGGGGCTCCGCTCGGGACGGCCTCATCAATCTCGAAAATCGTGGCGATGTGGGCATGATGGAGTTGCGCGGCGGCCTGGGCTTCCCGGTAAAACCGGGCCCGGTCTTCTTCAGTTGCCAGCGCCGACGATGGCAATACCTTCAGGGCGACCGTTCGGCCTAGCTTTGTGTCGGTAGCCTTGTAAACGATGCCCATGCCGCCGCGGCCGAGCTCGGCCGTGATCTGGTAGTGTGAGAGGGTGTTTCCGACCATGATATGGGGAATATGTCTCCAGTGATGAATGCACACCGGACGACAGGAGATGACGTGCTGTGGCTCCGAGTGGCGCCAATTAATGGTAATTAAGTCGGAAATACAAACCCTCGGAAACGCTGCCTATCGCTTCACGAAGGACTGGATCAGGCTCTGTTCCTCCGGCCCAGTAAGTCGAATGAAGTACGCTCCCGCCGGCTGGGACGCCGTATCGAGCATCGTCTGGATTCCCTCGACTGGCATCGTTCGGACGATGCGTCCCAGAAGGTCGAACATGGTCAGTGTTTGAAAGCCGGAATGGGCTGATAGTCGGACAGAAATACTATTCCTGGTAGGATTCGGGTATAGCGATACTTCATCCGAGGTGGGCGATTCCTTTTGGTCCGGCGGAGTCTCGACGGAGGTTGCGGCGATTAGTTCGAAATCAAACCGATCGATATTGAAGGCCGGGAGGGTGTAGACGGAAAACCGGATCACCTGTACGCCTGCATTGAGCTGTACGGTTTCTGACACTGGCTCCGTGGTCACCCAGTTCCCCGTCTGCGGGACGATCATCCGGTTGCCTGTGCCAGCGTCATACGTGAAAAAAAAAGCGCCGCCACCACTCAGGGAAGCGACGTGCGCGGTAACGCGGTAGGTACCCGCAGAAGCGATATCTACGGTATACTCCAACCATTCACCGGGTTCGAGGAAGCCGACATGATAGCCGCCATCTGGACGTGCCTCGATGTCCACGCCCACATCGTTCCGATAGCCTCCCGGACCATTAATTGCGTCCGAATCGTGGTAGGTCAGGCCATCCCCACCTACATCGAAATCTTCTGCCTCGAAGGAACCAGGAACAGGAAAGGGACTCCCGAGAAAATTCGACCGGGAATATGCAGGGACGGTAATTCGGACCGGGTAGGAAAATCGGTCGCCGGCGAGGGCATTCGTCGCGATGATTCGGTATCGGTATGTCACTCCGCCGCCGATATTGGCGTCGGTAAAGGTGGTTGCCGAGTTCGGCAGCGTAGCAACATCGGCGAATGCGCCGTTGCCCGTGGCCCGTTGGACGCGAATCTCGTTCTGGAGCGTCCGATTTTCCCACGCGAGGACGACCGTACTGTCGGACTCGACCCGTGCCGAAACCGACGTCGGGCCATCGACGAAGGTGTGCATCAGAATATCGTTGGTGTCATCCCAGGTCAGGTCAGCGCGGTTCAACACGCCGAAGCCGCCCCCGTCATCCCAGACCTGAAATGGTATTCCGGCCCGGAGTGTCTCTTCCACATACGTCGCGTAGTAGCGCATGCGGGAATTGTAATCGGCCCCGTGGACAGCTCCGAATTCACTCACCACGACGGGCATATGGTGCGACGTTGACCACGTCGCCACACGCTGGATCCGATCCCTCATGGCATTGAGGTCCGCGTCTGTTCCCCATGTTCCACTCGCGAGTCCTGCGAACTGCCAGGGATCATACGAATGGAAATAGCCCATCACGTAAGGATCGTTCAATGGCGCGGCGGCCAGAAGCTGATCCACGTTGGAATATTCGTTGCCGGAATACATCACGATTCGCGTCGGATTGGTGCGCCGGATGATGGAGAGGATGCGCGCGTTGAGGTCGTCCACATTCTCCCGAGTCATTCCTTTGGGCTCATTGATAATCTCGAACATCAATTTCTCTGACCGGTCTGAAAATTTGCGACTGACCTGGGCCCAGATGCTGTCGAATCGAGCACGAAAAACGGCATTTCCGTAGTTCTGCTTTATCCAGTCCTCGTGATGGGCGTTTAGTATGACGAATAGATTTCGGTTGAGGGCCCAGTCCACAACGTCTTCTACGCGCGCCATCCAGGCATCGCTAACGTGATACGGGCCGAAAGAACCGGTGTGCTGATCCCACCGAACGGGAATGCGGACGGTCTGGAATCCAGCTTCAGCATATGCGTCGAAATAACGCTCTTCCGCTGGCGGATTATTCCACGCGCCTTCCTGGGGCGGTTCAAGGGTATTTCCGAGGTTGATGCCCCGACCCATCTGGGTGGCGGCCACCGAGGGCGTCAGTTGTGCCCGGGCAGACGCGGCATCCAACATTCCGACACAGACAATCAACGCCAGACACTGAATCGAGGAGGTTCTTACAGATATCAAATTTATTCTCAGGTAGGATAGGCCGAATGTGGCCAATTACGAGAAAAACAAGGTAGGATTATGAAGTATGAAAATCCCGTTTTCATCCATTTTCAGGGATGTTTCAGCCGTCTATCGCTGAAGTTGGTTAACGCATGTGTCGCCCGCGAAAACCCGACTGCAGACTGTAGGGAAATGCCCCACAGTCAAAGCCGGAGCAGCGCCGTTTCAAGCCGATTATATTCATCGTGAGGAACTGACAAAAGGTGAGGATCATGGATAAAGTTGACAGGGATCTGGCACGTCGGATCGAAGAAGATCATCGAAATCTCCACTCCACCATGGACGATCTAGACCGTGCCTTCGAGCATGAAGTCGGTAGCGACACGTTCGCCGGATGGAAAATGGATCTACTCTGGAAACTGAGAGATTTTCACAACCAGTTGCAGAAGCATTTTGATCTCGAAGAAGAGGGCGGTTACAACGAAGACCTGATCCGGGTAGCTCCGCATTTGTCGACACAGATCGCCCATCTGGAAGAAGACCACCGGAAGATTATTTCAGATCTGAATCATATACTGGAGGTCCTCAAGAGCGTACTCAACGCCGATTCTCCGAAAGTTATCCGCGTCGAGGAGCGGGTTTCCGACCTGGTCACGTTTATTCGCGACCACGAGTGCAAGGAGCATGCGATCATCCAGGAAGCCTATTTTCAGGATTACGGAGTAGGAGACTGAGGTTTCCCGCGCCGTGCTTCCGGGACGTACGTATTAGCCGCTATCTCAGACGCCGGTCGCCGTATTACCGTGGAGTGCGCATGACTCCGAAACCGAGCAGTCTCCGCATCCCCATCGTCCCTCCAGATAGTCACAGTCGGCTCCAACGTCGTGTCGATGCGTCCATCGCTGCAACGCGTACCATCCTGTGATGAGCGCGGACAGGACCAACGATGATATAATGAGTTGAGTCAGCATCTGACGTGTACTTGACGAGGATACTAGCCACTCAGGCCGGCGAATCCCATGAATGACATGGACAGAATTCCAGCAACGATCAGCACGATGGCGGTTCCACGGACGACATCCGGAACGGAGGTGATTTCGAGTTCTTCCCGGATTCCCGACATCAGTATGATGGCCAGCGAAAATCCTCCTCCGGCGCCGAGTGCGTAGACCAGTGACTGGGGGAAATTGTATCCTTTGCTCGTCTGAAACAGAGCCAGACCGAGGATGGCACAGTTGGTTGTGATGAGTGGAAGAAAGATCCCGAGCGCACGAAACAGAGCGGGACTGAATTTCTTTATAAACATCTCGACCAGTTGAACAGCGGAGGCTATGATCACGATGTAGGAGATCAACTGGAGATATGGAGCCCCGATGATCGCCAGGATTACGTTAACTCCGTACGCGCACATGGAGCTGACGAGCATGACGAATGTGACGGCGGCCCCCATCCGGGCAGCGGTATCGAATTTGTTCGAAACACCGATAAACGGACAGATTCCCAGGAAGGCGCTCAGCACGAAATTGTTGATGAGGAGCGCATTCAGAAAGATGGATCCGAGAGATTCCGTGTGCATGTCAACCTGCGCCCTCGACCGCGTGATTCGTGTTGTGCCGATTGATGGCCAGAAGCAAGAATCCCAAGACGAAGAAGGCGCCTCCCGGAAGCACAAATATCACCCATGGTTCGTATCCGCTACCGAAAAGTGAAAAGCCTGCGAGTGTCCCACTACCCAGCGATTCTCGGATGATCCCGAGCGCACAGAGTGCCAGCGTGAACCCTAGACCCATACCCAGAGCGTCTTTCACCGAGTCCACGACCGCGTGTTTCGATGAGAAAGCCTCTGCCCGGCCCAGAATGATACAGTTCACGACGATGAGAGAGATGAAAGCACCGAGGCTCCGGTGTGCACTCAGGCTGACCGCCTTGATGATGTAGTCAGCCATCGTGACAAACGTCGCAATGATCAGGATATAGGTGGCTATACGTACCTGTTTGGGGATGAGTTTTCGGGTAGCGGAAACAAGGATACCGGACATCACGAGTACAAATGTCGTCGCGAGTCCCATGACCACGGAGTTCATGAGCGTATTGGTAACAGCGAGTGTCGGGCACATGCCGAGGACCTGCACAAATACCGGATTATCTTTCCAGAGTCCCTTCAGGAAAAAATCCGCG
>CAYLHF010000027.1:0-25934 GCA_964383365.1 uncultured Rhodothermales bacterium | reverse complement strand
CGCGCCCGGACCTGCTTTCGTTTCATTTGCACTGTCAGTGGACATCTTGATTCGGAGTAAACTGGTCCAGATTTTCGTGAATGGCCTTCAGTACGACCTCGTTTCCTGCATTCAGTATCGACGTGACCGCCCGGGAGGAGATCGTTGCTCCTGAGATCGCATCGATCTGATAGGCCGCAGTTTTCGTTCCGTGCTTGGCGAGTTCTATCGGTCCTTCAACCGACATCGATTCGGGAATCCACCGGACGTCGAGTGAGTCGAAGTTGGCCAGAAAAGCCTGATCACGTTGAATCCGGTCTCCCAGCCCCGGGGTCTCCCGGCTATCGAGCACCTTGAATCCGATGATACATCCACAATCTGGATCATATCCATACAGCACGAGAATGACGTCGGCATAGCCCTGCCCCTGTGCCTCGATGGCGAGCCCCTGGAGCGTACCAAGCGAGTCGAATCCGGCGAATACGCGGGAACCGGGCGGGGCCAACCCCTCGTCGTCGGGAGTGATTTTTCCATCGACAATACGGAATGTTCTCCTCGACGAAATACCCGGCAGCACTTCACCAATGGCGCTCTCGAGATAGGCCGCCAGGTTGGCCTCGATATACGGTTTCGTGGTGAAATACGTGACCACCAACAGAACACTCGCAATGAGTCCGATTAAACCCATGGTCGCAATCATGCGACCACTCTTTGGTGGCTCGGGACGTGGGGTGGTATGTGTCTGCATGGATGCCATCAGCGCGTGAATGACACTCTCTTCTTGGATCCGAACGTGCGTGGTTGGGTCAACCGGTCAATAAGTGGTGTACACGCATTCATCAGAAGAATGGCGTACATCACCCCCTCGGGAAGCCCTCCGTACTGTCGGATGACCAGGGCCAGAATGCCTATTCCGGCGCCGAAAATCCAACAACCGTTATGGGTCAGAGGAGACGTCACCGGGTCGGTCGC
Organism: uncultured Rhodothermales bacterium; assembly: GCA_964383365.1. Lineage (GTDB taxonomy): Bacteria > Bacteroidota > Rhodothermia > Rhodothermales > UBA10348 > CAYLHF01. Next base: position 24,983 of record CAYLHF010000027.1, on the reverse strand, counting down.
CATGAAAATGGCGCCCAATAGCAGCCCCCCGGAAAACAGATGAAACACCGGGGTCGGATACGTCGGTTGGAACCACTGGAGTGCGGCTGCGAAGATCAGGACTGATCCGATGATGGAGACCGGGATGCGCCAGTTCATGACCCTCCTCGTCACCAGATATACTCCACACAGGATCAGGAGCAGCCCACTGGCCTCTCCGAGGCTGCCGTTCGTGGATCCAAACATCAAATCAGGGAGGCTGGCGGAGACGCCGTCGAAATACATGCGTGCCAGCGGAGTGGCCGCTGAGACCGCATCCACTCCGGAATGCATCATGGGAAGGGCGAGGACGTTTGGAGGGACGGACACGAACCGGGACGCTTCAGCGACCGGTGGCCACGTGGTGAGCGCAACCGGGAATGCGGCCTGCAGGAAGGCTCTCCCGACGAGTGCAGGATTGAATACGTTTCCTCCGATCCCACCGAAAATGATTTTTCCGAGACCAATGGATATGGCTCCCCCGGCGAAAGCCATCCACATCGGAATACCCGGTGGAAGCGTCAGCCCCAGCAGGAGACCGGTCAGGATGGCCGTACCGTCCCGAAGCCGACCGGGTAGTGCATCGGATCGGGAAAGTGCAATTCGTTCTGTGACAACGGCTCCGAGTGTCGAGGATGCCAGTATCAGGAGTGCCGACAACCCGTAAAACCAGAGTGCTGCGGCCACGACCGGAATCAGGGCATAATTCACCTGCCACATGATCCATGTGGTGTCGACGCTCGCTTTGACGAAGGGAGACGTCGTGAGAACCAGATTGGGATGACGGGTCTCTGTCATGCCGTCGACGCCTCCAACTCTCTTGCCGCCTTCTCGCGGGCCGCCTGTTCCCTCAGCAACCCTTTGGCCACCCGGAATCGCTGGACCAGCGGAATATTGGATGGGCATACGAACGAACACGACGCGCATTCCATGCAGTCCATGATGTGGTAGTCCATCATGTCCTCGTAGAGCCGGGCCTGGGCCAGTGCTCCGAGGCGGCTTGGATTCAGATAGACCGGACAGGCATCGATGCATTTTTGGCATCGAATACATGGATACTCGTGTCGATCTACCACTTTTTCTTCTGTCAGAAAGAGGATTCCAGACGTGCCTTTCATGATCGGTACATCCAGGAATCGTTGAGCCGTTCCCATCATCGGGCCGCCAAACAGGATCTGCCGCGTATCGTCGGTGATACCTCCGCAGTGTGCGATGACATCACTAAGCCGCGTTCCAATCGGAACCATCAGATTGGCAGGACGCCGGATGCCGGGTCCGGTAATCGTAACGACACGCTCGACGAGGGGCTGTCCGTAAAGAAAGAAGGCACCAATGCCTGCGATCGTTCCGACATTATTGACGACGACGTGGACATCAATCGGCAACTTCCCGGACGGGACTTCCTCTCTAAGTACCGCATCGATCAGCATCTTTTCAGCTCCCTGCGGGTATTTCGTCTGGAGGTCGATGATTTCGCACGGAAGATCGGTTGGAATGGAGGCTCGCAGATCGTCGGCCGCATCCTTCTTGTTAATTTCCGTTCCGATGTAGCACCGTTCGGCTCCGAGGGCCCTCATGCAGACGCGGATACCCTCGAAAATGGCCTCTCGATGTTCACGCAAGATGCGGTAGTCGCTGTTTAAATACGGTTCACACTCGGCCGCGTTGACAATCAGGAATCGAACCTGTTTTCCTTCCGGGATGCTGAGTTTCACGTGGGTCGGAAATGCGGCTCCACCCAGACCAACAAACCCCGCACTTCCGATCAGATTGACTAATTCTTTCGGATCCAGGGCCGACCATTCGTATCTCTTCTCTCCGAAGAGCGCCTGGGCAGAGTGCGAATCGGTCTCGATGACGACCGATTCAACCATTTTGCCTGACGGATGATGGTGGAGTTCAATTTCCCGGACCCGTCCCGTCACGGACGCGTGCAGCGGAGACGAGACAAATCCACCCGCATCGCCGATACACTGTCCCCGGTACACGTATTCGCCTACCGAGACGGTAGGAATGGAGGGGGCACCAAGATGCTGGCTGACAGGCAGGACCACATCGACCGGGAAGGGTAGTCGCTCAATGGCGAGTTCCCTCGTAAGGTGTTTGAAATCCCCCGGGTGGATACCGTTGCGAAAGGAACGGACGGTATGATTCGTGCCACTACTCACGAATCCCCACCGAAACCACTCAGTTCCAGGAGTCGATCGGAAAGCGTTTGCAGCGCACTGGTATCGACTGTTGAGGAAGCACCCGTATCAATTCGGGATGGCGGAGCCGCCTTCACGGGAGGTACTATATCCGGCGACCTCTCCGTTACGCGGGTCGAGGCGAGTTCAGTCCACTCGTCAAATGATCGTTCGCAGTCCAAGGTGAACGTAATGGCGGCCGGTTTGAGGGCAAATCGTGACACTCGACCGCGTGCGTCTTCCGTTCCACCAGCATCACTACGCTCTGCGAAGGCGATCTTGCCGTCTCTTTTTTCCGGGGAGAGTTTCGTCCACTCTGCTATCGGAATTTGATCTCCCGACCATTCGCGCCTCGGAATGAATCGGAAACAATGCTTGAATCGAGTCTGTGCCAGGAGCCAATCTGCCGGACGGGTGTCAGGCTGCACTTCCGAGCATATTTCGATGGGTGTCCCAGGTACGCGGCGAAGTTCTGGAAATACACCGCTCGTCTGCGCCAGTGCTGCCACCTGGAGAGCGGAATCAAGCGCAACTCCGTCCCTCACAGGATCCGGTGCGTAAACATGGAAAAGTACAGGACCGTCGTGGGCGAGGCCTTCGACAAACGCCGAAAAGAGTGCATTGGAATCAGCAGCCGTCATTTGGTGAATCCACAGATTGCTGACCGGTAGTGCGAGTCGTAGCGGATCGGGACGACGTCGATCAGGCGTCGGTCCACCGGAGATCAGCAGTACTTTTACATGTCTTCCGCTGCAGAGAAGGTTGACGAGATCAGATTCCATATGATCGGTGACGATCAGGACGGCGGGTGCATTTACGTCTTTGTCTTCAGCGTTCGCTGTCGGTATCGAACTCGGGTCGAATACCCCCTTTATGATCTGTCCGGCCCTATTCAATAGATGCTGAATTTCACGATACCTGGCAGTAAGCCCGTCATCGAGCCCGGCAGCGAGTTCAGGAACGTGCGCGTAGTCGGAGTGGACGGTGGGCATGGCAAACGGATTGATCGGATACGGCGCCAGCCCGAAGGAGCGCTCCGAGGCTGCCATGATCAGTGCCATATGAGGGAGACGCTGGATGTTGTCGGACGGTGTGAGTCGCTTCAGCCAGGAAGAGAGGATGTCTCTGTCCCGGGCCAGATCCGTCAGCAGGTCCTCCGATCTATTGATTCCTGAGGCGCGAATCGCGAGCCGGGTCAATCGATCGGTATCGAGCGCCTGATCGGTGGAGGTCAATGACCGTGAGAACGCTTCGAAATCATTGATTTCAACGGCATCTTGAACCTTCTTCTGAATACGTTTCTCGATATCGGCGATCATGGAGGCGAGGCCTGCGCTCAACTGACCCAGAGTGCAGGACGAATGGGCCTGCTGCGCTTCCAGGAATAACCGGAGGACCGTCCGATTCAGATTGCCGATGTCAGCGCCACCTGCCCGGAACACCCGGTCCGGGGTAGGCCCCGTGAGCAAGAGGGAATGGGGCATCTCATGCTGGAGATCCGCTATCGAGTCCAGCGTGATATCATCCGTCCTGAGGTCACATACCGAAGAGAATAAACGCTCCGGATCGTGTCGATCCAGACTCCCTGACTCCAGCGCGTCGTCGCCGCACGAGGCATAGCACAGTCCACAGGCCGTGCACGCAGCCGGATCGACAGCGAGAGAGAGTAGCTGACCACTTCCTTTTTTCCGGGACTCCGCATCCAGGAAATACGTGACCGTCCGGATCGTTTGAATCGCTTCGGAGCAGGCAAGCATCCAGTCACGTTCGACCACCAGAAGTGCTCGCTTTTCTTCGTCCAGGCCGGCTTTGTCAAGCATCTGAGTGAATGCCTCGGTCATCAGGTCGCCCACCCGCGAGTATTGAATGAGGTCATCCCGGACGACAATGCGGTGCATCGTCTTGATCAGAGCGGGCTTGAACCGCGGGACCTGTACGAAGGCGTGACCCGAATCCTGAGCACGCTTCAATGCCGAATCGAAGAGCTGTTCTACCGTGAACACTCGGGAGACGATCGCGGACTCGGGGCAAACGGTCCAACAGCATCCACACCCCGAGCAATTTTCGGTAAGAACGGAAGGAAAATGGTCTGACTCTGCCGTGTGGGTCGTCAGGGCTCCGGCTCTCGCCGGAAGCGTGGTGGAGGTCAAGAAGGGATCTGCCGGTACGTCTTTTGTTCGATTAGCGCGATACAGGTACCCGGTGGTCTTCCAGAATCTGTCCAGATCGGCAACAGGGGTACCCCCCTCGGGTTGCTCGACGATGTCGAGAGGGGGTAGATCTTCAGGTTTCCCGAACGGGGTCTTTCCAACTCGTTCCCGGGAGTCACCGGATCGTTCACAGGGATCGGAAATGTCCGTCAGCTTTCCGTCAACAGATGATAAAAAGGTCTCCAGTGGTCCTTCGTCATGTGCAGAATAAGAATCTGTATGGTCGCCCGGATCGGCCTCTGAACTGGTCAGTAGAAGTTTTCTGCACCGTGCTGGGAGAATGTTGTGAACATCCAGGGAGTTGAGTAAAGACGAGTTGGTGGTGATAACGGTGCACGTTGACTGTTCCGTCTGTTCCCACGACACGCATCCGACGACGGGATGACGGGATGCATCCGAAATCGGATGAAACCCGGCCTGCAGGAGCGTCTTCCCGGTTCGGGCCAATACTGTAGAAAGACCTTCAAGAAGCGTCCATGATTCATCGCCCGAATCGGTAACGGTGATGACCTGCGCTGATGTTGGTGCAGCATTCTTGTCGAGCACTTCCATTGACGCAAAGTCGATACCGTCAGCTGCTAAGTGTTGACGGATACGTTCAATCTCGGGTGCTCGAACATCGGAGGCTGAAAGGCTGGTGCCTACAACAAACGGACGTGACTCTCGATTGGTCGACGAAAGTCGCTGTACGAGCGTCGCCAGGATCCCGGAAGTGGGCTGCCAGCCGGCTGCATAGAGAACGGGTACGACGACCCGTCGAGAGGGAATGGTTTTCTTTCCTTTCCGACCGGACAGGGGTCCCGGTGGAGAATCGAGGAGGGCCGACCGTACCGTTCGAACCAGATCCAACTCGTCCAGTCCGGACTCCGAGGACGAAACGAATACACCGACGTGTCTGGCTTTTCCGACGGCCTCAATCAGATCGGAATCTGAAAATGGACGTATGCACGCAAGACGGACTACTTTTATTCGGTTTTTCTTCATTGAGCGGTCGCCGACCAGGCGTTCCGCCTGTCCGGCGACCGCTCCGGCAGCGATGAGAACAACCTCGGCAGAATCCGGACCGGTGACGTGCAGGCGCCGATAGTCTCTTCCGGTCCGACGAGAAAAATCATCACACACCCGGTCGAGTACAGAGGCCGTATGTCGCTGCAGAAAAACGTCTCGACCAGCCCGTACTTTCAGGGCCAGATCGTCCGACAGGTCGACTCCGATCGCAAGTGGATTGACCGGGTCGACCCAGATGGCCGGCTCCTCTCCGAAGAGGCGTCGTCGATAGGTCGACAGCGGGCCGGCGGTTTCAGCATCTGCATGGCTGAACGCGGCGGTGTCTGCGGCGACGGACGGGAGATCGACAGGCTGGATGGACCAGATTGTCTCTCTTCCCTCCGCAATCACAACGACGGGAAACAACGCCTCTCTGCTCAGAATGGTAGCTACCGCGATCGAGTCCACGAGATGCTGACTCGTTGACGCGACAAGGGTCGGACACCTCGAATCATGGGCAATTGACATCACGCGAAGCGCTCCCGACTGATGTAGACTCGTTGCAGTCGAGAGTGACGGTGAAATCACGACCACCAACGGGACCTGCCGCGTGGTAGCCGATTGAAGTTGTGCGGTAAGACCCTCGAGTCGATTCGACTCGATAAATACACTCGCCGTCTGCCCGGTGGCGGCGAGACCACCGGCGTAGGCGACTGATCCGGCCGCACGCTCCCGATAGCAGATCTTTTCTTCGATCGCTGGAATCCGGAGGGAGACACCGTTCATCATCGTGTCAGAGACGACTACGACCGATTCCGAATAATGAGAGAGTGATCGTAATACCGCTTCAGCGCCGGACATAATTCGGCGTGATTCGCCCTCTCTTTCCGGGTTACCGCGAACCATATTTTTCTTTGACATCATGCCAGTAATTCCGGTTTCGAGGATTCCAGGTCGACATCGGTCGGTTTCCGGTCGAAAGTGGCCAGATGAAGTGTCGGAAACTGTTGTTTTTCGACCCAGGCAATAGCGCTCGTGGGACACCGATACGTGGCCAGCGGAGTCTCCAGTTCAGTCTTCCCGGGGTCAACTACAGGAAGCGAGAAGGCCATATGCATCAGCTCTTCAGGTGCATCGGCGACACAGATACCACATCCCGTACAGGCTACACGACAGACATCCAGGGCGGGTTCGCCTTCGAGCAGGGACCGACACTGAACGATCAACTTCCGTCGGGCGGGGATCATCTTGAAGAGATCCTTCGGACAGGCGTCGACGCAGTCTCCGCACCCCGTACAGGTATCGAAATCGACCACGGGAAGTCCATTATCTGACATACGAATGGCGTCGAACGTACACGAAACTTCGCAGTCCGCCAATCCCAGGCAGCCATACGTGCAGCCCTTGGCGCCACCGGCAATCGTGGCAGCGGCGCGGCAGGATGAATACCCTTCATACGATCCGAACTGCTCGGATACATCCGATCCTCCAGCGCACAAGAGTCGGGCGACCAATCGCTCCGTGCTACCGGCATCCACACCCAGATACGATGCTACCGTAGTAGCGGTCTCAGCGCCACCGACCGGGCACTGACCTGGTTGCAACGTGCCGTCGACGACTTGCTCGGCGAACGCCCGGCAACCGGGCTGACCACAGGCACCACAGTTCGCCCCTGGCAACATATCAGAAACCGCGTCGATTCGCGGGTCTTCCCAGACGTAGAGGCTTCGTTGGGCTATTGCCAGGATGGCTGCGAGTGTGACGCACAGCCCGGCCAGGTATGCTATGGCTGTGACAGGCCCCATATCTCAGAGAAATGGTTTTGACCGTTCGATCCATTCGTCCACACCCTTCTCGTCCCGGTTGACGGGTTTCCCGGGGTGTATGATTCTGACCGGACAATTTTCTGCGGCTTTCACAATATCGCTGAATGGACCGGCACTCGCGTCTTTCACGGTGGCTTGTTTATCACCGTTGTACGCGAAAATGAGGCTGTTCAGATCCGTGCATTCATTGCATGTCGTACAGAGCGGCGTATCGATATAGGCGTCGTCGAGTGGTAGTGCGATGTCGTCTTCATCGTCGGCGTCGGCGACTGGCGCAGCATCCGCATGCTCGTCTGATACGTGTACTTCTTCCGAGCCGACGGGTCCGGAACCCACAGCCGTCGAAACTGGATCTGTATTGGCTTTAGCAACGACTCGAAGCGTCGAAAGGCTCGCCGACGAAATCCCCAGGAGCCCCCGAGCAATATTGTCTACGATCTCACGCGCCATCGATTCGGTCGTTGCCGAGAGCCGGTCCTCATATTCTTCTGTGACGTCCTGAATTGCTTTTTTCTGAATTTCATGACTCGCTGTTTCGGCTATATCGACGGCTCTGGTCGCGATGGAACTTCGAATTCCGGACCACTCCTGGATCATTTTCCACCGAGACCGGATGGTTTGCGTGATCTCTACTACTCGCGGCGATACGGCACACTGGATACGTTGCCCTTCAACATCTTCCAGCCAGATGAAAGGGATGGACTCGTATTTCTTATCGGCGTCGAGCGCCAGATAGTCCGTAATTGGATACGTATTCTCTTCGGGCTCTGACAGGCGGAACGGAAGAAAATGATGGGTAAACCTGGTATCGCAGACGAGCGCGTCGGCAGCGGAAAAGGCTAACTCCATGGCTGCACCCTGACGCCCGGAGTCGGACCGTTCAGAATCGCCACCCGGTTCAGCGTCCACCTCGGACGGCGTCGTATTGCCCGCAAGGTTTACTTTGGCAACTGGCCAATCCTTTTCAGGCTGTTCATTTCCGTTTCCGGAGAACTGATCGACCCACTCGGTGTCGGGATCGGGATGATACCGGAAGGCGGGTACCGATCTGGAGTCTGAAGCGATTGCCGAGCGCAGATAGGCATTCAGGTAATCAGGAGCCTTATCGGATCCAACATATATACTGATCAACGAAGACCCGGCATGCGCACTCGCCCCCTCAATTCCCTCTGACAAAAATGCTGCGTCGGAAAGACAGGATTGCTGGACGAAAACACGCGCCGTGGATACCGTCGATCCTGCCAGTGAGGACGCGGCGCTCAGTCGCCCATCTTCTTCAAAAACGGAGTCATACGCCAGTATCAGTTTAACCGGCCAGGAACTCTGCAGGGCGGCATTAACCTTGGCAAAATCCTGCGGACGGCCCGTTGCACTGAGGTAGCACAGAATGGGAGGGAACGCCTGGCGATATTCGGGTTCGATCGAATCGGGAGAAAATGAGCTGAATCGATCGTCATGCACTTCGGGTCTATACCGATTCTCGACTTCGAGTCGTGCAATTTCTACAGCACGAACGAGATCCGTGAAGTGTTCGACACGAGCATGAATTTCCTTATGAACGTCATTGATTTTCGTCAGCGGCTTACGCTTTCGTTCGCCGAACAGGTTCTGACTCAGTTCCTTGAGCGACTCGAGGCAACTCGTGATCCGATCGAGTCTCTCGGCCTCCAGCGGCGCTCCGTGTGGTCCGTCTCCCAGAAGCTCGGAGAGCGAATTGAAGTCAAATTCTTCCGAGTAGGCACCGCCCACAATGTGCTTCAATGTGTCGATGGACTGTCCGGCCGGAGAATCATTGGTCTCGACGCGAATCAAGTCCGAGAGCGAAATGATGAACCAATCGATGGACTTTCTGAGTCCGGCCGATCGTTGATCCAGATCTGCGTGGACGTAACACGCCAGAAGCTCGGCCATAGCCCTGGGGGAGAACGGCACAATCTGACTCTCCGGAAGAATGGAAGACTTGAATATGTCAAGAACCGTCCGGTACGCGTTTGCTTTCTCCCTTTTCCCGTTGGCCGATTTCAGAAACCGGGACTCAACCCGGTCAAGGGCTTTCTTGAGTCCAACCAGAGAGTCTCCGGACACGCTCTCATTCAATACCCGTTCCAGCGTCGTCAGCGCTCTCTTTTCCAGTTCCAGTTGATCGCCTTCAGAATCCAGCGCCTCCGACACGGACTGAATCATGTCAGACAGGCTAATCGTTCGCAATCCACCGGATTCTGATTGCAAAATCAGCGGGTATGGAGTCTCGAAGTCATTTCCTGCTATATAGGGATGCAGAACGACGGGGTGCAGCGCAGTCAGATCGAGCGATTGACCAGTGGGCCCGGGGACGATTCCAGTTCGAGTGAACATGCGTAATTCCGCGCCGGAAAACGTACCTATTTGACTCGTTGTAGAAACGGTCGGTTCGTCTACAATATGATCGTCAACGATCTCGGTCATGGCATCATCAGCTCGGTCATGGCATCATCAGGATTGAATAGCGAAGCGATCGAACTCATGTTCCAACGCGTCTTTTCTCATCTCCATCGTTACGGCCCGGCGGGATCGTCTAATCTCATCGTAGACACCCACATGTTCGTTTCGGTATAGAATGCCGACAGGAGGTATTTCTTCCGAGGCCAGTTCCCTGGCTTTATCGATGTCGGACGGATCGTGTTCTATCTGATTCGGGTATGCCTTCGCGAGGGCATCACTGACCTGAATACCGTTTGTATGCGTCAGGATTTTCATGCTGTCCCGATTGGAAATCTGCGAATCAAATCCTCCCGGATAAAAGTGAGGACAGCGCTGAGTGACCCTCACGATCGACAGACCGCGATGGTGGTAGGCTTCACGAATGATGCTGTAGAGCACTTCGGGGATCCACTCAACCGCATTAGCTACAAACGACACATTGCTGATCCCGAGTGTAGCACTCAGGATATTCAGGGGGTTCAGAAACGATCCCTTCGGCGTGGTGGTAGTTTTTGTGCCAAGAGGAGTCGTCGGGGACGCCTGCTTCTTGGTCATTCCGTAAATCTGATTGTCATGGATGATGGCAACGAGGTTGGCGTTGTACCGGATGGCATGAATCCAGTGAGCAGTCCCGATACTACAGCAGTCTCCGTCGCCCATATTGACGAACACATCCAGGTCGGGACGGCGCAGTTTAACACCCTCGGCAATCGGGAGGGCGCGGCCATGCAGACTATGCACACCGTACGTCCCCATATAGTGAGGAAACCGGCTCGAACAGCCGATTCCGGATACAAAAACGGTTTTTTCAGGCGGCAACTGTTCGTCCCGGCAGAGCCGTTGGACGGATGTCAGAATAGCGTTGTCTCCGCACCCTGTGCACCAACGAGGCATGGCACTCTGGTAGTCTTCCAGGCTGTAATATTCCTGGTCAAAATCGACGGTACTTGTCTGGTTGAGACCGAACATGTCTATGACTCCTGGTCTAGTTCTTTAAGATGCTCGCGGACGGCCTGTTCGATGAGCGACGGCTTCATTGGCTGGCCGAAGACATTCGAATAATTCTGGACATCGACCAGGTAACGGGCCCTGAGTAGCAACGCAAGATTCGAATATCGGCGGTTTTCATCCGTAACCACTTCGCCGTCTACCTCGTCCGAGTAATTGATTTCTACCGTGAGGGTCCGGCGGAATCGTTTCAGAATTTCTCCAATTCCCGGAGCCATCGGCTGCAGGAAGCGCAGATGCAAGGTGGAAACCCGAAGTCCCTCCTTCTGTAGCCGGGCAACGGCCTCGTCGATGGCACCCTTCGTCGATCCCCATCCGATGACCAATACGTCTCCTTCGGGTTCACCGGTGACCTCTGGAGTCTTGAGCGTACGTTGAAGTGCCGCAATCTTCCGACTGCGGGCCTTCATAGCGTCCTGATTAACTTTCGGGCCGTAAGCAACTTTGCTGTCGTCTGTATGAGCCAGTCCCGTAACCGTATGCATCCCACCGGGTTGTCCAGGAATAAATCGTCTCGACATTCCGGTTTTTTCATCCCAATCATACGGACGAGCGCCGTCCGGGACGGGGCGCTGATCGATGGGAGGGGCAACCCAGTCACTGGAAAAATCCGGTCTTGTGAACGGTTGTTGACCGGTCGCGAGGTTGGCGTCGGAGAGAATTAGAACAGGTACTCTGAAGGTCTCGGCAATCTTCCTTGCGGTGATGACGGAGTAGAAGCAATCCTCAATTGTGGCCGGGGCCATGACCACTTTTGGAGCATCGCCGTGGGTCGAGAAGAGTGCCATGAGCAAGTCACCTTGTTCGACCTTGGTCGGAAGACCCGTACTCGGACCTCCACGCTGGACATTTATGACTACTAGGGGAATCTCGGCCATGGTCGCCAGACCGAGCAATTCCGTTTTTAACGCGAGTCCCGGACCACTCGTAATGGTGAGGGCACACTTGCCCGCATACGACGCCCCGATTGCAACCGCGGCCGCAGCGATCTCGTCTTCGGCCTGATGGACCACCCCGCCGAAGTTTTCGAATACTTCGGCCAGATACAGTGAGGTCGATGTAGCCGGAGTGATGGGATACATCGAACAGACCTCCATCCCCGAAGCCATTACACCCAGTGCCAGCGCCTGGTTACCGTTGACGACGATCTGTGCATCATCATTTTCGGAAGCCGGAATTTCAAATTTGAAATCCAAAAACTCCTCGGCCCATGCGTATCCAGCATCGAGCAGTTTGATGTTACTATCGATGATCGCCTGGGATTTATGCCGAAACGTGAATGCAATACTGTTTCTCGCGATTGGAAGGTCACGTGAGTACGCACTGCATAGCAGCCCCAGGACGAACATGTTTTTTCCCAGTGAGGGATTCGCCACGATTTTCGCACACTCCTCCTCGAGAGGTATTTCAATGACGTTATATCCTTTGTCTACGAGTCGATCGTAAACTGTCACATAGGCTGCAACGATATCTGGATCGGCATGCGTCCTCCACTTGTTTTCCAGTATGATCCGGCTGTCAGGATGGAAATCGACTTGCTCGAGTCGTCCAAGAAGCGCCTGTTCGTTGAAAGCCACGATCAGATCGACGCCATCACCCATGTTCGTTACTGCGTCCGTTCCGACACGAATCCGAATTCCGCTGGCTCCTGCAGGCTGACGGGCGGGAGGCTGAATATCGGCAGGGATAATCTCGACCGTCCAGATGCCATTTCCCATCTTCGCAGACAGGGTGGCAAAAGTCTGACCTGCTTTCTGGGCGCCCTCACCGGCGTCTGCGACAATTTCAACGACGTGTTCACTGAGGGTCACCAGTTCTTTCTTCGACTGAAAAGTAGAGGATACGACTTCTTCTGTGGAGACTGCTTCCATAACTGGATTTCGATGGTCGGCAACAAACGGAATGAGATAAATTGCTGCCGAAGGTTCATGATCGGGCGCCATACCTTAACGAAACTTCAGAGACCGATCTGTCAGGACCGTGAGATCCCGTGTGTAATGCAAAGGAGTCGTTTTTCGTGGTGAAAAACACCACAACCCCCACAAGCGGGACTGTCTGCCTCAGACTGACAGTTGATTCGCCCCGGTCTCGTGCAGTATCCTTCCCCTGCGTTCGCTCATTTTAAACGACATCCCCATGGAAGAATCGGCTCCGCAATCACGCGGCCTCAGCCCACTGGCCTATACGGAAATCCCCGACGGCGCAGCGTACGCTCCGTACGTAAATCCGGAGACAGAACAGGCCGAGTTTACGCTGAAAGCAGCCATTTCCGGAATCATTTTTGGAATCCTGTTCGGTGCTGCGAACGCGTATCTGGGACTCCGTGTAGGACTCACCATTTCGACTTCGATCCCGGTGGCCGTCCTGACTATTGCGCTGTTCCGGGCGTTCTCGGTTGTCGGTGTCAAGTCCTCACTGCTCGAAGCAAATTTTTCCCAGACCGTCGGCTCTGCATCGAGTTCACTCGCGTCCGGGATCATCTTTACCATACCGGCGCTCTTCATGTGGGGCTTCAGTCCGGATCTGGCGCAGATCACCCTGCTCGCAATGAGCGGAGGAGTGCTGGGTGTACTGTTCATGATTCCCCTACGGAAATTCCTGATCAAGGGAGAACACGGGAAACTGCCGTATCCCGAGGGAACGGCGTGTGCCGAAGTTCTGGTGGTGAGTGAAACCGGAGGCGGACGGGCGAAAAATGTTTTCCTGGGGCTCGGAGTCGGGGCGGCACTGAAGGCCGTGTTCGAGTTTCTGCATCTGCTCCCCGGAAAGGTCTCCGTGCACATTCCTTTCCTGAAGAAAGGCGAGGTCGCGTCCGAAATGTCCGCCGCTCTACTGGGCGTTGGATACATCCTGGGACCAAGAATTGCCGCCATCATGGTGGGCGGAGGACTGCTGTCCTGGGTGGTCATTATTCCTGTCATCGCTCTGATAGGAGACGGGCGCGTCGATCCGCTCTATCCCGAAGCAGTGAAGCTGATTACAGATATGTCGGCCAGCGAGATATGGACCCGGTACGTCCGCTACATCGGCGCCGGTGCCGTGGCCATGGCCGGTCTGCTGACGCTCATCAAGAGTCTGCCTACGATGCTGAAGAGTTTCCGGATCGGCAGCCGTCAGATCAGGGAACGCCTCGCGTCCGGATCTGAAGGTGTTTCGATAAAGCGAACGGAAAAGGATCTGTCCCTGAAGTGGGTTGGCATCGGTGCGGTGGTGGTGGGGCTGGTTCTGGCTCTTGTTCCTCAGATTTTTGGTGTCGACAGTTTTGCTTTCCGGGCCGTAGCGGCGGTATGCGTCGTCTTCTTCGCCTTCTTCTTCGTGACCGTGTCATCCAGAATCGTTGGGCTCGTCGGTGTGACCTCGAACCCGACGAGCGGGATGACTATAGCCACGCTTCTGGGTACGGCCGGGCTGTTTCTGCTCTTCGGATGGACGGACGCCCTCGGGAAGGCCACGGCGCTCACGGTCGGGACGGTGGTCGCTATCGCAGCATCGATCGCTGGCGATACGTCTCAGGACCTGAAGACCGGATTCCTTCTGGGTGCAACACCTCACCGGCAGCAGCGCGGCGAGTTGATTGGCGTTCTGGCCAGTGCAGTCTTCATTGCAGCCACCGTCATGCTGATCGGAAATACCTGGGGATTTGGTAATGAGGCGATACCAGCCCCGCAGGCAACACTGATGAAGGTGGTGGTCGAGGGAGTTCTGGATGCCAACCTTCCGTGGGGATTGGTCGGCATAGGAGCGGGGCTTGCGCTGATCATCGAAATTCTGGGCATTCCGAGTCTGCCATTTGCGGTCGGCGTGTATTTGCCCGTGGCGACGATGGTGCCGGTGTATTTTGGGGGATTGCTAAGACTCTTCACGGAGAAAGGAGCCCGGACGGAGACGGAGAAGGAAGAGCGAAGAGAACGAGGTGTGCTCTTCGGTTCGGGTCTCGTCGGAGGGGAGGGACTGTTTATGGTGGTCATCGCCATCTATGCGGCTATTACCAGTGAAGAGCCTCACGGAGTCGGCTTCGAGTGGGCCGGCGATCTGGCTCCATGGGTTGCCGCTGCCGTATTCGCTCTGTTGATTGGATACTTCTGGAGACTCTCGACCCGGAATGATTGACGAGGAAGGATTGACCGGGCCGCCGGCATCGAACGGGTCCTGAAAGAACTCAGGGGATCCCTTCAAAGCATGTATCGACTCCTTTCCATATCCTTCCTGCCCCCCGATCTGAAGAGTGCGTATGCGCGCCTACTCGAAGAACGCTCAGAGCGATTGGAGATAAATCACGGAGGGGTAGCGTCACTGCCCCAATTCCTTAATCGAGTCACATTATGAAGACTTGCCAGTACGTACTTCTTGCCTTCGCAGGCTTACTTTTTATCCGAATCACACCCCTTTCCGCTCAAGATCGTGCGTCAGTTCCGGAGTATCTGAAAGCGTCCGTTGATACGGATCATCGCGCGATTCGTAGAGATATACCTCTCACCGATGCAATACGTCGGGCCATGGAAAGCGGTACGAGGGATTTCACTGGCCAACCGGGCCCGAATTACTGGCAATTGAAGACTGATTACTCGATAGAAGTCAGTCTGAATCCCGGTACACAGACGCTGTCGGGAGCAGAAACCATCCTGCTCCACAACAACAGCAGTGATGAACTGACAGAGATTGTGTTGCGTCTCGACCACAATATTTTCCGTGGCTTCGTGCCGCGGGGTTCGTCCGTACCGGCTGAGAACACTGCCGGCATGGTGATTACCCGGTTGAGTGTCGACGGTATGGAAGTGGATTTGAATAAGCGACAGATTCGACGACGACGAGGTCAGGCGCCTCCGCCAGCGACGCTTGGAGTATCGGGTCTGCATCAGACGGTAGCCCACATCACGCTGGAAGATCCCATTCCGGCGAACACTACTACAACGCTCAACATCGAGTGGAATACCCACTTACCGGGAGGACCCAACGGGCGTAGTCACCGAATGACGCAACGGTGGGACAACACCCTGTTCCAACCCACGCAGTGGTACCCGCGAATCGCCAAGTACGATGACCTTCGGGGCTGGGATACCAATGTGTATCTGGGGCCCGCCGAGTTCTACAATAATTTTGGTCGATTCGATGTTAAAATCGATGTGCCGGGAGGTTGGATCGTGAGCGGAACGGGAGTCCTTCAGAATCCCGAAGACGTACTGACAGCACGTGCCATCGAACGCCTCTCGCACGTTCTGGAAAGTGATGATGTGACGACGATAGTATCTGAAGATGAAGTAGGTCCCGGTCATTCTACGGCAGCAGGCTCCGACCTGGTGTGGCACTATGTTGCCGACAATGTGAATGATTTCGCGTGGGCAACCGCAGAAAAATTCGTCTGGAAGGCGACTCGTGCGACGATTCCGGACAACGGCCCGATCCCCATCCACATGGTATATCTACAGGATAGAGCCCATCTTTTCGAACGAGCCGGTGAGGTGGCGCGCCACGCGCTTGAATTTTATTCGCAGCTATGGGCGCCCTATCCGTTTCCACAGCTAACGCTCCAGGACGGACCGAGCGCGGGAATGGAATATCCTATGGTCATTAATTCCAATCAGGGGGCGGCAGACCACGAGACCGGTCATCAGTGGTGGCCGATGACCGTCGGGACCGACGAGACGTGGTACGGATGGATGGATGAGGGCTTCAACACGTACATGAACATTCTCTCTCGCGCGGATCGTGACGGAAAAGAGGCTGATCTGAGTGGTCTCGGTCAAAGTTATGGCAGGATGAGCGGAAACGAATTTGAACCCACCATGATGTGGGTCTCGAATTACGGTGGGGATCTGTATCGGTATCAGACGTACCGGAAAGCCCCTCTGATGCTTGCTATGTTGGGTGGACTCGTCGGAGACGATGCGGTTCAGCGGGCCATCAGTGAGTACACGAAAGTCTGGAGTTTTAAGCATCCGTCTCCGTGGGATTTTGCCTTTTTCATGACGAACGAGCTCAAGCAGGATCTGGGATGGTTCTGGTACTACTGGCTCTGGACCACGGAAAGCGTTGATGGTTCGATTGCTGAGGTAACGTCACTGGATTCCGGAACGAGGGTAATTGTTCGGCAGTCCGGGCAGATGCCTTCACCCGTCGTCCTGCAAGTGGAGTTTGCCGAAGCCGGACCGCTGGTGCCGTCGATGTCCAATGCGACGATGGTGGACGATCACACGGCCATAGTGACGTGGCCGGTCGATGTGTGGTTCGGCGGCAGTCGTACACTCGATGTAAATCTGACGTTTGGTTCCCGCGAGATCGTCAAGATTACTCTCGACCCCGATGGCCGCTTCCCGGATACCAATCCGGCAGATAACGTCTGGACAAGATGATCTCCACCGTCTCGGCTGAGGGCTAATTCTACTTTTTGTATAGTACGACGTAAAATCATGCTAGCGTATTAAACACGCAATATTAAATATACAAGGATGATTAGTGTCGTAATTCCGGCTGCCGGGCTGTCGACTCGGATGGGTGATGCGAACAAGTTGTTGCTGGATATTGACGGCGAAGCGATGATAAAGCGTGTAGTCCGCCGAGCGCTGAGCCTACACGTCGGGCCGGTGGTCGTCGTCACCGGTCACGAAGCTCGCGATGTTCAACGTGTACTCGGTGGTCTGGACGTGACCCTTGTCATGAACTCCGAGTTCGAGCTTGGTATGGGCTCTTCACTGCGTGTGGGTGTGCGGGCGACACACCCCCCCGACGGAATGCTCATTTGGCCCGCCGATATGCCACTCATAAGACTCGATACCGCTCGCGGAATCTGCAACACCTATTCAAGCGACACAATCACGGTTCCGGTGTACGAGGGAAGAAAGGGACATCCCGTCTTGTTTGGCGCCGGTTTTCGGGACGCCCTCCTTGCTATCGCTCCTGAAACTGGGGCTCGATCCGTGCTGGCCACATTCGATCACGCTATACATCAAATCGAAGTGGACGATGCCGGCATCCTGTTGGATATCGATACACCGGCGGATTGGAAGAATTTGTGACCAGAGCGCTACATTCCCCCGGTCCCCCGGTCCCCCGGTCCCCCGGTCCCCCGGTCCCCCGGTCCCCCGGAAAAATAGAAGACAACCGTGAGATCCATAGCTCCAACCCTCAGGAAATGGCACGATAAAGGTGTCTCGTTCGCCATCGCCCGCGTGGTTTCTACGTGGGGATCATCCCCGCGGAGGCCGGGTGCCACCATGGCGATTTCCTCGGACGGGGATATGGTGGGCTCCGTGAGTGGGGGATGTATCGAGGGGGAAGTCCGCGAGCAGGCACTTACTGTCTTAGCCGGCGAATCCGCACGAATAGTAGAGTATGGCATCGCCGATGAATCGGCCTGGTCCGTGGGTCTCAGTTGTGGTGGAGCCGTCAGGGTCCTGATCCAGCGATTCCCTTCCGTGGGCCCAAAATGGCTCGATGCGATCGCAGCGGGCGAGCGAAATGTTCTGGCGTCGACACTTCAGAATGACGAAGCATTTAATCTCTTGATCGGTCCGAACGGTGAGACGTCGGGTGTTTGGCCCGGCGATACGGCCGACCTGATTGCGACAGGGTCTGATTCAGATTTGACATCGGAACGGGACATCGGAGGTATTAGATCATTCGTACACGTCGTTTCCGAACCGGAGCAAGTGATCATCATCGGTGCGTCAGACATTGCGGTTTCGCTGGTGGGAATGGCGCATTCTCTGGGAATCGATACCATTGTAATCGATCCGCGGGCCGTTTTTACTGACCCCGGCCGCTTTCCCGTGACGCCCACCCGGTTGGAGACAGAATGGCCGCAGAAGGTATTGCAGCACATGGGAAAACATCGAAATACGTATGCCGTTCTTCTGACGCACGATCCCAAAATCGACGATCCGGCTCTTCACATTTTACTGAAGAGTGATGCGGCATACATCGGTGCGCTGGGCAGTCGTCGTACGCAGGAAAAGCGAAAGGAACGGCTTCGGAAAGAAGGGTTTTCAGATGCTGCATGTGGGCGTATCCATGGACCCGTCGGGCTCGATATCGGGGCATCCAATCCCGCCGAAATCGCGCTCAGTATTATGGCCGAGATCGTTTCTATCCGAAACTCGACCCGGTGAGGCTATTCAGTCGTCGCCGTCGCCTCTCCACGGAGGGCTGCCCGGGCAGCCTGCCACGCAAGTGTGACACACTTGATGCGACCGGGATGATTCCGAACACCCAAAAGCGAATCAAGCTCGATAGACGAGTTTTCCGGTAGGCTACCTCCTTTGGTAAACACACGGGTTACATTATCGATTGTTGCGACAGCATCCGCGATGGTCATTCCTTCAACGCGCTCGGTCATCATCGATGCCGAGGCTTTCGAAATCACGCATCCGAACCCGTCGAACCTGATCTCCTTTATGATCTGATCGTCAAGTCGGACGCTCACATCGAAGCGATCTCCACAGACAGGATTGTATCCGGTTGCGCGACGGTCCGGTTCACTCAGGGCCCCGAAATGGCGTGGGTTTCGATCGTGGTCTTCAATAATGTCCCGAAAGTCGGTTGTATCGAGCCTGAGATCACTCATGTTTTTCGGAGAGGGAGTTCTCGTACGGGATTTCCCGTTGCTGACAGGATCGCGTTCGTGAGCGCCGGTGCGACCGGGGGAAGACCCGGCTCGCCTACACCGCCTGGAATGGCATCGCTGTCCACAAGATACACATGGGTTTCCGGAGACTCATTGATTCTGAGCAGGCGGTAATCGTGAAAATTACTCTGTTCGACAGAACCGTTCTTCGCCGTGATATTCCCATTGAACGCCAGCGTGAGTCCGAATATCAGACTGCCCTCCATCTGGGAGCGCACTCGATCTTTATTGACGTAAGTCCCGCAATCGATGGCTCCATCGGCTCGAAGGACCCGGACTACACCGTCCTCGACAGAGACTTTGAGAATCCACGCAACGTAGGAGCCGAAGCTGTAGTGGACGGCCGCTCCCATGCCCTCTCCCTCGGCGAGATCGACCGATCCCCAACCGGCTTCATCTGCTGCGCGCCGGAGGACATTTCTCAACCGACCGGTGTGATACGGAGCCTTCTCGATGTTTTCCCCGTATGGACCTCCATCGGGGAACATATGGTTCAGACTGCGGGGCGGGCCGAGGAGTTCCAACAGGTAGTCGAGTTGGTCTCGCCCCACGGAGTGGGCCATCTCGCCCGCGAATGCATTGAGCGCAAACGCGTGGTGAATGTTGCACACCGACCGCATCCAGCCGATTCGCACGTGCGCTATTGCCTCCCCATTTTCGCAGAGCATATTCTCGATGTCATACGGCACCGTCGAAAAGCCCAGATTCAACTCGAAGGGTACCGCACGGGTCACACCGGGTTGGAAGATCGACCAGATCGACGGGAACGCGGTTCGGTGGAGCCACGACGTAGCTTTTCCATTTGAATCAAATCCAGCTTTCAGGTACTGCGCACTCGGCGAGTGGAAATAGTCAAATCGCGTACAATCTTCGCGCTTCCAGGTCAGTTTTACGGGTGCCCCGACCGCCTTCGAGATCACGGCCGCTTCGGCCACAAAATCGGCTTTCGATTTTCGCCCGAATGCCCCTCCGAGCAGCGTAACGTGGACCGTCACTTTCGACTCGTCCAACCCGACAAATTGTGCCACGGTCCTCCGGGCAGCTTGTGGATCCTGTGTGGGTGCCCAACACTCGCACGTGCCGTCGTCTTTTACCCACGCGGTAGCATTCGGGACTTCCATTGGAGCGTGTGCGAGCATGGGTACATAGTAGGTGGCCTCCAGGGTCGATTCAGCCGACTCAAAGCCAGATTCTACATCGCCGATTTTTCGAACCACCTGCCCGGAATTTGTTACACTCGCCTCAAGTGCGGTACGGTACGCGTCGGAATTATACGTCTCGTTCGGACCCAAATCCCACTCGACAATCAGTGCTTTTCGGCCTTCGAAGGCTGCCCACGTGTTGTCTGCAACGACGGCCAGTCCACCCAGTGGAGCAAAACCCGCAGCCATGCCGGATACCGGGATTTCGACCACTTTTCGGACACCGTTGACGGCGAGCGTCGCCGTTGCATCGTAACTGACCAGGCGCCCGGCAATGGTCGGGCAGTGCTCAACGGATGCATACAACATGTCAGGCAACCGCACATCAAGGCCATAGACCGCTCTTCCCTGGACAATGTCCCGGTTGTCGATTCCACGAATTTCCTTCCCAATGTAGCGCCACTTACTCCTGGGCTTGAATACCGGATTTTCGGGTACCACCTGTTCCGAAGCCAGAGACGCGAGGTCGCCATAATCGGCTTCCCGACCGGAGGCCCGATGGTAGACGCGATGGTTTTCGGCTTCGCACTCATCAATTGGAACGCCCCACATTCCGGCCGCCGCCGAAACGAGCATAACACGTGCCGTAGCACCTGCGGTTCTCCATTGGTCGAACAGGTTCCGCATACTCGTCGATCCATCCGTATTCTGATTGCCGTACATGGCATCTCCATCGGCCTGGATGATGTGCACCCGGTCGTAGTCGGCCTCCATCTCGTCTGCGATCAGCGGCGGCACACTACTACGTACCCCCTGACCCATTTCGGACCGGGGATTGATGACGAAGACATCGCCGTTTTCGTTGAGGGCCACAAACACACTCGGCTTGAATGTGGCTTCCTGGACAGATCCGCTTGGTAGGGCCCTCTCGACGATCGCCGGAAGATCTTCGCTCCGGCATCCAGGAAAGAGGCCCAGGACGAACGTACTCCCGGCAAGAAGCGTTGAGGTCTTGAGGAAATTTCTCCGGGAGAGATTCAGGACTACGCCTGATGGAGCGGGTCCGGATGGTGATAGATTCGAGTCTTGATGAAGTCGTTCGCCCGTTACGGGGTCGATGCCAGCGAGGTTCAGAATAAATGGCAATCCTGTTCGATGTTTTGTCATGACTCAGCCCTCCACAAATCTAGAGGCCGACCGAATCGCTTCTCGAATTCGTATATACGTTCCACATCGGCACAGATTGCCCGACTGGAACCGATCGATTTCTTCATCTGTCGGGCTGGGGTTCTGGCTCAGAAATGCCGCGGCGTTCATGATCTGCCCGGCCTGACAGAACCCGCACTGAGACACATTCATCTCATCCCAGAAAATCTGCAAGGGGTGATTCCCTACGTCGGAGAGACCCTCAATGGTGGTAATTGGAGAATCTCCAACTGCGGACACCGGTGTCTGGCACGATCGGACGGCAGATCCATCGAGGTGGACCGTGCACGACCCGCATTGGCCGATACCACATCCATACTTGGTGCCTGTTTTTCCAATGAGATCCCGGAGCACCCACAGCAGAGGCATATCGGGGGGCGCATCGACGGAGTACGAATCTCCGTTTACGGTAAGGGTGTACGTAGCCATAGCAGCATTGGTCTGGTGTGCGGATAATGTAGCTGACGCGCCAGACTTTTGCTTACACCTGGTCCCCCGAAGGATCGGGAAGACGCTCGTAATCGTGCCGTCCGGTAATCAGACGGGCGCCACGCTGGTACGTCAGATAGGACCACGTCCAACCGAAAAGGACCCAGAGCCGGTTTCTAAAACCGATCAGGTAGAAGATGTGGATGACCAGCCATGATGCCCAGGCCGCGAATCCGGAAAACCGAAAGCGACCCATGTCGGCGACTGCAGCGGCTCGCCCTATGGTGGCGAGGGATCCCTTGTTTCGGTACATAAAGGGGAGCGTGCGTTTACCCTCGATTGTGCGGAGGACGTTTTGCGCAGCGTGAGCCCCCGCCTGAATAGCAGCCGGAGCCACGCCGGGTACAGGGCCATCTTCCGATTCGATGCATGCGACATCTCCGGCTACGAACACATGTGGGTGATCGGGAATGGATAAATCGGGTCGAACGCGAATGCGCCCCGTTCTGTCACATGAGGCGTTGAGTGTGGCTGCTATAGGCGAGGCAGCAACTCCGGCGGCCCAGAGCACGGTTCTGGCCCCGATAGTCTTATCGCCACGGGCGACACAACGGCCATCGATGTGATCGATCCTCGTAGACGTAAGTACTTCCACACCAAGCGATTCGAGCTGTTTTCGTGCCTTGACAGAGAGCTGTTCCGGATAGGTTTTCAGGACCCGCTCGTTGCCCTCAACCAGGATGACGCGAAGGTCCTTCGGGTTAAACGCGTGAAAGTCATGCGCCAGTGTATGCCTGCCGATTTCAGACAGCGCTCCGGCCAGTTCCACACCGGTGGGTCCGCCGCCGACGACGACGAACGTGAGCCACTCTTGCCTGCGGTCCGGATCGGGTTCAAGTTCCGCTGCCTCGTATGCGAGGAAGACACGTCTCCGAATTTCGAGGGCATCCTCTATCGTCTTGAGCCCGGGCGCATTCTTCGCCCACTCCGGTTTGCCGAAATATGAATGGGTGGCACCGGTAGCCACAATCAGATAGTCATACGAGAGGGATCCGTTTGCCAGAATCAGGCACTGCTTGTCCGTCTGAATGTCGCGGGCGTCTGCCATCAACACAGTGACGTTTTTCTGTCTCCGAAGAATGGTCCGCAGCGGCCGGGCGATGTCACTTGGATTCAGACCCGCCGTAGCGACCTGATAGAGCAGGGGTTGAAAGAGGTGGTAGTTCTCCCGGTCAACGAGGGTTACTCGTACCGGTGCCTTCTTGAGCGCTCTTGCGGCATAAAGACCGGCGAATCCTCCACCGAGAATGACGATATGGGGGGGAGAAGGAGGGTTCTTCGCCATTGGGATGTGCTTCCGGTCCGGTATCAGACTTTAAGGTATATCTGTCTTCTATCGAGTATCCACGCAATCCCGGCCCAGAGAGACACGAACAGAATCCCGAACAGGAAGGAGGCGAACTCCGGATTGCCCGGGAGCGCGTGGTACGCCCAGGTCTTGAGTGACGTATCTCCCGAAATCGATACAGATCCAATGGTAACGGCCATCATTCCGGACAGTACAAACACGAGAATGGCATTTCGGCCATAGGCCACGAACGGATGTGCCCAGCGCTTGAGTCCCTTCATATCTATTGCGTGATACAGAACGGCGAGCGTAATGAGCGCCATTCCCGCCATGAACACAGTGTACGAACTCGTCCAGAGTCGCTTGTTGATGGGCATCCAGATGCTCACAATCAGCCCGGCTAGCGTAAGCCAGCACGCCCCGATGAACAGGCCGTTCAATCGTTCACCATCGGTCAGATCTGTGCGTGTCATCCACTGACCGGCTAATATCCCGAACAGGACAGAACAGGTGGCGGGTATGGTACTGATCAGTCCTTCCGGATCGAAAGACCAGATGAGCCGGCCTGCTTCATCCGTGAGTTGGCGCACGCCCCATGTATGCGTTCCGAGCACGTGATAATCGATATAGAAGGCCCAGTTCGAGAAGAATTCAGATGGGGGTGTAGATGCGGACGGAAAGCCACGCGAAAGGTCCGCAACGCCAAAACCGGGAATCGGGACGAGCAGCATCCAGAGGGCATAGGCCCCTAACAGAACGACGATCCAGCGGATCAGGCTTCTCCAGTCAGGTGTCAGGAAATAGATCCCGGAGGCCAGGAGGTAGCACCAACCGATCCGCACAAGGACTCCCGGAATCCGGATATGTACGATCCGATGCAGAAGGGGGTCTGTGAACCCTAGTGCGAAAGCACTCGCGATAAACATCACTGCGCCCCCGCCAAATATTCCCTGCCACATCCGTTTGCTGTTCGTTCCTGCAAGCAGGACTACCGCACCGAGAACGCCGGAAACATACCCGATCCGGAGCGTGATGGCCGTAAACCCGGCCAGGTCAGCATGCGGCCACAGGATCCGGGACCACGAGGCTCCCCACCATCCCAGGATCATGATCGCAACGGCTCGCCGGACTACGTGGCCGAAGAGTGCGGAACGGGAGGCTCCCGACGCGAGGCGCTTCGGGAAGGAATACATCATCGACATCCCGACCATGAAGAGAAAGAACGGGAAGACGAGGTCGGTAAACGTCCACCCATTCCAGGCAGCGTGCTCGAGCGGCCAGTAAATATGGCCCCAGGAGCCGGGATTATTGACGAGCAGCATCGCGGCGATGGTCAATCCCCGGAGGGCATCGAGCGATTCGAGTCGTTTGGATGATCCTGGATTCACTTCGGTCTCCTGAGACACGTAGAGGGGTGGCGGGCCGTTTGAAAAACGGCCCCCCACAGGGGGTGGGCTCACCGACAAGATAGGGGATTGGATGAATTTAAATAACTACGTATATCTCGCTGGCGGATTTAACCGAGGTCACCCACTTCGGGGAG
>CAYLHF010000026.1:0-40457 GCA_964383365.1 uncultured Rhodothermales bacterium | reverse complement strand
ACGAGGATTGCGACGCAATCCGACTAATGAGCACGAAGTGCGAATAAATAAATCGCCAGCCGTGTCCCAAAAACGGGTTACAGCAACTGAACCCGATTCCTCTAGCTGAGTGGGGATCATTTAACGTTCAGTGAGTAGATTGACATATGGGTGCTCCAGTTGCAAATCTAAATCCTAAAGTCCTGAAGTGGGCTCGGCAGGCTACTGGCCTTTCGAAAAACGAAGTTGCCGAGAGGTTTAAGAAGGACGAATCCGTCGTCCAGCTTTGGGAGACTGGAAAGGAATCCCCCACGTATCCTCAGCTTGAGCGACTAGCCTATCAGATTTATAAGCGCCCACTCGCGATTTTCTTTTTCCCAGAACCACCGGACGAAGAGACTCCTGAACATTCGTTCCGCACGCTCCCTGGTTTTAAGATTGAAGACTTGAGTCCTCGAGTTCGCTATCTACGAAGGGAAGCCCTCGCGATGAAAGAATTCCTTTCGAGATTGCATGGTGGTGCGAACGAAAAATGGTCCGCCTTTATTTCGAAATGCGACTTCACTGGCGGTGAATCGGCTATCAAACTTGCAAGCACCGTTAGAGAACAGCTTGGAGTCTCCTTCGAGGAGCAACTTTCGTGGAAATCCACGAATGAAGCATTTGAGAAATGGCGTACCGTGCTGGCCTCAACCGGTGTCTTTGTCTATAAGGAGGCCTTCGACCAAGAATCACTATCTGGCTTTTGTCTTTACGATGATACATTTCCAGTCATTTACATTAATAACTCGAACGCCCGGTCACGACAAATTTTCTCTCTGTTCCACGAACTGGCGCACTTGATTGCGAGAACCGGTGGTGTAACGACGTCGGATGAGTCATTCATCGATTCGTTGCCACCCAAACACAAGGAAATTGAACGTTTTTGCAATGAGTTTGCCTCTGAGGTGCTGATACCGAACGAGCGATTCAAACCGTATTTAAGTAACAGCGCTTTTTCAGATCTCAAGCTATCGCAAATCGCAAAGGCGTTCAGCGTCAGCAAGGAAGCAATCTTGCGGAAATATTTGGACGCTGGCAACCTGTCCCCAACGTTTTATGAAACAAAGGTTGCTGAGTGGAACAAGGCGTACAAGGAATCAAAAAAGGTAAAGAAATCAGGCGGAGACTACTATGCAACTCATACAACCTACCTAGGTGTAGAGTACTTGAAGCTTGCATTTTCGTCCCTCTATCGCGGTCAGATTTCGCACGATGACGCCGCTCGGTATTTGAAAGTCAAACCTGGCAATCTGGAAAAGCTAGAAGACTTTTATTATACCAAGGTGGGTAAATGAAGCCACCTTTTATCATTGATACGAATTCATTTCGAGTCCTTTCGAATTACTACGAAGCCCGATTTCCTACTTTTTGGTCTCTCTTTCAAGACGCAGTCGACTACGGCACTATCCGGTCCGTACGGGAAGTGTACTCAGAACTTTCAGATTATGAAGGCAACTGGATTTGGAATAAAGCTAAATCTGTCAAGCAAATATTTTTGATCCCCGGACCTACTGAGACTGCGTTTGTTGCCCAGCTCATGACTCAGAAAAAGTATCAAGCGCTTATTGCTCGCGCTAAGATTTTGCGTGGAAAGCCGGTAGCAGACCCATTCTTAATAGCCACTGGCTATGATACAGGTGGCACCGTCGTTACAGAAGAGAAGCGCAAACCGAACGCCTCAAAGATCCCCAACGTCTGTGATGATTTTGGAATTTGCGTCACGAACGTCGAAGGAATGCTGGAAGAACTGGGGTGGTCGTTCTAACTCTAAGTTGTTGGACACATATCAAGCGCTTCCCCGATGTTGCCCAGACGAGCGAGCTACGACTTATTTTCCCTCCTCTGCGGCATGTTGTGGACAGATATGTTCGTACGTCTTCATTCGTACATAGTGGAGGCGGCTTATGATACGACGTTCTCTCTCCACCAGAATTCTAATCAAAAAGGCCTTGCACTACCCTGCTCTTCCGTTTACCATGAAGATAGGTGGACGAGTCCGTTAGCTTAGCGGTATTCACCGCCGCGTGCATCGCAGTGAGGTCTGACTCGTGAGTTGGCAATTCACGCAATATCTTGTTCCATTGCTGATCGCCGCCGGGTTCTCCGGCGGGTTGGCTATATACAGCGCGAGACGCCGATCCGTACCGGGTGCCGGCGTTTTCTCACTTATGATGGTGGCACTGACCCTCTGGTCGGTCACGTACGCGCTCGAACTGAGTGGGTCAGATCTGGCGACCAAACAATTCTGGCTTCGGGCCGAGTACCCGGGATTGGTCTTTATTCCCGTACTATGGCTCATCTTTACGCTTCAATACAGTGACTCCCGTGTATGGGAGACGTATCGTAGAAGAACCAGTCTTCTTCTGTTTCTCGTTCCGGTCGTGACGCTGACGCTGGCCCTGACCAACACGTGGCATCATCTGATCTGGCGGAAGATAGAACTGGATGTAACCGCCACAACACCGATACTCGCGCTCACGTACGGCGGCTGGTTTTGGGTACACGTGTTGGTTTCATACATCTTCCTTACGTGGGGAGCCGCAATAATTGTAAACATGGCGTTTCGGACGCGCGCCATTTACCGACGACAGGCCCTCGTCATTCTGTCCGGATTCCTGATTCCGTGGGCCGGTAATATTCTCTACCTGTTTGGTCCCAATCCGGTCAAGAACGTCGATCCGACTCCGTTCATGTTTACCGTTACGGGAATCGTTCTGGCATGGGCCGTATTTAAATATCGACTGCTACACATCATGCCGGTGGCGCTGCGAGCGGTGTTTGACGGGATGGAAGACGGGGTGATCGTGCTCGACGTCAATAACTGCGTGATTGATATGAACCCCGGCGTACAGGATCTTATCGGAATATCTACCGACGAGGCCATCGGAAAAGACGCGGGCGAGGTTTTTTCTCACTGGCCAGAGCAGGTAGACAGGTTCAGGGAAGTCATGTCGACGCGAACAGAAATAACGCTGGATGTGAACGGAGAGACGAGGCAGTACGGCCTCTTTATCTCGCCACTCGTACACGAGAAAAACACGGAGGCTGGCCGGGTGCTCGTGTTCCGAAATACTACTGAGCACAAACAGTCAGAGATGCGTTGGGAAAGGCAATTACGATTCTTGCAGGCCCTCAATCGTATCGGCGATACCGTTATTTCCGAGATGGATCGTCAGCAGCTTCTGGATCGACTTGCTACAATTCTGGGCGAGACGCTGGAAGTCGATCGATCTCTTATCTACGATGCGCGAATCGAGGATGAGGTGGCTCAAGGGTTGTGCGAATGGCTTAATCCCGATCGCCCGGATATATCGGCGACGAAAGCGACGTGTCCGGTCCAGGCCTTTCAGGGGGGTCTCGCAGAGATGGGGAAGACAGAACACTGGCTTCAGAGTCACTTCGATGCCCCCAACTCACACTTCATAGCCGATGGGTCAGCAGGTATTCTTCACGAGGACATGTGCATCAAGAGTCTTCTATGGTTCCCCTTTGCTTTTCGCGTCGATGGATATTTCGTCCTGGTGATCAATCAGGTTACTCATCGTCGGGACTGGTTACCCGACGAATTGACGTTTCTGGACGCAGCCACCCGGCAGATCAGTCTCGCGCTCCAGAAACTTTCGCTTCTCGCCAAGCAAAAGAAGACACGTGAAGAGCTTACGGTTTCCAATCAAAATCTCTCCGACGCCATGGTCGAATTGCAGACGGCCCAGACGCGTCTTGTACAGAGAGAACGACTCGCAGCGGTCGGGCAATTGGCGGCGGGCATAGCCCACGACTTCAATAATATTCTAACTGGAATCATTGGTTATGCTGAGTTGCTCCGGACCGCACCGGATATTCCGAAGGATGCTCGTGAGGACCTCGGACGGATTAAGAATTCGGGGAGTCAGGCTGCCCGTCTGGTTGAACAGTTACTCGACTTCAGTCGGCAGTCTTTTCGTCAGCCCGAGACCCTCGAAATCAATCCGTTTCTTACGGACGCTATTCAGTTCTTACGTCGGATTGTTCCGGAGAATATCCATCTGAGTGTAGAATTGGAACCGGAGCGGTTTCTGATCCATGCGGATAAGACGCAACTTCAACAGCTCATAACCAATCTGGTATTGAATGCGAAAGATGCCATGCCAGAGGGAGGGGAAATGAGGGTAAGCGCCAGTCACCAATCAATAGTGGATAGTCGTCTCTGCGCGATCACCCAGCGCGTATTTTCTGGTGACTGGATTGTTCTGCGCTTCTCAGATACGGGCCAAGGGATTTCTCCGGACGTAATTCCCCGTGTACTCGAACCGTTCTATACGACAAAAGCTGTTGGCAAGGGCTCGGGTATGGGTCTTTCGCAGGTCGCAGGAATCGTGGACCAACACGATGGACATCTCACCATCGAGACCGATCCCGAAACCGGGACGACATTCTCTTTGTATTTTCCTCCGTCCGCCGAGGAGAATTGTTCTGAAAAAGAAGTCGATCCGGAGACGCTGACTCATGGTAAAGGGCAGACCGTGCTTTTGGTTGAAGACGATGAGATTGCGAGGGATGCCAGTCGGGACATGCTTGAGAGGCTCCATTACAATGTCCTCGTTGCTGTTAACGGAAAGGAGGCCGTAAAAGTATATGCCGATAACCGGGAAAAAATACACGTGGTTTTATCGGACGTAATCATGCCCGAGATGGACGGCATTCAACTGTTCGACACCCTTAGATCGACCGATCCCGGGGTAAGTGTTATTATGATGTCGGGATACTTGATGGAAGACAAGCGGGAAGATCTGCTCTCGAGAGGAGTCGTAGACTGGTTGCACAAACCCATGACCTTACAGGCCCTGTCCGAGGTGATAGCAAGGGCTATGTAAGCGCGTGTCCTTTCCCGGGAAGCGGTACAATCTCGATATCTAGTTGTGAACCGGAGGATCGTCCTTATGCAAGTCCCAGTGAGAAAGCCTGAACTACTCTCACCCGCTGGAAATCAGATCAGCCTCCGGGCCGCCCTCGATGCCGGATGTGATGCCGTGTATTTCGGTGTCAGAGGCATGAACATGCGGGCAGGGGCAAGAAACTTCGGCCTTGATGATTTGCCGGACATCGTTCAGGAGTGTCACACCGAGAATGCGCAAGCGTATCTCGCCCTGAATACGATGATCCTGGAGGACGACCTCGCCCGGGTACAGTGTGTTCTGGAGACTGCGGCCGCAGCGGGAGTAGACGCCGTCATCGCGTGGGATTCGGCTGTTCTTGCCGGGTGCCGGACGTACGGATTGGAACCTCACCTTTCTACCCAGGCTTCCGTTTCTAACTCGTCGGCGATCGTGGAGTACCATGATCGATGTGGTATCAATCGTTTTGTACTCGCGAGGGAGTGTACTCTGAACCAGATTGAGTCCATCCAAAACAATCTGGTCGAGTGGTTCGAGACCGAGAATCATCCGATCGAACTGGAGACTTTTTGCCATGGAGCCATGTGTGTTTCTGTCAGCGGGCGGTGTTTCCTGTCGAACTATTCATTCGGTCAATCAGCCAATTGTGGTGAGTGTATTCAGCCCTGTCGGCGGGAATACAAGATTATTGATACAGATGGGGAGGCGGAGTATGTGGTCGGGCATGATTACATCATGAGTCCTAACGACCTGTGTACCCTGCCCTTTATTGAACGTCTGATCGGGGCCGGGATACGAAGTCTAAAGATCGAAGGCCGCAACCGGCCCCCGGAATACGTAAGCACCGTCACGAAAGCCTACCGCCGAGCAATCGATTTTCTCTTTGACGAGTGCGGGTCCGGTGACTTCGCCCGGCGGTTCGAGCAGGTCAAGAAGAGGGGGGTTGCAGAGCTAAAGACTGTATACAACCGGGGTTTCTCAACGGGATTCTATCACGGGAAACCCCTCGATCAGTGGACATCGAGTTACGGCAATAGAGCTACCCGTACGAAGGAATTCGTAGGTCGCGTTCGAAACTATTATCAAAAGATTCAGGTCGCCGAAATCCAGGTGCAGAGCCATCCATTCTCGGTCGGAGACGAGATCATGTTCCAGGGAGAGAATACCGGTGTCGTCCGCGTGGAGGTGAATTCGATTGAAGTCGAGCACGAGCGCGTCCAAGATGCAGGAAAAGGCACCCGCGTTGCGGTACGCGTTGATGATCGTGTCCGGGTTAATGATGAAGTCTACGTCTTTCGAACGGTGAGCGAAGCTGAGGTTCATTCTCTGGCTCATCGCCGCGCCGATGAAAACATGCCGACTACGAGTCCAACACCTCACGAACCTTGGCCGAGAGGCTCTTCATCGTAAAAGGTTTCTGGATGAAGTTGATGTGCTCCTCAAGTACGCCGCGGTTGGCGATTACGTCTGCTGTGTAGCCGGACATGAAAAGGAGTTTCAGTTCAGGGAGGCGCCCTGCCAATACGTGGCTCCCGACGAATATCTCTCCGAGGTTCCGGACAATGTACGATCCGCCTCGTTCCAACCGCGTGTTTTCCGACTCAATTTACAGGCTCCTTTGCAATTGGTCCAGCGATCCGGCATCTTGGTGATCCGGGGAGGGTATTACTGGCAAAACAACCGAGGTATGCGTCATGATGTACGTCATTCTGCTTTTCGGCCTGTTGATAATGGTTCTTGGACTGACGTTTCTCATCCGTCCGCAACTCCCGGTAGACTTCACGACTGGTAATGCCGGGACCGCGTGGTTTCATGCCGTCGCCGTGGTCTCCAGACTTATTTTGGGAGCAGCTCTCATCTCTTACGCTCCTGATTCGCGCTACCCAATGACGTTTCTGGTGATCGGGTGGCTCTCTATAATAGCTGCGGTCTCATTTCTGGTCATCGGTCGGTCTCGATTCAAGGCGATGGTTGCGCGGGCTCTCCGTTTTGCTGAGCCCTGGGCTCGTCTTGCCGGGTTGGTAGCCGTCTTGTTGGGTGCATTCTTTATTTTATCGGTGATCTGAGGAACGCGGTTCACCCCGGATTTAGTCCAAGAATTACCCTACCATTGGTGTCCAACAAATACTGCAATTCAACAAAGTACTGACTATGGCTACTGTAAGCCTGATCGAATATGAGGATGCGTCGTCCGAGGTACGCTCCGTCTACGATGACCTGCGTGTGGTTCGAAAGACCCAGTTTATCAATAACTTTTGGAAAGCGCTCGCCCACCATCCGAAGACGCTGCGCCGAATCTGGTCGGGTATCAAGGAAGTCTTCGCCGAGGGAGAGATCGATTCCCTTACAAAGGAGATGATCTACATCGCTGTCTCAGTAGCCAACAACTGTGACTATTGCATCCATTCGCATACAGCCAACGCATATAACAAAGGAATGACTACGGGACAGTACGAGGAATTGATGGCGCTCATCGGAATGGCGCACCAGACCAACGGGATCGCTTCCGGTCTGAAAGTACCCGTAGACGAAGTATATCTGAAATAATTTTTATGACGAAATTTGCCTACTTCGAGGGCGCGATTGTTCCGTTTGAAGACGCCCACGTGAGTATATCCTGCAACACCCTCCATTACGGGACGGGCTGTTTCGGTGGTCTCAGGGCCTACTGGAATGAAGACCACCAAGAGCTCTATCTCTTCAGGCCGCACGACCACTTTCGACGGCTCCTGAACAGTGCCAAGTTTTTGTTGTGTGACCTCAGCTATACGATCGAGGAACTCACGAATATCACCGTCCAGCTACTCCGTAAAGAGGCGTGGACGCAAAACGTCTACATCCGTCCGATCGTCTATAAGGACGACGGGGTATTTCGAGTCCAGCTTCACGATTCGAACGACAAACTGGCCATTTTCAGTCAGCCCGTCGGGAGTTATATCAAATCTGACGGAGCGCTCAGTGTGGGCTTGAGTTCGTGGAGACGCGTGGATGACAACGTCATTCCGGCTCGCGGAAAAGTCAATGGAACGTACGTCAACAGTGCGCTCGCGAAGAGCGAGGCCGTCCTGAACGGGTTTCAGGAAGCACTCGTGCTGAATCAGGATGGCCACGTCTCTGAAGCGAGCGCGGCCAACCTGTTTATCGTGCGTGACGGCGTCGTCATCACGCCACCGATCACCGATAATGTACTCGAGGGTATCACGCGGCGCGTGGTGATCCATTTTGCGCGGGAGGACTTCGGCCTCGAAGTCGTGGAGCGCAGCATCGACCGCTCCGAGCTGTATCTGGCCGATGAGGCCTTCTTCTGCGGCACCGGAGTCGGAGTGGCCGCCATCGGAAGCGTCGATCATCGTAGAGTCGGCGATGGCTCTGAATATCCGATTGCATCAAGAATGCAGGCGCTTTACATGAACGTTGTCACGGGAAACGAACCCCGGTATATGGATTGGCTCGTTCCCATCCACCGCGAATGAGACCACCGAACGAGCAAACACCACCCCATAGAAGACGATTGATCTATTCATATAATCAGAGATGAATCATGTGTGTCCCAGCCTGTCACGAAAAAATCGTACGCTCCATCAGCAGACGATCCTTCCTCAAGTCTGCAGCGATCACGGCCGCCGGTACTACAGTGACCGGTTGCGTTGGAGCCGGTACGCCTGAAGTGGCCACGGGTAAGTCGATCAATTACGACCGGATCGTGGATCTTACCCACACGCTACGGGAAGATTTTCCCACCTACTTCGGAACGCAGCAGCTCGAAATAGAATCTCTGTTCAAGGCAGAGGAGTCCGGATTCAACCTCAAAAAGTGGACGATAAACGAGCATACCGGGACGCATCTGGATTCTCCGTTTCATTTCGCGGGCCAGCACTCTGCGGACGAAATACCAATCGATCAGCTCGTTGGACCGCTCGCTGTTATCGATATTCGCGCGAAAGCCTCCGAGAATGCAGACGCCCAGGTCACCCCCGATGATCTCCGGGCATGGGAAGCCGATCACGGACCGCTACCCGCAGGAGCAATCGTCGCGATGAACAGCGGTTGGGATGCCTACGTGATGGACGGAGTCAGATTCCGAAATGCGGACGACAAAGGGGTCATGCATTTCCCTGGTTTCCACATCGAGGCGGCTGAGTATCTGATGGAAGGAGGAGCCGCTGTGGGTATTATGGTCGACACACTGAGCCTCGACTTCGGCGCATCTCCGGATTTTGCCACCCATTTCAAGTGGCTTCCCAGCAATCGGTGGGGACTGGAATGTGCGGCGAACCTGGGTGAACTTCCGGCATCCGGAGCAACCGTCATTGTGGGCGGTCCCAAGATAGAACGCGCGACCGGCGGCCCGAGTCGTGTACTGGCCTTTGTGTAAAGTCGCGAAGCATTTAACAGTCGGCCTTTTTGAACGGCCTCCTAGCTTTTTTCGTCGTCTTTTTTCTTCGGCATAGGCGTCAGGACATTGTCGATCAGGCCATAGTCCTTGGCTTCCGCAGCGCTCAACCAGTGGTCCCGATCTCCATCGGCTTCGATCTGCTCGGCTGTTCGTCCCGAATGGTGTGCGAGGATGTCGTAGAGCGATTTCTTCATCTTGAGAATCTCGCGCGCGTGGATCTCGATATCTGATGCCTGACCCTGAACACCGCCCATCCACGGCTGGTGAATCATGACTCTCGAATTCGGCAGCGCAGCGCGCTTATCAGGAGCGCCGGCCGCGAGGAGGACCGATCCCATGGAGGCCGCCAGACCCACACAGATTGTTGCCGTATCGCACGAGATGTACTGCATCGTATCGTATATGGCCAGACCGGAGTCGATTGATCCACCAGGAGAGTTGACGTAGATATTGATATCGCGCTCCGGATCTTCCGATGTCAGATACAGAAGCTGGGCGATCATCAGGTTGGCCACGGCATCATTAATGCCCGTACCGAGCATGATAATTCGTTCCTTCAGGAGTCGACTGAAGATATCATATGCCCGTTCCCCCCGACTGGTCTGCTCGACGACCATAGGGACGAGAGTACCCAGAGCAGCGTCCTGAAACGGACCACTGTGGATTTCAGAGGGTTTCTTGAGACTTTTGCTGAACTTGAGGAAGTCATCCATCATGGGGCCGTCAGAGAGTAGGTGAGTTCGAACAAAAAAGGTGATCCTGCAACCGAGCGCCGCGTCCGATAGTTCCGTTATTTGGATCCTTCTTCTGCTTTCATGGCTTTCTGGAAGGCTTCAAGATTTTTCACCTCAATCTTGACCTGTTCACTGATCCAGTCAAATACTTTTTCCGTCAGGAGTCGCTGGTTGAGCTGATCCATCATGTTGGGAACCGATCGGTAATACTCCTTCATGGTATCGAGAGGGAGATCCGAGCCCCTGGTCGTTTTCTCCAGATAAGCGTCGATATCCTCTTCCGTGACTTCGAGATCATGGTCCGTGACGATCTGGTCGCGAATGAACATCCATGCCGCCTGCCGTGTCGCCTCATCCGTCCGGGATTCGCGGAATGCGGCCTCGTCGAAGTGAGGGGGTAACTCGCCGCCGCTCTGCTGGGTCGCATCCTTCAGGAACGCATCCAGGTACATGTCTACGACGGACGACGAAACGGGGACCTTGTGCAGTTTGACCATTCGCTCGATTACGGCAGATTCAAAGAAGTCCCTGCTTCTCTTCTCCCAACCGTCTTCGAGTTGAGACCGAACCTCAGTCAGGAGCTGCGACTCGTCTGCGATTTTTCCACCGGTTATTTCGGTAATCAGCTCCTCAGTGAGTTCGGGTAACTCGCGGCGCTTGACCTCTTTCAAATCGATCTCGTACCGGCGAGCTTCTCCACCTTCCTCATGAGACGGGAATTCAGCCGTTGCCCTCTCGCCTGCTCTCAATCCGACGACCGCATCTCGTAATTGAGAGAGAATGTTCTCCTCGCTGAGCAATATTTCTACATCCGTCTGTTTCTCGCCCTCGACGGGCTCCCCGGATTGAAGGTCGAGTCGCTGCATGTCTACGATGACGAACGACTCCGCACTGGCCGGCGTATCCTCCGGGATGAATTCGGCATGGCTCGAAAGCATATTGTCTATTTCGGACTGGACATCCGCATCAGAAACCTCATGAGCAAGACGCAGGAGTTTCTGTCTGCCGAGTTTCTTGAGCTTTATTTCCGGACGAACACCGAAGCGAACCACCGCGCGGAGATCTCCCTCAAATTCATACTCCAGGTCCGTAATGGTCGGTTGACCGAGCACATCGTAGTCCTCGGCTTTCATGACGGTAGATTCGTACGTCTTCTGGACGACATCCTCTGCTACGCCATAGGCCAGCGCCTTCCCGTACATTTTTTTGACGAGGGAAAGGGGGACCCTGCCCGGGCGAAAACCCTTCATCGTGGTCCGGCCCCGCTGCTGTTGAATCGCTTTGCTGAGATCCCCGGAAAGGTCTTCTGCCGTGGCTTTGATTTCGAGATCAAACTCGACGTCGTTGACTTTCTGGATGGTGGTCTGCATGGTGGGTGGGCTTTCGGTTCGATCTTACGGCTGGGTCATACGGAAGGAACGGAAAACTACACCCACGACCAGAGGTTCACGCCATACCGGTGAAAACCATTCGAAATTGCGTGCCTGAATCAGAAGTCGAATCCGACGGACAGATAG
The DNA here is from genome assembly GCA_964383365.1 of uncultured Rhodothermales bacterium. GTDB lineage: Bacteria > Bacteroidota > Rhodothermia > Rhodothermales > UBA10348 > CAYLHF01. Next base: position 28,915 of record CAYLHF010000026.1, on the reverse strand, counting down.
GTCTTTCTGTCCCCGAAGGACTGACCGTCGAACGGCCAGGCGAAGTCGAGTCTAACTGGATAGCCCAGAAAGAATGTACGGATCCCGAACCCGCTGCCGACAAGCAGATCGTCGAAACGGGTCCGGCCGTCTGCGTCTCTTCGTGTGAGCGTCAGACTTCGATTGACATCGGTCCCGCCCCAGACGGCCCCCGCATCCAGAAAAGCCTGTCCCTGGATATTATAGAGTGGCAGAATAGGGATCGGTCCCGGTACCAGCGAGGCAATGAGCGGGAATCTGAATTCGGCATTCACCAGAGAGAAATTCGTTCCGTTTCTGGAGTTGATATCAAAGCCCCGAAGAGGCATCAGAGGAGTCGCAAACACGAAATCCGTGGCGTCCGAAATGGGGAATCCATTCTGACGGTCGAAGTCCCGATTGATCCAATTCTGAACTCCTGATGTGTAGAAAAATTGTTTGTTTGTGCCCAGCGATGCACCTCCTGATCCTCTGAGCGCAATCGTATACCGCCCACGTCCAAAAGAATAATATGTCCGGATATCCGCCAGAAATGTCACGAATCGGACCTGCTCGTCACTCAGGCTAAACGTGCTACCGGACGCGCTGATTGCCCACCGGGTCCCGGATGATGGATAGGTGAATCCGGGTACGGTGCCATCGCGCGTAAACGTGATACGGGGCGAAACGAGCGCACGGGTTATCGTAGGTCGTGTGACATCGGTAATATCGGCCTGACTGATTCCGAGGACGGATACCTGAAGATCAATCCGGTGAAACTTGCTGAGCGGATAACTGGCTTCGAGACTGGTGCCGTATTGGCGATATCGGAAATAGGTTGGTACCGTTCGATCGAAATCTGCCAGCAGGCGAGAGACGTGAAACATGGAAAACGTCCAGTCCACTCGCCTGGGTAAATAATTGTACGAAATGACGTAGTCCGAATTCCTCAAATCCAGCAGGAGATTCGTCGCGACAATGATTCGATGGTTTCCCAGCATATCACTGAACATCATCTGCGTTACTCCCTGGACGCCGTATAGGGCGTCATAGCCGGCGGCACCGTAGACGATGTCAGGAGAAAAACGAAGTTTATACTTTCGGGGGACGTAGTTACCGTTGGCATCCACATAGGAGCGTTTTGCCGCCCGGATCTCGAGGAAATCCAGTTCAGGAGCGAGTCTCTCTGCCGCCTCTTCGAACGCATTGGAAAAATGGTAATCACGAAAATCAACAGCCGGGTCAAGGGTTACGGAATCAGTAACGACCGGTTCAGATTCGAATGACATACCGGCCTTCCCGGTAAGGAGTGGGTCTGACTCGGACGAAGATTCGTCGACCGGCGTATCCGGAAGAACTTCTGTCAGTGCGCCTGAGAACGGTACTTCAACGGGGGGTGTTTGAAGTCGCTTCTTTCCGACTGCGTACGGGATTCCGTCGGTCACGTCGCGTAGATAGGGATTGAGTTGTTTGAGTCTCCTTCCTGCCAGAGCGAGCGCAGGGGATGCAAATTCCCCGTCTCGTCGAACACGCTCGGCCCATACACTGGGTCGGAGCGACTCCGGGGTATCCTCGACGTCGAGTGGATTACGAAGGACGTAGATCGACGGCACGCCGTCCTTGAGACTCACCAGGGCTGCTCGTTGACCATCCGCAGAAAGAGCAAACTGGGAGACACCTACCGCCAGGTCGGTCAGCGGTCGCTCGGCGGCCGAATCAAGATCGACCGCATACAGGTTCAGAATTCCATTACGGTCCGAAATAAAGAGGACCTGATCTCCATCCGGTGAATATTTCGGGCTGCGCTCGTTCCAGATTTCATCGTTCGTGATTCGGAGGAGCGTTTTCGACGACAGATCCAGAGAATAAACATCCAGATTCATGATGAGATTCTCATACATGTCGTATGACGTTCGGGAAGCCGATCCGACCGTCACATGATTTCCCCGATCGCTCTGGAATGCGATTCGGGAGCCATCGGGACTCCACGCCGGCTCCTCATCACTGAAGAGATCGTTCGTCAAGTTGGTCAGATTTTCCGAACTGAGGGAGAGGACGTAGATATCGCTCTGCGGACCGCGTGCTGCTCCGAGTGCAAGTCGCTCACCATCCGGACTCCATGCAACAGACAGGATTTGTTCAACCTGCTGAAGAGGAATATGCCTCGTATCGCCGGTCACGACATCGATAATGGCGATTGCATCTGAGGGACCCTGTCGAACGGCAACGGCGATTTTATCGCCCGTAGGGCTCCATGAGATTCCCGGTGTGAGAATCCGGAGACTCTCGAATGCCGTGGAAGTCTGACCCTCGACCAACCTTCTGATTATTCGCCCATCGTTGGCACTGGCCAGATAGATGTTGAACAGGCCGTTAGTCGTTGTCACGAAGGCCAGCTTGTCCCCCAGAGGGGAGAGCGCGGGACTGGCGTTATAGAGTCCCTGTTCTCGGGTGATGACCGCCCTCGCCAGATCGTCGATGTTCTCTCTTGCTGACACTTCGGGAAAGTAGATCTCACGAAGGGCCTTCTGCCATCGTATGGAGAGTTCCGGAATGGTCAGTCCGGTAGATCGCCGGATGCTCTCGGCAACCGAGCGGGTCAACCGGAGTCGGTGAAGAATTTCGCCAATTTTTTCGTCGCCGTATTGTTCGGCTATATAGTCCCATACGCTCTGTCCACCTCGATATGCATAGAACCCTCCAAGGTATTCGATGGGTGGGAGATGATCCCCGATCGTCGCTTCACGCATGTACATATCAGACTGCGTGTCCCATCCCTGTGCCGCATATTCTGCCAGGCCTTCGTTGAACCACGCGGGAATTCGTGTCTGAATGTTGTTCTGAATGACCGCCTGAAGCGATCCGCCGTAGTAGATGTCATTGATTACGGCGTGAACGAGTTCGTGGTGGATTACCCGACGAAAGTCCCGATAATCGCCGGTAAACGGAATGGCGATTCTGTTCTTGAAGAGTTCCGTGACGCCTCCGATTCCCTCTGAATATGTGGGGAGGTCAACGGCGTTGGTGACCGCAAAGTCTGCATGACTCAGATAGACGATAAGGGGAATGGTCGAAGAGATCTGATACTGAAAGAGTCGCGAGACCTGACCATACGCATCTTCAGCAGCTTTTGCGGTAAAATCGGCCAGGTACTGCCCGCCTTCGTAGAAATAAACAGTAAAATGCTCCGACTGAACGTAAAACCATTCCCGATCCTGATAGTGGACTTTGTTCTTTCCAAATCGAAAATACTGTGCTTGCAGCGGTGGCGGTGCGACCACACTGAACATGCAGGCGAGCGCGATACCTGCAACTATGGTGCGATTCAGGCGCATAGCCAGGATGTGATTGAACGTACGAGGACACCCGGGAGGTCAATTGGTAAGCCCGCTCCCGAATCAGGTTCCGTCGATCGTAGTGCAATAGGACGCGCCCGCACCGGAGGGACGTTTTACGCGTATCGAACCCACTTGATCAGATCCTTGATGCTCGCCTTCTTGCCATACATCAGAATTCCTACTCTATAAATCCGTGAGCTGACCCAGATCGAACCAAAGAACGTGCCTACCAGGAGTCCGAACGAGAGAACCATCTCCCAGATTGGTACATGGGTGACGGCCGTTCGCACCACCATCGATATGGGTGATGTAAGCGGTATCATGGACAGAGCGACGGAAAGAGTCGAATCGGGTGCCTCTATGACCGACTGCAAGAACATTATGGACAGGATGATCGGGAGCATCAGTGGGAGCATGAGGCCCTGGGCATCCTGTTGTTGCTCCACCGACGAGCCGACAGCTGAAAACAGACTGGCATAGAGCAGGTATCCGAACAGAAAATACAGGACGAACCAGATGAACAGGAACGGATCGATGACAGGTACCGAGAAGTTAATCGCTGTGAGCATCTCCTCCTGGCTCGCCGCAGCCGGCAGATTCAGGTTAGCAGGATCCAGAAACATGGCGATGATGGTGCCGGAAAAAAACGTTCCTGCACCCATCAGAATGGCCCAGAAAATCATCTGAACGAGACCCATGGCACCGATTCCAAGAACCTTGCCAAGCAGCAATTGGAACGGCTTTACCGACGAGACGATAATTTCCACCACGCGATTCAATTTTTCCTGAATCACACCCTGCATGACTACAGAGCCGTAGACCAACATGGTGATGTACATGAGAAATCCCATCACAAAGCCGATCGCAGCGTAGGCGCCTGTATTTCCTGATGTCTCACCCGATTCGGAGAGTTGGAGCATGGTGATCGATACGCCAGCATTCAGAATCTTGAATACTTCGGGGTCCACGTCTTGCTCTTCGAGGCGGCGTTTTTCGACGGTCCGCTCGATGATTGTCTCCATTTTATTGGAGAGAAACGCACTTCCACCTCCTTTCAGTGAGTAATATGTGGCGCTTCCACTACCGGCGACAATGTCTTTTTCGAGCACCAGATAGCCGTCGTACATCCCGGCCAGCACAGCCGAACGAATTGAATCCTCCGGTACGTTGGGTTGGACAAACGTAAGACGTCCCTCTGAGTCTGCCAGATTGTCAAAAATCAGCCCTGATTGGTCCAGGACGGCGATGGTTTGATCGCCACTCTCCATCGCCGAGATCGAGATAAACGCTGTCACAACGATGAACGCGATGAGGGCGATGGGTCCGAGAAGGGTCGTAAGTACGAACCAACGACTCCGGACGCGCTTGACAAATTCGTATTTTGCAACGATTAAAGTCCTGTTTTTCATGGTTCGATTCCTTATTCGGCGATGGCTTCGGCGCCCTGCTGGGCGGTGACGGCTGAGACAAAAATATCTCGCATCGGGGGTTCTACCAGTTCAAAATGGGTGATCTCATCGGTCGTGGTCAGTGCGGCGTCAAGTACGCCTCGCGGGGACGTCCCGTCAATAAGGCGGAATTCGGCCTGACTCTTACTTCGCGAGGCGACATCAATGCGCCCGGACGCTTCCAGTCCGTCGAGAAATGCGTCCGATCCACTGAAATTGATCTTGACCGTATTCTTTCCGAAGCTGCGTTTGATTTCCCCCAGCTCTCCTTTCAGAACCACTTCACCTTTCGAGACCAGGCAGATGTCATCGCATAGTTGCTCTACCTGTTCCATGCGGTGAGAGGCAAATAGAATCGTTCGACCCGAGTCTTTCAATTCCATGATGACATCCTGGAGCAGTTCGGCGTTGATGGGATCGAGCCCTCCGAACGGCTCATCCAGAATCAGGAGTTCCGGCTTATGCATGATCGCGGTTATAAACTGCACCTTCTGCTGCATGCCCTTCGACAGTTCATTCGTTTTCCTGCCATACCAGTCGGAGGCGTCGAATCGATCCAACCAGTACTTGACCGCCTTTTTTGCTTCACGTGCAGAGAGCCCCTTGAGTTCGGCGAAGTAAATAAGTTGCTCACCGACTTTCATTTTTTTGTAGAGGCCTCGCTCTTCGGGAAGGTATCCCATACGTTGTTGGCTCCAGGGACCGACCCGTTTACCGCCGAAGAGGACTTCACCGCTGTCCGGGACGGTGATGTATGTGATCATTCGGATAGATGTCGTCTTCCCGGCACCATTGGGTCCCAGGACACCGAGAATGCGCCCGGGCTGAGCCGAGAAACTGACGTTATCCACGGCCAGGATCTTTCCGAATCGTTTTGTGATGCCGTTGACAGATAATTCAGGCATGTGTTGTTACGCGATAGCTATTGATTGACGTCAAATATTCTGGTGGACGGGTCAGTCAGGTGCCGCACTTTCTGACGCTGAATAGAAGGCTACATCATCGATCCCGAAGAGAAACGGTCCGGACGAATTTGCATAGAAAGCAATATGTATTACGTCCGTACCCGTCCACGTCTCAGGGGCTCCAAATCCCTCCTGGCGAAAGGACTCGAAAGCGATTCGAAACGTTCGCCACTGTTCGTCCAACTGAACATAGGTGTTGTAGTAGTCGAAGTCTGAGACAGCGGCGGTCGCGAGCTGCACGATATACGACCCCGGGGTCCCTTTCAATCGAAACGAGAGACCATCGTAGGCCGAAACATCTACGGAGGCAATATTTCTGTCACCGGATTTCGTGAGACCATTCAAGAGCGTCTTCACTCCGGTTACGTCGGATGCGCTGCTGCCGAACGGACGTGATCCTCCGACCGTGAGGTAGTGAAGAGATCCTGTGGGAAATGTCCCACTATCTACGAAAAGGGTCGATGAGGTTTCCGCTCCCTCGGAAATCGTCTCCCAGTACAGATCGAGATCATTAATAGGATCTCCGTCCTCAAAAGTGTCGATCTCTCCGCTGATGAGTGGGACGCTTCGGGGTGCCGGTTTACAGGAACCGAGGAATGCGACGAGCAGAAAAAGAATCGTGGGAAAGGTGAAGGATCTCATTCAATTAATTTCAGATGGAGTCGTCCGTATACGATGCCGCTCCAACGAAGATACAATTGACGCCAGAAAAACATCTTCAGAGGAGAGACATTGTGCCACTCGGAATAGGAATGAGATACTGGGGCTCGAACACATCTTCGTGGACCCGGAAATGTCCCGTTCCACGAAAATCGACCGCCACATACCTTCCGGCCTGGTGCTTGACTTCGCCGATTCCATAATAGGTCGGCTGAGGACCGTAATAGACCAGTTGTCCGGTGTCGAGTTCGGTTGTTTTACGTGCCCTGCGATGGAACGCAGGAATAATCGGGAGAAGCTCGAGGCGATATTTGCTTATAAGGGTACTCATGCTCAGCAATGATCGCGCTTCAACGCCATATAAACCGTCGTTGTTCGGAACGAACATCTTTTGGTCCAAAGCAAACCGGATCGGCCCTATCTGTTACTGATTCTGTGCAAACGTCGTTAAGACTTGGTTCCTCCGGGACGGTTCGGTATTTTCGTGACATCATCTCCATGGGAAACTGCCGGTACGCTGCATCAGTCAGGAATTGAACCGGTAGTTTCAGCTGAAACTCAGATCTGCTTCTATCATGAAATTCGAAGAGAAAATTGTCGACAGGCAGGTTGGCCGAAACGCCGATCTATTCGCACGTACCATTGGCGAAATGCCCACCATTGAGGAGCGGTATCCCTACATCCGGATCCTCGTCAGTATCGTCGAGCAGGCACATCCCGAGTGGAACCAGGCTCCGACGCGAGACAGTCGAATTGCACTCCTGATTTTTCACATGAGTAAGGGTGCGATCAATAAGGACGAGACTGCCGAGATCGTACGTCTCCGGGATGAAGAACGTGGATTCTCATATATCGAGAAAGAAAAGAAGGCCGCCAAGCAGGCTGAATCGACGGCCGATGCGTCTGAAAAAAAGACCGAGGGCGCAGATGGGGATACGAAAGAAGGCGTCGATTCGGCAGCAGATGCTGAATCTACCCGGGCGACCGGGACCAAAGCTGCATCTGATGGCGGTTCGAGTGCAGAGCCAGACGAGCAGGCCGGTTCAGAGAAGCCAGACGAGCAGGCCGATTCAGAGAAACCAGACGAGAACACGTCGAAATCCTCAGACGAGTCGACTCCGGACGACAGCAAGTCGTAGGCACATCAACGCTTGTCAGTAACAGCCTCAGGACCCTGGCTTGCGTTCACTATCCAATTATTTCGCGCGCTCGGGATTGGAGCGGACGAAACTCGACCAGTCTGTATAGGTTTTTTTCCTGGTTAGCGTGTTGCGTTGGGCGTGGCAGAGACACACGGCGAGTGCGTCGGTTGTATCGTGTTTCAGCTCCCGATCCCTGGGAATGGAGAGGATGGATCGAACCATGTAATCCACCTGCTGCTTGGTGGCGTTCCCGTTGCCCGTGACGGCTTTTTTTATCTCTTTTGGAGTGTACTCGCTGACCGGGATCTCGTGATTCAGTGCCGCCAGCATTGCTGCCGATTGGGCCCGACCCAGCTTCAACATGGACTGGGCGTTGTCTCCGTAGACGGGCATTTCAACGGCGCAGACATCGGGGAGATGTAACTCGACAATTTCTACCAGGGACGCATAGAGTTTCTTGAGGCGCAGCGGATGGCTGTCGTCACTGGGAAGCCTGATGACGCCGCAATCGCGCAGGGCCTCGCCGCTCTCAGACGTTTCGATGACGCCAAAACCGGTAAATAGTGATCCAGGGTCTATTCCGAGGACGAGCATGCGCGTGGTAGTCAGGAGAGTGCCGCCATAATATCGTCATCTATCTCCATGGTAGTGAAGACGGATTGAACATCCTGGTGGTCTTCGAGCTTTTCAACAAGCGCCGCAACACGGTGTGCCAGATCAACATCGACCCGGGTATACGTGACGGGGATGCGCTGAAGGGACGCATCCTCCACCGCTATATTAGCCGCGTCGAGGGTGTGTTGTACCGTTCCAAATGATTCAACAGGCGCGGTGACGACAAAGATATCTCCTTCCGATTCGAGATCTTCAGCACCCGCATCTACGACGAGTTCGAAAAGATTCATCTCATCGACGCTACCTGCCGGTACCGTGAAGACCGCCTTTCGGTCGAACAGGTATCCCACCGAGCCGCTCTGGCCGAGGCTACCACCTGCCTTGCTGAAGATGCTTCGGACGTCGGCGACTGTGCGATTTGTATTGTCTGTCAAGGCTTCGACGAATACCGCTATTCCGCCTGATGCATATCCTTCGTACGACATTTCGACGTAATCGGCACCTTCGATCTCTCCAGTCCCACGTTTTATAGCCCGCTCGATATTGTCTTTCGGCATGTTGACCGATTTCGCCTTATCGATGGCCAGGGCGAGCTTAGGATTCATCTTCGGATCGCCACCGCCGTCACCGGCCGCGACCATGATATCTCTCGTTGACCGCGCCCAGATTTTTGATCTCTTGGCGTCAGTGGCTGCTTTCGCCCTTTTAATGGTGGACCATTTACTGTGGCCGGACATAACTATAAAGAAGACAATTGAAGGAGCAGTGAGTGGACGAAGAATATACGCTACTCCGACCCAAAGGGTACCTGCGAGCGGGTTCGACTGTCATCTTTACATTGTTTACATCTTCGGAATTGAACATCAATCCCTGTTTGACGTTCATCGGGGGCTATAACCTGACATTTCGTCATTATTTTTCGCATGACTCACCAGACCGATATTCCCATCCTGGATGAACTTGACATCCCCCGGCCTTCAACGGTACAGGCTACGGGCAGTCAGCAGGTATATCTGGAGACGTACGGGTGCCAGATGAACGTATCCGATTCCGAGATCGTGGCGTCGGTTCTTCGTGAAGAGGGTTTCGGTCTGACGCAAACGGTCGAAAATGCGGATGTCATCCTGATCAATACGTGTGCGATCCGGGAAAACGCCGAACAGAAAGTCCGTCGGAGACTGGTTGAAGTTCGGGCCAGAAAACGGATGTATAAGCCGGATCTCAAGATCGGTGTACTCGGGTGCATGGCGGAAAGGCTCAGAAAACGTCTCCTTGAGGAAGAGAAACTGGTCGATTTGGTCGTAGGTCCGGATGCCTACCGGGATCTTCCCAGGATGCTGGGAGACACGCTGGACACAGGACAGGCGGCCGTCAACGTTCAGCTTTCCCGCGAAGAGACCTATGCCGATATACAGCCGGTCCGTTATGATACGAACGGGGTGTCGGCGTTCGTGTCCATCATGCGCGGATGCGACAACATGTGTTCATTCTGTGTCGTCCCGTTCACCCGCGGAAGGGAGCGGAGCAGGCCGGTTCAGAGTATTATAGACGAATGCAAGACGTTGTCTGACAACGGGTATCGAGAGGTCACACTGCTGGGGCAAAACGTCAATTCGTACGCGTTCGAGGTGGACGGAACTCGAGTGAATTTTGCTGACCTGGTCTTCCGAATCAGTGAACTCTCAGATGATTTGAGAATTCGTTACTCGACCAGTCATCCGAAAGACTGCTCCGATTCGCTTCTCCATGTCCACCGGGAGCGACCGAACGTCTGTAATTACATACACCTTCCGGTTCAACACGGAAACTCGGCGATGTTGAAGCGGATGCGCCGCACGTATAGCAGAGACGAATATCTGTCTCTCGTCGAGCGTGCGAGGACTATCGTTCCCGGGGTCTCACTCTCCACAGACATCATTGCGGGATTCTGCGGAGAAACCGATGCAGAACATGCCGATACACTCTCTTTGATGGAAGAGGTCGGGTATGACCATGCCTATATGTTCATGTATTCCGAGCGTCCCGATACCTATGCGGCACGAAAATATTCCGATAATGTAGCGGTAGATGTCAAGAAAAGACGCCTCACGGAAATCATCCAGTTGCAGTCCAGAATATCCCTTGAGAGAAACCGCAATGAAATAGGCGCCACACACGATGTGCTCATCGAGGGGCCGAGTCGCCGGAGTGAGGCACAACTTTCGGGCAGAACGGATACGAATAAAATGGTGGTCTTCGATGCGGACGGACAGTCGAAGGGCGACTACCAGCAGGTAAGGATCACGAATTGTACGTCGGCTACATTACTCGCCGAACGTATCTGATAAAAAGAACGAAAACGTTCAGGATAGAAGAATGGACCGAGCATCCATGCAGGAACGGTTTGGAATCATTGGCGACTCCGCGGCGCTGAGGCACGTACTCGACCGGGTCCGGCAGATCGCGGGTACAGAAATCACCGTACTGGTCCAGGGAGAGAGCGGTGTCGGGAAAGAACTCTTCGCACAGGCTATTCACGAGACGAGTTCCAGGCGTCACAAGCCCATGTTGATTGTCAATTGTGGTGCCATTCCAGAGGGACTCATCGAATCCGAGCTGTTCGGTAATGAGAAAGGGGCGTATACCGGAGCCGTAGAACGTCGGAGCGGGTACTTCGAAGAGGCGAACAACTCGTCGATTTTCCTCGACGAAATAGGAGAAATGCCTCTGACTGCGCAGGTCCGGCTTCTTAGAGTACTCGAGACCGGGCAGTTCAGCCGGGTCGGGTCGTCGAGCGTCCTGAAGTCAGATGTTCGGGTGATCGCCGCGACCAATAAGGACCTGGCAAAAGAAGTGGAAGCCGGTCGATTCCGAGAGGATCTCTACTATCGACTCAGCACGGTCGTAATGCGGGTGCCGCCGTTGCGGGAACGCAAGGAAGACATTATTCCCCTGTTTACGACGTTTCATCATCGGTTTGCTCAGAAGTATAATTCGTCGGCCCGACACCTGGATGACGCTGCCCGGTCCCTTTTTCTTCGCTATCGGTGGCCCGGGAATGTCCGGGAGGTTAGAAATGTGGCCGAGCAGGCTGTCGTTCTATTGAAAGGAGATTCCATCACGGCCGATGACATCAGACCCTATTTGAGAGGCGTGTCGGCAACGAGCACCAGTCTGCTGCCGGTCACCAGAGAGGCTGGTAATGACGGAGACGAAACGCGCGAGCGAGAATTGATTTACCGCGCACTGCTGGAACTTCGATCAGAGGTCCGTGAGCTCAAGGAGCGAATAGGACTGTTGGTTTCCGGGAAACGAGCGGAGTGGACTACCGAAAAGAGAGGGGAGCCGGGTCCGGGTCAGTTTCTCATCGTCCGCGACGAGGACCAGGCTCCACTGGAGCCCATGATCGAAGACATCGGATATGAGATCGAGAATGGTCTCTCAGCACCGAACGGGATATCCGAGGACTCGGTTGCCACCGACAGGACGTCTCCCACTGAATCGAGCGGTGTCGAAGAAGAACTGCCTACCCTCGAGGCTTCCGAACGGAGACTGATATTCGCGGCACTGGAGCGCTACAAAGGCAATCGCAGACAGACCGCCCACGCCCTGGGTATCAGTGAGCGGACGCTATACCGCAAAATCAAAGAATTTGAAGCTTCAGACGATCCTGAGACTTCCGACGACGTAGAGACAGATGAATAGGATGGTTTCCTTTGATAATCAGTTCGCTGCGTACGCGTTTGTCGTGCTGGTCGGGCTTTCTTTTTCGTCCTGTGGATACTACAGTTTTACGGGTGCCACGATACCCGAACACCTGGGTACGGTCGCCGTACCACTGGTAGATGATAACAGTCTGAGTACGATTTCAGGGCTTGATGAGGAAATGACTCAGCTTCTCATCGATCGATTCGTCCGACAGACGCGACTTTCCCTGTCACCGGATGCTGATCAAGCCGATGCTCTTCTTGTTGCATCCATCAGCCGGTATATCAATGCACCGACATCAGTGAGTGGAAACGAGCGGGCGACCCGGAACCGTGTAACGATTACCGTCTCGGTAACATATACGGATCAGGTAACGAACCAGTCGTTGTTGGAGCAGTCTTTTTCGGGTTTTGAAGAGTATGATCCGCTCGATCCCTCGAGTGAAGCGGCGGCGGCTTCGACGGCTCTGTCTAAAATTGCCGATGATATCTTTACGGCGGCGACGTCAAACTGGTAGTCGAGACAATCGGCGCCCCAGAATTCCAGGACATTGATCTCACTGGTATCAATCGTCTATGCAATCTCGATGCTCGTACTCTTGGTGTACGGGGTCAATCTGCTCATCTTATCGATTGCGCATACTAGACACGAGGTTCTTGTTCCCGGGCTATCAGGGGCAAACCATTCCGGAATTCGGGCTGTTCAGGAACTGCCGTTTGTTACGATTCAGCTGCCTGTTTTTAACGAAGTACTCGTCGTGAGTCGATTGATCGGTGCCTGTACCCGACTGCGATATCCGCGCGAACGGTTGGAACTTCAGATCCTGGATGATTCCACCGACGAGACGACCGCCGTGGCTGCCCGAATGGTCTCCTCGCTTAAGGAGGATGGCTGGACGGCAGTTCACCTGCACCGTACGCACCGGGACGGATTCAAGGCGGGTGCGCTCCGGGACGGCCTGGCAGTGGCGAAGGGAGAGCTGATTGCACTTTTTGATGCAGATTTTGTGCCGAATGATGATTTTCTGGAACAGCTGGTGCCCGAATTCGAAGATCAGAAAGTAGGTATGGTCCAGGCGAGATGGGGTCATATCAATCCCGATCATTCCCTCCTGACTCGAATACAGGCCTTCGGACTCGATACGCATTTCACTCTCGAGCAGCGAGTCCGGAACCTGACGGGTTGCTTCATCAACTTCAACGGGACGGCAGGGATGTGGAGAACAACGTGCATACGAGATGCGGGCGGGTGGACCGCCGATACACTCACGGAAGATTTTGATCTAAGCTACAGGGCGCAGATAAAGGGTTGGGAATGCGTCTATCGCCCCGATGTGGAAGTCCCGGCTGAATTGCCGGTCGCCATCAACGCATTCAGGGATCAGCAGTACCGATGGACAAAAGGCGCGCTGCAGACAGCCAGGAAGTTGTTGGGACCGCTCTGGAAGTCAGATGTCCGACTCCGGGTCAAATGGGAGGGAACGGTCCATCTGACGGCTAATCTTGTATTTCCATTCGTTGTCCTCGCTGCGATATTTCACGCTCCATTGGTCTTTTTTCAACAGACGAGTGTAGGCCCGGGTGAATGGTTCTTCGCACTGCTGTCCCTGGGACTCCTGGGTTTCGCTGGATTTTTCCTGGCTCAGGTTTTTTCCCAGAAATATCTCTACGCCGACTGGGGAATCCGACTCAGGATCTTCCCGATTTTCATGGCGGGAAGTATCGGTATGTCCATTAGCAACGTACGGGCTATTGCGGCTGTTCTTTTCGGGCGGTCGACACCGTTCGTCAGAACTCCGAAATTTGCTCTCGAATCATCTGCTACGGGTCCAGCCTGGTGGCAGTCCAGGTACTCTGAGACCAAAATCCCGCCAGTGGCCTATGCCGAGCTGGTACTGGGGGTATACTCCCTCGCCGGGCTGGTCTATACATTGTCCATAGGAGCGTGGGCAGCTGTTCCGTTCCAGTTCATGTTCTCAGCGGGGTTCCTGCTGGTGGCCATTTATAGCATTGGACAGAACCGTCTGGCTACAGATCACTACCGGCGTTTGCCAGACGACGGTCGTGTGATGTAGATTCGGGTCAGCATCGAGCTGCGTTTTCACGGAAACAGACGTACATGTCATTACCGGATTTGCGATTTGCCGCGAGTCTGATCGAACAGGGTCAGACGGCAAAGGCCAGGGGATTGTTGGAAAAGATGATCTCCATGATGCCTGCGCGCGTCGCCCCGTATATTCTTCTCGCCAATCTATCTGAAGTAGATGGTGATGACGAGGAAGCCCTCAGGATCTGGCAGGATGCGTGTGCCCTGATGCCGTCCAGTCCTGCGGTCTCCGACGGAATGCTCCGGGTCTTGAAACGGATTCACCTCAAACCGGCAGAGTCGAAAGCAGCCCCCAAGCTCCCGGAATTCGAGGATCTGGACGCGCTCATTGTGGAGTTGGAATCGGCTAAAATTATTCCGGATCCTGACGTAAAGGCCATACCTGCTGATGAACTTGAAACCGAAATCGAGGATGTGGTATCCGAAACATTGGCCAGGATCTACGCCGCCCAACGCTATTTTCAGGAAGCGGGAAGGGTCTATGAGAAACTGGCCGAACAGAATCCCGAGCGTACCGACGAATTCCAGCAGAAGGCGCAGCAGATGCAGAAGCGAGCTGCGGGTCTGGAGTAGCTCGCAACCACACGGGTAATGCTCTCGAAAAATCAGGAGGGCACCCCGGTCGATACACGGCAAACCAAGATGCATGATCATCGATCCGTATTTGAGTCGACGTCCCGCACGGTCGTTGGTGTGATGTCAGGAACGTCGCTGGATGCCGTAGACGTAGCCGTTGTCCATCTCACGGGGACCGGGAAGGAGATATCGGTCGAGGTCCTTGGTACGGGAGTGTCCCCGATTCCGAATGACATACGTTCGGTTATTCTCGCCAGCTCGGATCCTGGAACGTCGAATGTTCGAGATCTGACCCTCCTCAATTCGCTACTTCCGCGTATGTATGCGGAAGCCGTCCATACCACGCTGAGGGACGTCGGAATTAGCATCGACGAAATTGATGCCGTCGGGATTCATGGTCAGACCGTCTATCATCAACCGGATACGGTCGAGTTGGCCGGTTACAGAGTCAACGGAACGTTGCAGATTGGTGATCCGTCGATTCTCGCGAACCTGCTCGGAAGGCCGGTCGTGGGAGATTTCCGGCAGGCCGACATGGCTCTGGGCGGTCAGGGGGCGCCACTCGTTCCATACACCGATTATGTCTGTTTTTCGTCAGAAACCGAAGGACGTCTCCTCCTGAATCTGGGGGGAATAGCGAATCTCACCGTCCTGGCAGCAGGGGGTACATTGTCGGATGTTATTGCATTCGATACGGGACCGGCGAACATGGTTGTCGATGAACTCTCGACGCGATTATTCAATCGGGCAGCAGACACGGATGGCAGGATTGCCGAGAAAGGGAGAGTCGACGAGAGCCTGCTCGACAACCTGCTGGCAGAATCTTATTTCAGCAGAAAACCACCCAAGTCTACGGGACGTGAGCTCTTTTCGACGAGATACACCGATGCCATCATCAGAATGGCCGTTCAGCGCGGGCTGAGGAACGAGGACATGATCGCGACAGCGACAGAAATGACGGTCCGAACGATCCTGGGGGCATGGAAAGCGTTTGTACCCCATCGTATCGACCGCGTCATCGTAGCTGGCGGCGGGCTCCATAATCCGGTCATCATGCGAGGACTCGTTGCCGGATTCGGATCCATTCCGGTCGAGTCGACGGAGAAACACGGTATTCCTCCGGACTGGCGGGAAGCCATCTGTTTTGCCGTCCTGGCCCACGAATGTCTCCAAGGGATCCCGGCAAATGTACCGTCGGCGACGGGGGCCTCACGTTCGACGATTCTGGGAAAAATTTGTGTACCGGGATAAAAAACAGGATTCAGTCGTTCGCGGTCGGCTTCAACAAGGTCTGAACATACCCTGGAAATACATACCCTGGAAAAACATACAATGGATCAGTCATACACACCCCTCTCAGGATTGGGCGAATTTAACCTCATTGATCGGATGAGAGCCCGCCTGGACCAATCAGTATCCGACAGCCGGGTAATCTGCGGAATCGGGGACGATGCGGCACTTTTTTCGGCCAGCGAAGGGTTGCTTCAGGTAATTACTACGGACGCGCTGATGGACGGCGTTCACTTCGATCGGACGTTTGTGCCCATGTCCTATCTCGGTGCCAAGGCCATATCGGTAAACGTCTCGGATATCGCAGCGATGAATGCCCGCCCTCGCGTCGCAACGGTGACGCTGGGTCTTCCGCACAACATGTCTGTCGAAATGCTCGAAAGTCTTTACGATGGCATGGAGACCGCGTGTGCCCGATACGGAGTCCAACTGGTTGGGGGAGATACGACGTCGGCTCATGCCCTGTACCTTTCGATAGCCATGACGGGTGAAGTCGCGCCTGAACGGGTCGTTTTTCGTCGGGGCGCAACGATTGGCGATGCGCTCTGTGTGACGGGTGACCTGGGAGGTGCCTTCGCCGGGCTCAAGATCCTGCTGGACCAGCGGCGAGAGCTCGAAGAGCTCGGAGCCGCATACGAACCCGATCTGGGTGCCTACCGGTACGTCATCGACCGGCAGTTAACGCCGACTGCCCGACTCGATTTTGTCGACAGAATCGCCGAGTTGGGGATGAAACCATCCTCGATGATCGATATCTCCGACGGGCTGGCGTCAGAAATACATCATATCTGTCAGCAGAGTGACGTCGGGGCAACTGTTTATCTCGCTGCATTACCCTTTGACCCCGAGACGCGGGCGGTCGCCGATCAACTTCTCGACGAAGTGGACAGTTATGCCTTCTTCGGTGGAGAAGACTACGAACTGCTGTTTACTATCTCTCCCGAGGAGGCACGCGAACTGGAGCGAGAAGGACTCTGTTCGGTGATCGGAACGATCGAAGAATCCGCGTCCGGAATAAACGCATACAGTTCAGAGGAAGGTCGTATTCCACTTGGAGCAGAAGGATTCGACCATTTTCAGGGAGATGGTGCGCCCGTCGAGTAACCACTCTCGCGTAGTGCGAACGTTACTGAAGCTGCCGCCACCGGGAACCGGGGCTGTAAATCGAATCTAAAATCCCTCGTCCGATACCGCGCAGATCCGGCTCCGGTCCATCCAGTCGGCCCAGATGGACTCTCGACGGGTCTGTCGACGCGTCCAACCCGGTGTCGTACTGCCGATGGGTGACCCGGGCGGCGTAGTCGTCGCAGGGTGCTTTTCCTCGACCTGGAACGGACGAAATACGTACCGATCAATATCGTCGTAAAGGGTTGCACGATGAGCGAGCGTTTCATGATCGGAGTCGTCCCCGGGATTTTCGTCCAGCCAGACTTCGATCTCCTTCAGATGTTGTATAATCCGTGCACGAGCGGCGGGCGAAATGGACGATGACGCTGCTCTTGAGAGTAAGACATCCGTCCAGACCCGCTGCACGATTCGTTGTAATTCGGCCTTGTAGGGATCTTTTTCGATTCGCTCCTCCCATACACTCCTGGATACTTCCGTAAGGACCCGGCTGAGTCCCGGTAACTGGCGCTCGAAATCATGTTGATTGACCAGCCTGGAAGCTCGCTCCGGATGAATCAGGAGTCCGAGCACCTGTGAGGAAACGACTTCAGCGGGGGCATACGGGTCGAAAATAAGCCCGGTATACCCTTCAAAGAGCTCTCTGTGCTGTCCAAAGCCGGGAGGTCGGGGGGGTATTCCGGTTCGAAGCTGTTTCGGAAGAGCCAGGGCGTCGGGTTGGATCGTCATCAGAAGGGCGTGTAAAGCCAGCAACTGTGCTTTTCCCGGGACGGCCCGCGGAAGGGGTAATCGGTCTCCACGCACCGCATATGAATAATGGACGCCTCCGACCATCTTGACCGTTGCATCGATCTGATATCGGTGGTGGAGATACAGGGGAACGAGTACTTCTTCCAGCGTGGCGACGGGTCGATTCATTCTGATGCTGGAGAGTCCAAATCGTTCGAGCGCTGTCCGCCTGACGCTCATTTCTCGCTCAAGGTTAGCCACGGGATGGGTGCCGTTATCCCATAGATTGGCTCCGGGCTCTGCCGCTCCCGGTGGACGCGCATCCGAGTCGGTGAGGAAGTACTTTCCGGCGTCTATATACGCGTCGATCATCGCATCGAGCGCCTGGTTTTCGTTCACGGAGTCGGCAAATTGGGTGTATCCATACCGGATCGTAATCTTGTCCCATTCGCCGATTCCAACATCGTACGCCGAAGAGATGTCTATATCTCCATTCTCATCCAGCGTTGCCAGTGGTGCCGGATAATCCATCACGGAGGCCCGGTTGTTCAGGGATGCCGCAAAATTATGTTGCAGTCCGAGCGTATGGCCGACCTCATGGGCTGCCAGTTGTCGAATACGGGCCAGGGCCATCTGCAGCATGGGATCGGGTTCGGGTACCGCTTCATTCGGGTTTGAATAGGGTGAGAGCAGTCCTTCGGCGATCAGATAGTCCTGTCGCACCCGAAGAGATCCGAGTAGTACGTGTCCCTTGATGATTTCTCCCGTTCGCGGATCGGTCACGGAGGATCCGTAACTCCATCCCCTGGTTGAGCGGTGTACCCAGTTGATCATATTGTACCGGACATCCATGGGATCGGCACTATCGGGTAAGACCTCGACACGAAACGCATCGATGAAACCGGCGGCTTCGAAGGCTTCGTTCCACCACCCGGCACCCTCGACCAGCGCGCTTTTTACGGGCTCCGGTGTTCCCCTGTCCACGTAGTAGACAATCGGTTCGACTGCCTCACTCCGGACCAATTCGGGGTTCTTTTTTTCGAGTCGATGTCGGGCAATGAACCGTTTTCGCAGGTCTTCTCCGATCGGAGAGGCATAGTCCGCGTATGTGAGGCCGAAGTATCCGGCCCGGGGGTCGGCTCGTCTGGGCGTATATCCCGGGGGCGGAAGTTCTACGAGCGACTGCCGGACGCGAAGGGTGATGGCTGATGCCTCGGCCGCGACTTCCTGCACGTGGCGCCCGGGTGCGGTACTGACCAGCGTGAGTTGCGCTTCCAGTTCCGTGTTGCGGGGAAACGATTTGATCATCGACGGCCACGGTGCGCTCCGATCCCGGTCTACATGGAACGAGCCCTGACCGCTTCGTTTGAGCGTGGCCACCGCATTTCGGGCGTCTCGGACGACGAACGCGGTGGCGTCGACGAGTATCCGGCCGCTACTCTCGGCAGCAATGTCGAATCCCCACACGACGCTCGGAGCAAAGGCGTCTTCTACGGCCTTTCGCTCGGCCATGTTGTCGGTATCTGCACGGAACCTCAGGTTCGGTTGTTTGAGATAGACCCGTGAACCGATTCGCTCGAATCGGACGATGCGCTCTCCGCCCAACTGATTTCGATCGAGTCCAATATCGTTGGACCCGAGTCCGGCGGGTTGTGAGGCAACAAGAAGAAAATCCTTTCGATCGGTCGGAATTTCCAACCAGATCTTGCCTGTACCGGCATCCCAGTACACGGGAAAAAAACCGTCGTGCTTCACGTACTCCCGGGTGGCCTCTTCAATGGTCGGGAGGCTCTGTCCAAATAGTACACCTGGCAACATGCATACCGATACAAGGACGATCACGTGGGCTGCTACGGCTGACAAGACATGCGATGAACGGGTGCGAAGTCGGTACGGATCGATGGCAGACATGACATTGCTCTTAAGATCGATAGAATCGGTACGGACAACATACGAACGAGGCAGGTTTGCTTTCTACCGGTTCGCTCCGAACGTGCCAAATCCCACACAATTACTGAAAAGTGAACATTGTATCAATCGACTCGAATTCCCCGTTTCTTTGCGATCCAGGGACTGCCTGAGCGTGTTCGAGAATCGGTATTTGGAGGGGTGGTTCTTATTTTTGCGCCACTTCAGAGATCGAACTCCGAACACTCGGAATTCGACAAGACCATTCGGCCTCTCAAGCGAGTGTTCGACGACAGGCAGCCCACGCAACCCTGATATACAGTTTCCCATGGAAGTACAGACTGTGACCGGTGAAATCATCCAGATCGTTGGACCGGTTATCGATGCCCAATTCCCGACCGGATCGGTTCCGGATATTTTGCATGCGCTGACGGTAGATCGCGAGGACGGAAGCAAGATTGTTCTCGAAGTCCAGCAGCATCTTGGGGAGAATCGGGTCCGCACGATCGCTATGGACTCGACAGATGGCCTCGAGCGCGGAACCGTTGTTACGAATACCGGCCAGGCGATAGCCATGCCCGTGGGTGAGGATATTCGCGGCCGACTTTTCAACGTGATCGGAAAGGCCATCGACGGGTTGCCCCAACCGAAAGCCGAAGCCCATCGGCCGATTCATGCGGAGCCCCCTGCATTCGACGAGCTTGCTACATCGGTAGAGATGCTCGAAACAGGGATCAAGGTGGTCGACCTGCTCGAACCCTACGCCCGAGGCGGCAAGATCGGACTCTTCGGTGGAGCCGGGGTCGGCAAGACCGTACTCATCATGGAACTCATCAATAACATTGCCAAGGAGCACGACGGACTCTCGGTATTCGCCGGGGTCGGGGAGCGCACGCGTGAAGGCAATGACCTCATGCGCGAGATGCTCGAGAGCGGTGTGATCGATTACGGTCCGGAGTTTGTCGAGGCCATGGAGAAGGGCGAATGGGATCTAGACAAGGTCGACAAAGACGCACTCAAAAATTCAAACATTTCGCTCGTGTTCGGGCAGATGAATGAGCCCCCCGGAGCCCGGGCCCGGGTTGCCCTCTCGGGTCTTACTGTCGCCGAGTATTTCCGTGACCTGGGAGGGAAAGATGTTCTCCTGTTCGTGGACAATATTTTCCGGTTTACGCAGGCCGGATCAGAAGTCTCTGCCCTGCTCGGTCGGATGCCGAGTGCCGTGGGTTATCAACCTACGCTTGCCACTGAAATGGGCGAGTTGCAGGAACGTATCACATCGACGAAGAAAGGATCAATCACGTCGGTGCAGGCCATTTACGTGCCTGCGGATGATTTGACCGACCCTGCCCCGGCTACGACATTCGCCCACCTCGACGCGACAACGGTGCTCTCTCGACAGATCGCCTCTCTCGGAATCTATCCGGCGATTGACCCGCTCGACTCGACGAGTCGAATTTTGGATCCGCTCGTTCTTGGAGATGAGCATTACAACACAGCACAAGACGTCAAAATTCTGCTTCAACGCTACCGTGAATTGCAGGACATCATTGCCATTCTCGGAATGGACGAACTGAGCGACGAAGACAAACTCGTCGTTGGCCGTGCCCGACGTGCACAGCGATACATGAGTCAGCCCTTCTTCGTAGCCCAGCAGTTTACCGGCTTCGAGGGTAAGTATGTCAAGATTGACGATACCATTCGTGGATTCAGGATGATCCTGGATGGCGAACTGGACCACTTACCCGAACAGGCGTTTGCCTACAAGGGGGTGATAGAGGAAGTCATCGCCGACGGCGAACGGATGCTCGCCGACGAAGACTGATCGACGGGTCAATAATTACAGGCCAGAGAAAACAGCCCAATGAGCAATCTTCGGTTAGAGATCGTATCACCCTCCGGTTCCGTGTTCAGTGGTGACGTGACGGGTGTTCAGGCACCGGGTGTGGAAGGTTCGTTCGAGGTCCTGGCGAATCACGCACCGATGATCTCGGCTCTTGAGGTCGGTACCATCCGTATTTCGGTTCCGGGTGGAGAGCCCATCGTGTTCGCGACGTCCGGCGGATTTTTGGAGGTCATCAACAATCAGGTCTCGGTGCTTGCGGAATCGGCAGAATTGGGATCAGACATCGATGTCGAGAGGGCCCGTCAGGCAGAAGAACGAGCCGTCAAGCGGCTAGAGGAAGCAGACGGACAGGTAGACAAGACCCGCGCATCGGCCGCACTCGAACGGGCACGAAACAGGGCTCGCATCGCCATGGGATCTGTAGGCCGGGACCGTTAGCGTTCGTCGTATTGCAGCCTGTGAAGGTTGGCTGACGTCATCTGTTTGAGGCCAAACTCACTCCTTGACGGTGTCCACCTCGACATAAGAGGTCAGCGTCGGGGTACGGTAGATTCTGTGGGTCTGCGCCCGGTAATCAGAGGCCTTCGCCTTGAAAATATTGGGCACGAACGTCTGTGGATTGCGATCGTGAACCGGAAACCACGTACTCTGTAGCTGTACCATGATTCGGTGTCCCGGTTTGAACGTGTAGACCTGTCGGTGCATATCTACCGTGAAGGACGTCGGTTTGAAAGGGGAGATCGGGGTGGGTGTTTCCCAACTCCGGTGATATCGACCGCGCATGATTTCTCCCGAGATCATCAGTTCATACCCGCCCAACCAGGGTCGGTCGGCGATTGAATCTGGGAAGACATCGATCAGTTTTACCACCCAGTCGGCGTCATTACCGGACGTTGAAGCCTCCAGATGAGCCATGATGCTGCCTGAAACCGTGAAGGGAACAGAGAGTGGATCCGTCTGCCAGACAAGGACATCCGGCCTACCGTCTACAAACCGCTGGTCTTCTGTCATCCACGATCCCCAACCGGATCCCCTCGAATCGTAGGTCCACTCGATCGGCCGGTGTCGGTAGGGTACCGGGTGGGCAGGGTCGCTTACGAATGCATCGATTCCGTCTTTATCGGTCGGTGCGTCGAAAGACAGACGGCCATTGTCCCGGAAGTACAGCCGTTGTTTGATGGCCTCATCCGGCGGCCACGAATCGAACGACTTCCATTCTCCAGATCCGGAATCGAATAGCTGCGCTTCGGCAAACGCGCCCTCTCCCTTGTCCTTGAGCCAGTAGGCGAACCAGGGGGCTTCGATCTCCCGTCGGTAGTATTCGCTCGTTGCACTCCCGAACGGCACGTGGCCCAGCGAATCGCCTGACATCGTGAACCATTCTCCGTGCTTCCAGGGGCCCATTACGATATGATTTATCCCCTCGATGTCATTTGCCTCCATGGCAGAATAGGTGTGCGGTGGGCCCCAGATATCTTCCTGATCCCACCACCCACCGACCGTGAGCGTCGGTACCGGCGCCTTCGTCAGGTGCAGCGGGAGGGCGCGGCCTTTCCATTCGGCGTCGTACGTCGGATGCTCTACAAATCGTCTCCACGTGGGCCATTCATTGGCGCCGATCGCGTCAGCCATATCAGATAGCGTTGGGAAGGAACGGTACCAGTCATAGGTGTCGTAGCGACCCGGTGCCGGCACAACACTTCCATCTGAACTTGCCTCCATTTCCCAGGCATACTCCGTGCCGTAGGAGAGGCGGAACGCTCCCTGGTGAAAGAAGTCGTCTCCCATCCAGCCGTCCCCCATCGTAGCCTGTGGGCTGAGTGCCTTTATCGCCGGATGCGGCGCGAATGCCGTCGCGTTGACCAGGTAACCAGGATAGGAGATTCCCAGTTGTCCGACTCGCCCGTTGTTGTCAGGAACGTTTTTCAGCAACCATTCCACCGTGTCGAATGTGTCGGATGCCTCATCGATGCACCCGTCCGGGCCCACTTCGGTACCACTCAGACACGGCGGACGATTCATCACGAAGGTGCCTTCCGAATCGTATCGCCCCCGTATGTCCTGAAACACGAAGATGTATCCCTCCCGGATCAACTCCTGAAAGCCGTAGAGAATTCTGGATGTGCCTCCCCATCCTGCCGTTCCATAGGGAGTCCGTGAGAGCAGAAACGGAAGGGGCTCCGGGCCGCGGTCTCTCGGGGTAAGAATGACTGTAAAGAGATCTACGCCATCCCGCATGGAGATATGCATTTCCTGTCTCGTGAATAGATCATCCAGCGTGGACGCTGTCTGAGGGGTTGAACCACACCCGACGATCGATGTCAGGATCGGCGCGCCCAAAGCGATTGATAGCAGAAAAACGTGGATAGTTCTCAAGCGCATGGATACATCCTCCGACCGATACGTGAATTACAGGGCCATCGAGGGACGCGGCGATAGCAACGTATCACAATGTGACCCGATTGGGTCCCCTCGGTGTCTGTTCAATGTAACAGGTTGCCCGATGGTTTTCTATCTTCCTCAGCCTTCCGACAACAAACAATATGTAATGCTGATAGACGATCTTTCAACCCCGTCACTACTCATCGAGCGTTTTCGCCTCGACACAAACCTGCGCCGAATGCAGGAACGTGCGGACGTCCATGATGTGGATATCCGTCCGCACACCAAGACCCACAAATCGATCGATCTGGCACGAATGCAGGTTGACCTGGGGGCGACGGGAATTACCGTTGCTAAGGTGGGGGAGGCAGAGATATACGCTGCTGCGGGTTTCGACGATATCCGGATCGCATACGTAGTCGTCGGCCGCGAAAAACTGGGGCGAATTGCCAGACTTCAGGGTGAGGGGACCCGGATCACGTTCTGTGTCGACACAATCGAGGGTGCACAGGGGGTGTCCGACTATTTCGGAGAGATTGGCAAAGAGGCCGAGGTGTTGGTCGAAGTCGACGTGGGTTATGGCAGGTGCGGTGTCCGGTGGAATCGGGAAGAAAGCGTGTCGTTTGTGAGGGCTGTAATGGCGCTCAATTCCATACGGGTCACAGGGATTCTGACACACGCCGGTCAGAGTTATGACGGTCCGGGGGAAGGGGAAACCAAAGAAGAAGCCCTTCGGCGTGTCTCGGCGGAAGAACGGGATCGGATGCTGGATTTCGCCGTGGCACTCGGCCAGGCCGGCCTCGCAGATTCGGAACAGGGAGTCGAAATCAGTATCGGATCTACCCCGTCAATAAAATACTTTGAAAATCGCTGTGTCGACGGCTTCAGAATCACCGAAATCCGGCCAGGGAATTATGTTTTCCACGACGGCGTTCAGGTCGGTCTGGGTGTCGCCGATTGGGTCGAGTGTGCTCTGACCGTTCACACGAGTGTCATAAGCAGGCACCGGAATCCGGATGGGAGCGACCGACTCTTTCTGGATGCCGGGAAGAAAGTCTTTACCTCAGACCGGGCGTTCGGACTCGACGGCTACGGAATGATTCTGTACAACGCGAAGACGATGGATCCGCTACCTCATGCTACGATCACGGGACTCTCAGAGGAACACGGGTGGGTTCGGATCCCCGGCGGGGCCATTCTGAGCGTTGGCGACAAGGTTCGCGTGGTACCGAATCATGTATGTGTCGTGGTGAACACGCAGCGGACGCTCTACGTAGTGGATGGCGACGAGGTGGTCGACACATGGACCGTCGACGCGCAGAGCCGCGTTCGATAGACTCCCATCGAGTCATAGACTCCGCCCCAGATGCACTTCTCCGCGTTCCCTGGCGAGTTCCATCTGGTGTTCGCGCTCGCTATACCGGCTTCGGTCTGCATCCGTCTTGGTACCGATACAATACGGGCAGCTCTCACCGACCACATAGGATTCATGAGCGAGATCGTCCTTTGATAGTGGCATTCGGCAGGCGAAGCATTGCGTATATGATCCGGGTTCCAGGTCATGATTAACCGCTACACGGTCATCGAATACGAAGCATTCTCCGTCCCAGAGCGACTCCTCTTTCGGAATGTCCTCCAGATACTTGAGAATGCCACCGTGCAGATGGTAAACTTCCTCAAATCCTTTCTGTCTGAGATAGGCAGTCGATTTCTCGCACCGGATGCCTCCCGTGCAGTACATGGCCACGCGGCGAGGTTTCTCATTCTCTATGGCGTGGTCCAGGAAGGCTGGAAATTCCCGGAAAGAATCTGTTTTCGGGTTGACGGCTTGTCGGAAAGACCCGATGTGAAATTCGTAGTCGTTTCTGGCATCGATGAGGAGCGTGTCGGGCGCCGAAATCAATTCATTCCACTCTTCAGGTTCCACGTAGTGCCCTGTCAAGTTCGGAGGATCGATTCCTTCGATTCCCATCGTCACGATCTCCTTCTTGAGTTTCACCTTCGTACGAAGGAACGGCATTTTTTCGGTAATGGATTCCTTGTGGGTGAGGGTTCCAAGCCGCTCATCAGAGCGTAAAAAGGAGAGGACCGCGTCAACACCCTCTCTCGGACCCGCAATCGTACCATTTATTCCCTCTTCGGCGAGTAGAATTGTGCCGTGGACAGCATGACGCGTCATGGCAGTCAGGAGCGGTTCGCGGAGGTCCCGGTAGTCTGGAAGGGACACGAATTTATACAGAGCGGCGACAACGACAGAGGAAGACAATGGACTTTAGTATAAGCTGGACAGATCGAATCTACGGCCCCTCGAACGGGTTGGCACGGGCAATGATTCAGGCGGTCGAAACCACGTGGAGGACGTCGGTCAGTATCCACCAGATACCGATAATCAGGATGGCCGCGGGGATCACATACTTGACCCAGAAATAGAGGAGAGGAGATATAGGTTTCTCTGTTCCGGTAGAGAGCTCCTCGATTACCTTTGCCCGGCTCAGCGACCATCCGACCGTAAGAACCGCCAGAAGTGCGCCCAGGGTCTGCATTCCTGATCCAAACGTGAGATCCCAGGGTACGAATACCTCCATATTGATCATGGGTGGTATCGAGGCGAGAAAAACCAGACCGGACGTCAATAAAACTGCCTTTCGACGCGACATCCCGGCTTTATCCGTCAATCCTGCAACCAGCACCTCTATAGCAGCAACATCCGAGAGATAGGCCGCACCGAAGAGTGCAACGAAAAAGAGCAGACCAAAAATCCAGCCGACGGGAATGTGAGAGAAAACCGTGGGAAGTGTAGAAAACAACAGTCCGGGACCACTCGACGGTTCGAGCCCGAGGGCGAACACGGCCGGGAAGATGGCAAATCCGGCCAGCAATCCTGCGATCACGTCGCCGGCGGCCGTCAACATAGCGCTCTGACGAATATTTTCGTGGGGCCCCAGATACGAGCCATAGACCACCATATACGTGCCTCCGAGTGAGAGACTGAACACGGCCTGTCCTAAAGCGGCAAGCATGACGCCGGGCGTGAGCGCTCCGGGCTCAAATTTGAAAAGGTACCAGGAGAGGCCCGCGTCCGCTCCGGGGAGTGTGACACCGCGTATGATGAGAATAATCAAAATGACGACGAGGGCGGGGATGATGATTCGGCTCGCGCGTTCAATTCCTTTCCTGAGTCCTCGAACGAGCACCAGCGCACAGGCACCGATTACCGTTCCCGTCATCAGGAGTTGGAGGAGGATGGATGTCCACGCAAATCCAGTATCGGGTGGCAGAATTATGGATGCATCGAATGAGAGGCCGAAACCCCGGATGATGCTGGAGAGGGCGTAGAATAGTACCCATCCGATGGCATTGGAATAATAACCGACGGCGGCAATAACGACGGCAAAGAAGGCCCATCCGATGAACCGACCCGCCGGTGCACCGGCTGTTTCGAAGGCGCCGACCGGGCCATGTCCGGTTGCCCGTCCGAGTGTCCACTCGGCCATGAGGGCAGGAACGCCGACGAAGGCGGCCATCAAGACGTAGAACAGGACGAAAGGTGCACCGCCGAACTCACCGGCCATATAGGGGAAACGCCAGACGTTGCCGAGACCGACTGCCACACCGATCATCGTCATCAACAGGCCGAAACGTGATGAGAAGGTCTCGCGCCTGGCCGGATGGCTGTCAGATTCGGTCATTTCGTTGATGACTCGAAGACGCGCTGAAGCACCTCGATGGCGTGGTCCATTTCACCGAGCGTATTGTAAAAGTGGGGAGCCAACCGGATAACCGGACCCCTTCCCGAGGCTAGGATACCCTCTTCCCTGAGAGCATGTTCGATCTCGTGGCTCGGCGCCGGAGTCACGATGGCCGTAGCGGGTGTCTTGAGTGATGGATCTGTCGATCCGTGTATGATCATTCCCGCTTCGTTGGCCCGATCAACGAGCCGAGTCGAGAGCTGTGTTGTCCACGCTCCGATCGTCGGCAATCCCACGTCGGCGAGGATTTTCATTCCGGCACATGAGATTGCAGCAGACGGAATAGGAGGGGTACCCGTGTCAAACCGGCGAGCGGTATCGGCCCAATCAAGATTTTCCAGGTCGAATGTGAACGGATTCTTTCTTCCAAACCAGCCGGTTACGCCCGGATGCAGTCGCGCGATGAGGTTTTTCCGTATATACAGGAACGCGATTCCCGGGACCCCCATGAGGTACTTGAGCGAGCCTCCAGAGAGGAAATCGACACCGAGTTCGTGTACGTCGACGGGACAGGTGCCGAGCGACTGATAGGCATCGACGTAGACCAGCGCTCCGTTCTCATGTGCATGCTTTGTTATCCTGCCGATATCCTGTTTGTACCCGTTCTGGTACCAACTGTGACACGCCGAGACGACGGCGGTTTTATCCGATATGACCCGCGTGTAGGCGTCGAGACCGATGATGTCGCCATCGAGACGGGCCCATTCTACATGAGCTCCATTTTTCTCCTGTGCATGCCACACATGCGAAACGGACGGAAACTCGGCTTCGGAGATCACGATTTGGTTTCGTTCTCCAGAGAAGTCCAGGGCGCTCGCGACACTTGCAGTCGCGGCAGAAACCGACGTCGTGACGGCCACCTCGTCGGGCGATGCGTTGATGAGGGCAGCGAACGCCGCTCGCGCCTCCTCGACCTGCTTCATCCATCCCATCCAGTCCATGCCTTCGCGATTCCATGAATCGAGATATGCATCAGCAGCCGCTCTCGTCTGCCGCGTTTGAGGGGAGTGTGAACAGGCATTCAGCGGGACGAACGATTCCAGAAGAGGAATATCGGCTCTCCACCGGTCGAGATCAAACCCGGGTTCGACAGGGGACGATGCCACTGCGACGTCGCCAGTGCGTTCCATTCGATCAAGGG
Organism: uncultured Rhodothermales bacterium; assembly: GCA_964383365.1. Lineage (GTDB taxonomy): Bacteria > Bacteroidota > Rhodothermia > Rhodothermales > UBA10348 > CAYLHF01. The sequence continues at coordinate 211 of CAYLHF010000026.1, read as the reverse complement.
GAAGGTGTGAGTGCCAGGACGCGGAGTGGACTCCCGCTACCCCCCACAAGTTTCAGCGGTGCCGCAATAATAACGGCACCCGTCGGTTGAAGCTGATCCAGATTATTCAATCTTGCCAGGCCGAATATTCCGCTCCGTGCATCTGTTGATGCTCGAGGGACGCAGAGTGTTACAAACAGTTTCTATTCGTCGAGATGGTCTGTGTCGTTAT
>CAYLHF010000025.1:38719-41484 GCA_964383365.1 uncultured Rhodothermales bacterium | reverse complement strand
GGCCGAATCCATGTGGAGCATCTCGCCGGCGACGGACTCAAACGACATAACCGATGGCGGGTTTGTCGTCTTCCGGGGAGGCGGACTTTTGAAAGCCCTTTCCTCCATACCCCGTCTCAAACTAACGGCTGTCGAGAACGGATCCGACGACCTGTTCTTTACGGGGAACGTCACCATTTCCGATCGACTCGTGATAGAGGACGGAGATCTATTCATCGGAAACGCCACACTCACCCACCTGGGCTCGGTCTGGCAGCAAGATCTGAATGGGGCTCCGGGAGACGGATCCGGCGATGACATCCTTGGCGATTTTTCGGGTACCGGTGGGACCGTCCGGCTTCTCGGTTCTGTTCGTCTGGAACTCGGTGGCGACCTGACTATCCAGTCGCCCACATTCGAAGTCGCATCCGTGATCGGGGATACCGTCACCGTTCGTACGCTCAATCAACCGCACACCATCGTGGTGGCGAACAATTCCTTTTCCCTTTCTTCCGGAACGCTGGACCTGGGAAGAAATGACCTGGTGCTCCAGGGAAATTCCAATCCCCTCGCCACACTCGACGGTGGCACCATAATCGGTACCGTATCGGACCGGTCGATAACCATACAAGGGCTCGGACTCCCGGTTCGGACTCGTTTCCCCTATGTGGATGATGATTTCGGAGAACTTGTGCTCCGCAGTCCGACCGCAGCATCCGTTTTGGTTCGAACTCCGACCGATATTTCGAACCTCCGGGTAGACAGGAGCATCTCTCTCCCGGAAGGAAATGCTCCATTGATAGTAGGGCGTCGTCTGGTATTCGGTGAACAGGGGGCGGGAGTGATCATGTCGGGGTCTTTGCCTCTCACGATTGGATCGGGAGCATCCATCGTCCGGCGTGGCGGTGGTATCCTGTCAACGGCTCCGGTGTTTACCGACACGCTGAGCGTGTTTTACGATATCGACGATGGGGATGTGACGGGCCATGATTCGAAGTTCACCTCAGGTACGCTCTTTTCCGGCGTGGAATTACCGGGCAGTTTAACGAATGCAACGATACGGGTAGTCGGTGTTCTCTCCGGCGGTGCGGGATCGACGCCTCATGCCGTCCGCCTGGCAAACGGAATCGTGGTTGGTGAGGCCCTGATCGTCTTCGGCGGTACATTCGACAAGAGTAATGCGCCGCTACATTTCGGGCCGGGTGCTTCGCTTCTGCTCGCGGGAGCGGACCCCACCCACGGCCCTGTGTTCTCATCGAGTTCCCCCTACACGACGGATGTCCCGTTCGGGTTGACCCTGGGATCCGCCATATCCTCCATAACGATCAACGACGGGTTACTCCCACCATCGGTTACGGTGGCAGATCTTACGCTTCGCATGGGAGCGGCCTCGTCCATGGCACCCGAGAATGTGCTCCTCACTGCGAACCGGACCGTCGCTTCACTTTTGATCGACAACCTGAATACGTCGTCGTCCCTCAATACGGATGGAAGTGCGCTGTCGGTGACCGGAGCGGCCACGATCGTATCGGGGAGTATTTCAAGCGGACCCGCCACGCTGCTGAATATCGCGTCGGATCTCACGATTGAAGAGCAGGGAGCCGTCTCGGGGAGTGTCATAGCCGATGTTGCCGGGAATATCGACATGCGGGGGACCTTCTCTGGACTCACGCTTCAGGCAGAAGGAAATGTGCGTATTTCCGGTTCGCTCTCGATAGCAACGTCCCTTCTCTTTGCCGGTCGAAAGCAGGTACTGACGGTCCCTTCCGGTGGATTGAGTGTCAGTTCGTTGACGCTGTCGTCTCTCTCCGGAGCAGACTCTCCCGGACTTACCTTTGGCAGCAGCGATGGGACGGCCGTCGACCTGCGCGTGACTTCATCGCTACTATTGCGGAACGGTATTCTCCGTACCGGATCGAACACCGTGGTCCTGGAGGGTGCCGGATCAGGATTCGACAGGCAGGTCGCGTCCGGAGATCGCAGTCACATTCTTGGACGTGTTCGCCGCTCGGTTCCGAATGGCTTTTCCGGAGATATAATCTGGCCTGTCGGTGACAGTCTTCGGTATCGACCGCTCACGGTGACGTTCGATTCTCCCGTGATAACGCAGACGGATATGACCGTACGCTACAGCGATGTTGCCCCGTTTGGAGAGACAGGATTCCCGATTTCGACGTCCGGTTCACCGATCGTCGATACCCTTCCTTACACGTGGACCGTTCAGAGCAGCGTCAATTTTGCCCGCTCACTCCCCTGGTCCTTCACGATGGCCGGTGTCGATGACAGCACCATACCTCCAAACGCACTCCAGCCCGTCCTCCGCTCTCCCGTCAATGTATTTGAGCCGTGGCGCGTCCCGTCGACGGCTCTTGAGTACGGCACCTCACAGGAGGGGCTGCCCTTCATCCGAACCGGAGCATTCACGGGAGGTCTCGACCCCATTGGAACGCTCCTGTCGGTCGGAACGCCTGCGCGTCAGGGATCTCGCATCGGGTATCAGGTAGCCAGTTTCCTTCCCCTCGATGCCACCCCGGGTGGAATTGATGTGTACGTCGATGGGGCTTTACTCGGAACGGGCCTCGTAGACGGTCAGGGCACGTCTCGGGTGTCCGACGGTCTCAGTGGATCGGAGCCCGAGTCCCGCACCGCGGTCCTGGTTTCTGGCGGCGACGATCCCGACACGGCAGCGCTGGATACGGCCACGTTTCTCCTGGCTCCGGGTAATCGTGGCACAATCGTCGCCGCCCTCGACGCATCCGGCGTGCCCGTACTCCTGGTCCATTCCG
>CAYLHF010000025.1:34397-38619 GCA_964383365.1 uncultured Rhodothermales bacterium | reverse complement strand
GATCTACCGCAGTCATTTCAGATCCGAGGTAATTATCCCAATCCCTTCAATTCGGTAACCAATGTATCGTTTGATCTTGCCGAGGCAGCCCGTGTTCGTGTCGAGGTATTCGACCTGCTGGGTCGACGCGTGCTGGTAACACCCACAGCGTCATTCCCACCGGGACCCGAATCGATACTGAAGCTCGACGCTTCGCGTCTCGCTTCCGGCGTGTATATCTACCGGGTTCTCGCCCAAACGAGGAGCGATCTCCTCTCGAAAACCTCCCGCATGATCGTCCTCAAATAAAGCAAAGCTGCTTTCCTATCCTGCTTTTTCAGTCTGAATACGTCGTCTTGAATCAAATTCGTACGGACAGTAGTACTTACGAGCAGTCCCCGTTTTCCTCTCACATTTTCTATCTCTTTTCGCAAAGTGAAACCAACGGTGCAGACAAAGGACGAACTGGTCAAACGTCTTCGAGATCTTGACCCTATGCTCAGGGAACTTGGAGTTAACAAATTGGGCATTTTCGGTTCTTTTGTAAGAGGTAATCCTCACGACTCGAGTGATGTAGATCTTCTTGTTGAATTTTCTCCAGACAAAAAAAACCTCTCAAACTTCCTGGATCTCAATTTCTTGTTGGAAAATGAGCTTCAGAGGAAAATCGAGATCGTTACCAGGAAATCATTGAGTCCGTATATCGGGCCTCGAATTCTCAAGGAAGTTGAGTATGTCTCGTTCCCCGACTGAATTCCTAAAACATATCCGAGACGAAGCTCAGTATCTCGCCGACGTTTCTTCTGACCTTACGAAGAAAGAATTTTTATCAGATCAGACCCTCACACGTGCTTTCATTCGAAGTTTGGAAATAATTGGAGAAGCTTCCAAGCGAGTACCAAATGACTTTCGGAACATTCATCCCGAGATCAATTGGCGAAAAATGGCAGGAATGAGAGACCATCTCATCCACGGTTATTTTGGAGTTGATTTAGACATCGTATGGGATGTCCTCCGAACTGAGATACCGACGCTTATTCCAATCGTAGAAAAATTGATCGCTGAGTCAGGTACGGAATAGAAAAAGTACCGCGTATCCTCCGATCAGCAGGTATCGAACGTCATGTTTGTTCAACGATTTCAAGAACGAACTGAAATCGGATGGTAGCGGGATCGTAGCCATAGAGTAGTTGCCGTGTCAGTTCCAGGGCTTCGAGGCGTTCATGGGGAGTTTGGGATTTCCAGTATTCTCTTTCTTCCAGCTCATGCTCCTCGAACGTGACGACCGAGAAGGCCGTTTTATCGATCTTATGTTCAGTGTAAGAGGCCAAAGTTCCGATTCTACCCAATAATGCTGTCAGAAAGTGTGAACAGGCCCGAGATACATATGCAAGTCATCATCTTTTAGAGGTTGAAACCCGTATCTCGTGTAAAATCTCTTTGCCGCATCATTTAGAGCATCAACCTCGACGGCATAGACTGCAACCTTCTCGGCAACCGACAGAATTTTCTCAAGGGCATCGATGAGAAGTATTCGACCAATTCCCTGATTTTGAACCGATTTGTCAACCGCAAGTCTGCCTAGCTTTACGACTGGCATGGGGTAACGAGGTAGTTTTCCTGTTTCTTCGTCGGACAGTACTCCGCATGCCAACGCTCCAACTGAAATGGAGTAGTACGCCAATACAATCTTATCGCCCCTTTCAACTGCCACGTACGTGGTACTGACCCGCTTTCTCGCGTTCTGATTGGCATACTTTCGGACGAAATCGTTGAGTCCATGATTACCGCAATCGAACTCATTCTTCAGGTGTGAAGAATCTAATCGTTCAATCTGCAACAGTACATCAGGAGACATTCGATTTCGCAACATGCTTCCGATGCAGACTCTTAGCGGCTTTCAACTCACGATTCGGCTTCGTATCAGCCTCAATGATTGAGGTAAATCTATTCCAATCATCCAAGGTGAGCTCGGTAACCTGATGGTCCCTGATTATCTGAAGGGCATCTCTCATCGCTGTCGACAATAAAAATGAGGACAAAGACTCACCCAACAAGGTTGCTGCTGTCTCAATTATGGACTTTTGGGTGTGGGTCGACCTTGCTTCGATACGAGCCGTTTTTTGCCCATCATGAGCCAGTATCTGCTCGATGTCTGATAAAGCTGTAGCCATTATTTCGACCAAGTAATTATAAATTCGCATGGTATTGTACGGTATATTGCCGTACAGTTCCGTATATCGTCAAACTTCTTTGTCCGTATAATTTTTTAGCCAGTTCGATATCTCAGGAAGTGCCTATTCTGGGCTGGAAGCCATGAATTCGATTCCGCGTCGAATTTCTTTTCCTGAATCAGAATCTCTGCGGACGTCACATCCACCACGTTGTAGTAGTTATCTGCACGCTGAGATTTTCGACCACGGTTACTGGTTGCCGTTCCCGCGGAAGAGACGATAATCTCGCGTACACCGGGTAGCGCCGACCCCGTTTCTATATTGAATTGCGCGATGCATGAAACGTGAAGGTGCCCTGACAGAATCAGGTCTACCCCGGCATCCGAAACGTATTGGAGGGCCGCAGCCGAACCTTTCGCGATGTCGTGCCGATAGATGCCGGGTAGTTGTTGAAAATGATGATGAACGACGAGTACGCGTAGTGCCTCCGCTGGGACGCTGTCGAACCATACGGTCATTTCCTCCAGTTGATCGCGCCGAACCCTCCCGCCCTTTACCGTGGCGCCGTATGCGGAGTTGAGACCGAATACGGCGAGACCCTCGGATTGGACGCGCGGCGAGAGATCTTCGGTAATCATCTCCCGGTATCGACGGAGCGGGTCGAGCAGCCGGGTGTGCGGTCGCCACCACGCGAATACGTCATGATTTCCGGGTACGACGAGAGTGGGTGCGTCGAAGGCGGCGAGCATGCGAGCCGCCCGTCCATACTGTTTTGGCAGTCCTCGTTGGGTCAGGTCACCACTGACGACGACGACATCGGGACTTGATCCATTAATGTCATCGACGAGAGATTGAACGACGGCAGGGTGAGCGATTCGTCCAAAGTGGATATCCGATATGTGGGCAATGCGTGGCACGCGCCTGGTACCTCGTGTCAGAAATTCGCGTAACGCGGGTACGTCACAAAACTAGAGTAGCATTGCGAGCGGATCTTCGAGGTACTGACGAAGCGTAGCAAGGAATCGCGATCCACTCGCACCGTCCACCACCCGGTGATCACAGGAGAGCGTCACTTTCATCCTCTTTCCCGGGACAACTTCACCATTCTTGACTACCGCCTCATCCCTTATCCCACCGATCGCGAGGATACAGGCATTGGGCGGATTGATGATAGCCGTAAACTCTTCGATCCCGAACATGCCGAGATTACTGGTCGTGAATGTCGAGCCGCTGAATTCCTCCGGCTGCAATTGCTTGTTTCGCGCGCGCTCGGCCAGCGAACGGGTTTCAGAAGCGATCTCTGAAAGACCCTTCCGGTCCGCGTTTCGGATAACCGGGGTGATCAGACCGTCATCGATCGCTACCGCTACCGCCACATGCACGTCATTGTGCAGTCGGATCTCTCCCTCTGCCTCCATGAAGGAAGCGTTGACCCAGCGATGTTCACGCAGTGCGAGCGCGCTCGCTTTCGTAATGAGATCGTTGTAAGAAATCTTGGCCTTCCCGGTACGCTCGGTGAGCGAGTTGATCTGGGTACGGGCTTCGACGGCCCGGTCCATATCCAGATCGATCGTGAGATAGAAATGAGGGGAAGAAAACTTACTCTCGGAGAGCCTTCTGGCTATGGCTTTACGCATCTGCGAAATGCGAACGACTTCATACCCTCCGTCTGTCTGCGGAGTGGTCAGGACCCGAGGCGCGACTGCCGACGCCTGAGCGGCTGCGGACGCCTGATCGGCTGCCGACGTCCGAGCGGTTGCCGGGGTCTGCGGGGCTGCGATCGACCGGGCGGCTGGAGCCCGTGTCGCCGGTGTATCTTTAGCGACGGCGGCCGCCCCGGGCGGCAATGAAACGCCGCCAGACACGGCTTCGATATCTCGCTTGATTATCCGGCCTTCGGGACCCGTCCCGACTACAGTCGAGAGATCAATTCCCCGGTCAGCGGCCAGTTTCCGGGCAAGCGGAGAGGATTTCACGCGACCGGAGGGCATAGCTGAGACCTGAATCGGGTCGGTTGAAGGGGCAGCAGTTGTCGTGGGGGGTACGGAGGACGATCCAGCCGAAGGTGC
>CAYLHF010000025.1:32796-34297 GCA_964383365.1 uncultured Rhodothermales bacterium | reverse complement strand
CTCGAGGATTGCCGAAATATCCTCTCCTTCCTTCCCCAGTACGGCGATCAACCCTCCAATTGGAATCGCATCTCCTTCGGCGGCAACACATTTCAGGAGTATTCCGTCATCGTAGACTTCGAGATCCATCGTCGCCTTGTCGGTCTCGACCTGGGCGATGATGTCTCCGGCGGCCACTTTCTGTCCCTCCTCCGCGAGCCATGCGACAAGGACTCCCTCGTCCATTGTGTCACTCATTTTCGGCATTTCGACTGCAATAGCCATCTTCTCTTCCGTGTTCTGAGACCCGCGCTTGAGCAGGTTACTCGGGTTGCCCGGGGCCCACAATAGCAAGACCCGGAATATATTGCTGCCCGCCCCGTGGCGGTAAATAGTCAGTCTCGGTCAAACTACGTACATGACCCGTCGACAGGCATCATACGCGTCGTCCTCGCTCGGCATGTAATGTTCGATGAGATTTTTGGCATAGGGCGCGGGCGTGTCTTTCGCCGTTATCCGAACAACTGGAGCATCGAGAAAATCGAATGCCCTCTCCTGAATTTGATAGGTGATTTCAGACGAGATGCTGGCGAACGGGTTGCTTTCGTCTATAATGACGCATCGGTTCGTCTTCCGGATCGACGCCACGATCGTGTCGATGTCGAGTGGCCGAATGGTACGCGGGTCAATTACCTCTGCTGAGAAGCCTTCAGCGGCAAGGCGATCGGCCACCCGAAGAGCGATCCAGTAGCTCTTGCTGTGAGCAACAATAGTCACATCCGAACCTTCACGCGCTACGCGGGCCCTTCCGATCGGTATCAGGTAGTCATCCTCATCGGAGACCTCTCCTTTCATCCCGTACATCACCTCGCTCTCCATAAAAAGAACCGGGTTATCATCCCGGATGGCCGACTTCAGAAGTCCCTTGGCATCATCAGGATTACTCGGTACAATCACTTTAAGACCAGGAAGCGTCGCAAAAATGGATTCAGTGGACGTATTGTGTGTGGCCGCCAATTGTCCCGCTGCTCCGTTGGGGCCCCGAAAGACGATCGGAATATTGAATTGTCCCCCTGACATGTACCGGATTTTGGCGGCATTGTTGAGGATCTGATCTATGGCGACGAAAGAGAAATTGAACGTCATGAACTCGATAATCGGCCGGAGACCGTTCATCGCTGCCCCGACACCGAGACCGGAAAATCCGTTTTCGCTGATCGGCGTATCGATGACTCGTTTCGGACCGAACTTGTCGAGCATTCCTTCGCTGACCTTATACGCCCCATTGTATTCAGCCACTTCCTCGCCCATGAGAAAGATCCTCTCGTCGCGTTCCATTTCTTCGACCATCGCGGCACGGAGCGCCTCTCTGTATTGCAGAACTGCCATGTACTGTCTCTTCTATCGTTTTCTCGCCAGCGGGCGAATGATTCGGAATTTAATGGATGGATCAGACGTATCGGTTGAATCGGTTGAATCGGTTGAATCGGTTGAATCGGTTGAATCGGTTGAATCGGTTGAA
>CAYLHF010000025.1:17056-32696 GCA_964383365.1 uncultured Rhodothermales bacterium | reverse complement strand
ATCGGTTGAATCGGTTGAATCGGTTGAATCGGTTGAATCGGTTGAATCGGTTGAATCGGTTGTTACCGATGCTTCTAATCGATAGATCCCCGACACAGGGAGGACCTCTTAAGCGAGGTACGGATAATCCGTCTCCGCGTAGATGTCATCGTAGATTGCATCGAGTTCGGGTGCTGGACTCTGTTCTGCAAAGTCGACCGCAGACAGGACTTTGGCTTTCACTCTTTCGTCCACGGCGTCGAGTTGCGCGCCGTCAATCAGTTCTTTTTCGAGCATATATGCCTTCAGCCGAATGATCGGATCGTCACTTTTACGGGCTTCCAGTTCTTCTTTTGTTCGATACTTTTGCGGATCGCTCATCGAATGACCGCGATACCGGTACGTCCGGATTTCCAGAAGCGATGGCTGACCGGAGCGGGCCAACTTGGCATGCGTCTGGATCGCTTTCCCGACACTGAATACATCCATACCATCCACGAGTGCAGCCGGTATATCATATCCGACCGCGTGACGGGTGAATTCTGTTTCCGCGAATGCGCGATGGATCGAAGTCCCCATCGCATATTGATTGTTCTCGATAATGAATATAATTGGCAGTTTGTAGAGGGATGCCAGATTGGCCGCCTCATGGATTGCCCCCTGACCCACCGCTCCATCACCAAAGAAGGCCAGACATACACCTGCGTCTTCTTTGTACTTGTGGGCGAAGGCGATTCCAACACCGACGGGTACGTGGGCGCCTACAATACCGTGACCACCGAAGAGTCCATTCTCCCGGGAGAAAAAGTGCATCGACCCACCTTTCCCCTTGGAACATCCACCCACCTTACCGAACATTTCGGCCATACATTCTTCAGGGGACATACCGAGTGCGAGGCCTAGTCCGTGATCCCTGTACGCCGTAATAACCGAATCCTGTCCGATCCGTATCGCAGAGGCGGCTCCGGTTGACACGGCTTCCTGACCGATGTAGAGATGAAGGAAACCTCCGATCTTCTGGCGACCATACATCTGAGCGGCGCGTTCTTCGAATCGTCGCTGTAGCAACATGTTCTCATACATCTCACGAACCTGTTCATCCGAAAGGTCCAGGTCGGTATGGGAGAAGCGTCCGGCTGCAAATGTTTCGAACGTCAGTGAGACACTGAGGGAATCAGGAAATGCATCGCTCACGTCGGCCGGTCTGGAGTTCGCACTCGCCGACCCCGCCTTGGTGTTTCGCTTTTTCTTCGTCGCCGGTTTGCGCGTTCTCTTTTGGGCCGGTGTGCTCTTTTTGGGCTCAGTCGCCATATCGTAAGGTCTGATAGTAAGACAAACGGGCCGGATGATACGAAGTAACAGGCAATTTGTCCCTGAGATTGATCAAGATTTAATCCAACTTGATATTACTTGTCATGATATGCTAGTGACGACCGGCCAATTCTCAGGGACCGTAGACCCCTCACCTGTGTTTCTTTTTTTGTGGGACCCGTTAGAGCATCCACACGTATGACCGCTCGAAGTTCGAAAGCGGTTTCATTTCAGACCCGAGTGACATCGCAACCCATGCGCCGTCGGATGTAACGCACTTCAGATGAAATCAACCCACATTTCTGATATCAAGGCTGCACCGGCCACCAAATCAGGTGGAGCCTTCGATTTGGAAGCTCTGCTCGCCGGAGATCCGAAAGCTTTTGAACAACTGGTCGTAAGCGAGAGCCCGAGGCTTTTCCGGGTGATCGTTCGAATCCTTGGCGATGACGATGAAGCACAGAGTGTTCTTCAGGAAACCTACCTCCAGGCCTATCAGCGATTACATACATTTCGCCGCGAATCCAAGCTTACGACGTGGCTGTATGCGATTGGTATCAATCTGGCGAGGGCCTCTCTTCGTAAGTCACGAAGGTTGAGTTCGTTGGAGGATCACGATGTCGAACGCATGCAGCCGACATTTTCCAGGGGAATGTATTCTGAAACATTTGAGCAGTGGGATCCACAGAAGCTTTCAGAATTGTCGGAAAGAAGTCAGTTGGTCCACAAGGCTATCGCCAGGCTGCCGCTTGATTACAGAACAGTTGTTATACTTCGAGACATCGAAGAAAAGTCGACAGATGAAGTCGCCAAGATTCTCGATATCAGCGGTGGAGCCGTGCGGGTCAGACTTCATCGTGCCCGTCAGGCCCTCAGGAAATTACTCGAATCCCACATTCATTGATTACCGCAGCTCCCGCCCGTGAAGAATCCACTTAAAATGATGATGCGCAGGCTCCTGGGTGAGCCATCGTGCGAAGAGGTGAACATGTTTCTCACCGAATATCTCGAGGGAACGCTACCCGAGAAGACACAGCAGAAGTTTTCAGCTCATCTGAACAAATGTCCTGTCTGCCTCCCCTACATTCAGCAGTACAAACAGACCATCCAGTTGGTCCACGACTGTAGCGACGTCGTCATTCCGGAAAAGCTGGTTGAGCACACGGTACACTTTCTTCGCGAACACATCAACGCGTAGGCGAACACGCAGAGTTTAACGTGGAACAGAAGGCTGCGGGCCGTCGGACGCTCGTGATTATCCCAACGTATAACGAGGCGGAAAATATCCGCACCGTACTCGATATCGTACTCGGCCTCCGGGAGGCTGTACACATTCTGGTCATCGACGATGGATCGCCGGACGGTACCACACGTATCGTACGTGACGTAGCCCGGACGGGCGACGATCGAGTGTATCTGCTGGAACGACCAGAGAAACTTGGCCTCGGGACGGCATACGTCGACGGATTCAATTACGCACTCAAACATGGATATGAGATGGTCTGCGAAATGGATGCCGATCTCTCTCATAATCCGTTGGATCTGTCGCGACTCATCGCTCCGGTCGCCGACGGGAGGACAGATATTTCGATAGGATCCCGATATATAGACGGCGTTCGTATAATCAACTGGCCGCTGGGACGCCTTTTTCTCTCGTACGGTGCCGGTATTTACACGCGACTCATCACGAGAATCCCTCTCAACGACGTGACGTCCGGATTCAAGTGTATACACAGCAACGTACTCCGTGCCCTTAAGCTCGAGCGCATCCGGTCGAACGGGTACTCGTTTCAGATCGAAGTCAATTACCGGGCCTGGAAGAGAGGATTCAGGCTTCTCGAAGTCCCGATCGTTTTTACAGAGAGAAGTGAAGGCAATTCAAAGATGAGTAAAGCGATCGTACACGAGGCCATGTTCAAGGTCTGGGAGTTTAGAATTCGATCCCTGTTCGGACGGTTGTAACCGTCGTCTTTCTCTTGCCTCATTTTCCGTTTGTTCTTCGCCTGGTATACACATCTTGCAGTCGACGACGAGTGTATCTTCAGCGAGAAAATTAAACTCCGTTTGCCATGTACGAACACGTCACTCCTCCTACCACGGGTAATAAGATTACTATTTCTGACGGGAAACTCGTGGTCCCCGATCATCCGATTATCCCGTTCATAGAAGGCGATGGCACCGGTCCTGACATCTGGCGTGCGTCGAAACGAGTCCTGGACGCCGCAGTCGAGAACGCATACGGCAGCCGTCGAAGCCTGGTCTGGTTCGAGGTACTGGCCGGTGAAAAGGCCTTCGATCGCACGGGTGAGTGGTTACCGAAGGACACGCTGACGGCCATCAACGAATATCTTGTCTCAATCAAGGGACCACTTACGACGCCGGTCGGCGGTGGTATTCGATCTCTGAACGTTGCCCTGAGGCAGCAACTGGATCTGTATGCCTGTGTTCGTCCCGTCCAGTATTTCGATGGGGTCCCGTCACCCGTGAAACATCCCGAGTTGATCGACATGATCATCTACAGGGAAAATTCGGAGGACATCTACGCAGGCATCGAATATGAAGAGGGAACGCCCGAAGTCAGGCAACTGATCGCGTACCTCCAGTCGAAGCTGGGTGCCAACATTCGCTTCCCGGAGACGAGTGGCATCGGGATCAAACCGGTCTCGAAAGAGGGTACGAAACGACTCATGCGCTCGGCGATTCGCTACGCAATCGAGACCGGGAAACCGAACGTGACGATCGTTCACAAAGGCAACATTCAGAAATTTACTGAAGGTGGATTCAGGGACTGGTCGTATGAACTGGCCCGGGACGAATTCGGAGCCGAAGTTATCGGAGATGGCCCATGGTGTAAACTGCCGAACGGGATCATCATCAAAGATGTGATCGCAGATGCGTTCCTCCAACAGATTCTGACGCGACCGGCAGAGTACTCCGTCATCGCCACACTCAATCTGAATGGCGACTATATATCGGATGCGCTCGCCGCCCAGGTAGGTGGTATTGGAATCGCACCGGGAGCCAATATCAATTATGATACGGGCGTGTCTATTTTTGAGGCTACCCACGGGACGGCCCCGAAATACGCCAATCTGGATAAAGTTAATCCGGGATCGCTCATTCTTTCGGGAGAGATGATGTTCCGTTACATGAAATGGAACGAAGCGGCCGATCTGATTCTTGCATCGCTGAACAAGACGATTGGCCAGAAACGCGTCACCTACGATTTTGAGCGTCAGATGGACGGTGCGACACTGCTCAAGTGCAGCGAATTTGCAGATGCCCTGATTGAAAATATGGGCTGACAGGCCGGACGTTCTGCCCGGGTCAACGCAACCATTATTGCCTTTCGGATGTAGGGTGATCTACCGGATCTTGCCGTTCCGTGACGTTCCGTGACGTTCGCGTGGTCTGCAGAAGCCATCTCCACATCCTCTCTTTTCAGGCATGATCGCACTGATCGTTTCGGTGATTTTGAATCTCGTCCACCTTCCACTCGGCGGGGTGGCGTCGCCGTCGCTCGTTTCGTCATCACTCGAATCTGTCACACCCCGGCAGAATGCAGTCACCGCTTCTCCGACGGGAGATATCTCGGTGACGTTTACTCAACCTGTAGATCCCACGACGATCACCCGAGAATCATTCATGATTTTCGGCCGATGGTCGGGTCCCGCGATCGGCAGCTTTACGCTTCAGGAAGGCAATCGAATCGTCGTTTTCTCTCCATCCCGACCCTTCAGCGCAGGCGAAAAAGTTACGGTCTCCATTTCCACAAAACTCCTGACACCGTCGGCAACGGCGCTCACATCCGGGTATTCGTGGCAATTCTGGATTCGCTCGCTTCCCGGAAGTATGGTCCTCTCGGAATCCTCTCGCCTACCCATTCGATTGCCGGGAGAAAGCTCGCAAATCCAGTCCTATGGTGCGTACGGGGGTGATCTCAATCGGGACGGGTATTCCGACATGGCGGTTCCAAACGAGATCGCGAACGATCTCCGCGTTTTCCTCAACGATGGCACCGGCAACTACACCGGTATGGATGTCTATCCGATCGCAAATGGATCACGTCCCAGTCCAAACGAGGGGTCTGATTTTGACCTCGACGGAATGATCGATCTTGCTGTCGGAAACAGCACCAATGACCAATTGTCTGTTTTCAGAGGGATCGGAAACGGATCGTTTCACGACCCGGTAAATTTTGGCGCGGGTATGTTTGTTCGGGGTGTCGCTGTCCTGGATGCCGACTTTGACGGCTGGCCGGATGTGGTGACAACCAACAGGAGAGGCTCCGGCAATGGAAACGTATCCATCCTTCTAAACGACGGTGCCGGGGGCTTCCGCGCGGCCCGTAATTTTGATGGAAGAGGACAGTCGGAGACAGCCATTGAGGCAGCGGATGTCAATGAGGACGGGATTCTCGACCTCGTCATGGGTGCGCTCGACAGCGAGGAGATTTTGATCTGGTTAGGTGACGGCCAGGGGTCGTTTGCGTTCCGTACATCGTTCGACGCGCTGGGCAAGTCCTGGATGATCGGAACGGGTGACCTGAATGGCGACGGCCATGTCGATATTACGTCGGCCAATTCCCAGACGAACAACGCATCCGTATTTTTCGGAGACGGTCACGGATTTTTTGGTCCAGGACAGACCTACCCGACGGGCCTTTTTCCTCTGGCCATGGATCTCGGCGATATTGACGGAGACGGTGATCTGGATATGGTCACCAGTAATTTTACGGGAGATCTGACGGAGAAGGGATCCTGGACCATCTACGAAAATATGTCCAACGGGCTCTTCGGGAATGTCCGGACCATTCCTGCCAGTGAAGCAGGCTCGTGTGCCGTCCTGCACGATCGGGATAATAATGGTACGCTCGATATGACGGGAATTGACGAGCAGTCTGATCTGCTCTTTCTGTTTGAGAATGCCCTTGTACCAACATCCAGGGAGGAAGAGAACCTGCTCCCGGCAACAATACACGCGGGGGCATTCCCCAATCCGTTCTCGCAGCGACTCAACGTCGATATTTCGGTGCCGAGTGCATCATCCGTTCGGGTGCGTGTGTTCGATCTTCTGGGTAGACAACTCGCTGAGCTCGCCAATCGATGGTTCCAACCGGGCACGCACCACCTTGCCTGGTTACGCGATGCGAACTCGGCCTCCGGAAGTGGCGTCTATTTCGTCGTGGTGGAATCGCAAGGCAGCACATTGACCCGGTCCGTAGCCATGGTTGGAAGCGCGCGGTAGTCGATCGTTCAACGCGGGCTGAGAGCAGTTGGAATCTGTTCGGGGCGAAGCATATTTGCAAAGAAAAAGACAGACGGAACTCCGGCCGCATCGAGACCTCCCACAACGAAATCGAGGTCCCCGTCCGAGAAGAAGTCGGCGAAACTGATGTCGCTGAACAGTAACCCGCTCAACTTGAACTCTTCCGCGAACCGAATGGACTCTTCATTTCTATAGACCCAGGCAGAACGTTCTCCCAGGGGATCAGGCGCTCCGGTCACAAGGATATCGAGATCTCCATCTCCGTCGTAATCCAGCCAATCGGCCTTTCCGAAAGCAGTTCCGACGATGTCGCGACCTGCATTCAGGCTGACAAGTCCCGGGGAATCATTTCTATATATATAAATAGCCCCGCGAACGAGATCTGGTGCGACGGTACCGCCCGTGAGAAGCAGGTCCTCGTCCCCATCGTGGTCCATATCTCCAAATGAAACGGATCCAAACGCCAGGCCGGGAAATGCGATGGAGGATGCCGTAAAATTGCCTGATCCGTCATTTACGTACGCGTGGGTTTCAAACCGACCGGGCGCGGATTGGCCGGAAACAACCAGGTCCAGATCACCGTCACCGTCGATATCACCCCAGTCAACATCCCCGAATATCGAACGTGTAAGTGGTGCGCCGATATCGGTGAAGGTCCCGCCGTCATTTCTGAATATTTTCGAAATTGGCGCATAGGGCGATTCCATCTCCGTTCCACCGGTCAATGCGAGATCCAGATCTCCGTCGCCATCGTAATCTCCCCAGTCGGCGGCTCCACTGATCACACCCGGAAGTTGGATACCAAAATTCTGTGTAAATACGAGGTCGATATTCTCGTATATCTCTGTGACGAGCCGGGCCTGACCATCCGCTTCGAACTTCCCTGCCAGAAGAATGTCAAGATCTCCATCGCCATCATAATCGGTCCATTCGGCAAGGGCATCATCCACTTTCTTAAGAATCGCCTGCGTATCCCGGTAAATCGGGAATGGAATGTCAAATTCGGTCTCGGTAAACAGTGTATCGACCGCCTGATAGACTTTAGCAACCGGTGCCCTGCCCGAGCTGCCGACAACGAGTAGATCCGGATCTGAATCACCGTCATAATCCCCGAACGAGACCGACCCGGAGTGAATACCGGCCAGCACGTAATTCATCCGAACGGGTTCTGCAACCGTCGTACCACCGAATCGGAACGACCTCACCTCGGAACTTGACCTGACGGTGTGGCCGTCCGTTGCCGCGACGGTCCAGGAATAATTCTGTCGCTGACTTAAGAAATCAGGCGAAACCGTGAATGTAGGCTGAGCCAGGCCGACAAAGACCGTGTCTACGCCAGGACCGGTGAGGTACAGGTTATAGGAGATAGTATCCCCATCTCGATCTGATACGGGATTCCACTCGAACGTGATCGGACCGTCTGACAGATCGATCCGCTGTCCGGCCTGCGGAGCTGAGAGCGTTGTAGCAACGGGTTCGTCATTCCTACCCAACCCCTCCACAATCCGGATGGACTGATCGGCCGATACATTCTCGATCATTTCTACGACTCCACCCACGGGCCAGATGACCGTCACATCAATCCCCGATGTAACGGATCCCAGCCCGAAGTGGGCCGCATTGTTCATGTTCTGGGATGCCACCGCATCACCCGTACGAATCTGGGACTCCTGTACTCCACTTCCATCCGAGACGATGACCCGGGCACCGATCCCGTTTTTGTTCGAGTCTTTGCCGGTCAACGAGATGTCCAGCCAGTGATTCTGACCGCCGCGATTATAGAAGAGACGATCTCCTTCGGTGCTGGCCCAGAATAGATCCACCCACCCGTCGGAGTTGAAGTCGGCGACCGTTACGGCCGCCGCGGGTGGTACATCCGAAATACCAAATGCCTGGAAAAAAACATCGGTAAACGTTCCGTCACCGTTATTGTGCAGCAGCTGATGGACTCCCGGGCCGCCGTCCTCGGTATCCCGGTTCGATATATAGATATCGACCCAACCGTCGTTATCGAAATCTGCAGCGGCCAGAGCCCAGGTCTGATCCAGGGCTCCGCCACGTCCTTCCCCGATATGCTGACTCAGGCTTAATACGCCACCATTATTCAGATACAATCGATTTAGTCCGGTGTCTCCTTCCTGGGGTGGCTCCGGAAAATTATTTCCCACGTAGAGGTCTTCCCATCCATCCCGGTTGAAGTCTGCGAACACCGAGGCGCGGGTTATCGCCCCGTTCGCTCCAGGTGAGATACTCTGGCTGTCCCGGAAGATTCCGGATCCTTGATTTGTCAGTAGATGATCCGTCCGGGAGCCAAATGCGGTGTTGCAAGACGACGTATAAATGTCCGGTAGTCCGTTGTGATCGACGTCCGAGACAGCAATTCCACACGGTTCTGGTAACCCTCCGATATTCGCAACCGGAGTTCGGTCGCGAAAGACATGGCTTTCGCGACCCAGAAGCAGACTGTTGTTTCCGCTCGTCCGGGCAGTGAACAGATCGAGTAGACCGTCCAGGTCGAAGTCCCCAAAGATCGCTCCTACGCCACCGGTCGGAATAGATACCCCGGTGACTCCATTCGATCTTCTGAAAAAACCGGTCCTCTGATTGTGATAGAGTTCTGACTCCTGATCCGTATTGGGGACGAAGACATCGAGGAATCCATCATTGTCGTAATCTCCCCAGATAGCACCCTGAGTAGTGCCCAGTACATCGCTGATACCCGACGAGGTGAGTCGATCCTGAAACCGGCCGTCCGGTTGTTGAACATATAATTTTCGATAGCGGTAGATGTCGATGAGCCCATCGTTGTTGACATCGACGGAACTCGCTCCCGACACCCGTCGGGGCACATCGATTGATACGTCACCGAGAAGGCTGGTGACTTCGTCGAATCGCTGTGCGGCCGCCTCTGGTCCGCCCATAAGGAAAGCAAGCAGTAATAGGATGTTCAGGGCCACCGATCGAGCGGTCGCTGCAAATATCTTCACGAGTGTTCGGTTATAATTGAGCGTCTGGATTCCGTGGCCGCGGATTCGAGCAAATCATCATACAATCGAACCTGTTGTCCCCACTCCAGGTGGTCCGAGATACTTCTGAGCGTAGCGACCGGGAGAGGACGCTCCTCACCCTTCAGAATACGGGCCATGATTTGAAAGAGATCTTCGTCATCCTCGTAGAGAACCGGAGCATGCAGCAACGGTCTATGGAGTGATTCGGGTATCAATTCCGGATACGATAACCGGTTGGGTAGGAGCGGATGGCACCCGCAGTAGATTGCTTCCTGAATGGATATTCCGAAAAACTCATGGACCGAGGTCGAGATGACCAGATCTGCGCGGTGCAAGAGCCGGCTGTATTCTGCGAAATCCTCTGCGTACCCGTAGTGCAAGATTCGATCAGCATAACGCTCGAAGGCCCGATCGAATTCACGCGGTTGTTCCTCGAAATGCTCACCGGCGAGGATGAGTCGAAACGTGTGACCGGCGTCATCGAGCCGATTCATGAGGCGGAAGAATGCCTCGGGATTCTTGTCATATTCCCACCTCTGATTCCAGAGTACTATCGGCGGCTTCATCGCCGGTCCCCACGCGTGTGGCTCATATGCGGCCGCGTAGCGATCGTGCTCACGGAGCTTCATGCCCAGGTGAAGTACCGAACACCGGTCACGAATCTTTCGGACCGTGTTCAGATGCGTGTAGTCCGGAAACATTCGGAGAAGACCGGGTAAGGCCTCCATGAACTGGTTGAAATGAAAAACGGAGTTAAAAACGATTCGGTCCGAAGAGAGACAGGCAAGGTAATTTATATACGCATACGTAAAGTCTCTCTCTTTGTCTTCCGGCAGCGGATAGGTCAGCTGATTCTCGTGCATGTAGAGAACGACCGGGACGGGCGCGAGAAGATGCCTTGTCAGGGCGAGGAAGGCCGACACGTTGACCATGTCAGTAGCGAAAATCACGTCCGGTTGATATCCCTTCCTGACGAGTTGCTCCGTTTTTCTCGATAGCGTCACGGCACCGCCGTGCATTCTCCATTTCCAGAATCGATCGGCCATCGTGAGACACTCATAGTCATGCCGACTATGGGCAACGAGGGCATCGAGGAAGGATTTGTGGGAGCCGCCGTACCAAGGTTCGAGTGCGAGAACTTTCATATTGTTCATATCGGACGATCGGACCGGGCCCGGTGCCAGAGAGACCGATCAGTCGTTGAGGCTTTCGTCCGGCTGGGGTATACCCTCCTCTTCGTCTGTGGCGGGTCGCACGATGGACACCGCCCGAATCTGCAGCTTTGCTCGAAGCGCGGGATCCAACACCTCCTCGGCGGTGAGTAATTCTTCATCGCCGGGATCAAGACGAATAGATCGCGAACTCATGTCGATCTCGACTGAATTCACATTGGTGTTCTTAATCAACATCCCTTTTCGCCTTCTCATCGTGCTCTATGCCGCCCTGCTCGTTACGTTTTGGTCCACCCCTTCCTCTT
The DNA here is from genome assembly GCA_964383365.1 of uncultured Rhodothermales bacterium. Taxonomy (GTDB): domain Bacteria; phylum Bacteroidota; class Rhodothermia; order Rhodothermales; family UBA10348; genus CAYLHF01. The sequence goes on along the minus strand of CAYLHF010000025.1, from coordinate 21,653 downwards.
ATGGAAAAGGCACGATCATTATACAACATTAGATGGATTCGTGTGCCAACGTATACATAATTCTGAATTCATCGAGGGCAATTAACTGGAACCTCACGGAGGAGTATCGAAGAGCCGAGTCGATACCGTTCGCCGGTTCGCTCTCACGATTCACGGGGCACTGGATCGCGAACTGCGGGGCGTCTCTGATTTTCTACTTCCGGATCGATGCCTCGGGTGTGGACATCGGGCTACGATCGCTTCGCTACACCTGTGCGAATTATGTTTCAGAAGCCTCGAACCCGCGGACGGCGAGACCTGGTTCCCAAAGGAGCGGTTACCGTCGCGGATTCACGACCCGATTGTTCTGTGGAGGTACGAGGCTGGTAATCCGGTTCGGGCCCTCCATCATGCGGTCAAATACGGAGGGCGCAGAGAGCTTGGAATTCAATTGGGACGGCTTCTGGGAGAACATTATGCTGCGCATGGCGCGGGCCAGCCTCGTCCCGCTCTCCTCATTCCGGTTCCGCTCCACAGGCTCCGCCAACGGGAGCGTATGTTCAATCAGGCCGATGCAATCGCACGTGGTATGTCTGAAGTCCTGAATATTCCTGTCGACAACGGATCGATCATACGGACCAGGGCGACCAGACGTCAATCCGGTCTCGGAAGAGAGGCGCGCACACACAATTTGAGCGGGGCGTTTGCATGCGTTACGAAATCAGCCCCGATGTCGGGACATATCATGGTCGTCGACGACGTGATCACGACGGGCGCGACACTCCTGTCGGTGATCGCTGCATTGCAAGAGACACATCACGTGGACTGTACACCTGCGGCGATTGCGATTACGCCTGCATAATGTGCTGATTTCCTACCTGAAGTCTTCCACAGAGACGTTGTCTTCGCACGCTTCAGCTTCCGCTCTATCATTCGTGGCGATCACCACAATCTTCCTCGAATCCATAGCACCCTGAACCAGATTCCCGACCATTTCGATACCCGATTCATCCAGATTTGCCGTCGGTTCGTCCAGTACCAGTACCGATGGATCGGAGAAGATGGCCGTTGCAAAACGAACACGTTGCCTCATTCCCGAAGAAAAAGTAGACACCGGATCATCCGCACGATCGGCGAGCGAAACACGCTCAAGAATATCATTTATTCTATCCTGGTAGTTCCGTAGGCCACGTGCGCGTGCTATAAATCGAAGGTTTTCGGCAGGTGAAAAGCCCTCATAGACGTTCAGATACGGAGCAACCAGGCCGACGTGCAACGCCCGCAGTTCTTTCGGGATAACCTTGCCGTCAATGTGAAGCTGAACTGAGCCGCGTGTGGGTGCCAGAACGCCCGCCAGAATCCTCACGAGTGTCGATTTCCCCGATCCATTGGAGCCCGTTATCGCCAGCCGTCTGCCCGGAACAGCCTCGAATGACATGCGCCGAAAGAGGACCCTTCCGCCGAAGCGTTTCCCGACATTTTCTACAGTCAATTTCTGCATGTCATTTCTTCCGTGCATGAACCGGGGCCGGACGTTCGTACAGACGGATGGAAGAATGGTTAATGATCGCGGACGATTTGCTGCGGAAGGTATACAGCGACGGGTTCAAAGCCTATAATTGGTCAAAGATGGGGGCGTACAAATTGGACTTTTTGCCAAATCTCCAGATTCTATACTTTCCGTGGACTGTGAATGACTGATTCCGGGCAATAAAAGACGACTTGTACCCGAACGTCACCACGTATCCGTCACTTTGTTGAGCCTTTAATCGTGCCGGTCACTTTTCCCAGCAATAATGACGCTGCTTTCGAACAGGATTTCCGCCCGGAGAGACCATAGACACGGCGGTCACCGCAAGTGGTGGTGGCAAGCCCTTTCGGTTTTAATCGGTCTGGGGTTTGGTCTGGCGGTCATCGTCGGTGACGGCTACCGGAACCCGGCACATATCGTCGGTGACCGGGGACTCAGTACCGATGCCGACGGTGTTTTCGGCACGGTCGCCACTACTCGTGGGGACGGGCCATTTCCCGACGTTAAGCGCCCAAGTGAGGACGGCTGGTTGGAACGAACCTTCCCGTACTTTGAAGCTGACAAGACGGTATACCGCCGGGCGTTCGAGAAGATTGAAACACTGACGCGAGGGCGTGATGTCGCTGCGAAAACCGATGCGGCCGAATGGCGGTCAACAGGCCCGCTCAATATCAGCGGACGCATCGTCGATCTGGCCATTGATCCCCGCAACACCAACCGGATCTATGCCGCGGCCGCAACCGGAGGCGTGTTCGTCTCCGAGACGGCAGGCACTTCATGGACACCCATCTTCGATGCACAACCGGTCCTGAGTATCGGAGACATCGCCCTCGCGCCCTCCAACCCGGATATTCTGTACGTAGGGTCCGGCGAACCGAATGGATCTATAAATAATTATGCTGGATCCGGTGTATTCAGGAGCGACGATCGCGGTGCCACATGGCAATCGCTCGGTCTGGAACGAACGACCAGTATCGGACGAATCATCGTCCATCCGCAGGATCCGAATACCGTTTTCGTGGCCGCGATAGGTTCGTACTTCGGACCGGACGCGGACAGAGGCATCTACAGGAGCTCCGACGGAGGTCTTTCTTGGGATCATGTTCTGTCCATTAACGACTCGACGGGTGTCGTGGATATCGCCATGCGTCCGGGTGCTCCCGATGTACTCTATGCCGGGGCGTGGCAACGGGTCAGGCGGGTCACAGGCTCCGCTCTGTACGGAAGAGGAAGCGGCGTATATAGATCGATGGACGGCGGTGACACGTGGGAGAAACTGGGGCCGGACCGGGGACTCCCCGACCCGGATACACTGCTTGACTCAAATGGCCGCGCGCGAATGGGGCGGGTCGGCATTACGGTAAGCCCGGCTTCTCCCCTTACCGTCTATGCGTTCTTTTCGGACGGATCGGGCTACCTGGGCATTTTTCGGTCCGATGACGGGGGCGAGTCATGGCAGGACGCCGATCCAACGCGGGCCATGGAACGAAAGGCCAACATCGGTCAGTCTCCCCATCCCCTGTTGTTCAATTTCAGCTGGTACTTCGGTCAGATCCGTGTCCATCCGCTGGACCCGGACAACGTGTTTGTGCTCGACGTACAGGTTGTTCATTCGACGGACGGGGGAAATCTCTGGGTCCACAAGAAGGGATCTCACGTCGACCATCACGCCCTGGCGTTCGACCCGGGCGACCCGAACACCATCTATGACGGAAATGACGGTGGTGTGGCCGTGAGCCACGACGGTGGGTCCACCTGGGTGGAACTGGCGCCGATACCGGTCACCCAGTTGTACCGCGTGACATTCGATCCAAACAATCCCGAGAGGATATACGCAGGAGCCCAGGATCAGGGAATAGTATTCACCAGATCCGGATTCGCAGACGACTGGCGACAGATACCGAACAGCGGTGATGGCATGACGGTAGCCGTCGATCCGACGGACCCCAATTCGCTCTTCGGGATCGTTGCGCAGGGGAAACTGTTCAGGATGGATGGATTGGCCGGAACCCCGTTCCCCATTCTGATTTCAGATCCCGGAACGGGAATACCGGAATCGGATCCAAGAAACTGGAATACCCCGTTTGCCATCGATCCACTGGATCCGGACGTGTTCTATTACGGAACCAATCGACTATTTCGCTCTCTGGATAGAGTCAGGACGGGAGCTCCTTGGACGGCGATCAGCGACGACATGTCGCGCGGGCTGGGCTACGAAAAGATCGGAACGATCAGTACAATAGCCCTCGCGCCGAGCAACTCCGATGTCATTTACACGGGCACGGATGATGGCAATGTCTGGAGGTCGACCGATTTCGGGGTCTCATGGACGAATATCTCGGGAGGTTTGCCGCTCAGAGCCGTCACGGACATCGAAGTATCTCCGATCGATCCCCTCCACGTCTACATTACCTTCTCCGGCCTGTTGTTTAAAGATGCCGAGCCGCATGTATTCCGTTCGAAGGATGGGGGCTCGGATTGGACGGACATTTCCACAGGGCTTCCCGATCTGCCGATCAATACGATTGTCGTGGATCCGATGAATCCATCGACGCTCTTCCTCGGAAGTGATATCGGCGCTTTCCTTAGCCTGGATGACGGTGCACACTGGGCTCCCTTTAATCCCGGACTTCCGCTTGTCACGATTACGGATCTGGTGATCGAACCCCTGCAACGTATTCTCATCGCCGGTACGTTCGGCCGGGGCACATTCGTCTTTCCGCTGGGTGATCTCTCCGAGGTCACGGCCACAGAATCTGACCCGATTGTTCCCGTTCTGCTGGAACTGAAATCAGTGTATCCCAATCCATTCTCGGATCGAATCACCTTCGAGGTTTTCATTTCCCGACCAGGGGTGATCGGTATCGAGATTTACGACGCCATCGGAAGACGCGTGCGACATTTTCGCGTTCGCGAGGTCGTTCCGGGGGCAAACGAAATTCTTTGGGATGGTCACACTGATTCGGGTGTGTCTGTCTCGCCCGGAACGTACATAGCAAGAATTGTGCAGACTGCAGGGGATAAACGTAGTGTCCGCAGCAGGACGATTACCCGCGTGCGGTAAGTGACGGCCCGGATGCGATAAGT
>CAYLHF010000025.1:11597-16956 GCA_964383365.1 uncultured Rhodothermales bacterium | reverse complement strand
AGTGATGGACCGGGTGCGATAAGTGACGGCCCGGGTACGGTCAGTGACGGCCCGGGTACGGTCAGTGACGGCCCGGCCCGGTAGCAAAATCGATTATTTGTCCGTATACGGCTATCTTGGATCACGCTGCCGACCTGGATAAACATTTTCGACCCTGAACGACACCACCAACGCTCTGAATGGTATCCGATTCTACCGCTATCCGATCCGAACTGACGTGTTAGACGATGTCAGAAATAGACTTTCCCGATCGATCGCCCGAACGCTGCTGAAAACGGTCCCTATTTCGGACGACTGGTCTCGTCGCGCGTGTGATATTCCCACCGAATTGTACGGCCTGGGGTCAAAACATGAATTTGAGTGGTATCTGGAGGGTGACTCAGATCTGACGGTTACTTCGATCGAGGAGATGGAGGCCTGGCTGAATTCCTGTCAGTATGTACGCGACCCCGAACTTTTTCACGAGGCTGACTTCTGGCAACATCCGTGTACATTCGAGCGCTTACGAGCCGGAGACTGTGAGGATTTTGCCCTCTGGTCGTGGCGACTCCTCATCCGACTTGGCTATCCGGCAGAGTTTGTCGCCGGAAGATCCCGGACGGGGAATGCAGAGGAGAATCAAGGTGGCGAGAGCACGAATGACTGCTGGCGTACCGGTCATACGTGGGTCCATTATGAATACGATGGAGAACAGTGGCTCTTCGACGCCGTGGCGTCACTCCGGAACACAGGTAATGGGACCCGTGCGTGTGCGCGCCTCGAAGATATCCGGCATCGCTATCTTCCGGAGGTCTCCATCGACGAAAATATGGTCCGGTATGTCTACGGCGGGTACTACTCTCTTGCCGGCTTGAACGAGTCGAAGCCCGACTGCTCGGGGGGTTGATTTACCATACCTTCCCAGAAACAGGAGTCCATATTTCCAGTAGGAAGGGATCTGCCTTAATGAATTCGCGCAGACAACCCCCGCGCGTTCTGCACAATTCGACCTGAAGTTAACGATAGCATCACGGCTCAGAATGACGTTACAATGGAAGTAGTTGATCCCGTGCTCAACAGCGATTCGGAGTCCGAGACCACCGTGTCCGCCGGGCCGTTTCAGACATCCTCATTGATCGAACAATTCCGGTCCGTTCGGGCCAGAACCGAACATATTTGCCGCTCGATGGAGACAGAAGATTATGTACTCCAGTCGATGACCGATTGTAGTCCGATTCGGTGGCACCTCGCACATACCACCTGGTTTTTCGAGACCTTTGTTCTGGCCGAGTTCGCCACTGGCTACGAACGATATAATGCGTCGTACCCGTACCTGTTCAACTCGTATTACGTCCAGGCCGGGGAGCGATTCTCTCGTCCCGACCGGGGACTGCTCTCCAGACCGACCGTCGCAGAGATATATGCTTTCAGGGCTCACGTAGATGAGGCGATGACCGCTTTTCTGACTGCTGCGGAGGATTCCCTCTCCGATAGAACCGCCTATGTCGTCCGTGTCGGAATGAATCATGAGCAACAACATCAGGAACTCATGATGACGGATATCAAACATGCATTGTCATTCAATCCACTCAGACCGGCACTTTTCCCGGGGACAATTCCCGACGCTTCCGAGTCCCCGGAAACCGGATGGATTGCATTCGATGCCGGTCTACACGACATCGGACACGTCGGTGAAGCATTCTCGTATGATAACGAGGGCCCTGCACACCGGTATTTTCTGGAAGCCCACGCCCTGGCATCCCGGGCCGTCACGAACGGTGAGTTCCTCTCGTTTGTCGAAGACGGGGGATATCAGAATCAGCTACTGTGGTTGTCTGATGGCTGGGCTCGCGTCCTGGAACACGAGTGGACCATGCCACGCTACTGGCGACGTGGTGACGGTGAATGGATCGAATTCACGCTTTATGGAGAACGAGTACTCGACCTGAACGCTCCGGCTGTGCATCTTTCGTATTTCGAAGCGGACGCCTACGCCCGTTGGGCGGGCGTCCGCCTCCCGACTGAGTTTGAATGGGAACACGCCGCACAAGCAACAACTATCGAGGGCCATTTTATTGAGAACGAACGATTGCATCCGCTCTCTGGAACGGGTCACTGCGACGGGTTGAGCAATCTGTACGGGAATACATGGGAATGGACCAGCAGCGCTTACGGTCCCTACCCCGGATATCGTCCGGAGGAAGGGGCGCTCGGGGAGTACAATGGAAAGTTCATGTGCAACCAGTTTGTTCTACGGGGTGGTTCCTGCGTCACATCTGTAACGCACATCCGCCCAACGTATCGAAACTTCTTTCCGCCGCACGCTCGATGGCAGTTCGCAGGTATTCGACTGGCAAAAGACCTCTAGCCCACGCCATTACATGACCCAGGACATACCCCTGCTACTCGACGTAGTACCGGAGACGGATTCGGTTATCGACGAAATTATTTCCGGCCTGACGGGACGTCCGAAGACCCTCCCGTCCAAATACTTCTATGATGCCCGCGGGTCTGAACTGTTCGATCAGATTTGTGAGTTGGACGAGTACTATCCCACGAGAACAGAACAGCGTATTCTGGAAGATAATCTGGATGAGATTACCGCACTCATAGGTCCGAATGCTGTCCTGGTTGAATATGGAAGTGGAAGTTCGACCAAAACGCAGCTATTACTGGGGGCTCTGTCCAGACCGAAGACGTATGTGCCGATCGACATTTCCAGGGATCATCTGTTGGCGGCGGCCGCCAGGCTTACGAAATCGTACCCGCAAATCAGCATCCTTCCGGTGTGCGCGGACTACTCCCAGGAACTTCGTCTGGGCATCCGTCTGAGTCCAGGGTCGCATACGACCGTTTTTTTCCCGGGGTCCACGATTGGAAATTTCGAGCCCCACGATGCAATTTCTTTTCTGACGCGCATCGCCAAATTGGTCGGTCGCGATGGGGGCCTGCTTATCGGCGTCGATCTAAAAAAGGACCGGAAAATACTCGAATCTGCTTATAATGATAGCAGAGGGGTCACCGCCGCCTTCAACCTGAACATGCTCAATCACATCAACCACAGGGCAGGGACCACGTTTGATTCAGACCTGTTTCGGCATCGGGCAATTTACAATGATGTCCTAGGTCGGATAGAGATGCATCTTTTCGTCACAGAGGATCACAATGTGACGGTAGGAGGAGAACTCATCAACCTCGCTGAGGGTGAATCCATCTGTACCGAATACTCGCACAAGTATGACCCGGATGAGTTCGCCGATATGTCGAAACGGGCAGGTTTTACGGTGGAACGAGTCTGGACGGACCGGCAAATGCTTTTCTCGCTGCAATACCTTCGGGCTGTCTGAGACCGAGAGAATCGATACGAGGCACGAACGGTCCCTACCGATTTTTGAGCACTGCGATGGTCATTCGCCCGACACTCACGACGCGTCCCTCCTGGTCCTTGACGACCGTCTCCCATACGTGTGTCGAGCCTCCTATATGTATGGGCCGTGTCGTTCCCGTGACCGATCCGGTCGTAACGGATCGGATATGATTGGCGTTGATTTCGATCCCGACGCACTTGTCCGTGCCATCGACACAGAGACTGGCTGCGGTACTCGCGAGCGTTTCTGCAAGTACGACGGCCGCCCCACCGTGTAATTTTCCGAGCGGCTGGCGCGTCCTGGCCTCAACGGGCATCGATGCACTCAGATAATCTTCCCCGAACTCGGTAAATTCGATACCCAGGTGGGAGACGAGTGTTTGTTCCGATATCGCATTCAGCATTACAATCGAAAATTCCCGTTTCCATATAGAGGGATTCGTCGCCATAGACATGAGTTCGGAGCACGCGTGCTCCCGTTTATTAAATAACGTTAATTATCGTACAATTTCTCTATCACCGAGTCGTATTTATCAGCGATAAAGTGCCGTTTCAATTTCATTGTGGGTGTCATTTCACCACCCTCAACGGTGAATCGAGTTGGGAGCACGATAAATTTTTTGATGGTTTCCGCCTTGCTCAGCTTTCCATTGACTCGTTTCATCCGGTCCAGAATATAGTGTGTGAGTTCGGAATCAGTATCGGTTGCACGATACCCGGTCTCGTTCGACGGCGATACCGATTGGACGGTGAGATGAACCGGGTCCCGGCCATCCGTATAGCCGGGAAATTCCGTCTCCGTCCCGGTCGGTTCCAACGTGAGTAGTGCGGCAAGATACTTTCTTCGATCGCCGACTACGACCACTTCCTCAATCAACGGGTCACGCTTTATGAGTTGCTCGATCGCTACGGGAGAGATATTCTTGCCCCCCGCAGTGATGAGTAATTCCTTCTTTCTGCCGGTGACGTACAGAAAGCCTTCGTCATCCAGGCGTCCAATATCCCCGCTTCTGAGAAATCCGTCCGTCAATACCTCGAGCGTTGCCTCTCTGTCGTGTAGATACCCTTTGAATACGTGTTCCCCGGCTACCAGAATCTCTCCATCATCGGCGATCTTTACGTCGACACCATCGAAGGGCTGTCCGACGCTTCCCCACCGAATGGCTCCAACTCGGTTAAACGACGTCGGTCCACAGTTCTCTGTCTGACCGTAGACTTCCTGAACCGGATAGTCCATACTGGCGAGAAATCGTAACAGGCCGGGTGCGATCGGTGCTGCCCCGGTGAGGAAGACGCGGCACCGATCGAGTCCGATTTTCGATTTCATCTTCGTAAAAAAAGGTCTCGCGATACGTCGATACATAAAGTCGAGCATCGGAGACGGTTCATCTCCCTCATTGACCAGCTCATGATACCTTCTACAAACAATCCGGAGTGTCTGGACTCCTGCACGAATCGGAAGCAGTGTGGTCCGAAGTCGCGCCTCCATGGCTGTCTGCATTTTCTCCCAGACTCTCGGCATTCCGAGAAACAGGTGGGGCCTGATTGTCAGTAAATCATCTCGAATTGATTCCACCGATCGGGAGAAGAAGACGCAATACCCTCTGGTTGCAGGTCCGAGAATGCTCAGTGCCCGCTCCGCCGCATGCGCCAGGGGAAGATAGGACACGTGCCGAAATCCCTTTGTTGGGCCGGGAAGAAGCAAGGTTCCCATCACGGACGCGGCGGACAGATTTCCATGGCTCAGCATAGCTCCTTTGGGCTCTCCAGTTGTACCCGACGTGTAAATCAGCTGGGCCAGATCGTCCGGTCGTATCGACTCCGTACGTTCATCGAGAATAGCCTCCGATACGATTTCCCCTTTCCGCACGAACGCGTCCCAGGCCATGCATCTGGCGTCGAAGGGTTTTCCCGGGCGTATCCGCGAGTCCGGGGTCTCCAGACCTTCTTGCTCGTCGGGCGGCTCGAGTTGGGCATCAGGCGGCTCAAGTTGGCCGTCGTGCGCGATATTCA
>CAYLHF010000025.1:0-11497 GCA_964383365.1 uncultured Rhodothermales bacterium | reverse complement strand
GGCGGCTCGAGTTGGGCATCAGGCGGCTCAAGTTGGCCGTCGTGCGCGATATTCAGGATGATATGTTCGATATCGGGAAGTCCGGGCAGCACAGACTTGAGCCGACTCCATGCCGCCATACCATTAACCAGGACAGCACTCACGCCTGAGTGTTTCAAAATGAACTCAATCTGACCCGGTGCGCACGTAGAGTAGACACCCACCGTAACCAGACCGGCTGACATCGAAGCCACGTCGAACTGGGCCCAACGATGAGAATTATGACCAATGATCCCCATGCGTGCTCCCGGAGCATGTCCCAGGTTGATCAAGGCCTTCGAAACGAGTCGCACTTCCGAGACGTAGGTCTTCCAATTGACGATGTTCCATTCCTCCCGATCACGATATCCGTACGCTTCGGCGGCAGGCTGGGTATCCGCCCATGCAAAAAACTGATCCGGTATGGATTGAAACGACATAACCGGTCACAGCGGTTGAAGATCGAGAGTCAGGTGACAGAGCCTGGGGCAATATACGGATCAAAACGGGCGATCAAGTCTGGATGACACCCGGACTGAAGGGTTCGATTTTTGGATTATGGTCGGCCATCTCGATCCCGCGCGATATCCATAACCGGGTCGAGACCGGATCGATTATTTCGTCCACCCACAGACGTGAGGCCGCGTAGTACGGTGTCGTTTGCCGGTCATATCGATCCTGGATCTCCTTGAGTAGTTTCTGCTCTTCTTCAGGGCTGATATCTTTTCCCCGTCTCTTGAGCGTAGATTTTTGAATTTGCAGCAACGTCCGGGCTGCCTGCTGGCCACCCATAACGGCTATCCGGGCCGACGGCCACGCCAGAATCAAACGGGGATCGTAGGCCTTGCCACACATGGCGTAGTTTCCGGCGCCATACGAGTTTCCTACTATGACGGTGAACTTGGGCACGGTACTGTTGGCCACCGCGCTCACCATCTTGGCGCCATCTTTTATGATGCCCCCCTGCTCGGCCCTGGATCCGACCATAAAACCGGATACGTCTTGCAGGAAGACCAGCGGAATGCGCTTCTGATTACAGTTCATAATAAACCGCGCTGCCTTGTCAGCAGAGTCAGAATAGATGACGCCGCCGGCCTGCATTTCGTCTGTATGGGCTTTTACACCCGAGCGCGCTCGAACAATCAGCCTCTGATTGGCCACTACACCGACGCTCCAGCCATCTATCCGCGCGTATCCGGTCAGGAGTGTTTTGCCATACCCCTCCTTGTATTCGGTCCACGTGTCGGCGTCAATCAATCGTCCGATCACATCGTGCATATCATAAGGCTCGGCTCCGGTCTCCGGCATGATGCCATATAATTCTTCAGCGTCCTCGGACGGTTCGACACGGTTCGAACGGTCTGCACGATTAAAGCCAGCCCGATCGGGTTTTCCCAACCGACCGACCAGATCCTTGATGGTGTCGATACATTCTTCGTCCGAGGACATCTGATAATCGGTTACTCCCGAAATCTGCGCGGTGGTCTCGGCGCCTCCCAGTGTTTCCTTGTCCACGTCCTCGCCGATGGCTGCCCGAACGAGGTACGGACCTGCGAGGAATACCGACCCTGTCCCTTCGACGATCAACGCCTCGTCACTCATGATCGGGAGATAGGCCCCCCCGGCGACGCAACTTCCCATGATGGCTGCGATCTGCGGGACGCCCTTGCTCGACAGCACCGCGTTATTCCTGAATATTCGGCCGAAGTGTTCCCGGTCCGGAAATATTTCATCCTGCATGGGGAGAAATACCCCGGCAGAATCAACTAGATAGATGATCGGCAGATGATTCTCCAGCGCCAATTCCTGGGCCCGAAGATTCTTCTTGGCAGTCATCGGAAACCATGCTCCCGCCTTGACGGTCGCATCGTTGGCTACGATGAGACATAATCGACCACGCACGTGCCCCAGCCCCATGACCGTACCCGCGGCGGGGCATCCGCCATATTCCTCGTACATACCGTGGGCGCAAAACGTGCCCAACTCCAAAAACTCTTCTCCGGGATCAACCAGCCGGGCTATACGCTCTCGAGGAAGCAGTTTACCCCGATCGTGCTCGCGCTGTCTGCGTTTCTCGCCGCCACCCTCGGCCACTCGACTGCGTTCCAGCATCAATCGCTCCAACAATCCCCCGTAGTGAAGTGATCGCGTCTTGAATTTCGCGGTGTTCTTCAGTCTGGTCATTGGAATCATTCAGTAATTGTTCACGTCGCTGAAAAAAGCTGCCAAAGACGGGTATGGTAGACCAAAAAAAGACCCGGTCACAGAGACCGGGTCTTAAGGTGTTTCATGTGGACCAGGTCGGGCCTACAAAAACGCAGAGATTTTCTGCGTGATATCAGCCTTTGAATCGCCCGTCGTCGTATGAATCAGATCAACCATCTTGATCAAGTTACCACGAGCCTTCTTGAAATCGCTGTCTTCAAACTCATGTTCACTCCATAGCGCCCGAATCTGAGATACGATTCGGTGCCAGCTTTCGTTCATTGCTTCAGTTGCCATACTGCGGGCCTAAATTATCGGGTTCCAATAGCTGTGAGTGATTTGAACGGAGCCGGGACAGTCGGTGTTTCCTTCGGATCCCCTAAACTCACAGGGAATTGATCTCCCCCGCTTACCGGGCGAGCGCTCCCGGTCTTACAAACCGTCCCGAATCCCTGTCAGACCAGTGCCGCCGTCGATTTCTCACCGCTACCGTCCCCCCCGACAACTGCCTGATCCGGAATAACAGCGTTGTTCAGATAGTCTTCAAGGGTAAACGAATCAACCTGGACGGTCTCCCATCTTACTTTTTCAGCCCGTTCAATCAGATCGGCCTCTGCACCGGTAATAATCCCGGCCTCCCTCGCCGAGAGCATCATCTCACCGATCGACGCCTTCTTGATCTCTCCCGACCGAACAGCCTTTTTGATTTTGGAAACAACTCCGTCAGATTCCACCGACAGGTGCATGGCGTGTTCGAGTTGAGCCCGAGGATGCGTGTCGCGAGCCGGATGAAAGAGCCCGGGAGTAATCCGATCGCGATGCTCCCCAGGTGTCAGCAGGACAGATGCTATGGTATGCCCGAGGGCATCTTCTGGAGCTCGACTGATCGGATTCATCCGGAACATCGTGGCGACCAGTGTTCTCAGCAGGACGGTGAAGCCTGGAATTTTGAGGTTGGTAAAAATTCCCTCGAACGCCCGCTGTATTTCGGTTAGTCCGTACTGCATTGACCAGTGAACGAACGGTAGGTCCTCTTTCCTTCGGCCCTCCGCTTCATATCTGCGGAGTACGGCAGAGCACAGATACATCCACGAAAATATATCGGCAAACCGGCCGGTCAATTTCTCCTTCCTCTTCAGATCCCCGCCCAGAAACGCCATCGCAATGTCTGCATAATAGGAAAACGTCGCGGAGACCCAGGCGAGCTTTCTGTAATACCGGGCGGTCGGTCCTGATACCGGCGACGAGGCCAGGCGTCCGCGCGTCAACCAGAGAAGATCCATCCTGAAACCACTTCGAATAACGAGTCCGACGTGCCCCCAGAATGCCCGATCGAAGGCCCTCACGTTCTTCGAACGAAGTGCCTCGATTTCCTTGAGCACCCACGGATGAGACCGTATCGCCCCCTGCCCGAATATCATCAGCGTACGGGTGAGAATATTGGCCCCCTCGACAGTGATTGCGATGGGATTATTGACATAAGCATTCGCGAGTAAGTTCTTGGGACCCTTGGAAATCGCGTTCCCGCCCAGAATATCCATCCCGTCGTTGATCGCCTTACGGAAGAGTTCCGTCGCGTTGTACTTCATGATGGCCGTTACGACAGCGGGTTTTGCACCTTCGTCGAGTCCACCGTTCGTGTACCGACGGGCAGCTTCCAGGATGTACGAAAAGCCGGCGAGTCGTGCGAGCGGCTCCTCGATGCCTTCGAACTTCCCGATCGAGAGCCCGAATTGCTTACGAACGACGGCGTGGGCTCCAGCTGTGCGTGCCACCATCTTGGTTCCAAACGTACTGGTGGCTGGCAAACTTATTCCGCGCCCGGCCGATAGCGATTCCATGAGCATTCGCCATCCACGGCCGGCCCCCTCTTTCCCTCCGATAATGGCATCTTCGAGAGGAACTACGACGTCATGTCCATACGTCGGTCCGTTATAAAAAGGAATACCCATCGGATCGTGACGATGTCCATTGTCGACACCGGGCGTATCGGTGGGTATGAGTGCGCATGTGATCCCGAGATCGGTTCCCCGACCCAGAAGGTTTTCGGGGTCATACAGTTTGAACGCCAGTCCCAGAACCGTGGCAATCGGAGCCAACGTGATGTATCGCTTGTTCCAGTTCAGACGAAGGCTTAATGTGCCGTCTTCTGCCCGGAAAACGTCCCCTCGGGCTGAAATCGCGCCCGCATCTGACCCTGCATTCGGTTCAGTGAGAGCAAAGGCAGGAATATCTTCGTGCCTTGCCAGGCGAGGCAGGTAGTGATTCTTCTGCGCTTCCGTACCGTAATGGATGAGCAGTTCCGCCGGGCCGAGGGAGTTCGGTACCATGACTGTGATTCCAAGTACTGCATTGGCCGCACTCACCTTTCCCACGACCGCACTGTTCGCCGACGCCGAAAATCCATGACCACCATACTCCTTCGGGATGATCATTCCGAAGAAGCGATGTTTTTTGAGAAGCTCCCATGACTCCGGAGACAAATCTTTTCTCAGAAATACGTCCCAGTCATCAACCATTTCGCAGAGTTCCTGAACGGGCCCGTCAAGAAACGCCTGCTCAACGTCTGAAAGGCCGGGATACGGCTCGGCCAGAATCTTCCGGAAGTCCGGTTTCCCGGAAAACAGCTCACCTTCAATCCATACCGTCCCGGCATCGATGGCCTCCTGCTCGGTCTTCGAGATCGCGGGCAGGAAGTTCATTCGATCGAGCACTCGCATGATGATGCCCGACAGGATGCGGCGGATGGGTGGAATCCCGAACACAACGGCGATCACAGCCAGTGTAATCCAGGCAGACATCGAAGCGCCAATGCCGTACAGAACGACGGCAAGGGCGAGCACCCAGGGCCGGATGCCGGCACCCTTAAACCCCATGAATGTGAGACCCACGACGACGATCGCCACACAGGCCCATGTGGGCATCACTGAGAAAAATGCATATCCTGGTAAATTCATTGTATTTGCCCCATTTCATCTGGTTATTCTGATGCACCGGTTGTCTTGACCGACATCAGGCAGAGACGTTCTCAAAAACTCCGGCGGCGCCCATTCCACCACCAATACACATGGTCACGATACCGTACTTGACGTCTCTTCTTTTCATTTCGTGAATCAACGTTGCCGTCAATTTTGCTCCTGTACATCCCAGCGGGTGTCCCAGCGCGATTGCGCCCCCGTTCACGTTGACGATGGCCTCATCGAGTCCGACCTCCTTGATTACGGCTAAAGATTGAGAGGCAAAAGCCTCATTCAGTTCAACCAGGCCGATGTCATCGAGAGACAGGCCGGTCTGTTTAAGCACCTTTGGAATGGCTTCCATCGGCCCGATGCCCATCAGTTCGGGGGCAACTCCCGCGACGGCGAATCCGACCAATCTGGCAAGCGGTTTGACACCAAGTCGATCTACCGTGTCCCCGCTCATCACGACGGCCGCAGCGGCAGCGTCAGACATCTGAGATGAATTCCCCGCCGTAACTGTACCTCTATTTCGGAAAACGGGCCGAAGCCGCGCAAGCGCCTCGATGCTCGTGTCCGCCCGGGGTCCCTCGTCGGTGTCGAATACCGCGACGTTTCGTTTCACGGTACCGCCGGCGAACTGTACGTTTTCCACCGAAACGGGATGAATTTCGTCCTTGAATTTACCCGACTGTATGGCATCGAGTGCACGAACGTGCGACTGCACGGAAAAACGATCCTGCTCTCCTCTCGAAATATCGAATGCTTCTGCTACGTTTTCGGCCGTGTTTCCCATCGATACATAGATGTCGATATCATTATCGACGACACCCGGATCCGGTTGATAGTAGAATCCTCCCATCGGAACGAGACTCATGCTCTCGGTGCCACCGGCGACGACCACGTCTGCAAAACCGGTAGATATCGCCTGCGTGGCCATCGCAATGGTCTGAAGTCCGGAGGAACAGAATCGATTCACGGTGGCTCCTGGTACTGCATCGGGAAGTCCCGCGACCTGCGCGATAACCCGGCCCATGTTCAGCCCTTGCGGGCCCTCGGGCATGGCACATCCGATGAGCACGTCATCGATCATGGCATCATCAAGTCCCGGAACACGACGAACGGCCTCGCGGACAACGGCACCTCCGAGTTCTTCAGGACGGGTATGTCTGAGCGTCCCACGATTGGCCTTACCGACAGCGGTTCTCACGGCGCTTACGATATAGGCGGTTGATTTGAGTTCCATAAGTATTCCTTTGTCTTGGGTCCGCTTAATTTCGTAATGGTTTGTTGTTTTCAAGGAGATAACGAATCCGCTCCTGGGTTTTCTTCTCTCCGAGCAATCTCAGAAAGACTTCTCTTTCCAGATCGAGGACGTATTGCGGGCTGACAACCGAAAGCCCCGACAGGTCTCCTCCCGTCATCACGTAAGCCACGTCACGAGCGAGGCGCAGATCGTAATCACTGATGTATCGCCCCTGATGGAACTGATACGCCACGACCTCCAGGGTTGCCCGACCCTGTTTTCCCAGCACCTTGAACTTTTCCTGTCGCGAAGGAGGCATATACCCCCCGTCAGACAATCGTTTGACCTCCGAACATGCCACCGAGATACGACGTTCGGCCCGCATCACAATACGGGCTGATTCCGACAGATATCCCATCTCTTGAGCATGACGGGCACTGGTAGCCACCTGTGCCATCGCAACCTGTTGGAACGAACGGCCCAGCAACGACTGGATTTCGCTGGCAAAACCGTTGGGGGCTGCCGCAGAGGCCTGTGCGGCGAGTCGCATGGTTCCTGTTCCGGCCGGGATTAACCCGACGCCCAACTCGACGAGTCCGATGTAACTTTCTGCGGCTGCTACCGGGTTCTCACAAGCCATGACCATCTCGGCGCCTCCGCCGAGTACCCGCTGGTGAACCGTCACAACGACCGGTTTCGTAGCATATCTGACGCGTTGAATCATCTGCTGGAAGCTGTTCACCGATTCTTCCAGTTGTGCCATCTGTCCTGCGAGCAGAGCCATCCCGAGTTCACCGAGATTCGCACCGACAGAAAAGTTCGCGCCCTCGTTGGCAATAACCAACCCGCGAATATTCCTGTCCGATTCGACCCGGTCGATGACATCAAAAACCGCCCTGACCACATGCTGGCCGAGCGTATTGGCCTTCGATCTAAATTCCAGCAGGGCAACTCCATCGTCCATATCCAGGAGAGCGGCCTCATCATTCTTCCAAAGCACGTTCTCGGAATGGGCCTTTGCGGGAGCGAGTCCGCTCTCATCAGCCGGGGTGACTACTCGTTCGTCACCGTCGATGGATGGGATGTACACTCCAGAAGCGGAATAGAACGACGTCCGTCCAGACGATTCCATCGTCGCAATCCAGTCCGGAAGCGGATAGGATTCGCTTTTCATCGCACGGACGACCCGATCAAAGCCCAGCGCATCCCACATCTGGAAAGGGCCCATCTTCCAACCGAATCCCCAGGAGATAGCTCGGTCTACGTCTGCCGGAGATTCGGTGATTTCCGGTATACGTCTGGCGGCATACGAGAGCAGACTCAGCGTCGTCCGTCGAAAGAAGCCGCCCGCCCGGGAATCTGCCTCAAAGAGTGCGTTCAGTCTCTTGTGGAGACCACCCACCGAACGGATGGCTTCCAGATCGGGTAAATCGAGTGGCTGTGCAGATTCATACGCACCTGAGGCTGCATCAATGGACTTGATCTCCTTTCCTTCTTTTCGATAGAATCCGGCTTTCGTTTTGGCGCCGAGTGCTCCATTCTCGACGAGAAGATCCAATTCCCGTGGCGACCGGAACAGTTCTCGGTCCTCGTCACCCGGCACTGCCTCAAACAGATTATCGATGACATCTTTCATCACGTCCAGACCGACTACGTCCGCCGTTCTGAACGTCGCCGATTTCGGATGTCCGACGAGGGGTCCCGTTAGTGCATCAATTTCTTCGATGGTAAATCCGTTATCGACTCTTTCTTTCATGGCCGTCATCATGGCGAAGATGCCGATTCGATTGCCGATGAAATACGGAGAATCCTTCGCTACTACGACTCCTTTTCCGAGATTTGTCCGGGCAAAGCCGGCAATACGTTCGACGATCTCCCAATCGGTGTCTTCGGTGGGGATCAGTTCGAACAGCGGTAAATATCTGGGAGGATTGAAAAAGTGAGTCCCCATGAATCGTTTCCGGAACGACTCGGATCGACCTTCGGCTACTTCCCGGATGGGAATACCTGATGTGTTGGACGTAATAACGGTATCGGGGCCAACCACGTCTTCGATACGCTTCATCAGACCCTGTTTGATGTCTCGACGCTCTACCACCGCCTCAACAATCCACTCCATGTCGGCGAGTCGGGCGAAATCGTCGTCAAAATTTCCGAGTTCAATCCTGGACGCTATTTCCGGTGTAAAAAACGGATCCGGTTTGAGCTTCCGCGTTCTCTTGAACGCGCCCTCCACGATAGAATTGGCATCCTTTCCGTCCCCCGGAGCTATATCCAGGAGCAATACATTGGCGCCGGCATTAGCCATGTGGGCTGCGATCTGGCTACCCATCGTTCCGGCACCCAATACGGCTACGCGAGTGAACGGTGGAAAGGTTTTTGCCCTGGCCCAGTCGATTGTTCGTATGGCTGTGGTGGTACGTGTCATGATTTATCCTTCTGTATTCAACTCATCCGGATGAACCTCATGTTCATCAGCATAGATGGTATCGATGTATGATTGAAATCTTTGTCGGACTGCCGGACGTTTTATCTTCAGCGTTGGCGTCAATAGCCCGTTCTCTATCGTCAGCTCATCCGGGACGACCTCGAATCGTTTTATCGTCGTCCAGTGGGGCATGCCCTCATTCGCCTGCAAAACCACATGATCGAAGAGAGCTGGTATTCTGGAGTCTGAGACGACCGACTCATCCGGGGCGTCGGATCCCATCTTGAGCCGGGAGCGAATCGCTTCAACATTCGGAAAAATGAGGGCAGCCGCAAATTTGTGGCCGGCACCGACCACGACCGCCTGTTCGATCAACGGATGGGCGCTCATCCGATTCTCCAGAGGTTGTGGCATCACATACTTACCGGTCGAGAGTTTGAACAGATCTTTCTTCCGATCCGTGATTGTCAGGTAGTCATCGTCTGACAGGGTCCCGATATCCCCGGTCGAAAACCACCCGTCCTCATCGAGGGCGTCCGCAGTGCGTGTTTCGTCTCGGAAATAACCGGCCATCACATGAGGACCCCGTGTCAAAATTTCTCCGTCTTCAGCCAGCCGGACCTGTACTTCCGGTAGCACCGTTCCGACTGTTCCGGGTCTGTTCCTACCCAATCGATTGAACGTGATTACCGGACTTGTCTCTGTCAGTCCGTATCCCTGCAGAACCGGCATGCCAGCTCTTTCGAAAACCTCGGCGATTTCTGTACTCAGGGCGGCACCTCCGCTGATAAGGAACCGCAGACGTCCCCCGAACAGTGCCCTCCACCTGCTGTATACGAGTCGATCGGCAAGCCTGTCCTTCATGCCGGATGGACCGTCGTGACGGGCTCGCGACAATCCCCACCGCGCCAGCCGACCGCGGAGCCCGGACGTCGCCGCCGATTGTTCCTGAATGCGTGCATAGACTTTTTCGAGTACACGGGGGACGGTAATCAACATGGTGGGTCGAACGGATGCCATGTCCGAGACGAGATCGTCCGGAACCGTGAAATACAACCCGACTCCATGGGCCATCGCCCCGTAATAGTGTGATCGGGCAAATACGTGGGTCAGAGGCAGAAACGAGAGCGACAGTTCGTGCGTCTGGTCCGATGCGGGCCGAACGCCCATCAGTTCAGAAAAGGAAGCCAATGCATTCGAACTCAGGTTTTCGTGCGTCAGCATCACGCCCTTCGGTAATCCGGTCGTCCCACTCGTATATATAACGGTAGCGAGATCGCTCGGGTTGAGCGTGTCTGACATCATCCGGACAGCTCCCGGATCGCTCTGAATGGTTAGCCTACCTTTTGTCTGGATTTGAGAGACTGATGTAAGCGTGACGTGGTCTGGTACAAAATCGTGACCGCCGGCCGGCAGTTCTTCGTCCACGACGACGAGTCGAAGAACCGTGCTCGCAGCAATCGGGGCGGCGAGTTCGCGTAACTGTTTCACCGATGACAGTACCAGCGCATGGGCTTCTGCATGGTCCAGAACGTATCCGATCGTATCGGGTGTATGCGTCAGATAAATGGGTACGTCGACGAGTCCGGCCATCAGGCATCCCATATCCACGACACAGAACGGAACGTCACTACTCATGTACATCCCTACCCGGTCTCCGGGGACTAATCCTGCTTCGCGCATACCGATTGCCGTTTCCTCGGCAAGCGTTCTGAATTCCTGTGTGGAATATGTCTTCCACCCGGAATCACTTTTCTGAGCGAACGCGTGATCGTTGCTGAGCGACGCTGACGCATGATACAGAAGAGAGGGCAACGTCCGACCTCTGTACGACGCCCGGCCTACGTTCTTGGCGATATTTTCCGTCTGCATCATGTGGTCGACAGATAGGTACAGCGATACGACGCGATGACGCGCTCTACACTCTCATTCACCACCCGCTCCATATTCAATCTGGCATCCATTCTCTTGGAATTGATGAGAGAGACAATCCCGTGAAGCTTCGACCAGACAATACTGGCCGCCAGAATCGGATCTGACTCGACAAAATCTCCGGACTGAATGCCATGATCGAGTGCCTCTCCGAAAAGACTCAGGTTCCGTCGTGCTTTGCGGTACTTCTCTTTTGGATAACGCGATGCGTATTCGGGGTGAAGGATGTACATGATTTCGTAGTATTCGGGATTATGCAGACCGAATGCTACGTATGCCATACATAGTTGTCTGAGTACCGTCTCGGGAGATTGCGTGTTGTCCCTGACCGCTGCCAACAGATCATCATAGAGCAGATCCACACCGTGGTCGATCAGTGCGTGGACCAGATCGTCCCTGTTCTTGTAATAGAGATAAATAGCCGTCGCGCTACAGCCGATAGCCCGGGCGATTTTTCGCATGGATAGATGTGCATAGCCATCTTTCGACAGAAGACTTCTGGCCGTTTCCAGAATCTGGGCTTGTAAATCTTGGGTATGGTCGATTTCCATATCTTATGATAAGCTTAACACTGTTAAGTAGTCAAGCCCTGGAAAACGTTACCAAAGATATTTCCTGTCTATTCGATCCCATTCGCCGCCAACTCTCCGTGGTAATAATACTGTCGCTGACAGAGTTATGTGTTTAAAAGGTTGGGCGCGACATCCGTCG
>CAYLHF010000024.1:34957-42202 GCA_964383365.1 uncultured Rhodothermales bacterium | reverse complement strand
ATGGCGCCGTTATATGTCTTCACGCCGCAGGCGAAAGCCGTCGCTCCGGCCGCCGAATCGGTAACACCACGATTGCCGGAATGGGTGGTCACCGCGCCTTTTCGGAGGTCATCGACGAATAAGCGCTCGCTTCCACCCGTTCTTTTCTGAAACGAACGGGCCAGGCTGAAGCTCGCCGGGCCGCAACCATCCGATATGAAAAAGACAATATTCTGAGGCTCTTCGGATGAATTACAACCGATTTGGCCGAGTATCAGGACTGTGGTTACAATGAAACTGAAGAACAGACGACGTGCGCGCATAATGATCTGAAAAAATACGGGTGGGTGGAAACATCGCCCCGTCCACCCTCGGCGGGCGGGATCATTTGAGGCGTGCGTCGCCGAAGGTAGTCAACTGCATGCAAATCTGCGATATCCTTTGTGATTTTGTCTTGCCTCCGACCGTGTTGACGCATTCCCGCTGAAAGCATATCATTGGGCGGGCAATTGTTTGACCAGCCCGTCAGCGAACGAACCATTAGACGCCGCACTTCTTCGCCCGATCTGCGAATGTGTCTGTCAACAAATGTATGGAGCCTGAAAACACCGCTTCTATCCAGACCGAGCTGAGTCGGGACCTGGGTTTTTCGACCGCACTGGCTATCGGGGTCGGGACGATGATCGCTGCGGGGATCTTCACGCTTTCTGGTCTTGCCGTTAGAAATGTAGGCTCGGCCGCTGTTGTAGCGTTCGTTCTCGCTGCCGTCGTCGCCCTTTTTACGGCGCTCACCTACTGCGAGTTTGTCTCCATCTATCCCCGCTCGGGTGAGGGCTATCTCTACGCCCGAAAAACCTTCCCGGGACCGGTCGCCTATTTTGTGGGGTGGGCCCTCGTATTGGGATATACGTCTTCGTGCGCCTTCTATATCGCCAGTTTTTCCAGCTATTTCTACCATTTTATCTGGGAAACGCCCTTTGAGGCGCTCTCCGGGGTTGCGAGTCTCGTCGGACTCACGCTCCTGAATATCAAAGGGACAAAGGAGAGCGGACGGTTTCAGGTCATGGTTACGGTCGGCAAGGTGCTTCTGCTCATCTGGTTTATCGTGGGGGGATTACCCAGTGTCAACACCGCCGATCTGATCGATAAATTCAGCACGGATGCCGGGAAGATCGGAAGCACGGCTGGGCTCGTGTTCATTACGTTCTTCGGTTTTTCAGCGATTGCCGCGACGGCGGGAGAAGTCAAGAATCCAGTTAAATCAATTCCCCGCGCCATTTTTACCGCGATGGGAGTGGTAACCGTGCTCTATACGTTGGTCGTCCTGGTCGTGGTCGCTGCGGGATTGACCGAGTATACCGAGGCAGCCATGGGTATTGCCGCTGAAAAATTTCTGGGTCCCATCGGCGGGCTGGTTATCGTAATTGGAGCCCTGTTTTCGATGATTTCTGCCTCCAATGCTTCGGTCATGGCGGGTTCGCGCGTGATCCTTGCGATGAGCAACCTCGGCCATTTCCCAAAAGAGTTCGGGGCGATCAATCCACGGACGCGAACACCCGTGATTTCGGTCATGCTCGTCGGTGGTACCATCCTGATATTTACAATCAGTTTGCCGCTGGAGTATCTGGCTCATTTCGCAGACACCGTTCTTCTGCTGGTTCTGATTCTGGTCAATGCGGGGCTCATCATCCATCGCAGGAAACATCCGGACATCGAACGTCCTTTTCGAGTACCGCTGGTTCCGTTGGTGCCGGGTCTTGGGATTATTGCTAATCTGTATCTTCTCAGTCAGATCATGCACGACGCGGCTCCTGTAGCGATGGCGTTCGCTTCGCTCGTTGTCGGTGTGCTGGGTTTTCTGGCCTGGAAGGGTACACAAGCAGAAGAAATGGCCCTTCCCGGCGAGGCCTCGCGCGTCGCTCTGGGTCGATTCTCGGTGAAAGAAGGTCAGTTCAGGGTACTGGTACCGCTTGCCAATCCGGCCACCGTTGGGCGACTCATCGAACTCGCGGCTGCCATTGCTGCTGATCGGGAGGGAGAAGTGGTTCTGCTTCGCGTGGCATTAGTCCCGGATCAGTTGCCACCGTCCGCCGCCGAACGACTGATTGAGCGGGAGCGCTTCGTATTGGAGCAGGCTCACAAGGAGGCGCAGAAGTACAATCTTCCCGTCAGTTCACTCATGCTGATTGGCCACAACGCAGCCCGCGCCATTCTGGAGACCTCGCGTGAAAGGGAATGCGACCTGATTCTGATGGGGTGGAAGGGGTATACGATAACGGGCCAGCGGATGCTTGGGGAGACAATCGATGCAGTCGTGACCCACGCGCGACGCGATATTATGCTGGTCAAACTGACTGATAATGCGCCACTCAAGAATTTTCTTCTACCCACGGCCGGCGGTTCCCATGCCGCGTGCGCCGAGCAGTATATCGCCTCGATCGCCCGAAGTGTGGGCGGTAGCCTGACGCTATGCAGCGTCGCCGCTCCGGGCGCCAGTAAGGATAAAATCGATGAGAAGAAGGAGCACCTGGCATCGGCCGAGTTGCGACTTGCCGAAACAAATCATCTGGAACTTTCCAGCAAGATTATAACGAGTCGTTCCATCATCGATGGAATTGTCGGTGAGGCACGGTCTTTTGATGCTGTCGTGGTGGGCGCTTCGCGCGACAAGATGTATCGTCGAATCCTGTTCGGAACCATTCCCGAATCCATAGCCCATCAGTCGAGCCAACCCGTCATTCTGGTCCGCCACTATGAACCCGTCAAACATCTGATCGGACGAGTGATGTCTGAGTAGGTGCAACAGGTGGAAAGACCCGATTTGCCGGGATGGGTGTACCCCGATTGGATGCGTGCTCTGAGCACGGCCGACAGAAGAGTCCATGGGCGGGGGCTCACATCGCGGGATGTCCCTAGCTAACTGCTCAAGGAAAGATTGCACATTGGTCTGTTCATCTGCCTATGCCACCCTATCTCTCCAAATCTCGTTTCCTATCGGGTAGCCAGTGCGCCAGACAACTCTGGCGGCAGGAAAACCGTCGTGATCATCACCACTCTATCGCCTGCGCGATAACGCCATTGACGGACGTGTCATACGAGCCAGTATAACACGAACGATACAGCTGCAGTCGCCAGCGCATACGGAATTTGGGTGATCACGTGGTCCATGTGATCACTTCCGGCCCCCATGGATGCCAGAACGGTGGTATCGGAAAGCGGCGATGCGTGGTCACCGAAAATCCCTCCGCCCGTGACGGCCGCGACGGTTTTAAATACGACCGGTGCTATCGCCCCGCCAGAGAAGGAATAGGCCATCGGTAGCGCCAGCGGAATCATGAGAGCGAATGCTCCCCACGACGTTCCAGTCGAAAAGGAGATGAGTGCCGAAACCAGAAACGTCACGGCTACCAGGGAAGACTCGGTCAGGACGTTCCGCGTTGCCGACACGATCCATTCAGCAGCCCCTAGCGTTCGCGTTACTTCATTGAGGCTGTAGGCCAGAGCGACTATCAGGAGCGCGGGCAGAACACTCGTTATTCCCGTCACGGCCGAAGCCGTCAAATCTACTATTCCCCTTATTTTCCCGGAGACGATCATCGCTGTGTAGACGTAGAGGAGAGCGGTAAGAAATGCTTCAGCGATGAGCACCGTTCCCAAAATAAAAACACCAAGTAGAGCTATGGAAAGTACAATTATGATCGGAAGGCCAAGAAACGCGACCAGTTGAGCGGTAGAAATGTAGGGGGGTGATCCGTGTTTGCTTTCAGAATTAGCCTCCCCCGCCAGGAGTGGTTGTGCTCCTTTCCTGAGGAGTAGCCCTTGTTCCGTCGCTCGTTTTTCCGCACGGCGCATCGGACCGAAATCGGGTATCCACTGCATTGCTATTCCAAGCGTAAAAAAAACAAGCAGGATTGAATAGAAATTGTACGGAATGGAGTGGACGAAAACAGACATACCGGCTGCCAGATCGGTAACCGGGCCGCCCTGAATAACAATGAGGCTTACGATATAGGCTCCCCAGGACAGAAACGGGATCAGTACGCACACCGACGCTGTCGTCGCATCAAGGATAAATGCCAACTTTTCTCTTGATATCAGCACACGATCGGTGAGCGGCCGCATGACGGTACCGGTGATCAGGGGGCTAAAGTAATCGTCGATAATTAAGAGACCCATCGCCCAGGTCGTGACGCGTATTCCTCGAGGAGAATCGGCAAATCCCGAGAGCCGCGATGCAAACGCCCCGATGGCTCCGGATCGCTTGAGAAGTTCAGTCAGAATTCCGATGTAGATCACCATCTGGGAAACCCAGATGAACTCACCTGTTCCGAGCGCGGACTGAAACAACTCGTTAAGTGACACGGCGGGGTTGCCGCCGATCATGATCGCGCCTACAATGACTCCCGCAAAAAGAGACAGTAGCGCCGATCGAGTCGTAAAGGCCAGCGCCAGCGCCGCGAGCAATGGCAGCAGAGACAGGAACCCCGGATGTGACATAGAAATTATTTAAGGAATCTCTTACCCAACCAAGACTACTCGTTTGGTGCCTGGACGTATTTGTTCAGCATAACCGACTCTTCCAGGGCACGGATCAAGTAGTACATGGTTTGTGTAACCGGAACGTCGACGTGTTCGTGTTCGGCATACTCGAAGAGTTTTCCGGCAAGGTGTCCAATTTCCGTCTGCTGATTGTCTTCGATGTCCACCAGCATAGACGGTTTGTGATTGCCTCCTTTCTTCAGGTAGGCGACTGCGTCGTCGGCGAACGTGGAACCGAGATCGATGTTCAACTCCTGGCAGATGGACACATTCTCCCGAATCAGTTCCTTCACCATCCGGACCAGCTTCGGATTGTCCATCACCTCGGCCATACGCATTCGCGTCAGCGTGCAGATGCTGCTCAGGGTCGTGTTCAGGATGGCCTTCTTGAACGACTCGGTCCGGATGTCCGGTACGTACCGAAACCCCATTCCGGCCCCGTTGAATTCGGCGACGATCTGTTTCGCCATGTCGGCCATCTCCGGCGCTACGGACGAGAAATAGTGGGGTTCGTTCAGGAAGTTGATCGAAACGATGTCTTTCGCCGTGTAACTCACACCGAAGTTCAGGACCGCCCGGTAGGCGTGATCCGCACCGAACGCTTCGGCGATCTCGTTCTCGTTGTCTATCCCGTTCTGGGTGCTGACAAGTGCCTTTTTCCTGAGATTCGGGTAGAGCCCGATGCGTTCAATGATATCTCGAAGCGCCGGTGTCTTGACGGCGATCAAAACCACATCGGGATCGCTTGCGGCGAATTCGCTGAATGTCGAATAGACATTTTCGAGTTGAGTCTCAACCTCGTAGTGCCCGGTTATTCTGAGGGGTCCATTCTTGAGAAGGGAACACCGATACGGGTTGATGTCGAGCGTAGACACGGTATTTCCGCCCGCGTGAAGCATTCCGGCGAAGGTTGCTCCGACGGGCCCGAGTCCTATGATTCCATAATGCATGGTTGTTCGCCCATTTCGGGCGCTTAGTTGCAGGGTGCAGGGGCACTCTCAGTAGCAGTCGCCGAGACACACAATGGCCTTTATCGGTGGCGGACAGGAGGGTTTGTACATGGCGTCGATCAGGACCTCATTATTTGCGGCGACCCGATGACGCACGACTTTCGCGGTTGGAGTAAGTTCACCCGCTTCCAGGGAGAGCGATTCCCCAATGACAACGAATTTTCTGACCCGTTGAAAGCGACCGGCTATCTCGTTGTTGATTCGCTGAACTTCGTGAGCGAACAGACGCCTTACATCGGGTACACCGGCGGGATTTGATCTGGATATTGTTGACAGACCGTGCGTATGGCCCCAGCGCTCGAGTTCGGACCAGTCCGGGTATACGAGTGCGGTGATATACGATCGACCGCTACCGATGATGACAGCCTGGTCGATGAACGAACTTCCACCGATGAGTGCCATCTCAATCTGGGGCGCGAAGACTTTTTCTGCCGAGAGAAGCTTGAATACGCCGTCTCGGCGACCCAGAATCCTGAGCCCACCATCCACAACCTCGCCCAGATCACCGGTCTCGAAAAATCCGTCTTCATGGAGCACATCCCGGGTTCGCTCGGGGTCGCGATAGTATCCTTTCATGACATTTGGACCCGCAACCACGATGCCCCCGTCTTCTTCCAATTTGACCCGAACTCCCGGAATGGGCCAGCCAACAACTCCGGGTACTCGCTCGAGTCCGGGATCGGTGAGTGTCACACACGGGGACGTTTCGGTCAGACCCCATCCCTCCAGAACGGGCACGCCGGCGTCGGTAATCAGGCGGGAAACGTCGTGAGGAAGCGGTGCTGCGGCGGTAAAAAAGAACCGGAGTCCAGCGTGAAAGATCTCTTTTCGCACGTCATCACTCGCCCTGATCTCGTTAGCGAGTCGCTGATAGACGCTGGGAACACTGAAGAAGACCGTGGGGCGGACCTCCTTCCAGTTCGCAAGGATTACGCCGATGTTCTTTCCACCGCTCTCGTCGAGTGAGAGACAGGCACCGGAATAGAGTGCCATGAATCTTTCGAACAAACCTCCAAACGAATGGTGCCAGGGTAGGTACGATAGAAAACGATCGTCCGGCCCGATATTCCACAACTGTCGTACGGCCTGTTGTTGAGAGAGGAGATTGCCGTGGGTGAGCTCGACACCCTTCGGATTGCCGGTCGTCCCCGATGTGTACATGATGAGGCACGATTGATCGGTCGCGACGGTTTCGACAGCGGAAGAGAACGCCTTCGCCGGATCACGCCCCGTACCGCTCGTGATGGTCGGCTTGACCTCGTCAGCGGCAAGGGTCCGGGCCAACTCACCAAAATCTCTGACAGCGGCGCCGTTAACCGAGTCCAACTCGATTGTGTCCCGGTTGTAATCCATCACGTAGATGGCATCCAGGTTCGACAGATTCTCGCATTCGGCCAGTTTCAACAGCTGAGAAACGGTGCTTACCGTCAGGATCCGAGGCTCCGAGTGGCCCAGAATGTAGTCGATCTGGTGGGAGAAGTATCCTGCGAATATGGGTACCGAAAGGGCGCCAATCGACATGACGGCGAGTTCCTGAACCAGCATTTCTGATCGATTTTCTGAGAGAACGGCGACCCGGTCTCCAGGTCGGATTCCCCGCGCAAGTAGCGATGCCCCTACGTTCGTGATGCTGTTGTACAGTTCGATCCATGTCGTAGGGTGGTAGTGTCCGTCGGCGTTCTTTTCCCGGATGATTACACGGTCTCCAAACGTGGAC
>CAYLHF010000024.1:22757-34857 GCA_964383365.1 uncultured Rhodothermales bacterium | reverse complement strand
GGTGCCGATTCCGTCGGCTCAGTGGGTCCAATGGACCCGGTTTGTTCTGCGGTCAACATAGTCTCATTCAGGTCTCGACATCTTCTGTCAGTGCGTGCAGGGCGTAGAGTGCGGCACCGAGGGCGCCGACGATCTGCGGATGCTCGGGGATAATCACATCGCACCCGCTCAGTGCTTCCAGTTCTTGACCCACGATGGGGAAATACTCGGCCACACCACCCGTCAGGACGATTTCGCCCGACCAACGGCCCATCTCGAAGACGCGCAGGGCCACGGCTCTCAGGACGCCACGTACGATGCTCGCCATCGAACTACCGCGCCGGAGATGTTCGATGATTTCTGTACCGGCGAAGACGGTGCAAAAGCTCCCTATCTCAACCGCCTCATCCGTTGATTCTGCCATTTTCTGGAGTTCGGAGCAGTCGAGGTCGAGCTGTCGGGCGGCATTCTCTATGAATGCTCCCGTACCGGCGGCACACTTTCGGTTCATCCGGGAGCGACCCCTTCTGCCGTCGGCATCGAGTTGGAGGAATTTGTTGTCCTGTCCACCAATATCCACCACGGTAATCTCGCGGGGGACGTGGTAATAGGCTCCCCGGGCGTGACACGAGAGTTCGGTGAGCACCTCATCGGCATCAGCCACACGAAGTCGTCCGTATCCGGTGGCGACCATTCTGGCGATATCCTCTCTCTTACAACCCGCCTGTTCGAGGGCCGTATCGAGCGCCATGCGGGCCCGATCCTCGAAATATCCACCGGTCTTGAGTACCGTCTGACCTTGCAGCACCCTGTCTTGGTCCATCACGACCGCTTTCGTGGTCGTCGATCCAACATCCAGTCCGACAACGAGTTGGGCCATGGCGTCAGACGTCGGTTAGTTGTTCGATGAAACCCTCGAGGGCCGTACGTACCTGTTCGATGCTGAAGAGGCGCAGATCCGTCATGTCCCCGTCGATGACGACCGACGGAAGTCCCGAACTATCATAGAGACGCTCGGGCATCCCATATCGGCAGTTGGTGTTGTTGGGGCACGTCTTGCAGTCGTGAAACACGACGCCATCTACGGAAAAATCGGCTACGAACTGTTGGAGCATCCTTGATTTCGCGTTCTCCGATCGATTGATGAAGATCTCCGTGTAGACCCGGGCGAGCGACTCGTCGATGTTGTCCGGATCTAGTTTGTCGAAAATCCAGGAATTGCAGTACGTGGAGGCGACGACCGCGACCT
The DNA here is from genome assembly GCA_964383365.1 of uncultured Rhodothermales bacterium. Classification (GTDB taxonomy): domain Bacteria; phylum Bacteroidota; class Rhodothermia; order Rhodothermales; family UBA10348; genus CAYLHF01. The sequence goes on along the minus strand of CAYLHF010000024.1, from coordinate 33,629 downwards.
GTTTGTCGAAGAACAGACTCGAGAGTTCTCTGAGCGCCCCCCACACGGGCATGCCTTCCCAGTAGAGACGAACCCGTTCTCCGGGGACGGCGGCCGTACCCGACTGAATTCGTTCCTGGAGTTCGTCGCGGAGCAATTCGTAGTAGTCAATTGCCGCCTGTGTTCCCCGGAGGAGTACAATCGGGGCCATATGGATGGCCCCATCAAAAAACGTGAGGGGAGCGGGTCGATGACGGGCCAGATTCAGAACGTCGCGCCAGAGGACGGAAGCCTTCCGTGAGAGTTCGACGACAGATCTCAGTCGTTCCCGGTCGAGTTGTTGGCCAGTTTCTTGTTCGAGCACACGAACGAGCTCTCTGTGTTCGGCTTCGACCGCGCGAAGGTGACCCTCGGTAAGGGTATCCGGTTGATGCGGAGGATGAATACCGACAACGGGCACGCCGAACTCGCGCGCGTAGAAATTCCACCAGTCTCCGACATCCCGACACTGATTGGTCGAATAGATGAGGAGATCGGGCCTCGGCGGGCCATCGATGCCGTAAAGATCCTGTAGCGGGGTCTGACCGGCGATATGAGATCCGATGTCTGACGTCAGATACGAGCAGATATCGGGGGAGTATCCGCGGGCTAGCGCATGAGGGATCAGGGACGATGCCGTCCGAGTGGCACCCAGAAGGGCTCCGTGATTCTCTGGGAAATACACGTCGTAGCCCATCGCCCGGACCAACTCGACGGGTGATACGCTCGACATCCAGGCCACCTTTCGATCCGGCTGCCTTGAAGCCTCATCGAGTGTCAGGAAATACGTTCGCAGCAGGTCCCGCAGGGTAGCGGCGGCCTTGATCGGAATACGTCCTCCTGATTTGACTACGGCTTGAGACATCGGTTACATCAGACCTGTTCGCTTTTGTCACGTGAGGGGAACAGCGGATTTATGGGTCCACACAGGTTTTCGTTTTTCGAGATACGCGCTGATGCCTTCTTTCGCATCATGGGTCTCCATGAGACTGTGCAAGTAGCGATCTTCGAGCCTTTCAATCGCCTCGTGGGGGTCGCGGACGGAAAGTGCCTCTCTAAAGGCGGTTTTGGTCTCGATGAGGCTGCTTCGGCTCATTCCGGAGAATCTGTCCAGATATCTTCCGGCTTCTTCGTCGAACGACTCGTCGGGCCAGATCCTGTTGACGAGTCCCATCTGATGAGCATCCTCTGCGGAAACGGTGTTTCCGGTAAAAATCATCTCAGCGGCTCTTCGGACGCCGACGGTTGATGGCAGATTAATCATCGCCACAGGCGGGAAGACGCCAAGCAAAATCTCGGGTTGGCCGAACTTGGCCCGTTCGCCTGCCAGAACTATGTCGCAACTCGTCGCCAGTTCGGCCCCGCCGCCGAGGGCAGCCCTCTTGACGAGCGCCACGGTGGGTACTGGACATGCCTTTATTCGCTCGATGACCGTGTGAAAAATTTCCAGCATCTGGCCCATCAGATCCGGGGTGTGGTCGGCCACATCGACTCCGGCGGAGAAGGCTTTTTCAGATGACTCGAGAACGACCACACGTGCGTCACGGGTAACTGCATCTGATAGCAGGGCGGACGCGAGTTCGCGCATCATGGCGATGGTTAGAACGTTCAGCGGGGTGCGTGAAAGAACAATCCTTGTGATTCCATCCCGACTGACGGTCTGTATATACTGTTCCATGGTCTCTGTCATCTGTCTTCTCTATGTCGGGCCGGGACTGGCCGGTGCTTGTATTCCCTTACGGTGCTGCGGGGATCGGATTCTTCGTTGGTCTCGCTTCCAGGGCAGCCTGCTTGTGACATCGAAACGCTCCCCACAGGGCAGCACCAATCGCACCTGCGAAGGGTGAGTATTCGTGGGTACGAATGACAGGCGTAAGATCCTTTTTTTCCAGTTCCTCATTGAGCGTCTTTATAAGACCGGGGTCGAGGGCGAGACCGCCCGTGATGACGAGTGGAAACGTGCCCCCTGCGGACCGAAAGAGCTTCGACATTCGGCCGCTGAGCGAGATGTGGATTCCTTTCAAGATGTCTTCGTTGGAGATGCCCCGGGAGACCATGTTGATGACATCGGTTTCAGCGAGTACCGCGCAGATCCCGCTCACTTTTTCCGGTGTTTCAGATTTGAGCGAAAGTGGACCGATTTCGTCGGTTGTCACACCCAGATAACGGGAGATATTCTCCAGAAACTGGCCCGAACCCGATGCGCATTGGCCCGTCATCCGGTAATTGAGCACCTTCGATCGCTCATCGACAACCATCGCGCGTTGATGGAGCGCTCCCACATCGAGTACCGACCGGGCTTCCGGAAACAGGAAATTTGCCCCCCGGCTATGGGTGGTCATTCCAAAGAAATAGCCGGTCTTGAGTGGAAACGTGTCTCCTTCGCCGGTCGTGGCTACATAGGCGATGTCATCCATCGTGAGATCGGCTTCTTCCAGTACCAGTTCGAGACACGTCGTCGCGACCGTATCTGGAATGCGTTTCCGAATGCGTTCTATACGTACACCGGCGACTCTCGACTGCTGGCCGTCTCCCGGGTTCGGCGGTTCTCCCGCTTCCATTCGTTTTTCGATCAGCGGGTGAGTAAGGAGGGCGACTTTTATCGCGCTCGATCCGATATCAACTCCAATAGTATTAAGCAACGTTCACCTCCTCCAGGTCGATCGCCCGGTGTGCATAGAGGGCGGCTCCAATGGCCCCCGTATAGATCGAGTCCGTGTGGATATTGAGTGTTCTCTTCCCGTAATTCTCGACGATGAGCGTATCGAGAGCGTCCACCACGGCGGCATTTTTGGCAACTCCACCGGTGAAGGTGAATTCGTCTTCGACACCACCCGAGCGGGCCAGGAGCGACATCGCGCGCAGAATGATCGCCCGATGCAGGCCCGAGAGGATATTCTCACGACGTTCTCCCAGACTGAGTAGATTTCTGAGCTCGGTTCCAGCGAAGACCGTACAGGTGCTGCAGATCTGACACGTTCGGTCTGCCTGCAGAGAAAGAGGACCCAGTTCGTGGAGTCCCAGATTCAGTTCGTCGGCGATGTAGCCGAGATACCTTCCACAACCGGCCGCACATCGGTCGTTCATCTGGAAATTGGTCACCACACCCGCATCGTCGACCTGAATCGCTTTTGTGTCCTGTCCACCGATATCGAGGACGGTTCGGGTATCGGGAAACATGAAATGCGCCCCCAGGCCGTGGCAGAGTATTTCTGAGCGAACCTGGTGTTTTTCAAACGGAAGACGCTGCCGACCATACCCCGTTCCGACCATCTCACTGATCTCGATGGGCATGGTACTTGCCATGTCGATCGCTTCGATCAGGGCGGATCTGACGTTGGCCGGTAGGGACGATGCGGAAGAACCGTTCGAACGTTCGCGTTCCCGCTCGAGCGATTTCATTGCATCACGGGTCGACTCACCGAAATCCATATCCAGCGTCTGGTTTTCTACAACCAGAATAGCCTTGTCGTATACGGATGCGAGCGTTTCGAAAGAGAGGCCTCCCGTGTTCGCCAGTTCTTCGGCGATGGTGAAGTAGCGACTTCCCGCCAGATCCCGGAAAAACCGCGATCGGTCTACCATGACCGGGGCGAACAACGATTCGGCCTCCGCCGTCATCGTGACGAAAATCTCCTTGACGGCCGGTTTTAGATTCTCTGGTGCGACCGAAATACAGGTCTCTCGAAGCCTTTCGAGTTGTACGTACATGTTTTCGACACGGAAGTAACCGTCGAGCGACTGCATGAGGTCCGTATGAGAAAACGCGCTATTTACTTGAGAATTGCCCAGTTGACGATCCAATTCCTGGTCCAGCAGAAAGAACCGGGCATTATTCATCGCCTCGGTTTTCGCGACTTCCGTGGCCACAAAGTAGTTGCATCTCGTATTCGTAAGGCCACGACCGATGACTTTCTCAGCATCGTCAATGAGGACGGCCTTGGTGGTCGTCGAGCCCAGATCCACACCCAGATAGTAATTCATGATACCAGTGCACTTTGGCGGCTGACCTTTCCGGCTCGGCGCTGGGCGAGCATCTGTAGGTAGGATTCCAGCCTGTTCTTGATATTGGCCTGTGAATAGTAGCGGGGATCGACCAGGTCCGATTCGATGAATCCACCCGGTACGCCGGTACGCTCTTCCAATTCCCGAAGCATGAGGAGTTGACCGGCGGAGAACGAATTACAGCTCTTGATGGAGTTGATCACAAAACCATCGGCGCTGTACTCACGGATATATTTCTCAAGCAGGTCGATTCGCGACGGGACATTCAGATTGGTGTAACATCCCATGCAGTACTCGGCGAGCGATTCGATCGGACGGTCCGGATCGTGCCGGAATCCGAGATCATAGATTCCGCCCACTTTTGTATAGCTTGAGGCGACTACGACCGCCCCCTCATCGTAGAAAATCTTCCAGAAAGACCTGAAATTGGTCCAATTCGGGGGGCCCTCGACCACAAGTCTATATCGCTCTCTTTTCAGTTCACCGTCCGGCGTCATGGGCCCGAGACCTTTGTCGATCCGGTCCTGAATCTCCTGACGGAGCGAACGATAGTAGTCCACGGCTCCCTGGGTGCCTCGGAACGCCGTAAACATGGGTCCGATGTAGTAGACCCCTGCAAAATAGGCGTCGATCGGGGAGGGACGATGTTTGGCCGACTGAAGCGCCCAGACCATGTCATCTTCTGCCTGCCGACTGAGTTCGAGTCTGCGGGCAAGGTCTTCGCGGTCCAACTTCTGCCCGGTTACCGACTCCAGTGCCGGGATCACCCGGTCCTCGATCTGCTGGGCCACATACTCGCGCATCGCAGGCGTGATGACGCCGTCTGCCTGATACGGTACGTGCAGCATTACGCACGGGCAATTGTAGTGCTGTTTCAGGTTCTCGAACCACTTCATAAAGACGAAGCAACCGGTATAGCTGAGCAGTAACAGGTCCGGTTCGGGGAGTTGAACCCCCGTCGGTCCGGTGTTACCCTTGAGCATCATGCCGACATCGCACTTGACGTACGTGCAGACATCCTCCGAGTGACCGAATCGCTCGGCTTCCTGGATATAGCTGGCGGACATCTTGCGCATACCCGATTGCAGCGCATTGATTTCCGGGTAGACCGGGATGGCGCCGGAAGCAAGGATGAGTTCGGTCACGTTGCCGGGAACGAACGTGTATACCACTTTCTTGCCGTCCTTCTTCGCATTGGCCAGTTTTTCGGCGTGAGCAGCCAGCATTCGCTTCTGCAGCTTCATGCTTTCGTCTTTCTTGTCACCCGGTTCCGGTGATCGGGAAGCGGACCTTCCTCTCGGGAGGCCGTCCATGCCTGGCATTTTTGGTTTCATGCGGTTTCACCCCAGAGTTGAATGGCTTCCGCGAACGTTCCGGTCTGCTCGCGGATGGTTTGAAATTGTCCGAGGTTTTCGGCGTATTTCAGCGACGTATATGGAATTCCCGCCTCATCGAGACAGTGTTGAAAGTGAGGTCGGTCGAGGAGCGACGGATCGCAGAAACTCGGACTCATCAACAGGACCCCGCTGGCCCGTTTCTCCCGGACACTGCGAAGTAGCTGCTCGGTCTTAGGCTCATCCCCCTCATAACGAACCGAGGAATACGAACTCTTCTCGAGGTAGGCACTGACGAGCGCATCCACCGGATCGCCGGTCTCGGAGACATCTCCGGTCAGCCATCGATGACCGGCCGTCATGTCTTCCTCAACGACGTAACAACCGGCTTTCTCGATCGTCTTGATCAGGTTCAGCGGAGGTTGTTCACAGAATGCTCCGGCGATGAGAATGCGCGCCTTATCTTCGGCAGGCCTGGCCCGTTCGATGGCCAATTGCGTGTACGTACGGACGAGTCGGGTATGTTCGTCCGCGTCCAACAGGTCGCCGGCACGTACGACCAAATAGTACTCCGATGTAGGTACCCAGGAAGGATTGTTTGTTCTCAGGTCTGACAGCGCCTGGATGGCCCTTCGATTTTCGTTGTACCTGACTATTTCTTCCCGGCACCGTTCTTCATTGAAGGGTTGACCACTGAGCGCACTCAGGCGCGTAGCCAGTTCGTCGAGCTGCGTTCTGTAGAATCTGCCCCCGAGTTCTTCGCTGAATTCCTGCGGGAGATCCAGAAAGAACGTGAACTGGTCCTTGAAGAGGGTCTGCCAGATTCCCGAAAGATTTCGGATGACATCGCAGATGGCCGGAAAAATCAGGCCGTCGAGGGTGTCTTTCCACGATGTCAGTCCCAGTTCCACGACACTTCTGGGGAGGTGACAGATGTAGGACTGGTAGAACGAGTCCCCTCGGATGATATTGATCTGGTCTCCGCCTCCGCGTACCCCGACCGGTCTTACGCCGCATGCAAGCACCAATTCGCGGGGGATATATACCGGTAGATATCCGACAGCCTTTCTGGTTTCGTCTTCCGCTTTCCAGGAGGCGATTCGTTTGAGGTGGACGTCATAATAAATGGATTCGCAGGACGCAACCAGAGCCTGAATCGTGCTCTGAGTACCATTTGTGGGAGATTCTTCCACGTCTCTGATTGACATCTTGGGCATCGCTACGCCTGATCTTTGTGTTGAGAGAGTCCCCCCAGCGTCATGCCGACCAGTTCGTCGACCATGGTATCGATATCTACGGGGCGATCGGTATCGAACCACATATGAATCCAGTTGAGCGATCCGAACAGGTAGAGCGTGGCCCGTTTGCTGTTCAGGGGAGGCTTTGAGTCGAGGTCTTCGTTAGCACGCAGAACATCTGAAACAACGCTATGGGCAATTCGGAAATAGTCTTCCTGTACGAGTCCCACCTCTTCGAAGTGATCTCCGGTCAACTTGTTGTATTCGAAGGCGCATACACGGAGCGCATCCATGTGACTCAGAAAAAATTCCAGGTGACCCCGGATGACCGATCGAAGTCGATCCCGGGGCGGTGCATCCGGGTCAATTCTGGCCGCAACGGTATTGCGGAGAGAGGTAAACGTATGTTTCTGAATCAGATACAGTACCTCCTCCTTACTCGTGAAATAGTGATAGAGTCCGGCCTGGCTCAAGTCGGCCTCACCGGCAATCATGCGGACAGAGGCCGTGTCGAAACCATGACGCGCAATCAACCGTGTAGCGATCTCAAGCACCTCGATGAATCGATCACTGGTTTCGGTGCTGTTTTGTAGCAGGGTGTAGTTCATTTCAGAATCAGTAATCCGGGTAAAACCGAGCGGTCGCTCGGTAGTTATAATATACACACTTTAACAAAAGTGTCAATGATCGGTCGTGATGATATATAGGCTTTACGATATGATGAAATCGTATTATGAACCTGACATCGTCGATATTTATTGAGAATAATGTCTCCGAACATTAGGTCTATTATCTTTCCAGAAGTTAGATTACCGAGCGATCGTTCGGTATTGAGCGAAAATGAAAACCAGTTCGGGTGAGATATATGTCATTTTTTGAATCACAGGCCGCGGAAGCGCTGGAATTGAACGAAGTTCTGTATGAAAAGCGCGACTACGTAGCGAAAATTACCATCAACCGTCCGTCGGCCTACAATGCCTACAGCACACCCGCATTGCGGGAGTTGGCTGCCGCGTTTCAAGACGCGTCGTTCGATGATCAGGTCGGAGTAATCGTTTTTACCGGGGCAGGAACCAGGGCGTTCTGTACGGGGGGCGATGTGAAGGAATACCAGTCCGAATACACCGCACGTCCGGGTGATTACTGGAAGTATATGGGCCTGTTCAGTGCCTACATCCAGAGTATCCTGAATACAGGGAAGCCCGTCATCGCGCGGATCAACGGAATGGCCGTGGGAGGGGGAAACGAGTCCCAACTGGCGTGCGACCTGGCGATTATCGCCGAACACGGTTATCTGGCCCAGGTGGGTACGAACGTAGGCTCCGTTGCCTGCGGAGGCTCTACCCAGTGGTTGCCACTCGTGGTGGGAGATCGGCGGGCCCGCGAAATCCTGATGCTGAATGAAAAAATACCGGCATCCAAGGCGCTCGACTGGGGACTCGTCAATCGGGTCGTACCGTCCGTAACGAAGGACGGCGTCTTTATTGAAGGAGCATCGAGGGAAGAAATCTCCAAGGCACAGAAAAATGTGGATGGATACGCAATCGATCTGTCGCGGCTCGATGAAGCTGTTGCCGAGATGTGCACTAAGCTGCTCGGGAAGTTTCCGGAATGCACGCGCTATACAAAACAGCAGGTCAACGTCCACAAGGAAAACGTGTGGTACCAGACGGTCGGGCACGCAAGAGACTGGCTCAGCACCCACTACACCAGCTTCGAGCCTAACGAGGGTATGCGGGCCTTTGTCGAGAAGCGACGCCCGGATATCGCCGGTATTCGTGAGCGGGCCGCGGCCGGGAAGTCCGTTGAATTCATGTGGGGACCGTATCGCGGGGAATGTCCGACGTGCGGCGCAAAGGGTCTGCCTACGGACTTCAGATTCTGCGGTGACTGCGGTGCTGAACTCCTTGCTGCGAACGTGAACGGAGAAGCATCATGAGAGCATCCGTACTTGTCGAGCAGGGCGTAATGCCGACCGTCCAGGAAGTCCCGATGCCCACACCCGGACCGGGGCAGGTGTTGATCAAGGTGGCTGCCTGCGGTGTCTGTCATACCGATTTACACTACATCGAGCATGGCGTGGCAACCGTACAACCGCCTCCGATTATTCTCGGTCATGAGGCATCCGGAATCGTGGAAGCCCAGGGTGAAGGCGTCGCCGACCCTGACATTGGGACCCGGGTATTGGTCCCGGCCGTGGTCACCTGTGGACGATGTCGATCCTGCCGTGAGGGGCGTGAGAATATCTGTACATCCATGGTGATGTTTGGAAACCACGTCGATGGGGGGTACGCCGAGTATTTCCTGGCACCGGCGAAAGACGTTTTTGAACTACCCGGGAGCGTCCCCCTCGAGGAGGGTGCCGTCATCGCCGACGCACTCTCGACACCGTATCACGCCGTCGTCAATAGAGGGAAAGTCCGGGCCGGGGACGTGGTAGTCGTTTTTGGGTGCGGTGGTGTGGGTATCAATGCGGTCCAGATCGCGGCTCTTTCCGGAGCGCGGGTTATCGCAGTGGATATCTCGGACAGGAAATTGGAATGGGCGAAGAGTTTTGGGGCGAGCGAATGTGTGAATGCCTCGGAGCATCCAAACGTGGCAAAAAAGATTCGATCTCTCACCGGGGGAGGTGCCGATGTCGTGTTTGAGGTAATCGGAAGACCGGAGACGATCGAGACCGCGTTCAACTGCGCTCGGGCCGGTGGACGGCTCGTGATCGTAGGCTATACCGATAAACCGGTTACCCTGTCCGCCGCGAAGATTATGTTTCGCGAAATGGAGGTCGTGGGTTCGCTCGGGTGCCGGTGTGTCGACTACCCCAAAATCATTCAGCTCTGCGCAGACGGTCTCGTCGATGTACGCAAGATGGTGACCCACCGGTTTGCGCTGGAAGAGCTGGGGGACGCCTTCGCTGCGATGAAAAACGGGGAGTCGCTTCGTTCAATCGTGATTCCGTAACGGGCAAAATCGAAACAGAAAATGGAAGCTAAAGCAGCACTCACCGGACGCCGATTTGAATCTGGATTTGGTACTCGATACCACGGTGTATCCGTCGTTTCGGGCGCTCGAACTCCGTTCGGAAAGATCAGTGGAGCGTTGTCACGCATCACGGCAACGCAACTCGGAACGATCGCCGGAAAGGCCGCCATCGAACGGGCCGAGATCGATCCTGCGAGGATCGATCAGGTCATATTTGCCAACGTACACCCTACCAGCGTGGACGCCGTCTACCTGCCGAGGCACGTGGGTCTGAAATGTGGTCTGAATACCACGACTCCGGCCAAACTCGTACAGCGCATCTGCGGATCGGGAATAGAGACGCTCTCGGCGGCAGCCGATCAGATCTGCACCGATCGATCCCGAGCCGTTCTGGTGGGGGGTGCCGACAGTACGTCACTGACACCTACCGTGTCATTCGGTGGCCGTGACGGGTATGCTTTCGGAGCATCCCCTGGTTTCAGGGATCTGTTTCTGGATGCGCTGGTGGATTCGTTTCCAGGGATTCCTCTGGCGATCACGGCGGAGAATCTGGCCGAAGAGTATTCGCTGTCCAGGGAGGAGGTGGACGTTTTTGCATGCCGTAGTCAGGCAGAAGCCGCACGCGCTGCGGAGGGAGGACTTCTGAGCGAAGAAATAGCTCCTATCGTTTCTGGCGACGGGATTCGACTGGGTCGGCGTCAGAAGCGCATAGATGCGGACGAGGTTCTTCGACCCGACACTACGCTGGAGGGTCTCTCCAAACTGAAAGCGGTTTTCAAACAGGATGGCGTGCAGACGGCCGGTAATTCCTCGGCCCTCGCCGATGGAGGGACCGCCTCGGTCATCGCATCCGATGCAGAAATAAAGAGTCAGGGTCTTCCTGGTCTGGGGCATATTATTTCGGTTGGAGTGAGTGGTGTTGCTCCGGAAGTCATGGGTATCGGACCCGTACCATCGATCGAGATCGCGCTCGAAATGGCGGGCCTCACTATCGAAGACATCGATCGTTGGGAGATCAATGAAGCTTTCGGAGCTCAAATAGTGGCCGTTGAACGTGCCCTGGGTCTGGACCGCGAAAAACTGAATGTAAACGGCGGAGCAATCGCTTTCGGACACCCTCTTGCGGCGACCGGTGGGCGTTTGTGTCTGACGCTACTCAACGAACTGCGCCGAAACGATCTGCGTTACGGGGTTGCTTCGGCATGTATCGGCGGTGGTCAGGGGATCGCCATGGTTCTGGAGGTAGCCTGAAGGATGACGGCATCGGATATCTTTTCAAAACGCGGTGTGGCTGTGAT
>CAYLHF010000024.1:7886-22657 GCA_964383365.1 uncultured Rhodothermales bacterium | reverse complement strand
TAGCCTGAAGGATGACGGCATCGGATATCTTTTCAAAACGCGGTGTGGCTGTGATCGGCGCGGGTACCATGGGTGCGGGTATTGCCCAACGTATCGCTCAGGAATCGATTCCCGTATTCCTGGTTGACCGTGAGGAAGCTCTGGCCGTTGCCGGCAAGGACGGTATCGCCCGTATGCTCGGTGAGGCTGTCGAGCGTCGAATCTTTAGTCCGGGTAGGGTCGAACGAATTCTTTCGCACGTGACTCCCACCGCTCACATGGAAGATATCGCTGACGTTGCGTTGGTCATCGAGGCCGTGTTTGAGGACGAGGACGTAAAGCGCGATCTCTTCCAGAAATTGAACACCGTCTGCGCGGCGGATACGATCTTTGCCTCAAATACGTCGTCACTTTCGGTCTCCACGTTGGCCGTCAGTTCGGGGCGGCCCGATCGATTCGGCGGTCTGCACTTTTTCTTCCACCCGGCTAAAAACAGGCTTCTCGAAGTAATCAATGGCTCGGATACTTCGAGTACGACATCGGATTTCCTGTGGAACTTTGCGGCTGCGATCGGGAAAACATGCATTCGGGTGGCCGATCAGGCGGGTTTTGCCGTAAATCGATTCTTTGTGCCGTGGCTGAATGAAGCTGCCCGCATGATAGACGAGGGAGCGGCTTCGATCCCGACCGTTGAAATCGCTGCGAAAAGAGCATTCGGAATCGGGATGGGGCCTTTCGAGCTGATGAATATCACAGGTGTGCCAATCGCCTACCATTCGGCTGTTAGTCTCGAGCGCACGCTCGGCTCCTTCTACACTCCCGCCGAGTCGCTGCGCAAGCACACGGAGATGCACAAAAATTGGGATCTGGAAGGGGAACCCGAAGAGTCGGACTATGAGTCCGTATCCGATCGACTACTCGGGTGCATTTTCACAGTCAGCAGCCAACTGGTCGAGGAGGGTGTGGCAACGCGGGAAGATACGGACCGAGGGGCCATTGTCGGTCTTCGCTGGAGGCAGGGACCGTTTGCCATGATGAATCAAGCGGGCGTGCCCACGGCGCTCGGTCGTGTGGAACGATTCGTCCGACGATACGCGTCCCTGAGCCTGCCGCAGAGTCTGGTTTCCCTCGCGAAGTCGGAGCGATTCTGGACGCTTACGTATGTCGAACATAGCGTCGAGGGTGGGGTCGCAAGGATTGTGATCAACCGGCCTGAATCCCTCAATGCGTTGAGCCCCGCCCTTAGTAGGCAACTCGCCGATGCGTTCATCGAGGTGGACGGACGCCCGGACGTAGAAACAATCATCATTGAGGGTGTAGGAAAGGCGTTTGTTGCCGGGGCGGACCTTCGATTTTTTGTCAAGGCGTTGCGCGATAATGATATCGAGCGAGTGCAGACCTTCACGAAAAACGGACATGACCTGCTCCGGGCGATAGCCACGACTGATAAATTGACGATTGCGTTTGTGGACGGGATGGCGATAGGGGGAGGCGCAGAACTCGCACTCGCGTGTAAGAAGATTCTGGTCGGCCCGAAGGCCAGTTTCTCGTTTCCGGAAACGGGAATCGGGATATACCCCGGACTCGGAGGCACTCAACGCCTCCCTCGGAAAATCGGTAAGCCTCTTGCTCGGTATCTCATCCTGTGCGGAGCGACGCTCAGTGCAGAAGCGGCACTGGCCTGTTCTCTGGCGGATGCGTCGTCTACACAGGCCGATGAGGCGATCGACGTTGCGCTGGAGACTGGACTCCCGCGCCCGGTCCCGTCGAATGGTCGTAATGCGGGGGGTAAAATTCGGTCGGAATCCCTCCCCGGAGACCTTGCGTCGGCAACAGCGCTCTTCGTTGATGAGAACATGGAAGACCTGCTCTCCGGTAGAGTGCCATCCGGCATGAAGGGCGATCCGTTCGTCGACGGAATCTTGAAGATACTCTCCCGAAAAGCTCCCATCGCGCTAAGGATCGCGGCGAAGCTGATCGACGAGAGTTCGCGCTGCCTGCTCGATGAAGGGCTCGAACTCGAACTGGCAAACCTGGAATCCATTTTCCTTACAAAAGATGCTCTCGAAGGACTTACGTCTGTAGGGAAACGATTTCCGACATTCGAGGGGAAATAATTGTGGAAATAGCCCCACCCGTACATATCGACGTAATGATAAATGGGGCGAACCACTCGCTCGATGTAGCGCCGAATGAGTCGCTCGCGCATGTTTTGCGCGAGCGACTCCGGCTGACCGGAACGAAACTGGGTTGCGGTAGCGGAACGTGTGGATCGTGCGCGGTTCACATCGATGGAAAACTTAAGAATGCCTGCATCACGCTGGCTGCTCTGGTAGATGGATGTAGAGTGACGACCATCGAGGGGCTGGCCGATGGTACAACCCTACATCCGGTCCAGAAAGCTTTTGTGGCCCATGGTGCCGTGCAGTGCGGATATTGTACACCGGGGATGGTTATGGCGGCGGTCGCTTTGCTCGATGAGATTCCGGATCCAACTGAACGGCAGATCAGGCTCGCACTGGCTGGCAATCTGTGTCGGTGTACGGGCTACGTGAAAATCATTTCGGCGATCCGTCGTGCGGCAGAGATGATGGACGCTCAGGCAACGGCGATCCCTACTGTCGAAGAACTCACCCCGCAGACGCTAGAAAATTCCAGCAAAAAATGAACGACTACCGCGTCATAGGGAAACCGGTGCCCCTCGTGGGAAGCCGGGAAAAAGTGACCGGTCGGGCTCTGTACACGGACGATCTGGCGTTTGAAAATCTGCACCACGCAGCCATATTGAGATCGCATCTCGCGCACGCTCGTATACGCTCGATCGACACGAGCCGGGCCGAAGCCCTTCCCGGTGTCGTGGCCGTTCTGACCGGAGAAGACCTACCGGAGAAATTCGGTGTACTTCCCATCAGCTATGACGAAACCGCTCTGGCGGTCGAGAAAGTCCGGCACATCGGTGAAGGTGTGGCTGCAGTTGCAGCTACAACCAGGGACATCGCCCGGCGTGCGCTGGATCTGATCGATGTCGATTACGACGTTCTACCGGCGCATCTGGATATGGAATCGGGCCGACGCGAGGTAGACAACCAGATCCACTCCAACGGTCTCCGGGGTACCAACATCCACAAGGAGGTGCATCTTCAGTTCGGAGATGTGGATGCAGCCAGCAAGGACATCGCGTTTGAGGCGTCAGGATCCTTCGAGTTCGCCGGGATCAGCCATGCGTTTCTCGAACCGCACTCGGCAGTGGCCGACTACAGGGAGTCAGGGGACCTTACAGTATGGAGCTCAACGCAGGTCCCCGTATACCTTCATCGGGCCCTCGCCCGGGTCCTGGGTATGGAAGAGGACCGTGTTCGTGTAATCAAGCCGTATGTGGGAGGAGGATTCGGGGGCAAGAGCGATCCTTTTCCGCATGAAATGGTCGCTGCCGGTCTATCCCGGAAAGCCGGATACCCGGTAAAAATCACGTTTACGCGCGAGGAGGTGTTTCTTTCACATCATGGCCGTCATCCGAGCCGGATCACGATGCACATCGGCGCCGACAACGCCGGGATGCTCCAGTATCTGGATCTGGACGCCACCATAGATGGAGGTGCTTTCGGCTCATTCGGAGTCGTGACGACGTATTACAATGGTGTGCTGACCCAGGGGCCGTATCGCATCGACAATTTTCGGTACGCGGGTCGAAGGGTGTACACAAATCATCCTCCAAGCGGTGCGCTTCGCGGCCACGGCGCTGTGAACACTCGTTTCGTGACCGAGTGTCTGATCGACGAGATCTGTGAGGCGCGAGGAGACGATCCGTGTGAATTCAGACTCAGAAACGCCCTGGCAGAGCACACGACGACGGTCAACGAGTTCAGGATCACCAGTAACGGTCTCAAGGAGTGCATCGAGCGAGTGCGCGATGCATCGCAATGGGCGGAGAAACACCGGCAGCTTCCCTATGGCCACGGGATCGGGATGGCCTGCGGCTTTTTCATCAGCGGGAGCGCGCTTCCCATTCACAGGGGAGATTCCCAGTCGATCGTTCGAACCGTACAGGAGGACGATGGCACGATTACGGTTTACTCGGGAGCCTCCGACATCGGACAGGGGAGTGATACCGTACTCACGTTGGTAACGGCCGAAGTACTCGGTATCGCTCCGGCGCGGATCCGGGTCGTTTCAGCCGACACAGGGCAGTGCCCCATCGATCTGGGGAGTTATTCCAGTCGCGTGACGTTCATGGCCGGCAATGCGGCACGTGAGGCCGCAGAAAATCTAAAAAAAGCTCTTGCATCGAAGAATATCAGCGCAGATGATAAGCCGTTCGGAATTGGCGAGTACGTGTCCCCTGAAATGGGAGGAACGTACAAGGGTGCGGGAGCGGGGCTGAGCCCGAGTTACAGTTTTGGGGCCTGCGTGGCGGAGGTACGGGTGGATACCGCTACCGGTGGTATTTCTGTTTCTGACATCTGGTTGGCCCACGATTGCGGATTCGCTCTTAATCCGCTCGCCGTCGAAGGACAGCTGGAAGGATCGGTTCACATGGGACTCGGCCAATTTCTCTCCGAACAGGTGCTGTTCGAACACGGAAGGATCTCGAACGCATCGTTCCAGGAGTACCGGTCGGTTCTTGCTCCTGACGTACCCAATATCCACGCAATCATTGTCGAAAGTGGAGATCCTGAAGGACCCTTTGGGGCAAAAGAGTGTGGGGAAGGAGCCCTGCATCCGGTCCCGCCAGCACTGGCAAATGCCGTTCACGATGCCGTTGGAATTCGCTTGAGAAAACTGCCTGCAACGCCCGATCGTGTCCTTGCAGAGATCAACAAGGTGAACCGCAACGCATGAGTTATCCGGCCTTTCATATCCATAGACCGAAATCGCTCGATGAAGCCATCGGATTGTTGACTACGTACGGTGACGATTCGGCCCTGATGGCCGGAGGCACCGACCTGTTGCCTGCGTTTGGAGCGTCGCTGAATCCACGAATGCACGTGATTGCTCTCTCAGGAATTGACTCGCTCGCACGTATTTCACCCCGTACGATCGGGGCATGTGTGACGCTGGCAGACCTGATCCGGACGTCGACTGAAATACCGGGTGTCATACGGAGCGCTGCGGTGGGAATAGCGGGACCCGCTATCAGATCTTCGGCTACCGTTGGAGGGAATCTCCTTCTGAGTAACCGGTGCAAGTATTTCAACCAGTCCACTGTATCGAGGTCCTCAACCGGTCCGTGCCTCAAAGCCGGCGGAGGGGCCTGCCTTGCCG
This sequence comes from uncultured Rhodothermales bacterium, assembly GCA_964383365.1. GTDB lineage: Bacteria > Bacteroidota > Rhodothermia > Rhodothermales > UBA10348 > CAYLHF01. The sequence goes on along the minus strand of CAYLHF010000024.1, from coordinate 17,416 downwards.
TTTCCCAGGGAGCATCGTGTTATGCGATAGCGTCAGGTGATCTGGCCCCGGTCATGCTGGTGTTGGATGCCACGTTCCGCATCGTCGGACCGGATGGAGAGCGGACGATTCGGGCCGCTGATTTTTATCTTCCGGACGGCATTGCCTCGAACTCGCTCCACCCATCGGAGGTACTGGCTGACGTGTCGCTGCCTCCCGACTCACTGGACTGGACGGCAGCATACCGAAAACTGGGTGGCCGGTCAGCCATCGACTTTCCGGAAGCCGCTGTAGCCGTCGCCGTCAGAAGGAGGCCCGAGCCCGAGAGTTCGAGTAATTCCGTGCGGTGTCGCATCTCGATCGGGGCGCTCGGTCCGAGTCCGAAGGTAGTGGAATTATACGATGATGATCTGGCCTTCTGGTGGGACAGCGACGTCTCTGATCGTGAGAGCCGCACTCGACGGCTCGTGGATCGGGTCTGGAAAACGCTATCCAAAGATTTGATCACGGTTCGGAACAGCGGTTTCAGACCCGGATACCGCAAGAATACGGCGAAAAAATATCTTACCATCCTACTCGAGGATGTACTGACACAATTATCGGTCAAATCGGGAGAATGACATGACAGAAGTGGCGGTAATCACCGGAGGAGCACAGGGTATCGGCCTTGCGATTGCGAGACGCATAGGCCTGGATGGGCGAACGGTTGTTCTCGTAGACGTCGATGCGGAGCGATCTGTCGAGGCCCTTGAACGCCTTCGGGAGGAAGGAATCCAGGGCTCGGCGTATGAATGTGATGTGTCGGTGAGCGATCAGGTTCGAACAACGGTCGCGCAGATTCTGACGGACTACGAGAAGATCAGCGTACTGGTGAACAATGCCGGGGTCATTCGCGACAACTGGATAGCGGATATTTCGGACGAGGATTGGGATCTTGTCATCGACGTAAACCTGAAAGGGACCTTCAACATGTGTCGCTCTGTCGTCCCACATCTACGCGAACGTCAGAGTGGGAAAATTGTAAACATTGCCTCTCGTGCCTGGCTCGGAAACCCCGGACAGAGCAATTATTCGGCGTCGAAGGGCGGAATCGTCAGTCTGACTCGAACACTTGCCCTCGAACTGGCCCGGTTCCATATCAATTGCAACGCCGTTGCCCCGGGACTCATCGATACGCCGCTGGTTCAGGGGCTTCCTGAAAAGGTTCGAAATCGACTCATCGAGGCGCAACCGACGAAAGAGATGGGACGCCCCGAAGATGTGGCAGCTGCCGTCTCGTTCCTGGCGTCAGATGAGGCCCGCTTCGTTACCGGTCAGGTCCTGAATGTGTGCGGAGGCAAAAGCGTGGGACTGGGAATATGAGGAGCACTCGATTCGAACGATTACTCAGCAGGTGGTTCCTCCCGGAGGGGTTCGCACGCGACGAGGGAGGCCGTGAGCCTTGCCGGAAGGTCGCGGTACAGTTGCGTTCCCTCCTGCTTCCACGAGAGTCGCTCGTCGCTCACATCTCCCAATATTTTCGCCGGGTTGCCTGCGACGATCGTACGGTCGGGTACCACAAATTCGGCACGAATGAAGGTGAGAGCCCCGACAATACTCTCGGCTCCTACGACGGCTCCGTCCATGACGACGGCATTCATTCCGACGAGGGCATCCTTACCGATGTGAGCTCCGTGAATCACCGCTCCGTGTCCGATGTGAGACGACTGCTCAAGACGGACCGTTACGCCCGGAAACATATGGATGACGCAGTTCTCCTGGATATTGCAGCCATCCTCAACGATAATCTTGCCCCAGTCTCCGCGAATAACCGCCCCCGCTGCGACGTACACGTTCTGCCCGATGATCACGTTACCGATTACAGTTGCGTTTGGATGAACAAACGCCGTTCTATCTATAACAGGCCGCAGGCCCTCGAACGAAAAAATAGTAGGCATGGGACAGGCTCTCTATGTCTATGATAGAACCGAAACACCACATCATATGAAATCACAGGAGCATAGTAAATCTTCGGACGCTGGTAGGACCCCCTCTGTACCGGTTCTGGATCGATGCATCCTGGTTCTCGGTGGTGCGGGGCTCGTCGGTTCCCAGATCGTGCGTGAGGCGTGCTATAAGCTGAATCCCGAGCGAATTGTTATCGCCGGACTGTTCAGAGATGAAGTCGAATCGTTCATCCAGGAAGAGAGCCAGGAGTTTCCGGAGGTGGAATTTGTCGGTTCCTGGGGAAATGTGTTCGTTCGGGAAGAGCTTCGAGATCGACAGCGACAGAGCATTCTGGGTGACCAGAAAGCCCGGGAGATGCTGTACGAGGATCTGTACGGAGATTTGGACGGAGCCTACGATCGCTCGACTCTGACACAATTGATTCTGGCTCATTCACCCAACGTGATCGTAGACTGCATCAACACGGCGACGGCTCTCGGCTATCAGGGTGCCAATCGAATCAGCCGAAAGACCCATGACTTATTTGGTTCGCTTGACTGTCCACCACCCGGTCTACAGTTCACCGATTCAGGTGTGCCTGAATGTAGACTCGTCGAGGAAGTCGGAGCCCTTCTGATTTCTCAACCCAACGTTCAACTCATCCGGCATGTCAGCCTGCTCTACCGTGCGATGATCGAGGTAGGAACGCGGCTGTATCTCAAACTGGGTACGACTGGCACGGGAGGGATGGGACTCAACATACCATATACGCACAGTGAAGACCGTCCAAGCATCCAGTTGATGATGAAAACAGGGATGGCATTTGCGCACACCGGCCTCCTGTTTCTGATGGCGCGTACACCGGGTGGCCCGCTCGTCAAGGAGTTGAAACCGGCAGGGATGATCGGATATCGGAGCGTGCACTACAAGACGGTGAGTCGAAACGGACGAAATCAGAAGCTCTTTGTCGGCCAGACCGAGGGGCTTGGCGACACACTGACGTTGGCTGCCGACGAAGAGACGTACGATTCAGTTGGGGATCTAAAAATGGCCGGCGTCGACACCGGGGAAAACGGATTCTTCGCTCGTGGAGAGTTCGAAACAATCACGTACATCGATCAGATGGAATTTCTGACCCCGGAGGAAATTGCAGAACAGGCAGTGTTGGAAATCAAGGGAAGCAATACCGGGCACGACGTTATTGCAGGACTCGACAGCAGCATCATGAGTCCTACGTATCGCGCCGGAGTTCTGAGGCATTCCGCCATTGAAAAGTTGGTCGATCTTGAGCACAAGACCAACGGTCACAGTGTGGCGCTCGGGGCACTCGGACCTCCAGAACTGTCCAAGTTGCTCTATGAAGCCCATCTTCTCAAACTCAACTTCTCTACTCTCGCTGCCGTTTGTGAGGCCGGTCCAGACGAGTTGTCGGCCGTACTTCAGTCGTGTCTGGACCGCGAGTCCGAACTCCAGACCCAGATCGTTTCGATAGGTATTCCGATTTTGTCGGGGGATGGGCAACATATCATCAGGGGACCCCGGATCAACATCCCTGAAGGTCTCTCAAAGAAGGTGTCCATCGACGAGGGATCTGTCGACAAGTGGGCCCGAGACGGTTGGGTAGACCTCAGACCCGAGAATATGGATGTCTGGCGTAAACGGTTCACAAAAATGCAGCATCTTCGTAGTGAATATCATGCGCGCGGGACGGCCTACATGACCCAGAGTATTTATCCGTACGAAACAATTGAGATAGGCGCGGTGGTCGCGTGGATATTCGCCAACGAATCCGGCGGATTCCGGATTAAATGAACCACAGGACTCACTGACCGCGCAATTGGTTTACACAGTACGTATTCAGACTCGTACCCTCTCGGAGGGCATTTATGCTGAGTGTTTCGTGCAACTCGGGTCCAACTCGTACGACAAATTTTCCGGAATACTCTTTCCCGACCGTGGGTGCAGGTAACGGTCTTCCGTCCTCCCGGTAAATTTCAATCCACTCACATACCGCCTGGCAGAGCTGTCTGTATACCTTCGACTCGTCTTGTCCGTGAATTCCTCCGAGCATCAGAGTAGGACAACGGCCGACATAACAGTTATCCTCATCGGACCACTCTACGATCTTCAGATACCTGTCGCTTGGTCTCATCTCGTCGCCTCGTTTATTGCGTTCCTGACGTCTCTTTCCTGATATTTTTTTGCGTCTTGCCCCAGATTTCCACTAATAGTAATCGTCTGACCATTCGGATGGCGGAAATTGCGATGGCTTCCTTTGCCTCCACGATCAATGAATCCTGCGTGCTCGAGTGATCTGATCAACTCGCGAATCGTTTTCGGCATCTTTATGATACTAAAATAGTACTATATAATAAAGTCGACTACGAAGTCTCAGGATTAATCGAGTCGTCTAATAACAATAGATCACTCTGGCGGCAGATTGTAACGATCAAACCCTGTTCACTGATACCGGGCTAAAAAAATCCCCCGGTCTCGTTTGAGATCGGGGGATGGGCGAGCCAACGAATGACTGACATTGGCCGACCGATCAGTGGGTCGACGTTCGATGTTTCGGTTGACTACGAATCTCGTCCCAGCCACCAGCCGACGGCTGCTCCGGCAACGGCCCAACGAACGGCCCAGACTACCGCGTCGGCCAGATAATGAGTCAGGTCGGTAATAGTTGTCGCACCGTATTGGATCAATCCAAGCCCGACGCCGATGATGAATCCCAGCATAGCTGCGCTTTTCGCTCCATCGGAAACGGACGTTGCACCCGCGTTGGAGAGTGTCGATGTGATCAGGTATCCAAATACGATCTCACCGATTATTATTACCGGCAGGTTTGGTGGAGTACGGGCAATGCTGATGGCAAAATAGTCTGCTAACAGCAAGTCGTAGATGAGGAACCCCATTACAAACAGGGCGAGGCCGCCGATAACGGCGCCCACGAGCGTTTTCGTGTTCATAGTCTTCTCCGATGTCGGGTCTCGGCGACTCGAATCAGGTGAACGGCGCGCCGGACCTCTTTGAAGGTGGGTGGCGGGACGGGGTCCAGCCAGTACATAGTGGGTGACCTCATTTACCTATTTTCTGAGAGAGAAACAAGAAAGATCTATCCGATCGTTCATGTCCGGCAACGGGACCCGATCGGAATCACCAAAAAACGGTCGGAATAACGTTTTTGTGGATGATCGTCGGGCGTACGAGATTTGTGAATTCGTTCGACGGAATAGATTCATCCGTTACTTTGTATACCTGATTCGGCAGTCACTTCGTATATATCTGGCATCATCGAGAAAAGAATACACCGAGCGCGACCGCAAAATACCATGGCAGTGAATGAAGATCTGACAGGATTCGTACGCGAATCGCTATCCCGAGATATGTCGCGGACCGCAATCGAATCGGTCCTGAATGAAGCCGGGTGGGGAGAGGAGGATATTCACACGGCGATGGGCGCTTTTGCCGATGTTGATTTTCCTGTTCCGGTGCCAAAGCCGAAGCCTTATCTGTCGGCGCGCGAGGCATTTCTCTATCTGGTTCTCTTCACAACGCTCTATATCGTCGCATTTAACCTCGGGAGCCTACTCTTTTCGCTCATCGAGCGGGCGATACCAGATCCGTTGGCCCCGGATGGAGCAGCTGAAATTATCCGCCAGACAATCCGATGGGCGATTTCGTCGCTTGCAATCGCTGTCCCGGTATTCTTGTACGTGTTCATGTATGTGAGCCGTGCGGTACGCATCGACCCTTCGAAACGCGGATCAAAAGTAAGGAAATGGCTCACGTACGCCACCTTATTTGCCGCGGCCGGAACAATAATTGGCGATCTAATCGCTTTGGTAAATAATTTTCTCGCGGGCGAAATGACTGTTCGTTTTCTTTTGAAAGTGTTGGTCGTGGGCGCAATTTCCGGAGTCATATTCTGGTATTATCTGACCGACGTCGGGAAGGAAGAAGAGGAATTTCGGGAGTGATCGTCAACGGATGGGTTACGAAAGAAAAGTTTGTTGTAAAACACGAATAAATTTCAATAATCTTCGAATGCAACGAGATAATGGCGAGGCAATCTTATCAACGTCACCTTTTGTTGGATGCTGTTGAGTAGGATATTTTATTTCGTCTTCCAAATCCGTAGACGCGTCGTAGATGAGTGTCGCGTACCGGGGGTTGAGGTTAGTTCTCGTGTTGGATGGGGACATCATCGTGCGATCAAGAAATGTACCATATGAACGTGCGATCATTCTCTTTCGGCATGCTGATCCTGGTTTCGACTTTTCTTTGGTGTGAGCCGATCATGGCTCAGAATATGGTTCGAAACGGGGATTACGAATCGGATCTGGCCGACTGGGTTGCTATACAACCATCCCCGGACACAGAGGTCTCCGTCGATTTCGCCCATCACGCGTCAGGAGCGTCCAGCCTTCGACTGAAGGTAACTTCAACGGATTCCAGTGTGACGGCCGGCGTCTGGCAGTCGATCCCGATGACTCCTGGAACTACGTATCTCTTTTCGTACACCGTCAAGACGGAGCATCTGGACCATCTCGCTTTTCCGTTTCTGAAATTCAGTAACGGCGGAGATATTTTTAATACCACCGGCTTCAGTAGCGGCGGAACCACGGATTGGACGTCGTACAGCATGAGGATCGCGACTCCTCCCCGCGTAAATAGCCTGGACTTATTTTTTTTTCTTGTCGGGCGGTCGGGCACGGCTTGGCTGGACGATGTTTCTCTGACGGCGGTGTCGGTAGTGGATACGCTTCGGTTCTCGGTCGATCTCGACGCTCCGTCGGCTCTGTTTAACCCCGGCCTGATTGCAACGAACAGCTCACCCATCCGCCAGGGATCTCAGAGCGACCTGAGGACAGGATTCAGGGAGATCGGCATCGAGGAAGTACGTACTCACGACATCCTCAACGCCTGTGATATTCATGTTGTATTCCCGGATTTTTCGGCCGATCCGTTAGATGCATCGGCCTATGATTTTTCTTCCACGGATTCGGTCATCGCATCGATATACGAAAGCGGGGCAACAGCACTTTTCCGGTTGGGTGAGAGTTTTCATGTCCCGACCGGATCGCAGAAAATGCCCTCTGATTTTGACAAATGGTCGTCCATCGGCCTGCAGATTATCAAGCATTATAATGACGGGTGGGACAGGGGCTATCATTACGGAATCCGGCAGTGGGAGATCTGGAATGAGCCCGACCTGACTGAATTTTGGGATGGGACCCCCCAGCAGTTCTACGACCTGTATCGGCGTACGGTCTCCAAAATCAGGCAGTATGATCCATCGCTCCGAGTAGGTATGGCCGGATTTGCGATCGCGAGTGGTTCCGCATTCTTGGAGCAGGTGATGGATTCCGTCCGCACGAATAATACTCCCCTGGATTTCTTTTCGTATCACGCCTATCAGTTCGCCAATCCGTTCCATTATCTGGTTCTTTCGCGGCGTGTAGGCGAGTTATTGGCTTCTTATGGACTCTCGGGACTGGAATCGCGTCTAACGGAGTGGAATAACTATCCGTACCACTCAGAGACTACGATCGATTATGCCAGAGACGACGCTCTATCTGCATCTCTAACGGCATCCAGTTTTTACTATTTGCTGCAGACACCCCTCACGTCGGCGGACAGATACCGAACGGACGAGTATTTTTTCGGCCTGTTTCGGGATAACGGAGATTACTCCTATTCAGGACAGGCATTCCGGGCACTCGGGCGATTCAAAGCCCACGATCAGATGCTTCAGACGGCCGGGAGCGACACACTCGGCACCGTTGTTCTGGCAGGGAAAAGTCGAGTCGACAATGACTTTTCCGTACTCGTCTCAAACCCGAACAGACCCGCGAATACTTACTCCGTCAGGATTAACCATTTGACATCGACCTACGATTACCAGATAGAACGAATAGATGACCAGGATCAGATTGCCGTTGTGGATACGGGGACGTTGACGCCAGAGAATCCGATCATTTCCATGGACGTGCAACCGCCTTTTGTCGATTTCTTTTCGTTCAGTCCGTCAGTAGGGACCGCTGTGGAGCATACGGTAGATCCGGATGGACCGGCATTTGAAGTGTATCCAAATCCTACGAGCAGGGATCTGTTCATCTTGTCTTCCGCACAACTGATCTCCGGGGTTACTATCTACGATACCACGGGGCGAAGTGTACTCTCGAAGATTGAACAACGCACAAGAAAGCTGAAAATCGACCTGTCATCGCTCGTGAGTGGCTCGTATCTGGTTCGTGTGCGGAGTGAAGATCGGGCACCATTTGATACCAGAATCATTCTGGTTCATTAGAAAACGCGCACCCGGTAGGCAGACGAAGTGGCGTCGGGTACAGGCTTCGTAGCGGATAAATCACCAGTCGCAGGCCTCGGCGTTGTGCCGGCACTGATGGCAGCGGGTCTGGCACGTGGTTGCCTGACGCGGTGGGCGCTCGAAGTCCATCAGGTCAACAAGGTCTCCTGGGGAGAGGTGTTTTCTGGTGACGTCAAAGAGAGCGTCGATGAAGAGGGGATGGTCATTGAGTCCCGTCATGACTTCGAAGTGACTGATGCCGGCAGCTTCGGCTTCTGCTCGGACCTCGATATTGAGTTCAAATGCGGTTTCGACGTGATCGCTCACAAAAGCTGCGGGAATGACCAGGACATTCTTGACGCCTCGTTCTGCCATGTTCTGGAGAGCGTCCGGGGTAGATGGGGTGAGCCATTCGGAAGGACCGACTTTACTCTGAAACGCTACCTCGAACGGCAGGTCGTGCTGCCTCAGATTCATGACGCTATCTACGGTAGCATGGACGAGGCAGCAATACGGATCTTTGCGGACGGTCATCTCCTTGAGGGGCGTACCGTGCGCGCTGAAGAGAAGCTGCACGCTCCGCCGTTCTTTGTCGCTGAATCGAGTCAGGGCCTCGTCAATTCGGGAACTGATAGCGGCGATGTATGATGGATGGGTGGCGTACTCGAACACAGAAACGGTCGGGACTGACTCTACGGTGCCATCGTCTTGGAGCGCCCGCCAGTAACTAAGGGCTGCACCGGTAGTGGTCTTGGAATAATGCGGATAGAGAGGGAGAAGGACCGTTTTCGTGACTCCGTCTGCTTTCATGGCTTCTGCAGCCTGTTCGCTCAGGGGAGGAGCGTAACGCATGGCCAGATACACCTTGAACGTCACGTTCAGGGAAGACCCGATTTTCCTGTTCAGGCGCTCTTCGAGGAGCGTCGCCTGTTGTTCCGTGTGCCCATTGATGGGAGATGACCCGCCGATCAGTCCATATTCCTCACGGACCGTTCTTGAGCGTTTTCGCGCCACGTACCGGCAGAGCCAGTGGCGAACGATGCCCTTGACCGGGATATCGATGATCGCCGGATCCATGAACAGGTTGTAAAGGAATGGTTCGATCTCGTCGGGACTTCGTGGACCCCCGAGGTTGAATAACACAATTCCGACGGTATCGCCCCCCTCGATTGCTATTGATTCACGCGGATAAAATGTGCCGGTAACCAGCCGGTCATCGTAGCGGTAGATCTTGAGAAATTCGAGTGGAGTCATGGAGGGTGATACTGGGCGATGCCGGGTGATAGGACGCTATGCGCCTACGGACGAGTGA
>CAYLHF010000024.1:3325-7786 GCA_964383365.1 uncultured Rhodothermales bacterium | reverse complement strand
GGGTGATACTGGGCGATGCCGGGTGATAGGACGCTATGCGCCTACGGACGAGTGATTCATCTCGCGCGATATGGAATGGACGGCATCGACAAAGGATGCTGCCCTCGCCGGGTCGTGTTCCGGCATCATGCCGTGGCCGAGGTTGGCGATATAGCGGTGGGTTCCGAACCCCTCGATCATCGTTCTGACTTCGCTCTCAATCGTCTCTGCTGGCGCGAAAAGTACGGCCGGATCCAGATTTCCCTGAAGTGTGATACTACCTCTGGTTCGTTCTCTCGCCTTCGCGGGGTCCATCGTCCAATCGAGAGAAATCACGTCGAAATCAGAATCGGAGAGGTCTTCGAGTGCATAGTGGGAACCGCGTGAAAAAATGATCAGCGGAATCTCCGGGTGCTCTCTCTTGAGTGTACTCGCAATTCGATTGAGGTGCGGGAGTTCGAATCGTCGGAAAATATCCGGGCCCAGAAGGCCTGACCACGAATCAAACAACTGGATGATCTGGGCGCCGGACCGAATCTGTCCCAGTAAATAGTCAACGATGGTATCCGTCAGTTTGTCGAGGAGCCTGTCGGTGGCCTCCGGCTCGGTTCTTAGCCAGGACCGCGCCGTGGAGAAGGTTTTGCTTCCTCCGCCTTCCACCATATACGCCATCAGGGTCCAGGGGGCTCCGGAAAAACCGATCAGAGGCACCGCGCCGTCGAGATCGAACCGGGTCTGCCGGATGGCATCAAATACGTAACCGAGTGTGTCGTCGACATTCGGTTTGATCAGTCTATCCAGGTCGGCCGGTCCGGACAGAGGGGCGGGAAGGACGGGACCTACCCCCTTGACCATCTGAACTTCCATTCCCATGGCGATCGGGATAACAAGAATGTCGGAGAAGATGATGGCGGCATCGATCGGGAAGCGTCGTACCGGTTGGATAGTGAGTTCGGACACCAGATCGGGCATCCGGCACGTCTCAAAAAAAGTATGTCCTTCTCGCGCGGCCCGGTATTCGGGGAGATACCGACCGGCCTGACGCATCATCCATACGGGGACGTGCTCGACGGTCTCGCCCCGGGCCGCGCGAATGATCAAATCGTTGGAAAGGGCAGGAAATTGTTCTGCGCACATTGGTTTTTCAGCGATAGTGAAATTCTTTGTCGTCTGTTTGGAAGCTTATCGTGGCGTCATCGCCTCGTCGTAACGGTGGTCAAATGCAAGGATTGCCTCCAGCAGGGATTCAGGCTTCGGCCCAGGGGCAACTGCATCGGGGACAACGCCTTGTCTCCGTAGCTCGTGTGCTGTCGTAGGGCCGATCGCCGCGATTTTTACTCCTGACCATTCCACATCCTGCGATCCGAGAACCGTCGCGACACCCCGCGGACTGAAAAAGGCCACCCAATCAGGCAATTCGTTGGAAGTCGTCTCTGGCGGAGTATTTCGGCCAGGTTGTCCCGGGGCATTCTCGGCTATCATAGCAGCCAGAACCGCCGGTACGAGCGGTATCGTGTGGTATAGTGTTCTGATCTGAACGTTTATACCCGCTTCCGACAACAACCCGGGTAATTCGGGTCGATGCGGCTCTCCGGCCAGGTAGAGGACGTCTCGTGCACCGGAGGCTACTATACATTTTGCAAGATTTGAAGCGAGACTTCCGCCCTGCTCGCCGTTTGCCGGATTGTCTTCGACCGAGGCACCACCACAGGATTGGATGCATAACGGTAGCCCCAGGCCGGTCAGCTTTCCCTCCGTTGTCGGACCGGAGACGAACCAGGGAAGTGATGGTCGGCTTGCGCATATTCTGTCGATAATGTGCCGTCTACGGGCCAGTGCCTCCACGCTCCGCTGACTCGTTACGACAACCGCATCGATCGCAGATGGAAGTTCTATCGGCGTAGGTACGTATTCGGTCGTCAGGACAGATACGCACCGGACCGAAAAACCGGAAGAAGAGAATACCTCACTGAATGGATCATCTTTCTTGTGATCCCGAAACAGCCATATGGATGGAGTCTGCTTCATGCTCACGAATTGGTTGCGAATCCCGACGTGCCGGATTCGCGTATTGCCGACAGGATACGGTCTGCTCCGCGCCGTAGCAGTCGTTCAGCCAGAGAGACTCCCAATGCGTCCGGATCTGATGCGCCTCCCTCGATTTCATCTCTCAGTACACGGGTGCCATCGAGCGAAGCAACGCAACCAACCAGGCGGATCAACCCGACACTCCGGTGGGTGGCGTGGGCTGCTACCGGTACCTGGCAGCCACCTTCGAGTCTCCGCAAAAAGGCTCGCTCAGCAGAAACCGCCTCAGCAGTTGCCACGTGATTCAGTAACGAGTCTGCGATTTCGGCGACATCCTTCCGGGACGAGGCGGCCACTATGCCTAGCGCTCCCTGGGCAACGGCCGGAAGCATGATGGTGTCGTCGAAACGAAAAGAGATATGCTTTTCCAATCCCAATCGGGTAATTCCCGCCTCAGCAAGGACTACACCGTCCATATGTTCCGTTTCCACCTTCCGAATTCGGGTCTCTACATTTCCCCGGACCGAGACGATGGAGAGGTCGGGTCGCCTGGCCAGTAATTGTGCAGATCGCCGCAATGATGATGTACCGATGACCGCGCCTTGCGGAAGATCTTCAAGCATCGCAACGGCAGGATCACGGGCGACCATTACATCCCAGGGCGCTGCCCGATTAGAAATCGCAACCAACGAGAGTTCATTGGGGAATTCCGTGGGAAGGTCTTTGAGCGAATGGACGGCCAGATCCACACTGCCATTCAGAAGAGCTGCGTCCAGCTCAGCCGTAAAGAGTCCCTTGTCGCCCAGTTCCGGGAGAGGTTTGTCCAGGCGTACGTCTCCGGTGGTTACGATTTTCTTGAGCGTCGATTCGATACCGCCCTTGTTGAGGAGGGTAGCCACATGGTTCGACTGCCACTGGGCGAGAGCGCTACCGCGCGTCCCTATTACGATGGACTTAGTCTTGTACACTGAGTTGCCTCTGTTCTTCGACGGAATGGTCGTTCTTCTCCTGCCCTTTTACGTCTTCACATTGCGAACGGTCAAAGACCTGATTCAGGAATGAAATTCGAGAGGAAAAATCGATGTCGTTGGAAGCCATCGTCTTCAGGTGGACGATCGGGATGGCGAGCAGTTTCTGCATGATCGAGCGAGTGAGCCGCTCTACGTCTTCGTGCTCAGATTCTGCGATGCGATGAATATTCCGATCGAACTCACGTTTTCTGATGGCCTCGAATGTGTCATGCAGCGTTTGAATGGCAGGCTGCACTGCCGTATGAGTATCGGACCAGTTTATGATTCCGTCTACAGCCTCCTGGCAGATGGCCCGGGCATCGGCGAGATCGGTGCTCAGGTGAGAGGCGTCCCTGCCGCGCGGGCCTTCCAGACCGTCAATATTGAGAACGTCAAAGCCCGGCAGATCAGCAATAGTCGGGTCCACGTTTCGAGGAACTGCAATATCGACGAGTAGCGTTTTCTTTTCCTTGATACCCGGCGACAATGACGCGAGTTGCGCTCGGGTCAACACGTAATCTGGTGCACCCGTTGTCACAAATACGAGGTCGACCGAAGCGGTGCACGACAGACGGTCGTCCCAATCGATGTCCTCAAAATCAAATTTGGATGCGAGATGGCGGGCTATTTCCCGCGTCCGATTCGCGACGGTACACGTTAGAGGCGAGTGAGTGGCAAGTTCCCGGATCAAGAGGCTTCCCATGTGTCCTCCACCCAGAACGAGCGCCGTCAGCCGATTCTCAGATGGCCGGCCACCGGGCAGGTGATGTAATGCGGTTTGGACTGCGCTACGGGCGACGGACGCGCCGTACAGTCCAAGTCCCGTCTCCGTGACGGTATGCTTTGCGGCCGTAAACGCTGCGTGCACCAGCCGATGCATGAGGGGTCCGAGAATATTCGCTCTGACCGCGAGACGGTACGCATTCTTCGCCTGTGACAGGATTTGTCCGTCCCCCAGAATCTGCGAACGGAGTCCGGCGATGACTTCGATAACATGGGTAACAGCGGCCATACCTTCATACTCAAAACCGCACGCCGCAGGCCATGGACCGCACTCGGTTTCGATGGCCCACCGGATGGTCTTGAGATCGTTGCGAGTGCCATGTAGATATACTTCCGTCCGGTTACACGTCGAAAGGACCATCCACTCGGATCCTTTCGGTAACCGAACGCACTCGTAGAGACGCGTGAGTGTCTCATCTGGTAGTTCGAATGCTTCCCGTACGGATACGGGAGCGGTTTCATGATTCAGTCCGAATACGAGATAGGACATATCTATTTACTGAAACGGTGTTAATCAGGATCGGTTGACTGAAGGAGAAGCTGCGTCAGACGTCAGAAATACTCTCAACAGGTGTTTTTCGGCCTGTTGAATGAAGGTTTTGATGGCTGTCACATCGTGCGCGAGGGAAACAAAACTGCACTCGAATGGGCTGGGAGCGAG
>CAYLHF010000024.1:0-3225 GCA_964383365.1 uncultured Rhodothermales bacterium | reverse complement strand
GCGCCGCCCCTCGCGATCCTGAATCCGGTCATGACCTCGTCAAAGATGAGGAGCGAGCCGTTGTCCGAGCATATGTTCCGTAAATCCTCCAGAAAGGATCCTGCCGGCGGGATGCAACCGGCATTTCCACCTACGGGCTCGACGATCACGCACGCGATCTCATCCCGGTAGGCTTCAAACAGCGCCGATACACTCTCCGCATCATTGAAACGGGCGATGAGTGTATCTCCGGCAACGGAGGCTGGAACACCCGGAGAATCGGGCTCGCCGATGTCGAGCATTCCCGACCCGGCCGCGATTAAAAAACAGTCGGCGTGACCGTGGTAACAACCGTTGAACTTGATGATGCGTTCTCGACCCGTATAGGCTCGGGCCAGCCGAACCGCGCTCATCGTGGCTTCTGTTCCGCTGTTCACCAGCCGGATCATTTCGATGCCGGGTACCCGTTCGATGATCATTTCAGCAAGACAGGTCTCACCCCTGGTCGGAGCTCCGAAAGAGAATCCTTTCCGGAGGGTAGACTCGACGGCCGCGACTACGTGGGGATTCGCATGACCGGCGATCAACGGACCCCAACTACCTACAAAATCGATATAGTCGTTTCCGTCCTCATCCGTAATACAGGATCCTGAACCTTCGCGAATATAGACCGGTGTCCCGCCGACCCCGCGGAACGCCCGGACGGGAGAATTCACGCCGCCAGGGAGCACGCGTTGTGCCTCTTTGAAAAGAGTATCGCTCGTGGGCCGGAGCACGCTGGTAGTTGTGAAGGTTTCCTGGGACATAGTCAGTTGCTGTTTTTAAGCAGTCGTGCTGCGTCTTCGGCGAAATAAGTGAGGATGATATCGGCTCCTGCCCGCTTCATGGAAGTCAGCGTCTCCATCATTATCCGGTCGCCATCTACGAGACCTGCTGCCGCGGCAGCTTTGATCATGCTATACTCGCCGGAGACGTTATAGCAGGCGATGGGAAGATCCACCGTGTCCGCGACCTCACGCAAAACATCGAGGTACGCAAGCGCCGGTTTAACCATGATGACATCGGCGCCCTCTTCCACATCGAGGAGTGCCTCCCGAATAGCTTCTCGCCGATTGGCCGGATCCATCTGATAGGCACGGCGATCTCCAACTTGTGGCGCAGATTGGGCGGCTTCCCTGAACGGGCCGTAGTAGGCGGACGCATACTTAACCGCGTAGCTCATCAGTGCTACGTCAGTAAATCCAGCCGCGTCCAGAGCCGAACGGATGGCACCGACCATGCCGTCCATCATTCCCGATGGCGCGACCATGTGGGCACCCGCACGGGCATGACTGACCGCCTGTTTTTGTAGCAGTGGAAGCGTTCTATCGTTGTTTACGGTCTCGTTTTCGAGGATCCCGCAGTGTCCGTGATCCGTGTACTCACACAGGCACACGTCGGTGGCCACATATAGATCGGGGAACTCCTTTCGCACAGTCCGGACGGCCCGCTGGATGATTCCGTCGTCGTGGAGACTGTCCGTCCCCTCTGCATCTTTGAAATCAGGTATTCCAAACAGGACAATGGACCGGATACCGACCGTGACGAGTCGCTCGATGGTTTCACTCAGCCGATCGATCGAATGGTGGTACATACCCGGCATGGAGCCGATTTCGTTCTTTATGTTTGATCCCGGAACGACGAAGAGAGGCATCATGAAGTCGTCGGCGTGAAGCCAGGTTTCCCGGACCAAACTTCGGATAGATTCGGAGTATCGTAATCGGCGCGGCCGGTGGAGGAGTTCGGGTCGTAGGTTCATTTGATCGCGGAAGTTGTTGTCGTCACATAGTCACCGACGGACTCGGCGATCTGACAGCTGGAGTGAATGGTGTCGGGCACCGAGATACCCGATCGGAAATTACCGGCAAAGAAGAGTCCCGGGTTGGCACCTTCCAGTGTCGACAGGGCTGTCTTCACCGCGCCATATCCCAAATTGTACTGGGGGATGGAAGCAGGCCAACGGGTGAAATGGCTAAAAACGTGCTCCCCCCGGATATTCAGGAGTTCCCGGAGGTCCTGTTCTGCTGTATCCAGAATCGCTGAGGATGTAGACACTGTCAGAGACGGTTGCCTGGAACCCCCAACAAAGGCTGTAATCAGTACATGTCCGTCGGGAGCACGATTTTCGAACAGTGAGGAGACGAAGAGTGCTCCGAGAATATTTCTTTTTTCGACCGATGGTACGAGAAGACCAAAGCCATCCAACGGATGAGCAACCTGTTCTTTTCGATACCCGAAGGAGGCAACACAGAGCGGCGGGTAGTAGACGTTACGGAATGGCTCCTTATCGGTACTGAGCGATTCGAGTAGATCCGTCTTCTGAAGCCCTGCACTGTACACGACCGAACGGGTACTTATCTGGTGCTCAGCGCCGCTTCCGTCCGAATAACTGATTACCCAACCCGTCGCGTTCCTGACCATGGACGTGACTCTGCAGCGCGTCTGTACCCGCTCACCGAGTTCGTTCGCGATGGCTTTCGGCAAGAGATCGAGTCCCGTCCGAAACGAGAACATCTCGGCCGTCGTCTTGGCCTTCTCCTGTCGCGCCCTTCGTTCCCGGGCTCCCCGGATCTGTCCGACGATCAGGCTTCCATATTTTTGCTCGATCTCGACGAGTTTCGGAAACGCCTCCCGAACACTCAAGCCCTGCGGACGACCCGCGTAGACACCGCTCACGAAGGGGTCGATTGCGTAGTCCAGGAATTCGCATCCCAGTCTACGGATAACAAATTCCGCGACCGTCTCTTCCACCGAAGGATCCACCCGCCGAACGAAGGGTTCGGCCAGAAGTCGCAATTTAGCCCGACGGGAAAACAGGCGGGTCTTGACTAGAGCCAGTGGGCTTGTCGGCATCTCAACGGGCGTACCACCCCGAACAACAAATCGCTTTTTTGCCGTTTCCGATGCCGTAATCCGTTCTTCCGTGAGGGAGAGTTCGTCAATCAGTTCCCGGACTTCCGGATGCGTATCCAGTACGGTGTTCGGTCCGCATTCGACGAGATATCCGTCTTCACGATGTGTCCGGATCGCCCCTCCGACATGCTCTGAAGCCTCAAGTAGCAAAACATTGTGGTTGGCGCGGTGAAGCCTGTGAGCAATGGTCAGGCCGGCGATGCCCGCGCCAACAACCACCGTGTCAAATAGCCCTGGATCGGAACGATGACCTGCGACTCTTGGGCCCTCGCCCGCGTCCGCGGCGGCTTCGCC
>CAYLHF010000023.1:24154-43548 GCA_964383365.1 uncultured Rhodothermales bacterium | reverse complement strand
TCACAGTCAAGTACCTCATGAGCGCCGACGAGATCAAAGCCATTTGCAACAAGCGCATGCTCGAATGTCGGATTCGCCCAGGTTGTTTCGGAATGACAGTCGAGACACGTTCGCGGAAATCCGGTCCCTCCATGATTATCGTCGTACGCAGACTGATGACACGATATGCAGTCGTCCTGGTTGGATGGCGCAAAAAGCAAGGCTAAATCAGGCGTCCGATGACAGCTTTCGCACACCAGATTTTCGTGGGCACCTACCAGAGCGAATCCGCCGGAGCCTTCAACATGATTAAATACGGGATTACCCCACGTGCTCGCAGAATGACAGTCTACACACGTGTCGGGAATAGTACTCCCTCCATGCTCACGCTCGTAATCAGTTTTGTGGCAAGAAACACAGTCATTCTGATTGACAGGCGTAAACAGGAGTCCCAAATCGGGTACGGTGTGACAATTATCGCACGAAAGCACGTCATGGGACCCGATCAGATCGAACCCGTTCGACTGAGCCGCGTGGTCAAATAGTGCGGTCTGCCAGACGAGCGTTCCATGACAGTTTTCACACGTAACAGGAAAACCCAAACCCACGTGGTCTATGACCCCATTATCCGTGTAGTCCGAATTATGGCACGAGATGCATGTATTCTCCTGGCCGAGTAGTGCCGACCCAAAGCCGTCCGGGTGGCAGCTTTCACAGGATAAAGTCACGTGTGCCCCGGAGAGAGGGAAGCTGGATTCCGAATGAATCAGGAGTCCGTCTACGTCCTGAAAGGAGTCGGTTGAGTGACACGTGTCACATGATCGTGCAAAATAATCTTCGTGAACATCAGCGTGGCAATTCGCACAATCAGCACCCATCTCATCCAACGTGTTCAGGCGAAGTCCCCCATGACATGACGCGCACGTCACTTCTCCATGTCGGCCAAGGAGGGCGAAATCGGTCGACTCTCCATGATTAAAATCCAGCGGAGTACGAAGCGGTGTCCACGCGCTTTTAGTGTGACAGGAAGTGCATGCAAGATTCTCCGGTAGTGGTCCGTGCGGATTGATCGACCCTCCGGTTTGGGCCGACGCCGATTCGAGCCATATGAGTCCAGATAAAAAACATACTATGACGATACGACGTCTCATCAGTCGTCTTCTTTGTTTCCTCTCGGATGACAGTTCAGACACGCCGTGCTTTCGTAAACATAACCGCCGACTTCACGGTGTTCCTTGTCCATACTCGACTGCCTGTGCTCATGGCAATCGAAACACGTGAA
Organism: uncultured Rhodothermales bacterium; assembly: GCA_964383365.1. Classification (GTDB taxonomy): domain Bacteria; phylum Bacteroidota; class Rhodothermia; order Rhodothermales; family UBA10348; genus CAYLHF01. The sequence continues at coordinate 42,287 of CAYLHF010000023.1, read as the reverse complement.
TGTATTGTACACCCTCTGAGTGGTATGACACGTTTGACAGCTATCCCACTCGCCCTTGTGTTCCCCTGAAAAAATGGGGAAATAGATCGAGTCATGTTCCTTAAAATTGACGTTTTCCCAATCGTCCGTGTTGTGGCAGTCAACACACTGCGTAGAAAAACCAGTTCCCGAGTGTTCGCGCTGATAGTCGTCGTTGTGACAGCCGACGCAATTGTCATCAACGACGGCAGGAACTACCAACGCGAAACTTGGTGTTGAATGACACGTCGAGCATTCAATTCTTCGGTGCCCCCCGGTCAATTCAAATCCGTTCGACGCTGCTATGTGATCAAAATGAACTCCGAACGTCCATGATACCGCCGAGTGGCAATTCTCACATTGAGTCGGATAACCGACCGCTCCATGCGGAATGGTAGTCGTCTTATCGTAGTCCTCCTGATGGCAAGAATCACAGGAACTCGACATCGTCGAATAGGCGCCGCCTCGATCGTTCGCGTGGCATGATTCACACGCAATTACCTCATGGGCACCGGAAAGGGGAAATGCCGTCTCATTATGAACGGACAATTCATCCATGTCGTCGAAACGCGTGGTCTTGTGGCAGTTGGCACATTCTGATGATAACGTTCCATCGTGGACATCGGTGTGGCAAGACTGACACTCCAGACCGATAATATGCGGTTCGTCGAACCGAAGTCGTTCGTGACACGCAACACACTCCAGATCTGCGTGTCGACCGTCCAGATCGACCCCCGCATCGCTCGCATGGACAAACTCCATGGGAATTCGCGTTGGAACCCATCCCTTATCGGTATGACACCGACTACAGTCAATCGCAATACTCAACTCTCCGTGCGGGCTGGAAGAATCCTGGTTCTGTGCCAGAACAGTCGTCGGTATCTGCCCAAGAAGGCAGACTAAGAGAGCGGTATACCAGAAACAGTTACTTTTCATCAGATCCAGAATGGCAGTCGGTACAAGCCATCCCGAGTGGCTTGAACCTGGTAAACAGTAATCCATCAGCTACTCGTTCCTGCTTGTGACACCCTGAACACGAGACCTCCTTATGGGCTCCCTCGAGTTCAAACCGAGTACGCGAATGGTCAAATGAAGTCAGGTGAAATGAATCCGTTGTGTGGCAGGAATCACACGTCTGATCCTGGAATTGTCCCTGATGTGGGTCTACTGCGCTGTGACAAGACTCACAGACTTGCGAAAGACCATTGTACAGGACCAGTCGCTCCTCATCGGCGGTATGGCAGGCCGAACACACCACGTTCTCGTGTGCACCGTTCAACGCAAAATCAGTCGTCGAATGGTTGAATTGCAAGGATGCGTCTTTCCAGGATTCTGTGGTGTGACACGATTCGCACTTCGCTGCCAGCCCATCGGGTTCATCAAACTGCTTCTTATGTGGATCGTCCTTCTGATGGCAGGAGTTGCACGTCGCATTGTCGACTTTAAAGGATGCGGGATGTCCGTTTGCACCCGTCTTGTGGCACGATGAACAGAGGACGGCCAAATGAGAGCCGGTAAGCTCAAATTTTGTTTCGTCGGAATGTCTGAAGACATCAAATGAACTTGGAATCCATCCCTCCTCCGAATGACAGGACTGGCATTCCAGAATACCCGACTCTGGAGTCATTTCTCCCTGGTGAGCATCCACGTGGCATGATACGCACGTTTCCGAGACCGGCTTTGGATACGTTTTCCCCCGGGTAGCCGAAAGAAATCGGAGGTGGATTTCTTCACTATTGGAATCTCTGTTGTGGCAGGATTTACAGGTCAGTTGGGAATGCAAGCCGACCAGAGCGAATCCGGTCTTTGAATGGTCGAAATCAGACTCAAAAGTTCCACCCTTAATCGCGGCCCAGCCCCGCGTCTGATGACATGTATTGCACGCCGAGCCCATAGAACTCTCATGTGGATCTGTATGGCAAGACTGACACGATGAAAACGCCACCCCACGAAAACTTACGACCGAGTCAGGAAGCGCTACCGGATCAGGCTTGTGACACGATGTACACGTCACATCCACATGTTTGCCGGTCAATCGAAATCGGGCATCATCATGATCAAACACGACCGGTTCCGACCACCGATCCTCATCGTGACAATTGACACATGCGTCATCCCCGAACTGCGTCTCATGGGGTGAATCCGATTTATGGCAGTTCTCACACCGCTTATCCAGTCCGAGAAATGTTTTTCCAAGGGCCCCGTGTTCTGATTTAAATTGCCTGACATCCGGAGCGCTGATAAAGCGCTCATCGTGGCAAGTCGAGCACGTGACCTCCGCATGACTCTTTACGAGGTCGTATCCGGCATCGTGATGATCGAATGCTGTTGTGTCGAAGCGGACCAGGTCAAAATCACGTCCAAAATGATCTTTGTGACAGTTTGAACACGTCTGCTCTTTTACCGTAGCGTGAAAACCGGATTCGAATTCGATCCGGGTTCTCAGTGCCCGGTGACAATCCAGACAGCGTGCTGGATCTACGCTCTTCTTCCCGAGTGTATGGCAACTCGTACAGGAATCGATCCGGTCGATTTCAGCGTGAGCCTCTATGAGCTTTCCCGGCGAAATGAGTTGCGCGCGAACGGATACGGGCACCGACGACAAAACCGCCAGCACCAACCATACCCTCATAACAGAAATACGATAATTCAATTGTGCACGACTCCGATGAATGTCCTTATGTGCCCGGAATTTTTTGAAGCGATTTTAACGCTCGATCACGAAGATCCGAATCCCGATTTTGTGTTGCGACCTTCTGCCACCATTCCCTTGCCCCTTGATAATCAGACTGATTGGCCCGTATGGCCCCCACATTGTATTGCACTGCCGGATCGTCAGGAAAACGTATGAGCGTCCTTACCATGGTTGATTCCGCTGCGACCCAGTCGGTCGTCTGGGCATATACTGCTGCAAGATCCAACCATTCCTGTTTCGAATCTGGATTCAGTGCCAAATATCTCTCATATAACGTCGCTGATTCAACTGACTGATGGGCATCCTGATACAACCTCGCTAACTCCCGCATTGCGGTCGTGTCTTCGGGCGCATCAGCGATCTGCATCTTCAGACGCTGAACCCTCTGGAAGTACGTATGATTAACGTTATCCTTTGACGGCTCGACAGCCTCATCGTCTGTTCCAGAAGACGGCACAGGAGATTCCTGAGCACGCTGAGGATGAGCCACACTGTCAGGTCCTCCCGGCGTCCGGACGACAAAATAGACGACCACCACTACCAGAAGCAGAAGCGCTGCACCAACCTTTTGTCCGTCTGAGAAATTTTTCATTAGCTGATCCAATAATACCCGAACATGACTGCAACTCCCACGTGGAGAAACATGATGAGAAACATGATAATGGCCAGCGGGAGATGAAAAACGTGCCAGTATCCAAATAAACGCTGAAATGGGAGAAGGACTGTAACCTGCTGTTGGAGCTTGACCGCATCCATCATCCTTCCGACAATTTCGGTGCGTGAACCTTGATCGACTCCCTGTTTCTTCAGCGCCGTTCCGAAGACACCGGGCAACTTGCGCTTGTGCATATCGAATCGAATGGCCGAGATGATTGCGGCATACAGGCGAGGTGCTTTTTCAGCAGCGACAATTCCGAGCATGGACGATACCTTCTCCTCCGGTACGTTACACTCCGTGCTAATCGAACGAATCAATTGATTCCTTCTTGCACGAAGGAGGGATTCTGAAATAAAGTCACCCTCGACCGTTTTGGGTATACGTGTATATACGTAACGTCCAAAAACACCGCTCCCTACGACAAGCGCCATGCTCCAGAAAGCAATCGAAATGATTCCCCCAAATCGAAACGCGGTATGTAGCATGACAAAGTACGGTCCCAGCGTACACAGGAAAATGTGGATCGTCAACCAGTTTCTGAGTTTCCCCGATCCATGCAGACGGGTATATCGCTTTCGGAGTGAATACATACTCACCCCGATGATCATCATCAGACTCCCGAGTATTCCCAGTCCATGTCCGACAAAACCCGATGGCTTGAATAACTCATGGTCGGGCGCGTACGGTTTATCCCAGAGGGGCAATCTATAGTAATCGAGTCCTGCAGCAAGACTCCAGACGGCTGCTACAATCCAGACGATACCAAGGATGACGTGCATCGTATGCAGCCGACGCTTTCGTCTGGATGAATCACCGTCAGATTCATCCCTGCCGTTCACGATTGATTGTTTGCTCATCTTCAATTCATCGACCGGTGTATTCTGTTGATAAAGCGAGCTCACTCGTAGTGAAAAGCCCGATGTCAAGGATGAGACCCGCTGGAAGCGAGAACTACGTAGGCAGAATGATGAAATTCGACAATACGGAACGATCTGATTCCTTGGAGTTCGAAAGTATTAAAGATCGATTAGAAGTAGGTCACTCTTCATTCTCTATCGCCTCGGAAAATCCTGTGGCAGGAAGAGAAATGATGAATCGGCTGCCAACACCCAGCGTAGAGACGACATCCACATGACCACTTAATCGCGTAATTATTTTTTGTGTCAACGCAAGGCCAAGTCCTGACCCTTCAACCCGCTGCAAACTGGCCTTAGCCGTCCGGTAAAACCGCCTCCAGATCAGTTTCTGTTCTTCTGCCTCTAAGCCCGGCCCACTATCCTCGACTCGAATCAAAACGGTATCATCGGTCCGATCAACCGAGAGACGGATCCATCCGGTTTCGGTATACTTGATTGCATTTTCGACGAGATTCAGGATAGCCTCTTTAATCAGATCTGTCTGTGCATCTGCGACGGTACGTTCAGAGACGGAGACCGAAAAATCCAATCCTTTGGAACTTGCAACTCCCTCCAGTTCCTGATAAACGGTATTTGCGATCACTGAAATATCTACCGGCTCAATTGCCACATGATTTGACTCGTCCATTCTCGCGAGCAATATCAAACCTCGGACCATCCGTATCATCTGGTCCATCCGGGACTCGAGAAATCGAAGCGTTTGCTCGTACGATGCATCGGTTCGAGGACGTCGCAATGCTACGTCAATATGTCCGCGAAGGATGGTGAGCGGCGTTACCATTTCATGAGCCGCATCAGCCGTAAACTGTCTGACTCCATCGATCATTGTCTTCAGGCGCGTCGTGAGATCATTGAGCGCAGTGGCCAGCACCATCGATTCGAAGTCGGCTGATTCAGGAATGACGAGGGGCACACCAAGGTCATCGATGGAGACCTGTTCCGCGTATTGAGTGATGGCCTTCAATGGCCTCAGTACCCGGTTTGCCGACCACGCGATTGTTCCAATGATCAGTATGCTGAAGAACGAGAATACGCCTATGAGTAGATAAGCCCAGTACGTTAGATATGTCTGGATATCAGGAGCATATTTCATCACCTGTACGAATCCCAGCAGGTGCCCCGAATGAGCCTCTATCCGACCAACAGCGACATGAAACGCTTGTCCTGAGACCTCGAATGACGCAGGCTGGATGCTCTTGCGGGACGTGCCCGCCAACCGTACAAACAGCGTATCAGGAAAGGCACTATTCCGTTCCAACTCGACTGCATTTTCCGATTGGCGCAGCAACGCGCCTGATGAATCGAATACCTGTACGAAAAGAGGGTCTCGACCTATCGAAATGGAGAGATGATGTGGTTCATGCCATACATAGCGGTCGGGTTCCAGATCGGTCCCACTATATCCAACCATGGACGTGACTTCATTAATTTCGCTGACAAGGAGGCGCTTTTCTGTGATCTTGAACGCAAGATAGACTGTCGCCCATATGATCGTACAGAGAAGTAACAGAGAGACAATAATCGCCGGTGCCGTTCTACGAAGAAGATGGTTCCGAAATGATTTCCGGGAGGTGTCCAACGAACGGTCTCGATCTTCCAACTGAGTCACCCTGAATTTCCTCGCCTCATTGGATCACCCAGACGTTACTTGGACTGACCAACGAGCCGGTACCCTATTCCCCAAACCGTCTCTATCCTGACATCACAACTGGCTTCTGCCAACTTTTTCCTGATGTAATTGATATACACATCTATCAAGTTGGTCCCACGATTGAAGTCATTGCCCCAGACATCCCGATGTATGGATTTGCGTGACAACGTCTGACCCTCGTTTTTCAGAAGATACTCCAGGAGGTCGTATTCTTTACGCGTAAAATCAATCGACTCTCCCTCATAATAGATTTTGTGTCCGTCCAGTTCGAGGCTGGGATATTTTTCTTTCGAATGACCTGAGCTCGGTGTCGGCGTAGCCCGTCTGAGAAGGGCCTGAATACGTGCCAACAATTCAACGAACTCGAATGGCTTTGCCAGATAATCGTCGGCTCCGGATGCGAGACCTTCTACCACATTTTCAACGGAGTCCAACGCAGTCAACATCATTATCGGCAAGGACGGGTGTCTTGCTCTCATTCTCCGCGCCACTCCAGTCCCCGGAATGTCTGGAAGTCGAACATCGAGAAGGACCAGGTCCGATTGATCAGATTGTTCGATCGCCCGCTCACCCGTCTCCACCCACGTCACAGCATACCCCTCTTCTTCGAGTCCCTGCTCTATAAACGACGCGAGGTCCGGTTCATCCTCAACGAGTAATATCCTCGTACGGCTGAAGCTCATTACATTCTTTGACTTCGACATTCCACCGGGGGCAAACTTACAACACCGACTGATCTCAACACGGTTCTTTTCCGTGAAGATGACCTTGATACACAATTATACGCGAATCCAACGTTTTTGGGATGCGATTCAAGGGTTCTAATCATCTTTTAATGGTTGCAGATTGATCACGAAACGATTCTGGCATTCATATCTGGATCGGTTTACATTAGGATCAACCGTTCACCCCAGTCGCTGGCAGCATGTCTGACGCTCTTATTATATGGTTATTGTACGTCGCTCTCGCCTATATCATACTTGGTGTTCTGTTTGCCATTCCTTTCGTACTCAGGCGCATTGATCACATCGATTCTTCCGCCGAAAAGAGTTCGTGGGGGTTTCGCCTGATTGTTTTTCCCGGCTCCGTCGCCCTCTGGCCATTCCTGCTTCGGCGCCTTGCTTCGGGTACATCAGGATATCGTCGTGAGCATACGGCCCACAAGGAGATGCTGGAATGATTGCCAAGCTGAGAGCCCGACACCGAACGATGTGGATCATTCTTGCCGTCGTCCTTCTTGTCATTCTGGCGGCCGGACACGTAGTTAAATCTGATGTCCCGACAGATTCGTTTCCCGTCATGCGGGATGTACCGGATTCCACCGCACTGATGAGGTAAACTATGGGACACGTTTACCAGGCGGTTGGTTGGAACCGACAGAAAAAACGATACGACGAAGTCCTCTGGAGCGGTATCCTGCTGTATCTGACGATCTTCGTCGGGGGAGGCCTGCTCTGGTTTCCGTCTTCAACGATTGAAACCCTCTTGATACGGAGTACGTCGTCGCTGGCTTTCTTGCTGCTTCATATCACTCTCTCGATAGGACCACTCTCGCGTCTTCACCCCGGTTTTCTTCCCCTCCTCTACAACCGTCGGCACCTGGGCGTCTCTATGTTCGCCATCGCGCTCTCTCATGCAGTGTTGTCCATCGTTCAGTTTCATGCAATGGGAGACATCAATCCCATCCTGTCTGTTTTCGTGAACGATCGGGTATCCGATTGGCGTATGGGTATTCCGTTTCAGCCGCTCGGATTATTGGGTCTCATAATCCTTTTTCTTATGGCCGCGACCAGCCATGACTTCTGGTTGAATCAACTCACAGCACCTGTTTGGAAGTCTCTGCATATGCTGGTATACCTGGCATATGGTCTGATCTTCGGCCACATCATTTTCGGTATCGCTCAGGATTCGACCTCTGCCATTCCGCTCATTCTGGCGGTAGCCGGAGCCGGATGGCTTGTCTGTCTCCACCTGGTCGCTGGATTTAGAGAAAAAAGGCTCGACACTCCGGGGCTTTCTGTCGACGGTTTCGTTCGTGTTTGTAGCGTCGAGGAGATCAAACCGGACCGAGCCGTGACCACCCTTGTCAGTGGCGAACGCGTAGCGGTCTTCCGGTCGGATCATGGAATTACAGCCATATCCGGCGTTTGTCAACATCAGAATGGTCCGTTGGGTGAAGGACGAATCATTGACGGATTTGTGACGTGCCCCTGGCACGGCTATCAGTATTGTCCGCTGACCGGTAAGTCGCCGGAGCCTTTTACGGAATCTGTTCCTACGTTCAGGACCTCAATAATAGACGGTCAGGTGTATGTGAGCGAAATTCCTGACCCGGAAGAGAGACACTCTCCAGCAAGTCATTCTGGTGAATCGAAATATGAGTGATTTTTTTATCGGATATACCGATTCTATACCAACAGGTATCAAGAAGCGGCTTTTTCGGGTGAGCCTGTTTCTACTTGTCCTTTCGGCATTACTTGCATCGACGCTAGTGCGTTCGCAGAATGACCCCGGAGACGGAACATTTGAATATGGAAAGGTGAGATCCTACGAGGGATTTCTCACTAAAGGAACCGTTCCACTTCTTATTGTAAGTAGAACTGATACTGAACGCCCCCACTCGTATCTGCTCGTATCTGAGGGGAAACGGGGATTCGACAGTAGCCAGGAAGCGGGATTCGTTTCTCTGGATGCGACCTTGATCAGGCGGGACGGAGTCTTGATGCTGGAAGTTGCGGCCGGTTCAGTCCACCCAACCGAGAAGACGTTTCCGCTCCCGGTCCGACCGGCTTCATTCATTGGATTGAAGACGATTATCGGCGAAATCGTTGACAGTAAGTGTTTTCTTGGCGTAATGAAGCCCGGAAATGGCACCGTACACCGGGCGTGTGCACGGGCTTGCCTGGCCGGCGGGATTCCACCGATGCTGATCCTCAAAAACAGCAACGATCGTCTCCAGTACGCCCTGTTGACCGGACCGTCCGGAGAACGGATTACGGAGACCGTACTTCCCTTCGTCGGTCAACCCGTACAGATGACCGGAACACTACTCTCTCATGGTGCGCTCTATGAGTTCCGGGTCGCGAAGGGGGCCGTACGACCCTACTTGAATTCGAAGTAGAGCAGCCCTCCAGACGATCCTCCGACGAGAAGATCGAGGTCCCCGTCTCCATCCAGATCAGCAAATTCAGGAGTCGCAAGGGTCTGCAGCCGAACATCCAAAGCACCGTCAGCAACGAATTTTGGTATTTTCGGTGATCCCTCATTCCTGTATATCAACACGCCGTCGAGTTCGGTTCCGAGCAGGAGGTCGAAGTCTCCATCCCCATCGATATCTGCGAGGGTTGGAAAGCTCCTGCGTCCGACGTCAATATCCTGGAATGTATCCGAAACGAGAACAAACCGAGCCTCCGTTTCTGATCCTTCATTCTCATAATAATTGACGGTACCCGATGCCTCTCCGACAAAGAGATCCTGATCTCCGTCGGCGTCAATGTCAGCAAGCGCAGGAGCTGAATTGCTCCCACGTGTGAGACTCAGAAAGACCGGATCAACCAGAACGAACGAAGGATTCGTCCTGGATCCGTCGTTTCTGAAGTAGGCGATTTCTCTGTTCCATTTTCCCAGTAGCATGTCCAGATCCCCGTCTCCATCAAGATCTGCAATTGCCGGATCCTGATGATACGTACTGAGCAGCGGCCAGGAACCCCTGAATCGGAACTCAGGCTGTGTCTCGGAGCCTGAATTTTCTATGTACGCTACGTCTGACGTGTTTGGATCCGTTGGAGAAATCTTATTGGTTATCAAAAGATCGAGATCGCCGTCTCCGTCGAAATCGGCAGCTTTCACGATACTCTCGCTTCCCACGTCTATCGTATGAACGAATCGTCTCGTCCTCTCCTCAAAGACATCTGTTCGAATCTGTTCAAGAAAATAGAGGTTTTCCACTGTCGATTTATTCGCATTGAATGCTCCCCCCAGCACCCCGAAAAACAGGTCCAGATCGCCGTCCAGATCATAATCCACAATGACGGGCGCGTTATACCCACTGGTCGAAACTGGTGCATTTCTCGGAAATGGAACGGGTTCACTGCGAAGCGATGGGAGTCTGCAGGTTCCCAGGTTCTGGATATAGAGGAGCCCCGGTTCAAAATAATCTCCCCAGAACAGGTCAAGATCTCCATCCGTGTCCATGTCGGCGAACGTCATGGTATTGGCTCCGTGACGGCTGCTACCGCCCGGGAGTTCGCCAATTATCTGTATATCCTCAAATTCGTCCGTTGCAAACTTGAATCGGGGCACGTTGTCCGCGTCCATCCCGATAGACTCATACCGGGTTATCGTACCGGTGACGCGACCGATGAATAAGTCGACCATGCCGTCGCAGTCGATATCGACCAGATTCGGAATATTCTGTCGGTCGGCAAAAAGCGGAGTATCAGTCGCATCCCGGAGCGTGTCAACGGCCAGCTTAAACCGAGGATCTGTCGAAGAACCGTTGTTCCGGAAGTATCGAACGTAGCTGAACTGTTCTTCGGCAAGCATGTCCAGATCTCCGTCTGCATCCAGATCAAATAGCCGATACCACTCGCCGACGTCCAGATCCTGGTACTTATCGGTTCTCCACGTGTAGACCGGTTCCGATGCCGTACCGGTATTCTCGAGATAGACCAGGCTTCCGGTCTCCTCCTGGACGAACAGGTCCAGATCTCCGTCACCGTCGATATCAGCGAATTGGGGTCTGGGAACATTGAAACCGCCGAGCATTGGAAGTTGGTATTCCACTCCCGATGAATCGAAGACCAGGAATGGCTCAACGCTCCGTACAAACGAGCCTTCGGCATTCCTCTCCGATTGACCATGCGCCTTCTGGAGGGTTCCGTCCGTGGACGAACACCCGCTCAGACCGTACGATGCGACAATAAGAAGTACAGAGGATACAAGCACCGAAACACCGGTGATTCGAATCGGACCGCGGTTCTTAACCATATCTCTCGCGTTTATTCCCCATTCAATCGGTATGCCCTGGCTCCCACACCTGCAGCATGCCCGCCGACTTCGATCACTTTCACAATCGCATTCGTCTTCAAATCCACAACGGTTACCGTCCCCGGCGTACGTTTCGTGTCGTCCGCCGAACGGTATCCCCCATCCGTATTATTGCTCGAGACGTAAAGATACCTTCCACCGCCACCGATCGCGCTGCCATGGGGTTGTGACAAGCCGCGACCTTCAATGACTCGGGCAATTTCCATCTCTTTCATGTCGATGACGCTAATCGTATTGGCTTTCTTACCGGGTACATAGACCGTCTGACTGTCCGGTGAAAAGACGGGGTGCCAAGGCTGCGCCCCTACCTGTAACGTTTTCAGGAGAGGAAGCGTCTCCGGTTTGGTAGCATCAAAGACAAGCAGTCTTCCGGTCAACTGACCACCGATGACCAGGAACTTGCCGTCGGGACTCGCAGCGAACTGAACCAGCGTATGAACCGGGCCGGGTAGATTCCGAATCGAACTATCGCCGGAGCCAAGATTCACGGCGATGACCCTGTTCTGTGACAGGCTAGCCGAAAAAACAAACGTTCCTGTCGGATCCACAGCTATAGCGTGCGGTCGTGGATGAAAAACTTCCAATTCTTCTATTTTCATCGTTGAACGCGTGATAAGACCAATCCGCTTCGGAGGATTGACAGCGGCCATCGACCGCCCGACGAAAAGATGATCTGACGTTATATCAAGCGCCATCAACCCGGGTACCTGAAATTCAGCAACACCGACAATCTCATTTCTTTTGTTGAATTTCAGAACCTTATTTTCAACAATCATGCTCAGATACCAGAAGGATCCATCTGGTTCTACGACGATGTGATGCGGCTTCGCGTTGGCCGAGAATCCAAGACGCTCAAGATCTACGGTCTCCACGACGTCGTTTTTAGCGACATCTATCACGGATACGGTTGCCGAGCCCTGGTTGGCTACATACACATATTCCTTCGATTGGGTGACCGATTTCGAATCGACGTTCTCCCTGTTGTCAATCCTGGGCGAGGGTTGCGCCCAAACCGACGTGACAAGCACGGCCATCAACAGACCAGTGGCCAACTTGCGTTCTCTCAGTGATGATTTCACTAGATATCTACCTCACGCTTTCTAAGTACAAACAGACCTTCTTTCATGGAGGTTACAATGATGTTGCCGCTCTTAAAAAACGGATAGTTACTCCATGAACCATCAAAACCAGCCTTGTTCTCACCAAACGGATGCGTATCAAAGTATCCGAATTCCACAGGAGACGTAGGATCGCTTATATCCAGAACACGCAATCCCGAGACGTAATTCGACTGATACATGTAGTGGCCGTTTACGTATAGATTATGGTCAGAAGAGGCTACGTCAGACATATGTTCTTTGACCAATTGAGGATCATCCAGGTCGGAGATGTCCCATATCAGCGTGCGTGTTGTCTTGACGGATCCAGAGATTTCGTCCAACTCATCATCGAGATAAAAGTACTTGTGATCTTCGCTGATCCACCCCTGATGAGCGTATCCGACTTTCGGATATGCCGCGCTGGACAACGAAACCGGGTTCTCCTTATCGGTCACGTTCGCTATGCTAAGCGCCGTCTCGTTCGACCCGAAACATATTTCCTGACCCGAGTGCTCTACGTCTGGCCCATGATAGACCGTGCACATGGCATCGTGAGAATAACCCGTGCTCGCCCGACCCGTAGAAGGATCCGAAAAACATCCGGCAAATTCGGGATGCATCGGGTCCTGAATGTTGATCATGTGGAGCCCTCCGCCGCATGTTTCGCCGCCCGCGCTATTGCCGACGGTATAGGCGAAGCCCGTTTCTTCGTTAATAACGATGTTGTGAGCAGAAGCAATTCCATCGTAATGGGCGTCTTCCTCGAATTCGGCAGGAAGCTTCGATACGTCTCTCAGTTTCCTGAGATCGAATATCTGGACGCCATGCTGGCCGGATGCGTCGGCCACGATGAAGGCAAAATCATTATACACCTTGATGTCTCGCCAGATACTCGTCGGGGATCCGTCGGTACGCATTAGTTGCCCGATGTACACCGGGTGGGATGCATCCGTGACATCGACAAAGGCCGTCCCATCCATTCGTCCTACCAGTGCATACTCCCTGTCCGACTGAGGATCCGTCCATCCCCAGACGTCATTGACCTGGATTCCCCGGGAACCGCCCATGTCTTTGACTGACAGCATGGAAGACATGTCCATCGCTTTGCAATCGAAGCGGTCAGACTTTCCATCTGTACAGCGAACCTCGTCTCCAGATATCGAGTCCAATCCTTCGACATCTCCATTCAGGATGCCTGCCTGATGCCATGTATCGTTTTCTTTTTTGAAAACCACTGCGGCGCCGGTCCCAAAATCTACATTCGGTTGTCCAACAACGACTAACTCGTCACTGGCCGCCAGCGACGCGGCAAACTGACTTCCACGTTCTGAACCCTCATAGGTGATCTTCGATGCGGATTTCCAGTTGCCTTCACCGTCTCCAGAGATAGCATACACCGCACCGAGAAATTTATTGGCACCCGTCGCACCGATCCAAATGTCCTCTCCCACAAAAGCGGTGGCTGTGCCATATCTCAAGTTAGCACCGGAGTCAAAAGGAACCTGTGTGAGTCCTTTGCGCCAGCTTCCATCTTCGTCGAGCTCGAACATGAATACGGCTCCCATGGATCGCTGATAAAACGGAGCCGAGATCAATGCATGTTCTCCGTTCATGACGATGCGGGAACCGAATCGATTATTGCGATCGAGTCCGAACGGACTCACTTCTTCATGTTTGACCCATACCCCGTCCGTTCTCCTGAAGGAAAACACCACTCCTGTCCTCCTGTCTCTTCCGGGTGCACCGATGAGCAACAGATCCCCGGAGACAGCCATTGCCGCACCGAAGCGGTCACCGCCTGAGCTGTCGGGTGCTGTCAGAATAGCTTCCTGTCCCCATTGGCCAGCCTCGTTCCGGGAGAATGCGTAAACGACACCCGCCTCGTTCCCCGTCCCGGCGGCACCCACGAGCAATACGTCATCGGAGACCGCCAGCGCCGTCCCAAACTCGTCACCGTCAGACGATCCCGTACCCGATAGCACGGTAGTCTCGGACCATCCGTCCCCGGCAGATCGTCCGAACAGGTATACTTTTCCGCTTCCGGTTTTTGACGAAACCGCGAGAACATCCCCACTTAGTGCTATTGCAGCGCCAAAGTGATCCGCCTCATGAGCATCACTGGCCACGAGGCGACCAGACTCACCCCAATGGCCGTCCTGCATTTCAGAAAAAAGATACACGTATCCCGGAGTCATATTATTTCCAGATTCTCCGATGAGAACCGTCGAACCATCGACCGCGACTGCCGAAGAGAAGCCGGCCAGCGCCGTCAGATTGGGAGAAGATGTCCTTCGAGTCTGCGCGTTGGCTCCCGAAGAGATGACCAGAACTAGTAGGAGGAAAAACGAGAAAATGGATTTCATTTGACTGTTGAAAATTCCTTGTGGTTTTACGCTAACAACGGAGAAAAGCCCACCGAGAAATATTCGGTTGGCCATTCTCCATCCAGCTACGAATGTATCGGTCCGGAAGATACAGTGACGACAAGACCAAGCCTACTTATTTCTCTACATCATGGTCTGTCTCTTCAGGCAACGAAACAGAAGTGCGTCACTCGTTCTTGTGAACATTCATCAAACCGTACAAAGGAGATTATTATTTGTAGTCGGGGACCTATCTTCGCGTTCAACGGAACGACGTATTTCACACCATTATGGAGAAATATTCCATCGAATGATACTCGTAACCGGTGCATCTGGCCAGATCGGAATTGATCTCGTTGACGCACTCCGACAGATTCACGGTGCCGACGCCGTCATTGCGTCCGACCTGAAGCAGAAGCAAGGACAGACAGATGCTGATTTTCGCTATCTGGACGTCACGGACGAAAACGCGTTTCGTAAGCTTCTGAGTGACGTTAACCCGGACTCCGTATACCACCTGGCTGGAATTTTATCAGCCAACGGTGAAAACTATCCGGAAACGTGTTGGAACGTGAATATAAACGGTCTCAAGACGGTGCTCGACGAAGCGCGAACGTCAAGATTTCGGCTTTTTTGGCCCAGTTCCATAGCAGTTTTCGGGCCGGGAACCCCGAGAATAAACACGCCACAGGAAACGCCCACCAGTCCGACAACCATGTACGGATTGACAAAGGTTACGGGAGAATTACTGTGTCAGTATTACGCAACACGATATGGTGTTGACGTGAGGAGTATTCGATTTCCCGGAGTTATCAGTTACAAGGCGCCCCCCGGCGGCGGGACCACCGACTTTGCTGTAGAAATGTTTTTTGAAGCCGTCCGAACAGGCTCCTATTCCTGTTTTGTGGAAGCTGAAACCAGACTTCCGATGATGTATATGTCTGATGCGATCAAAAGCATTCTCGATCTCATGACGGCGCCTGTGGATAAGATCACTGTCAGAACAAGTTATAATGTGACCGCATTCAGCCAATCGGCCGCTGAATTTGCAGCCGCCATACGTGAGCACGTTCCGAATTTCGTGTGTAGCTACTCGCCGGATTATCGGCAGGCTATTGCCGATTCCTGGCCTCAGTCCATCGACGACTCACGCGCGCGTGAAGACTGGGACTGGAAGGAACGTGTTGACCTTCAGACGATGACGACAGAAATGATTACCCGGGTGCGCGAACGGTCTGAACGGTCTGCCCGTCACACGGCAAGTAAGTCCGAATCAGGACCGATTTAGACCGTAATTTCTCTTCTCTCCGCAGCCTCTCCAGCAGACCATCAACCTTTAACGGTCAAGACGATGTACGAGTCAACTTCTTCCCAACTCTCTCTCATTCTCGACGAAATTCGGACGGCCGGACTCTATAAAGACGAGCGTGTACTGAAGGGTCAGCAGTCGGCCAGGATCGCCGTGCAAGACGGTAATGAGGTGATCAATTTCTGTGCGAATAATTATCTCGGGTTGGCCAACAACCGCGAATTGATCGAGGCCGCAAAAGAAGGTGTTGAGCGATACGGCTTCGGACTCTCGTCCGTAAGGTTCATCTGTGGTACGCAAACTATCCATAAAGAATTGGAGGCCAGACTCTCCGAGTTTCTCGGAATGGACGACACGATCCTGTATACATCGTGCTTCGATGCCAACGGGGGACTTTTCGAGACCATTCTGGATAAAGACTGTGCCATCATCTCAGACGCTCTCAACCACGCGAGTATTATCGACGGCATCCGCTTGTGCAAGGCTGCGAGATATCGGTATACCCACGGTGACATGGCCGACCTGGAAAGGTGTCTGAACGAATCTGCGACGTCAAAGAGAAGGATGATCGCGACAGACGGCGTTTTCTCCATGGATGGGGACATCGCCAAACTTGGCCAAATTTGCGATCTCGCCGACAAATACAATGCACTCGTGATGGTAGATGATAGCCATGCCACCGGCTTTTTCGGGAAGTCTGGCAGGGGCTCCATCGACCATTGCGGGGTAATGGGGAGAGTGGATATAGTGACGAGCACGCTCGGGAAAGCCCTCGGTGGAGCCTCAGGAGGATTTACGTCGGCCCGTAAGGAGATTGTCGAATTACTCAGACAACGCTCACGTCCCTACCTCTTCTCCAATTCGGTAGCCCCGGTTATCGCCTACACAAGTCTTAAGGTAATAGATATGCTTTCGCACTCTACTGCCTTGCGCGACAAGTTGGAAGAGAACACGGTGTATTTCAGGGAGCGAATGACTGAGGCCGGATTCGACATTCGACCCGGTGTTCACCCCATCGTACCTATCATGCTGTATGAGGCGCGCCTCGCATCCGATATTGCATCGGATATGCTGCACGAAGGGATCTACGTCATCGGATTCAGCTTCCCGGTGGTCCCCAGGGGCGAGGCGCGCATCCGGGTTCAATTATCGGCAGCTCATTCCAGAGATCATATCGACCGTTGCGTCGACGCATTTGTGAAAGTGGGCCGGCGTCATGGAGTCATTCCGAACCGGCAGGACTGAACTCCTTCCGGCGCCGCGGCGGCCCTCAACTTCCGCCGCGCACCGTGTCGGAGCTTGCCCTCATCACTTGAGCAATACCAATGTTCGAGCCTGGGAGAAATCACCGGCCGTTATCCGGTAGATATACAATCCACTGGTGACGCCCTGTCCTCCGGCATCGCGAGCATCCCACTGAATGCGGTGGACGCCGGGTGTGACCTGATCGTTTACGAGCGTCCGAACGAGTTGTCCGAGTACATTGTAGATCCCGAGCGTCACATGACTCGCTTCCGGAACGGCAAATTCAATCGTTGTTGTCGGATTGAACGGATTCGGATAATTCTGCAGCAGCTGGAATGACGTCGGCAGTTCATCACCAGGAACGATCTCATCTTCTATCGCCGTGGCAATAGACGCCGTCGTACTGAATTCAGCGATGTCTGAGAATGCCGACCGTTCTCCGGAGGTCGTCACAGACCGCACTCGCCAGTAATACGTTCCCTCTGTCAGGAATGCACCATCGAACAACGGACTCTCGAGATTATTTATTTGCAGGGCATCGGAAAGATCTGCAGCCTGCCCGTACTGAACCTCGTAGGTCATCGTAGACGATGAGAACGTAGGCAGGAACCATGACATCGTTGGATTGGCGACTTGCAGCGCGATTCCACCCACGGGACTACCGGCTATCGGCAGTACCGGCGACGCCCCGGCCGGAACCACAAAGGTCTCGACCGCACTGTACGCCGACTTGGTGGTACCATTGTCGGCACGAACTTTCCAGTAGTATTTGGCACCCGGAACGAGTCCTGTAATATCCAGCGTTGTCTTGTTCGTACCTGTCACTACCGTTGTTGTGACCGTCGGGGACGGATTGAAGGTACTTGTCGTCGAATACACGACGTCAAAAGACGTAACCGCTCCAAGTGAGCCGGTGACATACCAACTGAGTGTCGTCTTCTTGTCCGGGATAATCAGACCACCGATGGGCTGCGTGAGGATCGGCACGAGCGTCCCTGCAGCACCGGTTGTCGTAAAGGTGCCATTGGACTTTGTATTCGTAGCGTCCGACGTATCTCCATTTGAGAAGTGCGCACGGACCCTCCAGTAGTACATCGTTCCAAACTTCAGCTTCTCGGCTGCTGTGAG
>CAYLHF010000023.1:0-24054 GCA_964383365.1 uncultured Rhodothermales bacterium | reverse complement strand
CACGGACCCTCCAGTAGTACATCGTTCCAAACTTCAGCTTCTCGGCTGCTGTGAGTGTGTATTTCCCGCCCGTAAGCCCCGTCTTACTTCCCACAAATGGAAGCGCAAACAACGCATCATCATCCCATTCGACGTCGAACGTGGTCAGCCCAAGCGTCGAACCTTCAACAAACCAGTTAAGCGTCGGCTGCAACGTGTATACTGTCGCATTATTGATCGGGAATGACGCATTTGGAAGCCCTTGCGTGGGCCCACCGGCAATTACGAACGTGGTCAGGGCCGAGAATGCGGACTCTTCGCCAAAACTATTCTTGGATTTGACTTTCCATTCGTACGTCTTGCCCGGTTCCAGCCCTGTAAGTTGTAGTTGAGTCGGCGTCACGGCAGCAGAAGTAAACGCACCCGCACCGACCTTTCGATATTCAACAACGAACGTCAGACCAGCTTCCGGAGTACCCAGATACCAATGCAACGTCGGACTCGTCGTGTAGATCTGCAGCCCCCCTGTCGGATACGAAGGCGTCGGTACGACAACAGTACCCGGACCGTTCGTGAAGAAGTTAACCTCGGTAGACCATGCACTGGTCACTCCACTCGGTGTATGCTTGCTACGGACTTTCCACTTGTATTCCTTACCCGGCTTGAGCCCGGTCACCAGCTTCTGGAGTCCCGTAATTCCAGACACGTCCGGGGTTCCCGTGAACACTTCCCCATCGGTCACATTGATATATTCGATATCAAACGTGAGATCGGCAAAGTCTGCCTCAGGATACCAGCTGAAATTGATATCGTTTGAATACACCTTCAGCCCGGCTATCGGATAACTCGGCTTTGGTACCACGGCACCGCCCGCAATCGTAAACGCCTGCGGTGCAGAAATGGCTATCGTCGCTCCTCCTGCCGATTTGACCGTGATGCGCCACGTATAGGTGTTTCCCGCGACTAGTTGGGTCGTGAGGCCGCTCGTCTTGAACGTGGTGGTTGAAGAAGTAACGGTCTGGAGGAATGGCGCTGCAAACGTTGAACCGTCTATATCGAGTACATACGTCGCATTCGGTGCCGGATTGGCTACATTCCATGAGAACGTAAATGTAGTTGACGGAATCGTCAGATCCGGTTTGGGATACGTCAGCTCCGGCACCAATTTTTGTGCCGACAGGAAACTGTATGGCGCCGAACAGAACACGTTACCGCCACCACCGATCGTAAGTGGTGCCTTTATCCGCCAGTAATACGTCTTGTTGTTCTCCAGTTTGAACGCATCCGTATCAAAATCGATCGAATAAATCGACGTCGGTAGCGTTAGGCCCGTTTTTTCAAACTTACTACCGCTCAGGAAGTCGGCCTGCGTGTCAAGTTCGAGCGAATAGGCTCCAGTGAACAACGCTCCCAGTGTAGCGGAGATGTCCCAATCCAGCGTCGGTTCGATCGAAATACCGGTCTGCGTATCGAAGGGGGTCAATAGCGAAATGCTCTTCTTGACATCCTCCATCGTGTCATAATTGACATTCTTGTACCCGCTATCAAACGTGTAACTTCCGGCGCTGGCCGATGTCGGAGTGTGCGTGATCTTGACTCCTGTCAGACCCGTGAAGTCTACGTCGAATACATCTCCTGGAGCGACCGAAGGATCTCCACCATGCGCCTCGGCAATGTACTTGGTACTCGGACTCATGGTTATGATATCCGCTCCGCCGAGACCCCTGAAATGCACACCCAGCGATGGAGAAATCGCCGTGTCCAGTTCCGTCAAGGTGAACGTGTCAACACCCGAGCCTCCGAACACCGTCAGTTTGCCAGTCGGCGCCTTGAAGGTCGTTGTTTCACTCGTGACACTCGCCGTCGACAGAACAGAAAACCCATCCGCCAGAACGCCATCATCCTTGAGCGTAATCGTATTGGTCGCCGACGAGAACGTGAATGTCCGCGTAGTAGGCGTAAGCGCATCGGTGATTGGTTCGATCGTGTCATACGTGAGTACGACGCCGTCTACCGTCACCGTACCGCTGTTCGCGTCAGTGTAGACATGATCTACGGTTGTCGGACTACCGCCTGTAAGAACCAGCTTGTCGCTCGCCGTCTGGGCGTTGCCATGGTAGGTCACGCCTGCCGTCGTAAACGGATTTCCTCCCGAGAAGTCGGCCGTAAACGTATCGTCGGCAGCATCGCCGTTCACGGTAACCGCTCCTGCGTACGTCGAGTCCAGTTTCTTCATCGTGACCGTATCGTCACCCGCACCTGCGTTGACCGTGATAGTCGTCGTAGGCGTTGTAGTAAACGTCACCGTCTCACTTGAAGCCGTGGATGAAATCTTCGACTGCGAATCTCCCGCCGCTGCGGTCTCTTCCAGCGTGATTACGTCTGCCGTTGCCCCGAATGTAAATATTCGATTGGTCGAACTCAGATTATCCGTTATCGGCTCGAGACCGGTGTACGTAAGCACACGCGTATCTACGTTGACCGTACCGTCGTTCGCATTTGCGAACGTGTGGGTAATTGTCGTGAGGCCGCTACCGTTCTTGAGTGTCAGCTTGTCACCCGTGGTCTGCGTACCTCCGTCGTAGAACAGACCACCCGCAGCGGGTATAGCATTTCCATTTACAAAGTCGGCGATGAGTTCATCGTCGCCCGCCAGACCGTTCACTGAAACAGTACTGGTCCAACCCGCCGCCATGGCTTTGACCGTGACGATGTCGTTTCCGGCATCACCATTGATGGTGACGGGTTTGTTGTACCCGTTGTCGAGCGCAGCTAGGATAATCTGATCGACTCCGCCGCCGCCGTTGACCGTGATGCTATTCGTCGGATTGACGAATGTTACCGACTCGCCCGCCGTCGAATTGATGAAGGATAAGCCGTTAGCAGGGATCCCGTCGTCTTTCAGGTCAATCGTTTCATCCACCCCGCTGAACGTAAAGACGCGATCTGTTACGCTCAGATTGTCGGCGATCGGTTCGATGTCTGTATAGGTCGTGGTTCCCAGCCCCGTACCGGTGAATGAACCAGATGTAAGCGTAGAAAACGTATGTGTGAACGAGGCCGGACTCGCGCCCTGGAGCACGATCTTGTCACCCGTCGTCTGGCCTTTACCATCGATCGCCAGACCACCGAATGCGGACGGATCCGTGGTATAGTCGATGATAAATATATCGTCACCGGCAGACCCGTTGACCGTTACACCACCGACAATAGCCGTTGTGGGAATTTCGCTTAGAATCGTTCCGTTGTTATCAACGACCTTTAGTTTCGGACCAGCCACGATCGATATCGTGTACGGACTGGCCGCACCCGACGGAACCGTCAGTGTCTGGGCTGCCGCCACCGCACCGTTGACCAGCGTAACCGCATAGTCTTCCACTTCACCGTCTGTCGC
This sequence comes from uncultured Rhodothermales bacterium, assembly GCA_964383365.1. GTDB lineage: Bacteria > Bacteroidota > Rhodothermia > Rhodothermales > UBA10348 > CAYLHF01. The sequence goes on along the minus strand of CAYLHF010000023.1, from coordinate 20,681 downwards.
CGCGCCGAGCGTGGTGTATCCCTGAGCCACTGCACCCGTCGAAGAGAGTCGGAAACGGGCAAAAGAACTGGCGGTCGAAAATGCCTGCGCCGGAATCGTAAACGAAACCAACTGAGATCCTACGGTTACCGCCTTCGTCGTTATGACCTGTTCACCGGCGTCGAGCCAGTCGCCATCGCCATTGAAATCTATCCATGCGTCGAGCACGCCGTTGGCCCCACTAACCGTGACGCCCACACTGGCCGTATTCGTTCCGGCACCCGTCATTATAAGTGGACTGGCGAAGGCGATTCCGTCTTCGTCGGCCAGATTGTCGGTGTCGTCACCGGTGGCGGTACCATTCTGGATGCCGTCGGCATCTGCGTCAATTAGTGTACCCAGAATAGGCCCTGTTGCTATATGACGCGCGCCGCCATTGGCAAGGAGCGTCTCATAGTTTCCGGCTCCTGTTCCCGCACCTGTATCCGGGGCATCACCGAAATCGATTCCACCGACCAGTACCGTATAATCTTCTACCTCGCCCGTTGGAGAAGCACCTGTAGGGGCGAGCCCACCGGCCGTGCTGACCCGGAATCGGGCATATGTCTGCCCCAATAACGCCGTTATGGGAACGGCTGGACTGAACGGATTCGCTCCAACATTTACGACCATGTTGGTCGCAATCTGCTCACTGGCATCCAGAAAGTCACCGTCCTGGTTCCAGTCCACCCACGCATCGAGTTTTCCGCCAGAACCACTCAGTGTTACAGTGACTGTAGCTGAACTCGCACCCGCAGTAAAGGCCGCGCTGAACGCTACGCCGTCTTCATCGTCGGTCCCGTCTGTGTCATCACCGGTAGCCGTATTTCCTGGTTGTCCATCGGCGTCCGCGTCAACCAAGGATCCCAGAACAGGTCCCGTGATGATATGGGACGGACCACCGTTGGCGGCAAGCGTCTCGTAATTCTTGTTTGATTTGCCCAAACCTGTGTCCGGGGCGTCCCCGTAATCGATGGCCTGAATAACGAGAGCTTCGTCTTCGACCTCCCCGTCCTTGGCCAGTCCTGTTGAGCCCAGACCACCTGCAGTGCTCACCCGAACCCGTAGGAATGACGTACCGACGGACGCCGTCAGTGGCGTTGTAAAATTGTACGACGGTGTGGAACCTGCCGTGACTGCCTGATTGGTAACAATCTGCTCTCCAGAATCAGCCCAATCTCCATCGCGATTGAAGTCGATCCATGCATCGACGCGACCATCCGCGCTCTGGACGTTGACAGTAATCGATTCCGACTGGCCAACTTTTATCACTCCAGGGACGGTCACGCCGTCTTCGTCGTCGGCCGAACCTGTATTGATAAGGTCATCAAATGTAGCCGTCGCATTCTGTTGCGTGCCGTTATCCACATCGCGCGTGGCCCCGATCCGAGGTCCAAAAGCCCCGTGTCGAGCGCCATCATCAGTCAGGACCGTCTTGTAGTTGCCGTTGGACGTTCCCGCTCCGGTGTCCGGTGCGTCGCCGTAGTCGAGTCCGACTACAGTAATGGCGTAGTCTTCCACTTCCCCGTCTGCGGCCGCACCAATCGCTGTGAGTCCACCCGCTGTGCTGATCCGGAAACGAGCGAATGTACCGCTCACTATGGCGGTCTGAGGAGTTACGAATGAAAATGAGTTACTCCCGACAGATACCGCCTGATTGGTAATGATCTGTTCTCCGGCGTCGAGCCAGTCACCATCATCGTTGAAATCAATGAAACCATCGACTCTGCCACTGGCTCCCTGAACGTCGACCGTCACCGAATTCGTTGTTCCCAGAGCGACCTGCGCGGGAAACGTAACACCGTCTTCATCGTCGGACGTGGCCAGGTCATCTCCGGTAGCCGTTCCGTTCTGTTGTCCGTCGGCCTCATTATCGACCAGGGCACCAAACCTGGGACCACCGATGATATGGCTTGCACCGCCATCGGAAAGAACGGTTTTGTAATTCCCTGTGCCGGTTCCGCCACCCGTATCGGGGGCATCACCGTAATCGAGACGCTGAATCGTAATCTGATAATCTTCCACCTCACCATCGGCAGCTGAGCCGGTTGAGGCATCGCCACCAGCCGTACTGAGGCGGAATCGGGCAAATGTGGTTCCACTCAATGCCGTTAGTGGCACGGTCGGCGAAAACGGATGGGCTCCAACTGCGACGGCCATGTCGGTAGCGATCTGCTCACCACCGTCTAAAAAGTCACCGTCCTGGTTATAGTCAATCCACGCATTCAGCTTTCCACCCGCTCCAGACACCGTAGCCGTGATGGTTGTACTGCTGGTTCCGGCTACAAATGATCCGCTGAAGGCGACCCCGTCTTCGTCATCACTTCCAGTAGTATCATCACCCGAAGCGCTGGTACTCGGCGCGGCATCGGGCTCTCCGTCGATGGTAGCACCCAGAACTGGACCTCCGCCCACCAGCGTATGCCGCGGACCGTCATGGCTGAGCAGCGTAGGATACTTTCCTGCCGTAGCAGCCAATGGATCAGGGGCATCTCCAAAATCAAGCGCTGTGATTACTATCGCATAATCTTCGACTTCACCACTGGCGGCCAACCCTGTCGGAGTGGGATCGGGCGCACCCGTCGAAACGACTCTAAATCTTCCGAATACGGTTCCGGCAGTAGCGGTCCCGGGAATCGTTACGTTCAGAATTTTCGTTTCTCCTGCCGCAAAAGCGATTCCGTTAATTATGCGTTCGGCTGGTGAGGCGAACACACCATCCTTATTGAAATCTATCCACGCGTAGACATCTCCGGCAGCACCGGATACGTTCACGGAAAGCGTACCAGACTGACCGAGAATAAAATTGGTAAAAGAGGTGACTCCATCTTCGTCTACACCGTCACCGGTAGCTCCGGCGTTCGGCTGTCCGTCGGCCTCAGCATCTACAGTAGCACCCAGCGTAGGACCTGCAATCGTATGACGGGCACCGTTGTTGACCAACAGGGTCGGATACTCGCCTGCGGTCGCCACTAGTGGATCGGGGGCATCTCCGAAGTCAACCTGTGCCGAAGCCTTCGACGGTCCGAAAGCCAGAAGCCCGAGAAGAAAAATACTTCCCAATAATTTTCTGACTACTCGGTAGAATCTGTGACTATGATCGTCACCTCTGACAGTCCGAGCCGTGGCCTTCGTAAACGATGTCGAGTAGTATCTGATCTGCATATTGATCGCCTGGGTTCCGGGGCGGTGGGCCCCCCACTCCAACCGAAAACATCACAGATGCGACGTATGCGGTCGGTGTGCGAACCACCGAATGACATAAAATGGTACTATTTCGACTACTGATAACGCAAGAAACTGATTTTTTTGCTACGAAATTCTGATTCTCCGACATAAAAACGAAGCATCGGTCTTAATGCTTCGTGTCATCCGTTGCGGAGAGTCCTATCTTCGGGCGCAATTGCCCCATATATCCAACCAAAAAGCCGTTCTTAGGCGCTGTCCAGACCCGTGATTCTTGTATTAAAGCCAAATACCGACAAATCCTCCACCCGGCATCAACAATTGCTTCGATATCTGGACGCGCTTCCGGATATCAGTTATCGAATGCACGACATCCAGGGACAACATCAGTTGCTGACAGAAGTTTATCTACTGGGAAGCACGCAATCACTTTCTCTTCGCCTCATGCGCGGCCTTCCGGGAGTCGAGCGGGTCGTCAAGGTCTCCGAATCCTACCGAATATTGGGCCGTCATGTCGAAGATGATCGTGAGAACGGTTTCGAGTATCAGGGCATTCGGTTCAGCCAGGATTCTCTCCACGTATTCGCGGGACTCTGTGCCGTAGACACTCCGGCTCATGTTGAAGAGATGATGTTACCTCTGCGCGAACATGGCCTGCAGTGCACCCGGATGGGAGCCTACAAGCCCCGAACCAGCCCGTACTCATTTCAGGGACATGGCAAATCCTGTCTCCCGTATGTATTCGAGTTGGCAGGAAAGTACGGAATTCGTGTTATCGCGATGGAAGTCACCCATGAATCGCATATAGAGGAAATCGACACCGTCCTCAACGAGACCGGCAACCCGACCGGAGTCATGCTTCAGATAGGGACACGAAATACACAGAATTTCGAGCTGTTAAAAGCGATTGGTCGCCAGCAGAAGTACCCGGCACTCTTGAAACGAGGATTTGGAATTACGTTGGACGAATCGTTGAACGCCGCTGAATATTTGGCCAGTGAAGGCAATCATAACGTTATCTTCGCACTGCGAGGCGTAAAGTCAGGAATGGGTGATCCGCATCGGAATCTCGTAGATTTTGCCCAGGTACCGACGGTCAAACGCCTGACGAGAATGCCGGTATGCATAGATCCAAGTCACTCGGTGGGGATGCGGGCCTCGGGAGAGGATCGGATTCCCGACATCATGCACGCTACATCGCAGGGAATCATCGCCGGTGCAAATATGGTACTCGTCGATTTCCACCCGGAACCCAGTACCGCCCTCGTGGACGGACCGCAGGCACTGAGAATACCGGAGCTGGGTCCCTATCTGGAAGACATTCGCATTGTGAGAGAGGCTTATCTGGCCCGTCGGAAATTATTTTCTTCGTAGGATCGTGGTCGATTCCCGCTTGAGTCGCGTACCGCTGTAGTCGGTTCCCGAACCCGTCGGGCGTTACGACGTGATTGCGGCGCGGACAAGGTCTATTGCTTCCGTCTGCAACGACTCAAGGTGCTGCTCTCCCAGAAAACTCTCAGCATAGATCTTGTACAAATTCTCGGTACCTGATGGTCGAGCCGCGAACCATCCGTTCTCCGTCTCCACTTTCAAGCCCCCGAAGTCCTTGTCGTTGCCGGGTGCTTTTGTGAGTTTACGAATGATCGGTTCGCCGGCAATCGCATCCGTCCCCAGATTTTCTTTTCCCAGAGACTTCAGACGTGCCTTCTCCTCCCGGGTAGCGGACACATCGATCCGCTCATAGACGGGCCTACCGTGAGTCCGCGTCAGGGACTCATAGATCTCTCCGGGATCCTTCCCGCTGACGGCAAGCATTTCCGCAGCGAGCAGATTCATGATTATTCCGTCTTTGTCTGTAGACCAGACATGACCATCCTTTTTCAGGAACGTTGCGCCGGCACTCTCCTCCCCACAGAACCCCAGTGTTCCGTCCATCAAGCCGTCTACAAACCACTTGAATCCAACCGGCACTTCAACGACGGATCGGTTCAAGGATGCCGCCACCCGGTTAATCATATCCGAAGAAACGAGGGTCTTGCCGATCGAGATTCCGCCCGCCCAGAGAGGCCGGTGCTGGAACAGGTAGAATATTGCTGCCGCCAGGTAATGATTGGGATTGAGAAGTCCGGTCGAGGGCGTTACGATGCCATGGCGGTCAGCGTCCGGATCGTTTCCGAATGCGATATCGCAATTGGACGCGCGTTCAATCAATCCGGCCATCGCATACGGGCTGGAACAATCCATCCTCGTTTTTCCATCCCTGTCAACTCGCATGAACGAAAACGTCGGATCGAGGGAGGCATTTAAGACGGTCAGTTCAAGCCCGTATGCATCTGCTATCCTGTCCCAGTAATGAAGTCCGGCCCCTCCCATCGGATCTGCGGCCATCCGAACTCTTTCTCCTGCAATGGCTTCGAGATTTACCACCGAATTCAGACTGGCGATGTACGACGCCGCGAAATCGACCCTGGTGACGGCCGAGGAGTTCCAGGCTTTCTCAAAGGGAACACGCCCCACCTCGTGTCCCTGTCTGAGAATTTCGTTTGCGCGTTTTTCAATTACCGTGGTAACACCCGTGTCCGCGGGACCGCCGTTCGGAGGATTGTACTTAATACCACCGTCGTCGGGCGGATTGTGCGACGGAGTAAGAATAAGTCCGTCTGCCAGTCCGGTGCTCCGACCGTCGTTGTAATTCAGAATGGCGTGCGAGATTACAGGTGTCGGTGTAAAATCTTTGTTTTCGTCGCAAACGGCAGTAATACCGTTCCCTGCCAGAACCTCGACCACCGTTCGCAGTGCGGGGGCCGAGAGTGCATGTGTATCCATCCCGACCATGACCGGACCGTCTACACCCAGGTCTTTCCTGACGTCGCACACCGCCTGCGTAACCGCAAGAATATGGGACTCATTGAAATTTCTATCGAGACTTCTTCCGCGATGCCCCGACGTACCGAACGAGATACATTGATCGAGGCGGCTGGCATCGGGATTGAAGTCATAGTAGGCAGCAATAATCGATGCCACATCGACCAGGTTTTCTTCAGGAATGATCTGACCGGCTAACGGGTGGGGATGCATCAGGATACGTGCAGAACAGGGTGAGTAGGTCCTATGACCTGCGCGAGACACAGGACAGGAAAGATAATCCTTCAATCATCTCCCTGGGTGAGTTCATCACGAATTGCTCGTTCGTTGGGTCATTGCTAATTTGAATGGAATCATCGGCGCTCAAATCTAGAATCAGTTGGACATACTCGGCATCGACATCGGAGGATCAGGGGTCAAAGGTGCTCCGGTCGATCTTTCATCCGGCACATTGAAAACGGACCGGTTTCGCATCCCTACCCCCAAACCTGCTACTCCTGAAGCGGTTGCTGAGACCGTGGAAGCAGTTCGGGCACATTTCGATTGGACCGGACTGATCGGTTGCACAGTTCCGGCGCGCGTCGAACACGGACTCGTCAGAACGGCGGCCAATATCCATAAATATTGGATCGATACAAAAGTTGAGGATTTGCTCTCGGACGCCACGGGACATCCGGTAAAGGTGCTAAACGACGCGGATGCTGCGGGTCTGGCAAGCGTTCGATTCGGTGCTGGAAAAAACAGACAGGGCCTGATCATGTTTATCACGGTCGGGACAGGTATCGGTTCGGCGATGTTTTACGATGGCGTACTGATACCCAATACGGAACTGGGACATCTCAAATTGAAGGGCAACGCAGCCGAACTCTATGCTTCTGATCGCATCAGAAAACTGAAGGGACTCACGTGGAAGGAATGGGCTGGCCGATTTCAGAAATATTTGAATCGAATCGAATTTTTGTTTTCTCCAGACGTAATCATCATTGGAGGCGGCGTGAGTCGGCCAAAGAAGATGGACGAATACTGGCGTTTCCTTGATACACACGCCGTGCTTGTAGCAGAGGACCTGCAGAATGAAGCCGGAATAATCGGTGCCGCACTTGCTGCCGATCCGAACTGATCAAACGTACAGATCCTGTCCGAGACGTTTTGTGTTGGGCGAATGAGCCTAGTTACGGACAAATATAATCTGGTCCGGCACGATGAGCGATCGCGGGTACCGTCTGAGTATGAGTGCGTGGACGCGCTCGGCAACACCCCGATTGACAAAATCACCGATTCTGACCCGATAATAGGGTTGCTTGTATAGGTTGTAGATACCCAATCGATCAGGAAGAGGTGGAAGAAGTCCAAGACTGTCGGCAACCAGGATCGAATCGGGTTCGGGCCGACGATTCGGCCACCAGAATCTGACTTTTTCTTCCACTTCGATTGCCTCGGCCCGATTGAGGGACTGAAATATCTGAATCCGGAAACCATCAATGACCCGAACGATTCCCGAATCGGCGCGGCTCTCCATGAGCAGTCTCGGTACATCGTGGGCAACATCAGCTTCCAGTAAAACGGGAGAATCCTCATACGGGGAGGGGTCAAATGTCTCCGTCGCGCGCAGAGAGACAGGGGCCTCAACCTCCGGTGACGCATCCTGATCATCCCGTACGTTTGCACCCGTCGCGCACGACGCGAGTACAAGACACAACAGGGCTGTCACACGACCTGAATTCATAGGATTACATCCAGCCTGGTGTTCTCGCGTTGTCAATAATCGGATGATCCTTTCAACCCCTGGACAATGGCCACCGACGCGCTGGCACCGATACGTGTGGCACCACTGGCGATCATCATCTCTGCGTCTTCTTTGGTACGAACGCCCCCCGAGGCCTTTACGCCCATATCCGGACCCACTACCTGCCGCATGAGTGCTACGTCGGCAGCCGTAGCCCCCCCTTTGGAAAATCCCGTCGATGTCTTCACAAAGTCGGCTCCGGCATTCTGCGCCAACACAGACGCAATTACTTTCTCTTCATCCGTCAGTAGGGCCGTTTCCAGAATTACTTTTACAATAACTCCTCCGCCTCGAGCCCCGGCAGCCTTCCCTGCCTGTACCACACCTCGGATGTCTGCCTCGACAAAATCGTGCTGTCCGCTCTTCAGCATGCCGACGTTGATGACCATGTCGACCTCGGTCGCACCGTCAAATACGGCCGTTTCGGCCTCAAGTGCTTTTACTGCTGACGTGGTCGACCCGAGCGGAAAACCAATGACGGTACAGACGGCTGCTGGAGATCCCCGGAGCAGTTCAGCCGCCAGTTTTACGTGGCACGGATTCACGCATACGGACGCGAAGCAATAGGTAGCTGCGTCCTTGCATAGTTGCCGAATTTGCTCCTGCGTGGTCTCCGCCTTGAGCGCCGTATGATCAATCATTCGTGCAAGGGGAGGCGCCAGATCGCATGCAGAAAATCCTGCTCGATTGGGTTGATCGGCAGCAACACCGAATCGGCACGCTCCGGCGTTTACCATCTGATCGAGTGTCCGATGGACCCGGTCCGGGCCGCCCGCTGCCAGTGGCTTCAACGATGCGAATCGTTCTTCCAATCTGGCGATGATGTGTTCTTTCTCTTCAGATCTCATGCAAGTCAAAATACACCAAACTTCGGCAACGTTCTGTACCAGTTCTACCCGTCACCATTTCTTCTACTCAGATTTCTTATTGGACCGACCGAGGCGCGCGGTACGCATACCCTCAGGGCCCCTGGAAGGGCCTGAACACGAATCGACCGGGCACATTCGGAGAGCAGTTCGCCATCGGCATGAACAGGCAGTGACAGATCGGATTCGATCCTCATCCTGGACAGTTGACGGTATGCAACCTCTGGTTGGGTCAGGTGGCGTCCCCGCCGTGCCATCGGTAGCAGACGAATTGCCCGCCAGATGGACACGTCACTCACGATACACGCATCCAGTAATCCGTCGGCAATCGACGCTCGAGGATTTATGCGATACCCCCCGGCCGAATCGCGGGCATTTCCGACTGTCACAAAAAATAGTCTTCCCGAAAATATGGCCGTGGGTCCGGTCGAATCATTCCAGATGGTCGCCCCACTCGATACCCACGTTCTAAGGGCCACGAGAATTGCTGTCAGATAGCCGGTTTGAAACGGCAAGTGTTTATATTTCGGAGCCAGAAAAGCTGCGTGACCATCGAACCCAGCGCCCAGGGTATTCACAAAATAGCTCTGCCGCTCGACCAACTGAGTCAGAGATTCTTTCTGCTCTTTCCAGATTACGCGGCCTGCGTCGACGCGTGTAATCACCCCGGATCCAATCTGGGAAACCGCTCTACCAATATCCATGGACATGCCGATAAAGCGAGCGAAGTCATTGCCGGTTCCAGACGGAATAATCCCGAAGGCAGGCTGACATCCTGACTCAATAATGCCCCTGGCCACTTCGTTCACCGTTCCATCTCCCCCGACAGCGATGACAAGATCACTTTCGACTGCGGCCGAGCGAGCGATCTCTACTGCGTGGCCCTGATGCTTCGTACGAATGATCTGGTCCCCAAGTCCCGCTGCGTTCAGCGCCGCTCTCACCTTTTTCTCACGACCACGCGTCCTGCCAGAGCTGGCCTGAGGATTGAGAATTGCTGTGATCTGGCGCGTACCTTTCATTGGCTGAACATACAACGACGCGAAACGATTCAACAACTATGAACCCTTTGTCTCGGTCCGGCGCTCTCCCGTTCATTTCGGTTTTCTTTCTTCTTCTCGCGACGGTTTGCTGCGGATGTACCAGGGATCAGGCGATTGATGGCGGGAATACGGGATTCACGGATGCGATTGGTAGAAAGTTCGACTTCCACGATCCTCCGACACGCCTCGTTACGATCGCGCCCAGCGTTACGGAAATAGTTTATGCTGCCGGTGGAATCGACCGGGTGGTCGGTGTCTCATCGGCCGACGACTATCCGTCCGAAGTCAACCATATTCCTCGTTTTTCCGCTCTTCCGGTAAACTTCGAAGTGATTGTCAGTCTCAGACCGGACTTGATTCTCGGAACCACCCAGGTCAACAGTCCCACCGACGCGGATACGTTCAATGATCTCCACCTGAAGGTGTTTTATCTTAAGACACGGACGCTGGAGGACATCGTCAAGTCGGTCAGAACGGTAGGGATACTACTCCATACAACGGCCGTATCGGACTCAATGGCATTCTCCCTGCAGCATCGAATCGACTCCCTACGGCTATCGTCTGACGCTATTGAACGGAGACCGCGAGTCCTCTTTCTCATTTCAGATGAGACATTGTACTCTTTCGGAAAAGACAGCTACATACACGAACTCATCACACTGGCCGGAGGAGTGAGCATCTCGGGCTCCATGACCACGTCTAATCCCGTCCTGAGTGATGAATTTGTGCTTTCGGAGGCACCGGAAGTAATAATCGGCACGTTTGGCGAAAATTATGACGCGGAAGATTTACGTTACGCCCGACCTATCTGGAGATCGGTACCGGCCGTACGGCAAAATCGGGTATATTCGATCGACGCAGATCTCGTGCTTCGTGCCGGACCCCGAGTTGTAGACGGAGCCTATCGGATCGCCGAAATACTTCAATCGGTACGGAATCAGTGACTATGTATCCCGTAACGGCCGTCATTATTCAGTGAGAGAAGCCAGACAGGTGACTATGTCCCGGGCACAGGAGAAGGTACGACCACCGCGATCCAGGAATGCCTGGACACTGACCGGGCTCTCGGTTCTTGCCCCAATTTCCATCATTTTCGCAGTATCACTCGGACCCGTACATATCGGGATAGGCGAGGTTTGGCAGTCTATCGTTCAGGCGATTGGATTTGCCCCGAGTTCTGGTAACGATACCATTTATGTTATTGTCGTCCTGAGTCGACTTCCACGTGCCCTCGCTGCATTTTTCGTGGGTGGCGGACTTTCCATCGTCGGTGTTGCGATGCAGGCACTCGTACGCAATCCACTGGCCGAGCCGTACATACTCGGGATTTCCGGCGGAGCCTCGACCGGAGCGTCCCTCTATTTTTTGGGCTTTCTACCCGTCTTCCTGACTGGGTGGATGAGCCTTCCGATTGCAGCCTTTCTGGGTGCCCTTTTCGCCATCGTTGCTGTCTATATGGTGGCTCGGACGAGAGACGGATTATCCGTCTCCCGTCTACTACTGGCAGGCGTCGCAATGGCTTCTCTGATGGCCGCGCTTACGTCGCTCGTTACATTTGCCTCCTCCGATCCCAACCAACTACGAGCCGTGTTATTCTGGTTACTCGGATCGCTCTCGCATTATTCGTGGTCGAACGTGAGTTTTCCCGCAACTGCATCGACGACCGGATTGCTCATCCTGTTCGTACTATCTCGTCATCTCGACACACTACTCCTCGGAGAAGAGCCTGCGCTGACACTCGGTGTTCCTGTCGAAACGATCAAACGAGTTCTGATTTTTCTGGCGGCTATTATCGTCGGCGTTCTCGTCGCTTTTTCCGGGGCAATCGGATTTGTAGGGCTCATTGTGCCCCATACCGCCCGTTTTCTGGTCGGCGTTTCTCATCGGTACGTCCTCCCCGTTAGTTTCGTAGGCGGCGGCATCTTCCTGACGGTCGCCGACCTTATCGGGCGAACGGTGCTACCCGGTCAAGTGCTCCCCGTCGGCATCGTTACGGCCATAGCCGGTGTTCCGTTCTTCCTGGTTTTACTCCGTCGGAATCAATACCGTTTTTCGTAAGTTTGGTGCCGCTCGCATCGCGCTATCTTCGATGGAACTCATCTCGACACCAGTAACGGCAGAATCCTTGCACCGAACCTCTCTCGATGAGATAAGGGCACCCATCGCGACCGACCTGAAATCGTTCCATACGTATTTCCGGGGGGCGATGCGCAACGACGTGGTGCTACTGGATCGGATTGTTCAATACCTCTTACGGCAGAAAGGGAAGCAACTCAGGCCGATGCTTGTCCTGCTCGCAGCAAAGGCATGTGGCGGTATTACGGAATCTACCTACCGGGGCGCTGCGCTTGTCGAACTCCTGCATACAGCTACCCTCGTCCACGACGATGTAGTAGATGACGCATCCGAACGTAGAAGTATGTTTTCCATCAATGCCCTCTGGAAGAACAAGGTTGCTGTGCTGCTGGGGGATTTTCTACTCAGCCGTGGTCTTCTGATGGCCCTCGAATACGGAGAGTATGATCTGTTGCATATCGTTTCCGACGCGGTAAGACGAATGAGCGAAGGAGAGCTTCTACAGATCGAAAAAGCACGGAAACTGGACATAGACGAGGGTACTTATTTCCGGATTATTTCGGACAAAACGGCCTCGCTGATTTCAGCCTGTACCAGAATCGGTGCTTCCAGTACGGGTGCCGACGAGGCAACGCAATCACGCATGCATGCATTCGGTGAGAAACTGGGTATGGCCTTTCAGATCCGGGACGACCTGTTTGATTACGGCATCGAAGACGTGGGAAAACCACTTGGAATCGATCTTCAGGAGAAGAAAATGACGCTTCCCCTGATCTTTGCCCTTCGATCGGCCGGAAGAAGGCCCACCAAGCCGATTATGCAAATAGTCCGAAAGAAGAGAAAGTCCAGAGAAGATATCCGAACCGTCGCCGACTTCGTCGTCAAACATGGCGGCGACACGTATGCTCGATCCATCATGAACGACTATGCGACCGAAGCAAGAAATATTCTGATCGACCTGCCCGAATCAGAAGCCCTCACTGCGCTCGATAATCTGGTATCGTTTACTACGTCCCGTGCGCGATAAAAAATGCGGCGTAGACCTGTTTAAGCCGAATACTGATCAATAATCCCGCGCCTGATGACGCCCCATCGAAACACTACGGACTGATGCCCACCTTACATCTCCTCGGGACGGGTGCCGCCGTCACGGACCCGACCAGAACAACCACGATGCTGGCGGTCTGCGACGACAAATCTACGATTCTGATAGATTGTGGAGGGGACGTCGTACAACGGTTGCTCTCGGCAGGAATAGATCTGGAATCGATCGAGGGACTGATCATCACCCACGAACACCCCGATCACGTCTCTGGATTTCCGCTGTTCATGGAGAAAATCTGGTTGGCCGGACGCACGAAACCCCTCCCTGTTTATGGGATTCAACCAGCACTCGATCAGGCCGATCGTTGTCTGAGTGCATTCCATACGGACTCCTGGGATCTTCCCGAAATCATCTGGAATCCGGTAGAGCACAAACCCGGTGCAGAAGTTCTCAGGGACGATCATTGGTCAATAGTCGCCTCGCCAGGCATACATGGTGTTCCGGTCGTCGGCGTCCGGATCTCGTCTGAACGTACGGGCGCATGCATGGCATACTCGTGCGACACGGAGCCGTGCGATACGATTACGGACCTCTCGACGGGGGTCGATCTACTGATTCATGAAGCCAGTGGTCGTTTAAAAGGACACTCGACAATCGAAGGAGCAGCTGATGTGGCACGAAAGGCCGGTGTTCGGACGCTCGTGCTGGTGCACTTGCCGTCCGAACCCACCGAATCAGAACTCGAAAGAGCCCGGCGAATCTTCCCCGACACCCGTTGTGGTTTCGACCTGGAATCCATGCCGTTTCGGCGTTGACGAAGGCTAGTGAGCCATGGCAAACGAGAGCGCGTGGCGGTTGAATTCGACCGGACAATCTACATTGCACACATGTCCGGCGGCCTCGATGACCTGCACAAAAGAGCCTTGCTGCCGGGCCACTATGTCCGTGACGGCCGGAAGAAAAATGTAGTCGTGTCTTCCCATCAAGAACAGCGTTGGTGCCGGAGCCACCGGATCAGATGCCCATCGGTTAACCGCCTGATGAACTTCTCCGATGAGCCTCATCCAGCGTCTAAACTCAGCGGGTTGGACTTGCCGCGCCTCCCGGGCGAATACCTCACGTGCCTCTCTTGCACGATCACCCGGCATGATTATCCACGCCATCGTTCGATACAGAAATCGGAACGGTACCACATATTTCAGAATCCGGCCGACCATGATCAGAAAGCGTGCCCAGAGATTGAATCCGGTCACGGCTCCGGCCAGAATCATGGACCGGACACGGTTCGGATCCCTTTCTCCTACACTCTGAACCAGGATGGTCCCGAGTGACACACCTACGAAATGCGTCGACCGAATCGACAGATGATCCAGGACATCCATTATATCGCGGGTGATGCTGGGTATGGAATACCCTCCGTCGCTGCCATGATAATTCCGGGACTTCCCGTGACCACGAAGGTCCAGCAAGAGAACGTTGAACGATTCCTGGAACGCCCTCAACTGCTTAAACCAGACGGCAGAACTCCCCCCAGCACCGTGAACAAAAGTTACCCATTCGTGGGCCTGGCTCTTGATGTACGTCTTGTAGTACAGCACAATTCTGTGAGATTGTAAAGAATGTGTCCGGGGCAGATTCCAACTGTCCTGTCAGTTACTATCGGACGATTCGGCAGGCCCAAGGTTACGAACCGTGATATGGCGCGCCTCCGTGGGTATCCAATGGTACCGATCAGGCATCTGGTCATCAATTCGACTTCGAAGAAAGTCGAGAGAAGGATGAGACCAGGTATCGACATCAACCGCCAGCGTTGACTCGTGGCACGGTCGCGTGTAATACTTCAGGTCGTGAGCCGTTCTAGTTGTGCCCGAAAGTCTCTCCTCCGTCGAAGCATTTAACAGCGTCGTGACATATGCCGCGCTCGCAGGACTTATTTCGAATTGAGGCGAGTCTTCTTGATTGACGGGAAGATTCGCTTTGGAAAACCGGTGTTGTAGTGCCCGATCACCATATACAATCAGGGAGAATTCCTCGACCGCTAAGCACCGAACCTCGCTGAGAAGCATTTCGCTCGCATGATCCAAGATATCTCCGAGATTGACCACCTCGTCGAGGGAGAGTGGCTCGGAAGAGGCCCGAAATGCAAGTGTCGTCTTCGACCATGTACTGCCTCGTGTTTCCGGAGGAAGAAACGGAAACTGAATGCCAAGCTTTTCCTGCAGGTCGATGACAGGAGTGGGGAACCCGGTCCACACGAGGGTAATAACGCCACAATCTGCCAGAAAATAGGCCGCCGGGATGAATCTCACCGGAGGCAGACGGTGGATCAAGGAGGCGATTTCTTCTACGCTATACGGTCGGTTCACTACTCTCACAGAATGCTTGACACCAATCTAAAACCATCGCCTGAGTCCCACATTACGCCACGGGTCCGGACGGTAACCACGAGGGCTCCACCGTCAATCACGTATATCGCTCCATTTGGTATAGGATACAAATCGTAGATTGTCACTGAATTAACAACCGCCTGAGTGGCATAAAGGTAATATTCTGTGGAGTCCGTGGTTCCACGCCGTCGCCAGGACCCGACACCGTTCGCAAGGGCTGAGATTCCTCGTGTATTTCGATAGATCTCGACGGAGACCATACGCCGGTGCCGGACGCTGGAACCGGCAGTCGAATGCTGGAAAATACCGCCTGTCCTGGAATACACACGGTTTTTTTGCTTCTTTCGCATCTTCACACAACCCGAGAAGAATTGATCGCGTTCGCCTCCGGTGCAACCACGCGTGTCCAAGACGCTCAGTATTATGATAGAAGAGTCAAAACAACGGTTTCGAGAGAGTTTCGGCCGACAGTGTACGGTTATCGCGTCTGCACCCGGTCGTCTGGAAATTCTCGGTAATCACCTGGATTATAACGGTGGAAGAGTCATCGGAATGGCTATCAACCGCCGGATTACGGTCGCCGCATCCGCTCGAGCGGACAATCTTATTCGCCTTTCGACCGATCGGGTTACGGGGATCGCAGAACACGCACTGGATAAACCGTACGATCAGTACAGGGGTCCGGACTGGGCAGCCTTTCCGCTGGCCGTCGTGGCAGCTATTTGCGACGGAACCAGCGATCGCCCCGGCCACCCGAGGGGCCTGTCGGGATTTGATCTGTCGGTAACGTCGAAGGTGCCCGTAGGTGCGGGATTAAGCAGCAGTGCGGCAATTGAACTCGCAGTGGCGGTGGCGCTGAACGAACTGTTTTGTCTGGAACTGAGTCGGGATGAACTCATCACCAGGGCTCATCTCGCAGAAACGGTATTCGTGGGAGTCCCGTGTGGCAAATTCGATCAGAATGTAGTTGGACTGGCTGAGAAAGGATCCCTGATTGTACTGGATCACGCATCAGGTTCACAGATACTATTTCCGATTCCTGAACCGGTTTCGTTCGTCGTTTTCCCGACCCACGTTGCACACCGGCTGAGGGAGTCGCCCTACGCCGCGAGAAAAATGACCTGTTCCAGAGCGCTCCAGACGCTGCAGCGGTGTATTCCTGGTACGACCCATCTCGCGCATTATCACCACGCAGATCTGGACGCATACGGAAGCAATCTCGAACACACGCAGTTCAAACGCGCCCGGCATGTTATTCAGGAACAACATCGGGTCGATTCGTTCATCGCACGCTTACGGACGGGCGACCTGGAATCTGCCGGTTCGTGTCTTTCCTCGTCTCACGATAGCTCCCGTGACCTGTTTGATAACTCGTCGATCGAACTGGATTTCCTGGTTGAGATGCTAAAAAGGCAACCCGGGGTGCTGGGTTCACGACTTACAGGCGCTGGATTCGGCGGCGCGGCGCTCGCCATGGTCAATGACTCGGGTGATCTCGACAACCTGTCAGCCGTCGAAAAGGCGTATACGGCAAGATTCGGGGTCGATATTCAGGCGTGGCAGACTGGAACGGATGAGGGTGCCCGAGTGGACATGCCGGTGAACCGCTGATTCGATTCTCCGTTGGACTGTAATTCCTCGGGAAGATCAGACACCAACCGATTATGATCCCGTGCAGTACAGGATGTAGATACCCACTATTTTCAGCCCGAAATGACACATAAACGACTATTTGGACGAAAGAAACGGCTTTTAATCGAGTGGGGGCTGATCATTGGCACGCTGTTATTCTTCAACCTGACGAGCTATGGAACCGTCGTTCAGGGATGGTTCCAGCAGGGACTTCTATTTACGGGTCTTTTTCAGCCGAACATGACGTTCGCCGAGAGTTCGGCCGTTCCGGCCAATTACGACGTACGTCTCGTTTCTCTCGATGGCGTTCCAACCACACTTGCAGATTTCAAGGGAAAGGTCGTGTTCATGAACGTTTGGGCAACCTGGTGTCCTCCGTGTCTGGCTGAAATGCCATTCATCCAGAATCTCTACAACGATATTGGGAACGAAAACATCGCATTCGTTATGATTTCGGCAGATGACACGGCCGAGATCGCACGGGAATTTGTCTCGACTAAAAAATACTCGATGCCATTCTACCGGTTATCGGGCCCTATGCCCCGGCCTTACACCAGTAACGCGCTACCGACTACATACGTCATCTCACCCGACGGGAAATTGGCAACGGTCCATGCCGGAATGGCCAACTACGATTCGGAGGAATTCAAATCCTTTCTGAGGGCGTTGGCCGAACGTGGCGATTCCGTGATGGACCTGTGAAAGCTCTGCCAATGCGGACGTATTAACTCGCCGACAGGAGAATCGGACAGTGGGACATCTTACTTTGCGGGATTACTCCTTCCGAATCATCATCTCGAATCGAGGTAATTCGTAGAGATGGCTAACGCTACATCAGAGCATTCTACAGACGACGATTCGCAATCTGTTGCGACCGGTATTCAACTGCTTCAGGATCCATTTCTGAACAAAGGAACTGCTTTTTCCGACGAAGAGCGAGATGTCCTCGGTGTACGGGGACTGCTCCCGCCACGCGTGTTTGATCCGGATGTGCAGGAATCCAGAATCATGCAAAACATTCGGCAGAAACCGAATGACCTGGAACGATATATTTTTCTTGCCAGCCTGCAGGACCGTAATGAGACCCTCTTCTATCGAATTTTGACGGGTCATCTCAAGGAGTTGATGCCCATCATTTACACTCCGACAGTCGGAGAAGCGTGCCAGAAATACGGACACATTTACAGAAAGCCGAAAGGACTGTTTATCTCTGCCAACGACCGGGGACGCGTTCGGGATGTCGTGGCTAACTGGCCCCACGACGATGTACGGGTTATCGTAGTGACGGACGGAGAGCGAATTCTTGGACTCGGAGATCTGGGTGCGGCAGGAATGGGTATTCCGGTCGGAAAACTGGCTCTCTACACGGCCTGCGCAGGGATTCCACCGGAAAAATGTCTCCCGGTAACGATAGATGCCGGAACTGAAAACGAATATTTCCTTCGTGATCCGCTTTATATCGGGCTTCCTCAACACCGTACGCGCGGGGAAGAGTACGACGACCTGATACAGGAATTCATGGATGCAGTCACCGATCGGTATCCCCGTGTTCTGGTTCAGTTGGAAGATTTTGGCAATCGAAACGCATTCCGGCTGCTCGATCGATTTCGTGACTCGATGTGTCTATTCAATGACGATATACAGGGTACCGGAAGCGTGACACTTGCCGGCATCCTGGCATCCGAGCAACTGACGGGCTTATCCATAACAGACCATCGTTTCCTGATTCTGGGTGCTGGAGAAGCCGGCATGGGTATCGCCGACCAGATCGTCGCATCGATGGTCAAAGCTGGACTGGATAAGACCGAGGCCAGGCGACACTGCTGGTTTACGGACTCGAAAGGACTCATTGTAGCGAGTCGGGAGGGTCTTGCCGGGCACAAGAAACGTTATGCTCATGAACACGCTCAGTCAAATGATCTGCTAGAAATTGTCCAGTCGATCCGACCCACGGGTATAATCGGAGTAACCGGACTCCCCGGTCTTATCAGCAGACCAATCGTGGAAGAGATGTCCCGCTTGAACGACCGCCCTCTCTTGTTCGCGCTCTCAAATCCCACATCTCAAGCTGAGTGTACGGCAGAACAGGCATACACCTGGTCGTCTTGCAGAGGAATTTTTGCCAGCGGATCACCGTTCAGCCCGGTCGATTGCGGAGGATTGACCTTTGTACCGGGACAATCGAATAATGCGTATATCTTCCCAGGGATTGGCCTCGGTGTAATGGCCTCAGAAGCCCATTCCGTACCCGACGAAATGTTTTTAGTGGCAGCCGAAGTCCTTGCCAGCATGGTTTCTGAAAAAGATCTTTCCATCGGACGACTGTTTCCTTCGCTTACCCGGATAAGGGAAGTATCTCTCGAAATAGCGGTCAAGGTTGCTTCCATGGCGTTCGACCTGGGCATCGCCCGCGTCGAGCGTCCGGCTGACATCAGAAATTTAGTCTCGGAAAGCGTCTATCAACCCGAGTACCGAACGCTCATATGAACGCCACCACGCCGTCTGGATGTCGGATCATCCCGGAATGATCTCGGCACTAAAGCCTGATAGCCGTTTCGATCCGTGTTACTCCGAAGCCTCATTTATCGGCTGATATCCTACGACGATCAAGTTTTGAGGGTTGAAGTCGCTTGGCATCCGGACACAGGTTATCTTTGCAGCCAATTTTTGTAATTCCGACTCCGTACATGGGCAAAGTAGAATCCACATACAAGGCTCGAGACGTAGAAGAGATTATCGACATCCACTTCTATCGTCCGTGGGGATATGCACTGGCCGTAGGTGCCCGACGACTCGGTATGACGCCGAATCAGATCTCCGTTTTCGGTATGTTCGTCGGGATCGCTTCGGGTCACATGTTCTATTATGCCAGTCCCTGGCTGAATGCGCTCGGAGTTTTCCTATGGATGCTCGGTCAAGCCCTGGATGGGGCGGACGGACAACTGGCCAGAATGACGAATATGAGGTCTCGTCTGGGACGAATGCTGGACGGCATATCGGATGGGGTCAAATTTATCAGTCTCTACGCTCACGTTGGATATCGACTCTACGAGTCTACCGGAGCATGGTGGATTCCAGTCATAGTTTTCCTGGCTGCTCTCACGCATTCCTGGCAGAGTTCTCTCGCCGACTACGCACGTAATGCCTATCTCTTCTTTGTCGAGAAACCGGGGTCGGCCGAAATCGAGAGTTCGGCGGCATTACAGGCTGACCACGATGCCATGCCGTGGAAAGGACACGTAGTCGAAAGAATCCTACTGGGATTCTATATAGGCTATACCAGGCGTCAGGAGTGGTTTTCGCAGCGCGCCGGTGGCCTGTACGGACGAGCGATGGAAACATACAACGGGATCATACCCGATCATATTCAGCAGGTGTATCGTGCCAGTAACCGGCATCTGCTCAAATACTACAATGCCCTGACGACCAACACACGCATGGTGGTGTTCTTTGCGTCAGTGATCGTAGGCAATTTCTGGATCTATTTCGTATTCGAACTCGTCGGTCTTAATGCACTGATGCTCCTGATGATGTTTGTCGTCCAGAAGCGAGTGGACGCGACCGTACTCGTCGCGATGTCAGAGCCAGTACGAGACGTCTGACCCGGACCGGGATGTCTTGCCGCCCCGAACCGTTTGGTCCGGTCCAGAAAACTTACCGGCGCAAATAGTCTGGCGTGGTTCGAGAAGCTTACCGGCGCAAATAGCCTGGCGTGGTCCGAGAAGCTTACCGGCGCAAATAGTCGTCCGTCTTGTCTATCCAATCTTGCCGGGGTGG
>CAYLHF010000022.1:0-44031 GCA_964383365.1 uncultured Rhodothermales bacterium | reverse complement strand
GACTTGCTCTCCTTCTTTGACTTGCTCTCCTTTTCCGATTTAGACGTCGAGCAGTCCGATGAGCTACTGCTTTCACTCTTCTTGCTTTTGGACTCTTTTTTGCTTTTCGATTCCTTCTTGCTCTCCGATTCCTTATTGCTCTCCGAGTCTTTCTTTTCATGATGATAGACGGACAGTTCATAAATCAGGTCACCTGAGCCTGCCGGAGATGCATCATAGGCACGCACCGTGAATGAATTGTCTCGATCTGTCGCATCACCGTGTACTTTTCCAGGCTCGGTGCCACGAAGTGAGTTCAGAGAATTGAAGTTGATCGTGAATTCCGATAGATCGGAGGGATCACCGGTCCGGGAGAATCCGGCCGATGTTGATCCGGTATAGACCGTCGATCCATAGACCAGGCGATACGTACCGGAGCTCGATCCCGAATTGAGAAACTCTATGCGGACTCTTGAATATTGGGAATTCGGAAAAAACGAACTCCAACAGAGTCCCTGCTTCTTACATCCCTCCGAGAGGACATCAACACCGGTAACGTCGTATTTGTCGTCATACTGGTGTTCGTGATAGAGTACTTTAGTCTTCGGAAAGGCGAATACATCCACGTCAAAATGACCGCCTGGCAGACCGGCGTCGGTTGCGTCTGGAGCGGTAGGGTTCTCAAGATCGGCATCGAGTTTTGCCGGAGCATCCGGAGGAGTCGTCCGCAACACCACTGCTCCCAGTACGCTGGCATCGTTTTGAAAAATGTGGGTGGCATTGCTGGTTACTGCGAAAACAACCCCGTTCCAACTGGCGCTATTCTGCATTTTCAGGGATCCGTTGACATAGAGTACCCCATATCCCCGGGCATTGCCCTTCATAACAGCATCTCCGTCAACATAGACAATCCGAGGATCGTTCAGCGAACCAAATGTCGATCCGTTTCCAAAGGTCTGATCTCCCGAGAAATACGTCTTCTTGGGGCCTGAGTATGCTGATACGGCCGCAGCGAGTGCGTCCAGGTTGAGTAACGGGCTTTCATAGACGATATCCCCTGTCCCACCGATCCCGGGGGTTCTGGAAGCGGCAAAGTTTGAATTGAGCGTGCTGAAGGATGCCTGTGAAGTAGCCAGAACGGCATGAACATTTGGTCCATTTCCGCTGGATCCGTCAGGATTTGTATCATATCCAGACACCGAGTAGTCATTATTAAAATCGACGTTCCCGATATCACCGTCGATAGTCAGTGCGTCAATCAGTCGCTTTCCGGTTCGGCTAATGCTGCCGACGATTTCGTATTCGTGGTTGCCAGCTTTGCCTTTTGCGATGACCGTTACGGTTCCATCATTGGCCCCGGTTGCTGCGATGTCGTAACGGGCACCGGCATACGGAAGGTCCGTGTATGCGCTTCGATACCCGTCAAAATTTCTTTTGACCTTGGCCTCGATGATATTGAATGCTGACTGCGCCGTCTCACGCGCCATCACCTTTTGTTCGTAATCGGCCTTCTCAACGTTTGAATTATATACGCTCTCGTCTCTTGACCGATACGTTAGACCGACAGATATGAAACTGGCGAGGACGAGTAAAATTGCTCCTTTTCCCATGGTGGTTCACCTCAGTGACGACAGTAGTCTTGGCTTTCTCCGTAGGGATCGGCCGCGCTGAATAGCGATTTAAGTTTCTCTATGAATAACCGACTCGCGGGATGTCGAGTGAACCAGGGTTTCTGGCGATACCCTTGAGGAACGAGACCCGGCACAACGGCTAGTCCAGATTGGAAGGGTGAAGGGTAATACCGTAGTGCGTCTGCCCGATATACATATTGTCCAGATCGCCCAGCGGATACGAATTGATGATCGCTACACGGACCAGGCGGGCCGAGGCCGGAACGGTTACGTTTCCGGCCGCATTCAGTGGCTCGACCTTGAAATCTCTCAGAGATGATGGACTGGACCCGGCGATGACTCCATTTTCGTAGCGATCCATCCGGTACGTCGCAAACGTTTCCGTCGTCGTCGTCACAGAGTCCACAAAAACAAGTTTGTACTCGACTTCCAGATCATCCACTCCGTCGTTGCGCCAGAACTTGAAACTCGTAGTTTGCCCGTCAGAGTTGGTGGTAAAAGCCGTGATGTGTTGATTGGATGGCATTCCCTCGCCGATCAATTTTATTTCGTCTTCCAGCGTCGTCCCCAGATCGAGAAGTTGTTTTTTCGATGCATAGGAGATCGTCTGCTCAATAGAATCGTTGGTTGCCCGCGACTGAGTGACCGCCACCATCAGGGCAACAGCCGTGAATACGAGAAGGGCACTCATATTATCAATAAGGAACTGCATATATCAGGAGATCTCCGGGTATGGATCTTATTGGGTAAACAAGCGGGTATGTGTGACCAGGGCGGAGGAAAATTTTGTATTGGTCGCGGTTACCGAGACCTCCTTCACGGTCGTCGGAATGCCTGATGGTACACCCGACTCATCCACGTACTGAACTGCGAATGCGAGTGAGAAGGCAACGCTCTCTGTCCCAACGGCCCAGGTAACCGCCAATGTGTCTCCATCTACCGATTCCAGATTTGCCCAGGCGGTGTTCAGATCGATGAGTTCGATTTGTTCGATAGCTACGGCATTGGCCATGATCTCATACTCCCCCCGAACCATATCCTCGTACGTTGTCACCTGAGCCCTGAACTGACTCAGGGCGGCCATCGTAGCCAGCATCATGGCGAGAAAAGCTTGGAGACTCTGAGGCATCGAATACGTTAGGCTGGTACTGCGGGATCTGTCACGAAGGATCTCCGTCGAAGGCGGTCCTCTCAATCACCCTATTGTATCGGGCCTTTTCTGCGTGTTCTTAATGCCGGCTCCAATCGAATTACGCGGCTGTACCGGTTAAATCGGGCTCTCAGAAAGCCGATTAATGACAATGGGAGCACCCGGAAGTCAGACTGTATCAGACACTCCGTTTTTTCCGGAATCTATCGGTCGTGATTGGAGGGTGAATTCTCGCAGGTTGATCCAATCGCCGGGTGTGTATTTGAGGGGGTACGCGCCCGGCGGGACCTGCGGCTCTCCCGGGGACAGGGACCGATAGTCGTTGGAATGAGAAGTGCAATTTCGTACGATGGGACGTCGCATGCACCAACCTTCGAAAAGATGTCTATTCGACCAGGAATCGGTTCCCTTCTACTGTTTCTCTCACTGACCGCCTGCGCTCTTACGTTCTCCCATTCCGGCGCCCATCGGGATAGAGACCAACCGGACCCCGGGGTGGACATCCTGGGGTATGTATTTCATATCGAGATCACCGACCAGACCAATTCCATTCGGGCACATGCTCTGGTCAATGTCTCTCTCGTCGACGACAGGACGCAGCGATTACATCTGAATCTTGTCCGAAAATCGGGCGAGAAAGGCATGGTCGTTTCGAGTGTTCGCATGCAAGACTCGGACCTGACCTTTACCCACAGGCACGATGACCTCATCATTGATCTGCCCCACGAAGCCAGATCCCTGACCTCATTCACGATCGAGATTTCGTATGACGGAATCCCTGCAGATGGGCTGATCATCTCAGAAAATAAATTCGGTGACCGCACGTTTTTCGGAGACAATTGGCCAGACCGGGCACGCCACTGGCTGCCAACCGTGGACCATCCGGCAGACAAGGCCACATGCGCATTCGTCATAACCGCCCCGAACAGCTATCAGGTAGTGGGAAGCGGGCGCCTCATCGAGGAAACCGACCTGGGTGACGGGAAGAGACGAACGCACTGGGAAAGCAACGTCGCACTCGCTACCAAAGTAATGGTATTCGGTGCCGCGCGGTTTGCTACCGAGCAGGTCGGTTCGGTTCGCGGGGTGCCTGTGTCCACCTGGGTGTACCCACAGGACCGCGAAAAAGGATTCTTCGATTATGAACCAGGTAAAGACATCCTCTCCTATTTCGACGAGGCAATCGGTCCGTTCCCATACGCGAAGCTGGCCAATGTTCAGTCTCGGACGCGATACGGAGGCATGGAAAATGCGGGCAATATTTTTTACAGTGAATCGTCCGTTACAGGGACAAGGAGCAGTGAGAGTCTGCTTGCGCATGAGATAGCCCACCAGTGGTTCGGAGATTCGGTCTCCGAGGCGGACTGGCATCACATCTGGCTTAGCGAGGGGTTTGCTACGTACTTCACGCAACTCTATCTGGAACATACCTATGGACACCAACGCCTGGTCGATGGCATGACGGCGATGCGGGCCGGCATTTTTACGTTCAACGACCGAGTGCCTGACTCACCCATCGTCGATACCACCATTACCGATCTGAACCGACTCCTGAGTGCCAATACGTATCAGAAGGGGGGCTGGGTACTGCATATGCTACGCCGAAAGATCGGGGATGATGCTTTCTGGCAGGGCATCCGGGCGTACTACCGAACGTATCGAGATGCCAATGCCTGGACCCGGGACTTTCGAATTACGATGGAAGAGGCATCAGGACAGACATTGAAGGATTTTTTTGACCAGTGGATCTTCTCTCCCGGATATCCGCGCCTCGGAGGAGACTGGACGTATGACCGTTCCTCACGCGAGATACACATCGCCATCGATCAAAAACAGGAATCGACCGTGTTCAGGATTCCACTGACAATAGGTATGTACTCGGGAAGATCTACGAGTCCCGTAATTGCCACGTTCGAACTGACGAGCAGAGATACCGTATTCTCGGTATCCGCTGCTACTGCCCCGGACAGCATCCAACTGGATCCGAATTCCTGGCTTTTGTTCAAGAACGAATTTTCTCAGTGATGACCATGAACAGATACGTATTGTACTTCACGCTGACACTGGTACCGATAACCGTTTGTTGTTCGTTCGCCCAACCGGCCCCGCCTCGAAGTAACGCCGAGTTGTATTCAATTGCGACCCGTTCGTCAGCAGAACGGATTGAACGCACGATTCGGACACTCGTCGGATTCGGGACGAGGCACACACTCTCAGACACAGTCAGTACCACTCGGGGTATTGGTGCCGCGAGACGGTGGATCAAAGAGGAATTTGAAACGATATCAACGAATTGTGATCGGTGTCTGGACATTTTCTATGATCGATCACTCGAACATGGTGGCGAGAGCGCCCGGATTCCGCGAGACACGTGGATTGTGAACGTCGTTGCCGTGCAGAGAGGATATCGCTATCCTAATCGATACGTGATCATGTCGGGAGATATCGACTCTCGTGTATCGAGTTCCCTGAACGATACGTTGGACTCGCCCGGAGCCAACGACAACGCGTCTGGTATGGCCGGCGTACTCGAAGCAGCGCGCCTGTTAACTCGATATCGATTCCCCACGAGCATCGTCTATACCGGTCTTTCTGGAGAAGAGCAGGGGCTCTTTGGAGGCAAACACCTGGCCGACAGGGCAAGACGGGATGGATGGGAAATTATAGGTGTACTCAACAACGATATGATCGGAAATATCGAGGGCGGAGACGGAATAATAGACAATCGGACCTTTCGAGTCTTTTCGGAACCGACCCCGGTGACTGAAGACGACCGAACCCGACGACGACGGCGTTTTTATGGAGGAGAGGTGGATGGTGTATCGAGACAACTGGCGCGATATGTGGTTGCGCTGACCCGTCAGTATATCCCGGATCTGAAGCCCGTTCTCATCTACAGACTGGACCGCTTCGGCCGTGGAGGACATCACAGGCCGTTCAACGACGCTGGATTCCCGGGAATCCGCATCATGGAGGCGCACGAAAATTACACGCGCCAGCATCAGGATGTCCGAATAGAGAACGGTATCGCCTACGGTGACGTACTTGAAGGGGTCGATTTCGACTACGCATCGCGCCTGACCGCGGTGAATGCGATCAATCTGGCCGCTCTCGCGTGGGCCCCGCCAGCACCAACGAATGTCGGAATTGCCGGTGCGGTCCAGCCGTCCACCCGATTAGCCTGGGATCCAATCCAGGACGCCGATCTGGCCGGCTATATTGTGCACTGGCGAGAAACGACGGCGTCCGAGTGGCAGCACAACCGCTACGTCGGAAATGTGACAGAGTATACGCTCGAGAACATGGTCATAGACAACTTCCTCTACGGCGTATCATCCGTGGGAACGAACGGAATTGAGAGCGTGGTGGTTTACCCCGAACGATTGATCAGACGACCATAGAGCGAATGATCCCCCTATCCCCTATGCGGTCACCTTGAGTACGATCATGGTAAGATCATCTGACAGCACGGGGACGTTACACGTGAACTCACGTATGTCCGCATGGACGGCATCCAGAATCTCTTTGGCTGTCAGATGCCGGGTTTCCTGGAGCAGACTTTCCAGTCGTGGTTCACCGTATTCTTCGTCATCCGGGCTCATGGCCTCCGTGACTCCGTCAGTAAATATGGACAGCACATCGCCGACTCCCAGTTGAACCACCCCTCGTTCATAGGGCATATCCTTCATAACCCCCAGCAACAACCCACCCTCTTCCAGTAGTTCTACTGTCCCGTCGGCCCTGACCAGAGTGGCCGGATTATGACCCGCATTCACGTAATCAAACGTGTGCTGCGCTCCGTCATAAATGCCATGGAAATACGTAATGAACTTGTCGAACCCGGTATTTTCGCAGATGACCCGATTCATATGATGGGTCGACTCTTCGAGACTGACATCCATGGGAACCAACACATGCAGGCAGGCCTGAAGATTGGACATCAAGAGAGACGCAGGAACACCCTTTCCTGTCACGTCGGCAACGGCGACAAGCATTTTCCGGCCACCGAGTCGGATGGCATCGAAGTAGTCACCGGCTACGTGTCGACTCGGAATGGCGAGGCAGGCCGTCTCTATCCCCTCCATCTCCGGTATATTTTCCGGCTGAAGGCGTTCCTGGATGTCTCTCGCGAGGCGCATTTCTTCCTCGAGTCGCTCTTTTTCTATCTGCTGATCGACCAGATACGAATTCTGGAGGGAAACGAATGCAAGATTTCCGAGTGCGTGAAGAAATTCGATTTCGTCCGGTTGGTATGATTCGCCAGTCATCTTGCTGCCAAGACACATCATGGCTCTCGTTTCACCCTTCTGGACGATTGGTACGATGAGGGAAAGTCCAGCATCACGAAGAGGTTTCCACGTACCGGCATCGTTGTCTTCCAGGAGCAGGAGTTCTGTATTGGCACGCATTTTTTCCAGAAGCCCGGCATCAAATACTTCTTCTGAAATCCCCTTTGTTGTCACGATATGAATGTTGGTCCCGGGCACCACGTCTTCATCGGTACCCTCCTGGCTTTCAAGGAGAAAGACGTGTTTTTGTACCAGCATCTGCCCCATGAGTGCAAACGTCAGTAACCGGACGAGGCGAGCCCGGTCCACGGTAGAATTAAACTCCTGGGACAGATCAAACAGTGTATTGAGTTGCTGAACTTTCCCGTCAAGGTCCCGATTGGCCAGTTTCAGTTCCTCGACCATGAGTGAATTGTGAACGGCAGACGATGACATGTTCACCAGAGACTGCATGAACTCCAGTTCCTGATCGGAAAAAGTCTGACCTGCGAATTTCTTACCCAACCCGATCACACCGAGTTCGCGGTGAGCAAAGGCCACAGGGAATACGAGGACAATGCCCTTTTCCGTCAGTACATCCGGAATTCTTTCATCCTGGCTCGGTCCGGTCATGTCCACTCTGTCGAGGCCGAGCAAGTCTCCCACAGACAGGTCCGATACGCCTTTCACGGCCGCGACCTGATATTTATTCTGAACAGGATCGAACACCAGTGCAGTGCCGCGGGTAACAAGCAATTTACTCATCGACGTAAGGAGTAGATTGCTCAACACAAACTCGAGATCGAGGGACGAACTCAGCAGTTGACTCGTTTCATAAAGCGCCCTGAGATCAAATCGATCCGTACGACTCGTATCTGTTACTGTCTCTGCCATCGGGTCCTGGTTTTCTCACTTGAATGGATCGGGTTGTACGGAAGATACGTCAGCCGTCCAGATGAATGACGTCGGCCTGTGTTGCCTTCTTCTTTTCGATGGTGAGTCGAATACACGTTTTCTCTTTATGGAATCCTTCCCTACCGGCCGCACCGGGGTTAACAAACAGCATGTTCGAGAGCGACGGTACGCGTTCGATTTGAAGAATATGGCTGTGTCCGCAAATAAATACGTCCGGAGGGTCGATATTGAGTCTTCTGTCCACTTGCCGTTGCCATCTTCCGGGATGCCCGGCGATATGCGTCATCGAGAAACGGACTCCTGCCGTCTCGAATGAATCGAATTCAGGCCATGATTGTCTAATATCGAACCCGTCAACATTTCCGAACACGGCCCGGACGGGAGCGAGAGCCTCCAGGCCTATGAGAATATCAACGTTCCCGATATCTCCGGCGTGGAGAATGAGATCGACGTTTTCAAAATATGATACCAGACCCGGGTGAAAATACCCGTGTGTATCGGAGAGAATGCCAATCTGCATATAAACTCAGCGAATCATGAACTGAAGACCCAGACGGGGTCGGGCGCGTGGAAAATCTCCTCCGGAAGGAGACCACTGTTTGATCGGGAGCGAGAGAAAGGGCGAAAATCGATATCCAGGTTTTTCGATCTGAAGGCCGGATCGAATCCATAATACCCCGCCCTTGAACGTTGTCGACATTCGCGCACCGGCATCGGATTCGATCGTATTGACCATCCATTCGACCAGATCGTACGATCCGCCTTCACCCAGAAGTGTGACAAACAGATTGCTCCCCGCCGGATCAAAGACCAGATTGTATCCGGTCAACATGTGAACCTCCCAACCAAGAGCTTGTGTACGGAGAACGTCCCTGTCGGAAGACGGAGCCGATACAATAGGATCCGACGGCTTAATCGGATCAGGCGGCACCGTGACGATCTGTTGAAAGCCGAGTTGAACCCGTCGAATTCCTACGGCAAAATCAGACGTAACGCTGGGTGAGACGAAAGATCTGTAGAGAAACGCCAGGTCCATCTGCGGAAAACCGGACCGACCATCTGAGACCGGATCGACGGCGAGGCGCACGGCATAATCAATCCCTTCCTCTCGTCGAAAGTATTTTATTGACAGCCAATTTACAGATAGAGAGCGGCCCGCAGTATTGCCGGCAGCATCGACATACGCACCCACATCGAGTTGTGAAGAAAGCCGATAAGCGAGCCTGAAATTCATTCCGAAAGCGTCGGACGGCCCTCCGGACAAACCACCGGACGAGGGATCATCATTCTGCAGCAGACCGGCCGGACGATACGTGAATTCTGCGGTCAGTGCATACGTATCATAGAATGACCGGTTGGCCGATTCTCCCTTGTAAAACGGATCAAATGTTCTGATCGGTCGCTGGGAAAAAGCCAGCGCCGGAAAGCAAACGGTTATCCCCAACAGACAGACAATACGAGACCGGATCCCCCGTATCCTCGCGAAGGATTGGTTACCTGGTGGATGTGTCCGTCTCGTTCTGAAGGCCGTATTGGTTTTTTGCCGTAAGTGATGCGTGCCCGGGGAGTTCCCGTTTGACGCACACCTTGCCCTTAAGGTTCGATTCTATGGCCGGGTCATCAGAGATTAAGTACTTCTCCTGGTGAGAGTACCCTGGCCGGGTGCCCGGCTTTCGCCATTCTGTTTTTCCAGACGCCTGTATCGATCTCAATGAGAGGGAACGTATTGTAGTGAATGGGAATCGTGAGCGCGGGTTGAATCAGGTCGGCCGCACGAACCGACATCTTCGGTCCCATCGTGAAGCAGTCTCCGACCGGCATGAGGGCCACGTCTACGTTGTAGTCATCTCCTATCCACGCCATCTCGGCGAACGGTGACGTATCACCCAGCGCGTAGATAACCAGTCCTTCAGCTTCGATGATAAAACCATTCGGATTTCCCCCATACGTACCGTCAGGAAATGACGAGGAATGACGGGCATCGGTCTGAGTGACTCTACCCCAATCGAACGTCCAGGACCCTCCTGTATTCATGGGTTGAACACGTTGGTGCCCATGTTTTTCAGTCAGATACTGAGTGATCTCAAAATTGGATACAACGAGTGCGTCTGTTCTCGCTGCAAGATCCGGCGTATCTCCCCAGTGATCTCCATGAGCGTGGGTGATCAGTATTACGTCAGGATTCAAGTCCCGTGCTTCGACAACTCCTTCTGCCAGGGGATTCCCGGTGATGAATGGATCGACAAGAATGGTCGCACCTTCGGTCTCCAACTGAAAGGCTGAGTGCCCGAAATACGTCAATTTCATGTACGCTACCTCACTTCATTAGAATCATCTGGTGTGTCAAAACACCGTCTGTAGAATTCATCCGCACGAAGTACGAACCGGAAGGCAAATCGCCGGCATCGAACCGTGCCTCATACTGCCCCGGCGTCTTGAACTCGTCGACGAGAATGGCAATACGCTGCCCGGCCAGATCCCAGACAGAAACCTGAACGTGTTGGGCATCCTTCACCGTGTACATGACCGTTGTAGATGGATTGAAGGGATTGGGGAAATTACCATCCAGGACGGCAGATGAGATGTCTTCTCCATCCCCGAGACCAAGTTTGATGGGCGGAGACAACTTGTCGGTACCGTCTTCGAAATGCTGTCTGATCCGGTAGAATGCGATTGTTCGGAAAGGGGTATGATCCTGGTAGGCAAAGAGAGACTGATTGTCACCGAATGTGGGCTCGGAGTGTCGTTCCACCACACCAAGCGGATCGAATACAACCCCGTCCTTCGACCGCTCGATCGAAAAGGAAGTTGCTTCCTGGTCGGGCGCCTCCCACGAGAGAAGAACGCTGTTCGTTCCTCGCTCCACCTCTATCTGACGGATAGGCTCATAGAAGGAGAGGTCGGATCGAACCCTATCACCTCTATCCGCAGCATTCTGAACGGACTCATCGAATGACCACACTTGAAACTGGGAAGATGCGGGCGTCAACGGTTGACGCATGGTTCGCCTGATGGTACCCACGTTCCGGGCGATATGCCAGATCCGCAGTTCATCTATCTGACCGGTCATTCTACTTACTTTGGACGGGGAATTCTCGTCATCCGCAAGTCGATCGCCGACAACCACTCCCGTCGGAGACATCATGGGAAGTCTGCTCCGAATAGCCAGTGAATCGGTTGCCATTCCATCTACGAGCAATCGATTCCACATCCTTTCCGGATCATGAACTACGGCGATATGATGCCACGCACCGTCTGCCACCAATTCACTGCTTCTCATGGACCGGTGCTCACCGGGGGCGCCGCGAAAAACGACCACATGCCCGAGGGCATCCGTTACCAATTCAATGGGGTAAGATTCGGTCTCATCTCCCGTCCACGTGGACAGAAGTACCGATCCTGTCGACGTTGTTTTTATCCATAATTCCACCGTAAACGGCTCACCCGCTCCCAGAAACTCCATCGTAGGATTCGGAACGGGAAAGCCTCCGGCCGACGACCCGTCGATCTGAAGCACCCGATTGTCTCCGATCAATCGTTCTCCCTCGATCTCGACCGGTTCTCTCAACGAGTATTCATCCAGAAACCGGACTTCGGTACCGGTGCGTGTGTATTCCGAACGAAGAGGAGTCAATCGAAACGCGTAAGGACCGGTGTTCGCTCCAACGAGCGTGCGTATGATGAGTATATCACCCTCCGTAATCGTCTCATCGGAAACGAGTGTAAAGCGACTCTGAAATGTTTCGAATGGTCGGATTCGTAGAGAACTCCTCCTACCGGACGGTGAAATTACCTGCGCGGTTACCGGACGCCATGTCAGCGGGAAGGCCAGGTATGCACCGTCGACCGCGTCAGGTCCATCATATTCAAAGTACAGGTTCACCATCTGCCGGA
The DNA here is from genome assembly GCA_964383365.1 of uncultured Rhodothermales bacterium. Lineage (GTDB taxonomy): Bacteria > Bacteroidota > Rhodothermia > Rhodothermales > UBA10348 > CAYLHF01. Next base: position 32,194 of record CAYLHF010000022.1, on the reverse strand, counting down.
CATGGATACCTTCGGGCACATGTGCTGCCTTGAATTGTCCAGATACACTATGGGAATTTGTCAGCGGCACCGCACACAGGCACGCCGCAAGCAACAAAAGCCGGCACTTCGTCTGAAACAGAGTCATTCGACTCGATTCTTGCTCTCTAAACGATGGGATTGGTCACCGAGGGACAGCCGGTGGGCGGCATTGAGCCTCTCGACGAGACCAAAAAATAGACCGGAGGATTCGGCCGCGCAACTCAAAGACGCGTTCGGCCAGACGTATTCACATTCGGAAGGTCTTCATCAAACACTCGGGACGGGCCCTAGTTGAGCATGGTCGACGGAATATGTACGACACGCTGCACCGTGGAAGTAAGGACCCGATTGCCGAATTCGACACGCATTCCCGGACTGGCCACGAATGCTCGATTGATACACGATCCTCCCCACGTGCATCCCCGAATAGACGTGTGAACCTCTCCATCGTGGTGATGGTCGAACCATCCTCCGGAAACAGCAAAGCAGGAGGCCCCGGTATGTCTGGCCCGGTAGACCGAGTTGAGTGTGTAGACCATCAGAACATCCCCGATACGGAGATCATCCCGCCTGACCCCTGTCGAGGTACCGGCATGCGCTACAAACTGTTCGAGATTATAAACTTTCTTCATTGGAACGGGTGTACGACTCAGCTTGAAGTCTGGAGCGGAACAATACGAATTCATTTTCGAATAGTTGAGACCCGAACCATATGACATACATCTACGGAGGAACTCATGAATCCATTTACGACTCCCGGTGCAATAAGTTGGAGCGAATTGCAGACGAGTGATCACACGGCCGCGGTTTCATTTTACTCTGCTGTCTTTGGATGGGACGTCCAGACCCGAGAACTGGATTTGGGTCCCTATTCCGTTGTCTCAAGCGGTTCGAGTCCGGCCGGAGGCATTATGACAGACCCGAGCGGCGGGCGGGTACCTCCGCACTGGGTATTTTACGTGACAGTTCCGGACGTAGATGCTGCGGCAGAGAAGGTAAAACGCCTGGGTGGGGCGGTACTTATGGAGCCACTGGAAGCTCCGGGCATCGGCAAAATGTGTGTCGTACAAGATCCACAGGGTGCTGTTTTTGAACTCGTTTCCTATGTGGAGTCGTTTCTGACGGACGAGTTGAGATCCGTCGAGTTTGTCCGGTCGTTCGCCACCCATGGGTTGTTCAGCTGGTTCGAGCTGCGAACGAAGGATGTGGCGGCGGCCTCTGAGTTTTATTCTTCCCTTTTCGGCTGGGAAATCACGGTCGAACAGATGGCCATGGGACCTTATTCGATCATCAAGGTGGGTGAAGTCGGGATCGGTGGAATTCTCGCTCCGCCCGGTCTGGAGATGCCGAATCACTGGGGCGGCTACGTGACTATCGATGATGCCGATCTGGTGGCTGAAAAGGTCCGGTCGGAAGGGGGTACCGTCGTCGCCGGTCCGATGGACCTTCCGTCGGTCGGTCGCATGGTGATATTTCTGGACCCGCAGGGAGCCAGCCTCGCCTGTCTGGCCTATCTGCCGATGGAAGGCGTCACAACCTGATCGTACCCGGCTCAGTCCGGGAGATATCGTTCGCGGATTATACCCACGTGGTGCAGTTCGTGCCCGACGATGATGTGAATCAGTGCCCGAACTGAAAATGTGTGACCGGATGCAACTCCACGCCTGTCGAGCGTTTGCCGGTCAAAAGTCCGGAAAAGTGCCAGCGTCGCCTGCCTGACGGAGGAATAGTGTGTGATCAGATCCCGCATTGACTGTCCGGAGAAGTCAGCCTGGGCAACAAATTCATCCTGGTCCATCCCGGGTAACGGGTCGGCCTGGCCGCGCGCTATCCATAGCGCGCGGCCAGCCATGATCCATTCCGTATCGATGACGTGTCCGATCACCTCTTTGGTCGTCCATTTACCGGGGCCGTACGAGAATGACTCGCGGTCAGGAGGAATGCGCCTCAACAGATCCATTGTATCGGCTCGCTGCCGATCGAGATGATCGATTACCGATCCGTCGGGCACGCGAGATGTATAGGTCTCGTAATATTCGAAATACTCGTCCGGTGTGGGTCGCCGCTCGAAGCGGTCTGGCTGGATTATCATGCGTTCTGCTGGCGTCTATTCAGACGGTTAAGTTTCCTGGCTTCGTTCTGCCGCTACGGCCGGCATTTTCATTCAACGGGTCGGGACAACCTCCCTCTCTCTGAGCCCCGCCAGAATCTCGGATGCGATCTCTTCTATCGATTTGTTCGTCACCGTGACCATATGGCGTCCTGGAATCCGGGTATAAATCTTTCCTGCGTATGCCAGTTCCTGGCGGATATAGTCCGGATCGGCATACTTCCCCGTAGACCCACCCAGATGATCGTCGCGCACTCTCCGAAGGGCTGACAAATGGCGCGCATCGGTCATCAGGCAGACGACCCGGTCCCCCGGGAGTCGGCTGAGAATCGGAGGAACAGGCAGGTCCAGGATAATGGGGATGTTGCCTACGAGCCAGCCTTTCAACGCGAGATAAATACTCAACGGTGTCTTGAACGTTCGGGAAACGCCGATCAATATGATTTCGGCCTTGTCCAACTGATGGGCACGAAGACCGTCATCGTGTCGGAAAGCGAATTCCATCGCCTCAATTCGCTGAAAGTACTCTTTGTTCAACTCTCGGAAGAGTCCGGGGCGCTCCGACGGTGAATCGGAGAATTGTACCGCCAGTCTTGCCAGCAGCGGACCAAACAGGTCGATGGTCTCCACGTCATGCAGTCGTCCCTGACGCCGGATGGTCCTCCTGAGATCATCGGAGACGACGGTGTGAACGATGAAACCACTTTTTGCCACTACCTCGTCGAACAGACCAGCCACCTGAGAGGGCGTTCTGATCTCCGGTCGACGAATAATATTTACCGGTGTGCCGGCGAACTGGGCCAGCGACGCGCGAAGCATTTGCTCTGCCGTCCCTCCCGTTCCATCCGAGACCACGAATACATTATGCATCCTTTCCTGGGTCTTCAACTGCTGGTGCAAGATTCCCTGCCAATGTCCGTTACCGGTTCCACTCCACAGGTCCTTCTTTCAATGTAGCAAATTCGTTTTTTGATTTTTGTGGATCAGGACCGCCCCTGCTACCTTTGTTGTCGTCGATTTCATCTCGAATCAGATGGCACGATCCGTCTTCGTCAACCTGCTCACCCGTTACAAACTCTTTATTCACTATGAGACGTCTGTCGTACCTGCTCTTTGTCCTCGTGGTTTTTCTGCCGTCATGGACTGCCCGGGGCCAGGATTCGCTCTCAGAGACAGAGCAGAATATTGTTCGGATCGTCCACGAAATCAACGATCAGTCACTGGCATTGCTGGAGAAGACGGTGAATATCAACAGTGGTACCATGAACTACGAGGGGGTCCGCGCAGTCGCAGACATATTCGACGCAGAGTTCGGCGACCTCGGGTTTATAACGGAATGGGTTCCGGGAGATGGATTCTCCCGATCCGGTCACTTATTCGCCAGACGAAGAGGCACGGGTCCTCATCTGTTACTGATCGGACACCTCGACACCGTGTTCGAGGCCGACAGTCCATTTCAGAAGTACCTGTTGACGAGCGACTCTACAGCCTCCGGGCCTGGAACAACGGATATGAAGGGCGGCGATGTAATCATCATAGCCGCCATCCGTGCCCTGAAGATGGCGGGGCTGCTCGACCGGCTGAGTATTACCGTAGCGTTTCTGGGCGATGAAGAGTCGACCGGCAAGCCCCTCGATCTGTCCAGGGCGGCTCTGATGGACGCCGCGGACGAGGCCGATATTGCCATTGCCTTCGAGGACGGTGATGACAGTTTTAGGACTGCCGTGATTGCGCGGAGGGGCTTTACCAACTGGACCTTGACCGTGCACGCCCGACCAGCCCATTCATCGGTGATTTTCAGTGAGAATATCGGTGCCGGTGCCATATTCGAGACCGCCAGAATACTGAACGGGTTTTACACGGAAATGTCAGGTGAGGAGTATCTGACGTTCAATCCGGGTTCCATCGTCGGTGGAACCCAGATAACGGTCGACGCTCAGCACTCCCGTGGTACGGCGTTCGGAAAATCGAATGTAATTGCAGAACACGCGAGTGTAACGGGCGACCTCAGAACGATTTCCATCGAGCAGCGCGAGTCGGCGAAGGCCCGCATGCGTGCCGTCGTGTCCAGCCATCTGCCCGGTGGCCAAGCCACTATCGAGTTCAGAGACAGTTCTCCACCGCTGAGTCCTACAGAAGGAAACAGGAGACTCCTTGCCATGCTGGATAAGACCAGCAGGGATCTGGGCTACGGACCCGTTACCGCTGTGAACCCGGGAGAGGCCGGTGCGGCAGATATATCGTACACGGCCGGTCGCGTCGAAATGGCTCTCGATGGACTGGGGTTAATGGGGAAAGGCGGCCACACAGTCAAAGAAGAAGCCGATTTGAACACACTACCTATGCAGACAGCTCGGGCTGCGATCCTGTTCTATCGCCTCTCACTCGACGCTCAGGCCCGGTAATCGTCTGAGCGCCAGTTCTGAACGGCCTTTTTGATGTCGTCCTCCGAGAGTCCTTCGTCCGCAGCACGTGCCGCGAGCGCGTCGTACTCGCCGTCGGAGGCAAATCGGAGTCCGATGATCTGACGCACAGTCAATCGGCTGTCCAACAGAGATCCGTTTCGGGCAAAGTTTCTCAGATTTTCTTCCGCCACGATGGCTCGATCCTGCGCCCTTAACGCAAATACGCGCATGAAGAAGAAGATCGGCATAAGAGCAACAACGATTGCCAGAATCAGCGACGCGCTGTAGACGCCGGTACCCGCGTCAACTGATTTGAAGAGATTGATGACCGAGCCTATGAGGGTGGCAAGAATAAGCAGCGTGAGATAGTAGTGATAGACGGGTACGAATCGACGGTGGCTCTTGTAGTTTTGCATCTTTTCCTGTGGGTTGAAAGATTCTGGTGACACCCGAAGATAGATATTGAGTCTGGATCGTGCCAGATGTGCGGCTTCTGCCGCCTGACATGCGTCTCGGTACGAATCGCTTCCCGACAGCTCCGACGCGACCGGACCCGCTAGCTTCCGTAGCGTGCGACGACTTCTCCCACCGTTTTCCGGACGTCGTCCTCGTAGCGCTCGCTGAATTCTTCCCAGGTACAGAACGACCGGGTGTCCTTTACTCGATCCGGAAACAGAATTCCATTCAGATGGTCCAGTTCATGCTGGTAGGTTCCGGCCGTGATTCCTCGTACGATTTTTTTGACGATTTGCCCGGTTCGATCCAGGCTCTTTACTTCAATCTCCGGACATCTGGAGACGATTCCCCTCAGATCCGGAATGGACAGGCATCCCTCGTAATTGTCAAATCGAACATCGGTCAGGAATGTAATCTCAGGGTTAATGAGTACGTCGAGAGGGACGTTCGGTTTATACGGGTATCGGGGATTGTTCTCTACTTCAACAACAAAAATCCGTAGTAACCTCGATACCTGCGGAGCCGCGATGCCAGCCCCGTTGGCATGGCGCTTGGTTTCAATCAGGTCGTCTATGAACGACTGCATTTCGACCCGAATCAACTCTTCTCGGGACATATCCGGAGCGACTTTTCTCAGGACGGGATTTCCGATGTGGGCGATGTCAAGTAGCATGGGACGGCGAATGAAAACTGAGCATCCTTTTGTTCTTCATCCAACATACGTTTTTTTCAGAAATAGACTATCTTCCCGGTCCCGATAACCACTCTCAATCTGACTCTTTATTGCCATGGGCTGTTACAATTCCATTCTGATTCCCGCATCTATCGACCGCGTCTGGGAATCGTTCGTCGATTTTCATGATCTGTCGAACTTTCCCAATGTTGTCGAGAGCGTTGAGCCCTCGGGGGACCAACGGGGCACAGAGATCGGTGCTGCCCGAGTGCTCAATGGAGCCTTTCACGAAACACTGCTTTCGATCGATCACGCCTCGCACTGCATGCGATATTCGATCGATTCGGGTCCGGGTCCTTTCGAGGGTGGAGTCGTCGAAAAATATGTCGGTACGGTGAAGCTATACCGAAACACAGACGACGACACGACCTTCGTGACCTGGTCATCGGACTGGGAGAAGAGCAACGGAGGGGTGGCCGATTTCTGTGATCCCATTTACCGGGCTCTCCTGACCGATCTAAAAGCAACATTCAGCCCATGAAAATTTTTGCGTTCCGATTGCCAGTGCTCGTCCTGACGGTTTCACTGGCAACCACGGTGTTCGCGCAATCAAGTAATTACGAGAATCGATCACCGTACCGGTCTCTGGACCTGCCTGCCCCGAACGCTTACCGAACGGGTTCCGGCAGGCCGGGACACGCGTACTGGCAGCAGAGCGTAGACTACCGTCTTCGAGCAGACATCAATACGACCAGTCAGGTGCTCCACGGGTCAGGCACGGTGCATTACGAGAACCACTCCCCCGACACGCTTACCTACCTGTGGATGCATCTGGACCAGAACGCATGCAGTCCGTCGAGTATTACGAACCAGCTTCGGCAGCCCCCGCTGATTTTCCTCGACTCGGTATTTGATTTTTCGTGTCAGGGATTCGATGGAGGAATATCCATCGATGCGTTGGCAACCTCAGGAGTGGCCCTGAATCATACCATTTACGGCGCGACGATGCGCATCGATCTTCCAACCCCGCTGGATCCGGGTGAATCGATCGATTTTTCAATGGCGTGGACGTTCCATATACCGGCGTACGGGATGGCCCGAATGGGTCGAGACGGTCCGTTGTATGAAATCGCCCAATGGTTTCCGCGGATGGCTGTCTATGACGACGTTCGGGGATGGAATCATGAACCGTATATCGGCGCGGGCGAGTTTTACCTCGAATACGGCAGTTACGATGTCTCCATCACTCTCCCGTCAACCTATATCGTAGCAGCGACGGGAGAGTTGACGAACCCTCACGACGTGTTGACTCCCACGCAGATCGACCGGCTCGAAAAAGCGGCGTCGAGCAGCGACGTAGTGGCTATCATCGGCGAAGACGAGGTGGGATCGGCCCGAAAAACCCGGCCCACGACAGACGGTAATCTCAGCTGGCATTTCACGGCAGATAATGTGCGGGACTTTGCCTTCGCGGCAGGGACGTCCCTGCGATGGGACGCCGTGTACTGGTCAGGCATCCGGATCGAGACGCTGTACCGGGGGGAGGCGACACGGTGGGAAGAGGCCATCCACATGGCCCGGTCTACCATCAAATATTTCAGCGAGCAATGGTTTCAGTACCCGTACTCCCATGCCACGACCGTCGAGGGACCCATTGAGGGAATGGAATATCCGATGCTCACCTTCGTCCCGGACAGTCCCTCCCGTGAAGATCTGCAGTGGGTACTCATGCATGAATTCGGTCACGAGTGGTTTCCGATGGTTGTCGGATCCAACGAACGATTCTATCCATGGATGGACGAAGGTTTTAACACGTTCATCGACCTCGCCGAGGCAGCACAATACTTCGAAGGGACGGAGTACGGAGAGACAATAGAATGGAATCCACTGGCGCTCTACGCTGAGAATGCGATCGCAGGGGAAGAGCAACCACTCATCACACGCCCCGCGGAGCAGAAGAATCTCTTTTGGACAGCCTACCAGAAACCGGCGCTGATGATGCAGCTTCTGCGGCACGAAATCCTGGGTGTAGAGCGGTTCGACCGGGCATTCAGGGAGTACATCTCCACGTGGGCATACAAACATCCCACTCCGTCTGATTTTTTCCGATTCATGAAGGACGCATCCGGGATGGATCTGGACTGGTTCTGGAGAGGATGGGTAATGACCGCTGCGAGGCTGGATCAGGCGATAGAATCATTTGAGGGGGCGGACGGTGAGGAAACCCGTGTTATTCTGGGCAACCTTGGCGACATGGTGATGCCGGTTGAGCTTCTGGTCACGTATGTCGATGGATCCTCCGAGACCATACGACTTCCGGTCGAAATGTGGAATCAGGGTCCTCACTTTACGTATCGTCTGTCCGAGAGCCGACAGGTCACCTCGATAGAAATTGACCCGCGCCACCGGTACCCGGATGGCGACCGGACCAATAACAGCTGGGCACGCTGACCGCGGCGACCGGACCATTACCAGCTGGACACGCTGGCCGCCGCTACCGGACTAATAACAGCTGGGCACGCTGGCCGCGGGGACCGGACCCGGATGTCGCTTTTGGAATCAGTTTGAAATACCGTTGCTCATGAAACGTTTTGTAGTTCTACTCCTCGCTATTGCTTCCGTGGTCACGGATACGTCCGGTCAGAGTGTACCGCCCGATCGGTATCAGGCACTGAGGTGGCGGATGATAGGACCGTTCCGGGCCGGCCGAACCGTGGGTGTGGCCGGCATACCCGACCAGCCGAATGTGTTTTTTGTCGGCGTAAATAATGGGGGTGTCTGGAAGACCGATGATTTTGGCAGGACGTGGAATCCTGTTTTTGACGGTCAACCGACGGGTTCCGTAGGAGATCTGGCCGTGGCTGCTTCCGATCCGAACGTCATTTACGTCGGTACGGGCGAGGGACTTCATCGTCCCGATCTGGCCGTGGGTGACGGCATGTTCAAGTCGGTAGACGGCGGCAAGAAGTGGTCGTTCGTCGGTCTCGAAGACGCCCAGCAGATTGCATCCATCGCCGTCCACCCGGAGAATCCCGATATCGTCTACGCGGGCGTACTGGGTCATCCGTATGGGCCCAATGAGATGCGAGGCGTATACAAGACAGTCGACGGAGGCACAACCTGGGAACGGCAACTATTTCTGGATGAGAATACGGGGGCCTTCCAGGTCATGCTCGATCCGTCGGATTCGGAGATCATCTATGCAGATATGTGGTCCCACAGGGAAGGTCCCTGGGAGAACGCGGCCTGGTCGGGCGCGGGGAGTGGCCTGTTCAAGTCCGTTGACGGAGGCCGAAACTGGAAACGTCTCACCGAGGGTCTACCGACAGCCGAGGACGGCCTGGGCAGAATTGGATTTGATATATCGGCATCCGATCCCTCGATTCTCTTTTCTGTGGTTACGGCGCGGGAAGGAGCAGGAGTCTACCGTTCAAATGACGCCGGCGAACACTGGACGCTCGTCAGTCAGGATCGGCGCACGTACGGCAGAGGAAATGATTTCGGAGAGATCCGCATCCATCCGAACGATCCCGACCTGCTTTATGTGGGCAATGTCGCTTCCTACCGCTCTTCTGATGGAGGAAAGACGTGGACGTCTCTCAAGGGGGCTCCGGGGGGGGACGACTATCATCGCATCTGGATCAACCCGAAACACCCCGAAATCATGCTTTTCGCGGCAGACCAGGGAGCAACCATCACGGTGAATGGTGGGAGAACCTGGAGTTCGTGGTACAATCAGCCGACATCCCAGTTATATCATGTCTCGACGGATAACGCGTATCCGTACAACGTCTACGGCGGCCAGCAGGAGAGCGGAGCGATCATGATCAGCAGCCGCGGTGACGGAGGCCAGATCACCTTTCGGGAATTCCGGGGCGTGGGGGCGGAAGAGTATGCATATGTTGCGCCCGATCCTCAGGACCCCGACATCGTCTACGGTGGCCGCGTGGTTAAATTCAACAAGAAAACCGGGCAGTCCCAGAGTGTGGCCCCCGAGGCGCTGCGATCGGGAAAATACCGGATCATCCGGACCATGCCTCTCTTGTTTTCGCCGGCTAATCCGGGTGCTCTCTACTTCGCAACGAATGTTCTGTTCAGGACGACCACCGGTGGGCAGTCCTGGAAAATCATCAGCCCCGATCTATCCAATCCCAGACCTGACGTGCCTCACAGTATCGGCTCCTTTCGGACACCCGAGATGAATAATATGGCACGTCGGGGAGTGATTTATGCCCTCGGATTGTCAGGACTCGACGAGGCCGTCATCTGGGCAGGAACCGATGACGGGTTGGTTCATCGCACCTCGGACAGCGGAGAAACGTGGACCGATATAACGCCCCCGACTTTACGGGCATGGGACAAGATATCCCAGATTGATGCCGGACATTTCGACGTATTGACGGCGTTTGTAGCCATCAATGCCATTCGCCGCGACGACATGCGGCCGCATATTCAGCGAACCCTGGACGGGGGAAAAACATGGACGGAAATCGTCACCGGACTGCCCGAAAACGGACCGGTAAATGTAGTTCGGGAAGACCCGATACAGCCGGGTCTCCTGTATGCAGGAACCGAACGATCGGTTTATTTCTCCATCGACAACGGTGATCACTGGCAGGCACTCACGCTCAATCTACCGGCCTCCTCGATGCGGGATCTCGTCGTTCACGACGACGATATCGTGGTCGGCACGCATGGTCGATCGATCTGGATTCTGGACAACGTTTCTCCTCTCAGGCAAATCGCCGCAGCCCTCGATGCCGAACGCGCGGTTCTCTTTGCACCACAGCGCGCTACTCGTGTGCGCGACAATATGTTTTCCGATACGCCGCTTCCGCCGGAGGAACCCGGCGGCGAGAATCCACCAGATGGTGCCATCATCGACTACTATCTACCCGTTCCGGCCCGAAAATTAACGATTGACATCGTCGACGGCAGAGGAGAACTCGTCCGGCGGATCGACGGCAATCAGCGCGTGGAGTCACCGGATACCACGTTGCTGGCGCACCCGACCTACTGGATTCGTCCAGCGCAGGAGCCGGGTCTCGAAGCGGGTCACCAGCGATATGTTTGGGACTTGCGATATGCTCCGCCTCCGGAAGCGGAACGCTCGTATCCGATAGCTGCTGTCGTTCACCGGACGCCGGCCGAGCCCCGAGGCCCCTGGGTCCTCCCCGGCGACTATACGATCCGGATGACGGTCGATGGCAGCGTGTCGACACAGCCCCTCACGATTGATATGGACCCGCGTGTTGAAGCGGGTGGAGATGTCATCGAGGATCAGTTCGAGACAGCCATGAGATGCTACGTTGGCTATCACCGGGCGTTAATCGGGCGAAAACAGATAGCGGTACTCATCGCAGAGAAGAACTGGACAGCAGATGACGCGAGAATTCGCCGGGCACAGGCGATTTCAGGATCGGGCAAGCCGCGGAATCCAGACATCGCCTATTCGGCCATCTACGAGGCCGCCCCGGGGAGAGAGACGCTTGCAGGCCTTCAGTCCAAATTTCTGTATCTCATGAACGTGGTCGATTCTGCCGATACCGCCCCTACGGATCAGGCAAGAGCGGCGATAGAAAAATTAGAAGGAGAGTTGAAAAGACTGCTGATTTCTATTAAAGACTTATAAGTCCGGAAACTTCCTGGCGCGAAGCGTATTGTGCCACCATGACCGGGCGCTAGAACGGTGCCCGTATGCTCCACGAAACCAGGAATTGTTCATACCAGGTATAAAAAATGACGATCAGCCCGGAAAGTCTCGTCGGCGAAGTTGCCGCAGAAGCCCCTCTCGCAACGCGAGTATTTCACCGCCATGGCATCGATTTCTGTTGCGGTGGGGGCAAGCCTCTATCTGAGATATGCGAGAGGAAAGGGATCGCCGTAGATACCGTTATCGAGGAGATCAGGACGGAAACCGAACATGCCGGCGCTCCCGTGGAGGGCTGGTCGGAAGCCCCTCTCTCGGATCTGATCGATCATATCGTATCTACCTATCATGAGAGTTTGAAAGAAGAACTACCCAGGCTCGAGAGCATGCTTCGTAAAGTCCGGCGGGTGCACGGTCACGTAGACCAGGAGAAATTCGACCGGCTCCTTGACGTATACCTCGGGATGAAGACTGAACTGGACGCACACATGATGAAAGAAGAACAGATTCTTTTTCCCATGATTGTCGGTGGACAGGGACCGAATGCGGGTGCTCCAATCAGTGTGATGGAACACGAACATGACTCAGCCGGAAATGCCCTTCGCCAGATCAACGAGTTGACCGACGGATACACCGTACCTGATTATGCCTGTAATACATGGCGGGCGCTGTGGGTAGGACTCGATGAGTTGGAGCAGGCGCTCCATGAACATATTCACCTGGAGAACAACATCCTGTTCCCGCGAGCACTGGGAAAATAGCAGCCACGGCGAGCTCTAATCAACTGATCCGCGTCAGAGCGTTCGGCCCAGTAATGAATTCAGCGTCTGACTCAATCCGGTATCCCGACGCGAATACCGGACTACAACGATCGCCTGCTTCAGATACACGTCGGACCCCGGGTTTTGCTCCGCAAACTGATACGCCTGATCCGCCGCATACGCGTATTCGCTGAACTCATAGACATCCAGGATTTCCTGTCCATCCAGGACCAGGCGACTACTCGTAGTGGAAGGAATAAAACGCCCAGCGTTCCCTCGTTCTCGAACGAATACCCCGTCGTTCTGGAGTTCCGTGGTGAGCCATGCGATGTCCGTTTTCCGGACGTTTGACGCCAATCCGTTTTCCGTACTTGAGCAGCCTGATATTCCGAGTCCCGCCAGCCCCAACCCGACCGCAACGATCATCGATACCCTCTGCCTGTTCCCGTTGCTACCCATGGTACTTCCCCGCATAGTCTGATTACGTAATGGATGATCAGAATCGATTGAAGGAATCTGACCACATGGCCTTAAATCAGACACAAGGCCCGTACCTGACACGTAGACGAATCTGCGAAGAATCACTCAACGGGTAATAATAGCTGCCGAACGGCCAGGAAGAATGGTGCGTACGGTCGCGTTCCGCGCCCGGCAGACTGTTCAGAGGGCAGGGCATGTGCACTAAGGAGTTCACCTGGAGATCCTTTGGAAGACACCGACCGCGCCTTTCCAGAATAGACGGGAGTACATTTCGGCGGGTTCAAACCCGGATAGACCCGGTTCACGCTACTTGACGGTCATCATCCGGAAGACCACCCGAAGTAGCGCATCCAGTCTTCGACCCGACACCGTGGACTGTTCTCCCTGGATATAACTGGCTGCAAACCTGATCGCCGAGGCCATTTTCGGATCCGCCATGTGAATGATCACTCTCCTCCGGCAGGCAGCCATCTCATCGTGAAACGCCTCGGCATCGCCGGACCGTGCGGGATTGTATCGGGCGAATAGCCTCGTCAGGTCGGCCTGATCTCTAATGTGATCCAGCGTCTCCACTTTGAGAAAGCGCTTGACGGCCAGTTCGCCGGAAAGCACTACCTGATAATAATGCGCTGCGACCTGTTGATCCGTGTTAGAAGAATCAAATCGAATCTTGACACGCGGGGAATTCCCGGAAAACACGATGGATTCAACCGGAATACCGAAATACAGACAAAATATGAGGCGCCCGGCCTCATGGTAGGCGCTTGCTTCTACTTGGCTCGTTCTTTCCTGCCGTCGATCGGGTCTACTCGCACGGCTGAATTGATGTTCAGTCGCAGAGGAAGGCATTAAATCGGAGTTAATATGATTAATAGCTATCCTCTATATCGCCATCCACGATCTCGATTATATGCGTAATACCACGTATTTCGACCTCACCGACACTGCCTGGCGCTCATTTTTTTAAAGACACGGCAGGAATCTGGGCATTAGCGACGAGATCGTTGAACGAAGGAATGGCTTCAGATTCGACCCTGGATAATCGTTCCAGCCAGCCATCGATCTGTTCGATCAGGAGGTCTCGAACAGCATACGCCTGGTCCGTCGGACGATAATCTCCCGATGACGCGTTCGAGGCTACACCGGCCAACTTGTCGTTGAGACGAATCGGAAAATTAAGTGGATCCTGTCCTGACCGGTTCTTCGTCTGGTACAGAGCCTCTTCAATTTCTTTGATATCGTCCAGAATCGGTTTCGTGGCCGAGCGAATCGAGTCGGCCAGTGGGTGGTCAACAGGAATTCTCGCCGTCACTCCGTTGACAGCCTTTCTAATGGATCGAATCCGTTTGATAGCCATATGTACGTCGCCGAGTTTATCCCGGACACCGATCAAAAAATCAAACTGTTCCTGCATGTCTGCTGCGCTGGACGTGGACCTGGGATCCTGAAGAATTTCAAATGCTACCGACACGGAATCTTCACCGGTGATCAGGCGAGCCGCGTACGTCCCCGGCACAGCACGAGGACCGGTAATGCCACCAGCCCAGGTGATTCTACCCTCGAAATCTTCCGCGTCCGGATAGCGCATATTCCATGTAAATAAATTAAGACCGGACTTCAGAGGGAGTTTTTCCTGAGCTGTGTACGACTTGATGATTGCTCCATCCGCGTCCAGAATCCGTAGCGTTGCCCGGCTACTGTCCGGATCCGATCCCAAAAAATACCTGATTCGGACACCGGAAGAGCGTCCTCCACGGTATGATGGAGCCATCGCATAGAGGACGACTTCGTTACCGATGTCCGTCCTCGTTTCCGTACGAAGGGGACTCAGGTCTTCGAGTATCCAGAATGCTCTACCCTGCGTCGCGACTACGAGATCATTGTCCTTGACTTCCAGATCGGTGATCGGGACGATCGGAAGATTCTGCTGAAATGATTGCCAGTTTTCGCCGTCGTCGAACGAGATATACATCCCGTTTTCCGTCCCCGCATACAACAATCCCTCCCTGACCGGATCCGGCTCGATGGTCCGCGTAAAATGGTGGGCATCAATCCCGTCAGTGATCTTCTCCCAGTGTTGTCCGTAATCGGTGGTACGATACAGATACGGGGCGAAGTCATCAGATTTATAGCGGGTTCCCGCTACGTATAGTCCGCCCGGTTCACCTGGATGAACAACCATATCGTTCACCTGCATCCATTCGGGCATAATTTTTCCATCCGGTGTTACGTCACTCCAATGCGCTCCCCCATCGCGCGTCAGATGAATAAGCCCATCGTCTGAGCCTGTCCAGATAACGCCAGGTTCTGAGCCTTCTGCGAATGTAAAAATGGTCCCATAGTACTCTACGCTGGTGTTATCCTGCGTAATCAGGCCCCCCGAAGACTTCAGCGTCGACGGATCGTTTCGAGTCAAATCGGGAGAAATCGGCTCCCACGTCTGTCCTTCATTGGAGGTCTTGAACAGGACGTTGGCACCGGTGAAGACCACGCCGGGATCGTGTCGGGAAATCCTGATGGGGAAGTTCCACTGGAACCGGTATGTGTAATCCTCGGCGCCGTGCCCCATCGGATTGTCCGGCCACGGGTTTACGTTTCGTCGCTCACCGGTCGCGTGATTCATCCGCATCAAATAGCCATCATAGGATCCACCATACACGATGTCAGGATTCTCCGGATGAGGGGCAATCCAGGCGCTCTCGCCACCTGCCGTGGATTCCCAATTCCTCGCATTTTTCGACCGGGCCGTGTGATCAATTCGTACCGTTGAATTATCCTGTTGTCCACCGTAGATACGGTACGGAAAATGGTTGTCGGTGGTCACCCGGTAGAACTGTGCGGTAGGTTGATTGTCGTACGGCGTAAAACTTCCGCCGGCGTCGAAGGAGACCTGTGCGCCTCCATCATCTCCAACGATAACCCGGCTGGCGTCATCGGGATCAATCCAGAAATCGTGATGATCCCCGTGAGGTGTCGATATCCTATCATAGGTCTTCCCCCCGTCCTTTGACCGCCAGAAACTGACGTTCAGGACGTATACGATATCCTCATTCTGGGTGTCGGCGTAAATTCGGGAGTAATACCAGGCGCGTTGCCTCAATTTCCGTTCATCGTTGATCCTGTTCCAATGCTCGCCACCGTCTTCGGAGCGATAAACGCCTCCTTTTTCAGCCTCTATAATGGCCCAGATCCTATCCGGGTTCACCGGTGAAATGGTGACTCCTATGATTCCGAGGGTACCGCCGGGTAAACCGTTATCCTGGCCCGTCAATTCTGTCCAGTGGTCACCTCCGTCTGTCGTCTTCCAGAGGCCGGATCCCGGACCTCCACTGTTCAGACTGTACGGTGTTCTGTCCACATTCCAGAATGAAGCAAACAGCACTCTGGGGTTGGTTGGATCCATGGCCAGATCCACCGCTCCTGCTTCATTACTGACGAAGAGAATGTTCTCCCACGTCTTACCCCCGTCTCCCGACCGATAGACCCCGCGCTCCTGGTTGGGACCGAAAAGATGGCCCAGAACGGCCGCATAAACAAGGTCGGGATTCTTCGGGTGGATACGAATACGTGGAATATGGCGAGAGTCTTTCAGACCGACCGACTGCCACGTCTTCCCCGCGTCGTCGGATTTCCACATGCCGGAGCCGTGCGACACATTACCTCTGAGAGTGACCTCTCCCCCTCCAACATATACCACGTTGGGGTCCCACTCACTCACGGCTACCGACCCGATCGATCCGCCAAAGAAATCATCGGAGACGCTCTTCCAGGACTGTCCTCCATCGACCGTCTTCCAGACTCCACCTCCTGTAGAGCCCATATAGAATTCCTGGCGTTGCCCCCGGACACCGGTAACTGCTGCAGACCGGCCACCTCGATACGGTCCGACCAGACGGTACTTCATTCCGTCTGTCAGTCTTTGGTCCAGACCCTGTCCGGAAGCCTGATGGACCAAGAGAACGAGAAGAAGAATAGGAGTAACTATCTTTTTCATGACACCGACCTGAAGATGAGAAAATATCCTGTTTGAATCGAAGGTAGCTCTGCGACCTGAATAGTCCTCGGTCACCGTTCAGCACGCGTACGGGATCTGATCTGCCGGGACGCTCGGATCGAGCACCTGTATCTTAATGTGATTAGAACGGACGGATCGACCGCGTACCTGACTGGCTTCTATTGACGCTTATTCGCTATACTCTCCACCAGCCGTCAGATCGTCGCTACACCGCAACTTAACACCGTGGCACATTGACTTCAACAGACTCATCGGGACGGACGCTCCGGTATGGACCTTACCCCGAATTGACTCTTCCTGCTATTCTCGTCGGATATCTGCTTGGGTCCATCATTGCTATCAGCATTGGATACGCCAGCCTCATTCTCGGGTTTTCGATAGAAGGATCCGAACTCGCTGCCATCCTGGGATTTGGAATTCTGCGGGGGATGATGCGCCGCAACAGCATCGTCGAGAACAACATAAACCAGACTATTGCCTCCGGAGTCAACGGTGCCTCAGCCGGAATGATGTTTTCGGTCCCGGCACTTTTCATCCTCGGTGAGACTGACTTCAGCTATACCCTCATGGTATTCGGGTGTATAGCGGGAGCCATTCTCGGTATCGCATTCATCATCCCGCTCCGGAAACAGATGATCGATTTCGAGCGACTCGCATTTCCCGGCGGAATAGCTGTCGCCACGATTCTGAAATCTCCGGGTGCCGGTATGCGGAAGGCGGCCCTGATGATCGGTGGCATCGTTGTCAGTGGCATTGTCCATGTCATCTCCAATATGACCGGTGTCGGTAACTGGGACCTCGGTTCGATTATCGGTCTTCCTCAGTACATGAACGGTATCTGGTACCTGTCCATGCTGACCCTTGGCGTCGGGTTTATTGCCGGCAGGGGAGGTTTTTTCTTCATTATCGGAGGTTACGTCTGTTACTGGATTCTGGCCCCCATTCTGTCGGCCCAGGGAATCCTCCCGACTACAGACCCGAATCAACTGAGGCTCACGCTGTTTCGTCCGGTGGGAATCGGTATGCTGATCGGAGGTGCTATCGCCGGCATCGCCCTGTCTCTGCCATTGATCCTCGGCGCCGTCCGATCGATGCAGGACGCGGCTCGAATGCAAACTGCGCTCTCTAAAGACGAAATGCCAATCAAACTGCTCTACATAGCGATCGGCGGCGCCGCAGTCGTTCTGTTTGTAATCGCCACGATGTCAACACAGGAAATGGGCATCGGCAGGGGCCTCGCCATGGCCGTACTCGGAACCGTCTGGATCTGGATGGCGGGAGTCATCCTGTCTGAATGTATCGGACGGACCAACTGGTCCCCGCTGAGCGGCATGACACTCATCGCGATCACCATTCTTATTTTTATTGCAAGCGGACTCGGCGATCGGGCGGCCATCATCGCATCCGTGATGGTCGGAGCGGCCGCGTGTGTCGCCATGGCACAGGCCACGGACCTCATGTTGGACCTGAAGACAGGATATCTGGTCGGCGCCTCACCGAGAAAGCAACAAATTGGTCAGTTTCTCGGGAGTTGGCTGGGACCGATTTTGGTCATGGCGCTCATCGTTGTCCTGCACGAGGCCTCTGGACTCGGCTCGGAAAAACTGCCCGCACCCCAGGGCCAGGCACTTGCCAGTGTGATCAAGGGAATCCTAGGGGGTAACGTGCCGATTGAGAAATATGCCGCCGGAGCCGGTCTGGGGGCCATATTGAGCGCAAGCGGCATCGGTGGTCTCGGAATTCTCGTCGGACTCGGGTTCTACCTGCCGTTCAACATCGTGCTGACGTATAGCCTCGGGACGTTTTCCAGGATTATCGTAGACCGACAGAAGGGTGCGCGGTTTTCAGAAGAAGTAGGTATTCCCATCGCAGCCGGACTCATCGTTGGCGAGGCACTCGTTGGCGTCGGTTTCGCGATGTCGCAGGTCTGGGGTTGATCATGACCGCTTCCACGAATGACATCAGGACAATCGAATCTCCGGCGATGACCTTGCGTCGGACTCAACATAGAGAAGCATGAAACGGGCAGGATATTTACTCATCGGAATCGCCTTTCTGAGCGGCGCGTATCTTTCAGTTGTCGACGCTCTGGAAGTAGAATGGAAAGCGATGTCGATCACGTTGATTGTTGGAGCCATCGGTGTGTTACTGGCCCGAATGGGGAGTAAAGCAGAAGCCACTTCTGAGGAAATGATGGACTCAAACATGGCCACCGTCCGTTCGAGTCTGGACCGAATTGTTGATCACGTAACCGATCTGTGCGACCAACGCGAGTCCATTCCTACGTATGAGATGAGCCACGAAATCGATCGACGGTTGCTCGACGACCTCAATTCATTCGTGGAATCACGTGAAGTGATCACCCATGTTTTCGGGCTACAGGCATACGCCGATGTAATGAGTCATTACGCCGGCGGAGAGCGCTATCTGAATCGCGTCTGGTCAGCCTCCGCAGACGGCTACGTAGACGAGGTGAATGCATATATCGAGCGTGCGAGAGTGCAATTCGTAGAGGCACAGAAGAAATTAAGTGCCCTGCGGGCTGATTAGGGTTTCCAGGTACCTTTCGCTACCGGTGGAACGTACGACTCCAGGCCTTCGGGCTTCCACGCGATGGTTCGTTCCTGCTCGGCACTCATGTAGGCCGCCATCAGCAGTTCGGTGACTTCCAGCCCGGCGTGAAAGTCTTCCCACGGTTGGATTCCATCCTGAAAACACCGAACAAAGAACCTGTTCTCGTCCTCGTACCCGTACTCGGCCGCCTCATTTCCCACGAACGGCATTTCGCCCTGCTCCGCATTCTGTTTCTCGATCAGGTCTTCACCGGCTTCCCCTGTTACTCTCCGACTAAAAAATATCTTCCCACCGGCCGTCAGGGAATTCAGCTGAAGCGTGAATTCGGGACCCAGCAACTCAGAGCTGAGACGCAATCCAGCGCCGACAAAACTCCACGACGTTGTTGTTTCCGCGATCAAGGGATGTCCGTCTGCATCACGATATTCAATAGTCGCCCGCGCGAAGTCTTCGGACGGTCTGTTTCTGTAGTCGATCTCCGGACCGAAATCCCGTTTTAGAATTGCTGCGTATTCCGGTCTCGACCACTTAAGACTCGCAATCTGGGCAGTCACTTTAACGGGTGTGATGCTGGAGCGCTCCGCTCCGGGCTCCGTCAGAAGATACCGGGCTACCTCGATGCTGTGGCACATCATATCGTTGAGCACACCACCACCCTGCAATTCCCCGTTCCAGAACCAGGACATATGCGGACCGCTGTGCTCCTCAGCGGCGCGTGCCAGGTACGGCCGACCGGAAAGAGCGGCGCCCCGCTTCCAGGCGATCTCTCTCCCGCGGGCGAGTGACGGAGCGAACAATTGATCTTCCAGATAACCATGCAGCAGGCCCGACTTTTCAACCAGATCGACCACCTGCCTCGCTTCGGCCGCATTGCGGGCCAGGGGTTTCTCACACGCGATACCTTTCAGCGATCCCTTTCCTGACAGGATAGCATGACAGATTTCCTCCATGTTTTCTACCCGCCGGTGATTGGGACCACAGATCCACAGACAGTCTATATCCGGATCTTCTATCATCTCCGTTATGCTCGCATAGGCACGCGCATTTCCGAGCCTGAGGGTCCGTGCCAGTCCGGCGGCGGAAGCGGCATGGTCGTTATTCGGGCTCCAGATGCCGAGAATATCTGCGTCCCGCACTGCCGTCCATGACTGGATGTGAAATCGAGTGATAAAACCACTACCGACGAAGCCGATTCCCAATCTATTTTTCTGGCGAGCCATAAATTCTTTTTGGTTGGTCCATCCCTATTCGAGGAGCACAAGATACTCCTCGCGGCAGAACGGAAAAACGTCGAACGCCTAATTCCCGAAAAGGCAGCAGAGACCCGTGGGAATATGAGGACCTTCTGACGTACCTAGAACCCGAAACGTGGGTTTACCACGTTGTTATAGATCGAACCGAAACTGTACCGTATTCCGAAACTGGTCCGGAACTCATACGACGTGGCCAGATTTCGCGTACCAAGGAGAATATCTTCATCAGATGCATCTGATTTCGGTAGATACAATTGGTCGTGAATGAACTCGACCGAACCGCCCATATTGATTGTAAGCCCTCTAACGAGCCGAACATCGACGGATCCGCCCAACTCGATGCTGTAGAACTCGAATTTCGAATCCTCAAAATCCGTCAGAAAGTTCCGACCCTCTATTTGCATGTCCGCCGAACCCCACGGTTGCTGAAACTCCAGTTGCATCTCGAGACTCTGCTGAAGGAGTCTCTCAGACGTCTTATCGAAGACGGTACGCTCGTCATATTCGACCGATTGCAGACGAAGCTGGTATTGAAATCGAATTTCTCTCCGGTTTGATTGTGAATATGGAAAAATATTGTATTCCAGAGTCGGTGATATGGATGTAGAGAGCTTCTGATTTCGCTGTGAGGACGTACTGGTAAAGATGCTTCCCCCGGCGGACCAATGATCATTTAAACTTCGAACAACCAACGCCCATGCACTTCCATTTTCAGTACGACTCGTAACGGTCTGATCTCCCACATCAAAATTGCTTTCCCGAAGTCTACCATTCAATCTCAGGCGGATCTTCCAGTCCTCGGTGATACGGTTCGCGTTGACTCCGCCATTAAAGTTGAGCGTATTACTCGACTCCTCGCCACGATACGATCCACTTGCGTTGACCCCGAATACCCAGGAATTCCAGGGATCGTCTGCCGGATTACTGGTTTCCGGCTCCATCGAAGATGTACCGTCGAGCCGCACAAAAAGTCGGGGAGCCACCGCTGTTCTGGCCAGGTATTGTGCCAGCCCCAGTGCCATCTGGCGCGTCAACCCGCGCCGCACTTCATCATCTGTATCTGTCGTACCGGACGCGAAATGTAGTGTATCAGCAACCGTAGCAAATGATCGCAGTCCGATGAAATTAAGTGTGTATTCGCGTCCGCCACTACCGGTTCGTTCGGACGTTACGAGGAGGTGAACCTGGGCATCTTTGCGGTCCCGGACGTAGTTGACGAAAGGAATTTCCCGCCGGATGAAGTCTGTGTCGCACCGGAATGAGCAATCGAGAAAGACATCGAGTTCCGTGGGTCTCGAGTCCTGCGCCACGACCGGCACGGAAAGGACGAACAGCAATCCTGCAAACACCAACCGGAGTCGTGTTCTCAACATCGGGTGAGTCAATAGTCTGATCGATTTGAACCCATAAAAAAAGGAAGCCGGGTCTTACGGGACCAGGCTTCCTTAGAGGACAAACCGCCATGAGGACAGTCGTAAAATCGAACTGTCTCTCGCCGGATTAATCGGTCAGAAATCAGATCCCTTAAACAGGATGCGAAAAACGAAAACTACACGATCTCGCCTTTAACAAATGTCCGAATCTTTCCCCGTAGACGAAAAATTCGTGCAATCGTCCGCGTCAATAAGGGTATCTGCCGGCGAACGATCCACTGGTCGGAGACTCGACGCATGGCCTGCCCATACGTGGGATATGGATGAATCGTTTCGGCGATTTTTCGGAGGGATATATTGTTCTTCATCGCGAGCGATAACTCGCTGACCAGATCACCTGCCGAGCGGCCGTAGATAGATGCCCCGAGGATGCGACCCCCTCGATTAGCAAATACCTTGACATGCCCGATTTCCGAATCATCGATCACCGCTCTATCGAGTTTGTCGTAAGGAAACTCATGCACCTCGTAGAGACGCCGAGCATCGCGTAGCTGCGCCTCGGTTTCGCCGAGGCTCGCGACTTCTGGATCCGTAAAGAGCACCCACGGGACATTTGTCAGGTCGATCTTCCAGGGCAGACGCATGACGGCATTCGATGCTGCAATACGCCCCATGTGTTCTGCCATGTGAGTATACGGCCTCCGTCCGGTCACATCTCCGACGGCAAATATGTGATGGACGTTCGTACGGCACCGATTGTCGATTTCAATACCCGAATTTTCATAGCGAACGCCTGCATTTTCGAGCCCGAGCAAATCGATTCTTGGTTGGCGTCCGGTCGCGACCAACAACTGATCGACATCTATGAACGGAGCATCGCCTGAAAATGTCATCCTCAGGCCGCTCCCGTTTCTCCGGGCACTCGCGGCCTGATTGCCGCACCGAAAGGACACTCCTTCATCGGTCAGGGTCTCCTCCACTCTACGGGCATGATCGGAATCCACCGCTGACAGAATTCTCGATGACGCCTCGATAACGGTAACCCTGCTCCCCAGTCTGTGAAACGCCTGTGCCATCTCGACCCCGATCGGGCCGGCGCCCAGAATACCCAGTCTTTGCGGCAACGAATCGAGCTCAAATAAGGATTCATTGGTTAAATAATTAAGGCTTTCCAATCCTTTTAGCTTAGGAATTAAGGGTTTTGACCCTGTCGCTATAATAAAGTAACGCGACGAATACCTATCTGTGCTCTCTTCTCCATTGACTCTTATCTCGTGATCGTTCGCAAATGACGCCGTGCCGGGAATCAGTTCGATGCCGTAGCGCGCGAGGTTATCCGGCGCATCCGCCTCCAGATAGATCTTCTCCCTCATCTGTCGGACCCGCTCCATGACGAACGGAAAGTCGACCTGTGATTGCGCGGTCTCTACCCCGAACCGGTTGGCAAAATCGACGTCGTATTTTGCTTTCGCAGCACGAATCAGTGCCTTGCTCGGAACACATCCCGTCCAGGTGCAATCTCCACCTGTTCGATTCCTCTCGACCAGAAGTGTCCTGGCCCCCAGCATTGCGCATACCGCCGATGCGGTCAAACCGGCCGCGCCACCGCCGATGACGATGACATCATAATCATATTTCATGAGGAGATTGGATTGCTTTCGTTTGCAGCAGAGAATCACCATACCGACGATATGTTGCACGACTCCGGTAAAGTGTAACAGGTGCGGACCGCACATCGTCAGGTCCGTCAAAACCTGGTCATCATTCTGGCGTATGTAAGCGCCAGGTAAACGCTCTCAGGACCCTCTCACTACATGGCTTCGACATTTCACACGCTTCTTCTGGAACGAGTCCTGGAATTGCTCCCGGACAAAAGACCACTCGAGCGGGGGATCATCGAAAACGTCGCGATTCCCGAAAACATACGATTTTTCATTCTGCGGGTATTGGAAAGGCGCGTCTCGGTGGAGGAGGCCTCGTTCGAACAGGTATCGTCGGACTGGTTCGATCTCTCGGCACCGGCGGTCACGAAATCATTCAGGCGCTACCTCGACCGTGTCCGTTCGACGGCGCGAATTCCGGCGGCTGAGACGATACCCATGATATCACAGGCTGTCGAGCACATTTCCGGGTATGTAGAACGACCGGTTGGAACGCTTCTCGACTTCATGTTTCAGAACGAATCCGCATCCATAGCCACGCACAGTGCCCTCAGACGTGCGCAGTATTTTACGGATTACTCGCATCTGATACTCGCGGTTTCCGCCTACATCGAAAAGGAGAAGATAGACCAGATAGACCGTTCCGAACTCAGGAAGGCGCTCGAAGCAGTGGACCGGGCCATCACGGTCGATTATTCCGGTCAGGACTGGGTAGAGCACCTTTCCCCGCTTCTAGCATTACATGCATTCGGAGGACAGAACCCGGATCGGATCGGTCTGGATAGGATCGTACATTCTTTTCGCGACCGGGGACGGAAAGACCTGGCTGACGCACTCCTTCGTATCGCTTCCAGGTCAGCAGAAGAGCATCGCGCCGACCTGGACGACCCGGTCGAAAATGAGGTTGAAAGTGGTGGAGCTCTCATTCCCCACACGGCATTGGGCCCCTTAATCCAGGGAGCTATCGATCTCGAGATTCCAGCCGAAGACGTTGATGTGCCTCTGTGGAAACGTTTTGCGGGAGATGTGGAGACCGACACTCGTCTGGAAACTGCCGGGGAAGAACGAAGTCGGGTTCCACTTTGGAAAACATTTGCCGAGACGAATCAGGACCAGAATGAGATCGGCCCGGACCGGGGAGAGACCGGAAGTACGGAACCAATGCTTCCGAAGGCGCGGCTATCGGCATCGGGGCAGGAGGAAAGCCCGCCGACTCAATCCCGATTCGAACAGATCGAAGAACGAGTCCTGGGTGACGCACGGCACCGCAGTCCGGAGTTTCTGACCCTTCTCTTTAATGGCCAGGTCGATACCTACCACACGGTTATCTCGTCGCTTTCTTCGGCGCAGACGTGGGCAGACGCCTCACGAATTATAGGAGAGCACGTTTTTTTGAGTTTCAGCACGGATATTTACAGCGAAATAGCGATCGCTTTTACCGACGCTGTAGAGCATCGCTTCAAGCACGACTGATGCTGTAACTGTACCTTCATTGCCAGGTTGAATACGAGACGGAATGAGCATATCTGAAAAAACGGTCCGGAAAGACAGATTCGACGAACTGGACAAAAAGAGGAGTGACGCTCTCGAGGGTGGTGGCGCAGAGCGCGTCAAGCGACAGCATGCCCGTGGAAAGCTGACCGCAAGGGAGCGAATAGACATTCTGCTCGACGACGATTCATTCGTCGAAATCGGTCAGTTCGTCCGACATCAGTGCCACGACTTCTCTATGGAATCGAATCGTCCCATGGGCGACGGCGTGGTCACCGGATACGGGCACATAAACGACCGGCTCATTTATGTATTCAGTCAGGACTTCACAGTCTTCGGCGGCTCGCTGGGAATGGCCCACGCAACAAAAATCGTGAAGCTGATGACGCTTGCCCTCGAAAATGGAGCGCCGGTCATCGGATTGAACGATTCGGGTGGAGCCAGAATCCAGGAAGGTGTCGTCTCGCTTGGCGGGTATGCAGACATCTTTCTGAAGAACACCCTTGCCTCCGGTGTCATCCCCCAGATCTCCGCCATTCTGGGGCCATGTGCGGGCGGAGCGGTTTATAGCCCGGCCATCACTGATTTTGTGTTCATGGTCAGGGAATCCAGTCACATGTTCGTCACGGGTCCCAATGTGGTCAAGACGGTTACCCACGAAGACGTTTCCTTCGAAAATCTGGGGGGTGCCGAGACACACGCCTCCAAGAGTGGCGTTGCCCATCGTGCTTTCAACAGCGAGGTGGAGTGTCTCATGGGTATTCGAGATCTGGTCGATTATTTGCCGCAGAATTGCGAGGAACCACCCACGGTAACAGCCGCCGTCGAGCCTTCCCAAACGGCATCCGGTTCGATTGACGAGATTATTCCGGAAAATCCCAATCAACCATACGAGATGTCTGCTGTCATCGACGCACTCGTCGATGAGGGCAGTTTTTTCGAAATTCACCCCACATTTGCTCCAAATATTATGGTCGGATTTGCCCGCCTGGAGGGCGCTTCCGTGGGTATTGTGGCCAATAATCCCGCCGTATTGGCCGGTGTACTCGACATCGATTCGTCCGTGAAAGGCGCCCGATTTATTAGATTTTGTGACGCATTCAACATTCCCCTGTTGGTTCTTGAGGATGTGCCCGGTTTTATGCCCGGCACCGATCAGGAATGGAACGGAATCATCCGGAACGGGGCCAAATTACTGTATGCGTTTTGCGAGGCTACCGTCCCGAAGATCACTGTGATCACAAGGAAAGCGTACGGAGGCGCCTATGACGTGATGAACTCCAAACATATTCGGGGTGATCTTAATTTCGCGTGGCCATCCGCCGAAATCGCCGTAATGGGCCCCAAGGGAGCAGTTGAAATTATTCATCGGCGGACCATCGAGGCCTCCGATGAACCTGATAAGGTAGAAAACGCATTCATCGACGAGTATCGGGAGAACTTTGCCAATCCGTATGTAGCTGCCGAGTATGGATATGTGGATGACATCTTAAAACCCCATGAAACCCGCTGCCGTCTGGTGAGTGGATTTACCATGCTTCGAAACAAAGTGGCGCAGAATCCGCAGAAGAAGCACGGGAATATTCCACTTTGAGGCTTGTCCGGAGATTCGACCAGACCGTCTTTTGCCTTGTTATAAAAAGCACAAATCCTTATCCTTTACCGAGATAGCACCCTGTCCATAAGGTGATACTTTAGAACCGACCCGGCGAATCAAACTCTCAACTCACTGTGCGTCGTCTCATCGCCCTCGCGTGTCTCCTCTCGACCCTGCCCCTGTCAACGATATCTGCGCTCCAGGCACAGGATCTGATGGACGCGCAGCGGCTGAGTGTTTTGCCTCCCGATCCATTCGAACCGGCTGGCACCCAGGACCTCGGTATTACGCCACTTCCAGACCTCACGGAAACGGAGCTCTTTACTCGCCTGGCGAAAATCTACGCGTATCAGGCAGATATGCTCTCGGCCCGTGCGAGGGGGGCAGCCGCAGACGCGAGTGATATTCTGGAATATGCGACGATCGATCTGGTCCGCCTGGCCAGGCACGAAAACGTCCGTTCTGATGCTCGATTTCAGGATCTTTACCGGATCATAGTAGCTGAAAATGAACGGATAAATGGGTCGTCTGATCAACTGTGGACCCCTTTCGGGGACGTATTTCAGATCCGGGATGAGATGTTTTCGCTTCTGGAAGACATCCGGGATCCGTTGCTTGAAGATGTGCTTCAGTCGGACCTCCAGCCCATGACTACGACGGTCCCGATGACCCGTAATCGGCTGGTTGAAAGTAGTATTGCGTATCTGCTGAAAAATCCGGACAAGCATCTCAATCACTGGCTGAGCAGAGCCGAAACGTACCTGCCCATGATCGAGAAGATATTCGCAGAGGAGGGCGTCCCGGATGAATTGAAGTATCTGTCCATGGTCGAGTCAGGACTCAATCCGCGCGCCCGGAGTTGGGCTCGCGCGGTCGGAATGTGGCAATTCATTGCCGCGACGGGAAAGGCATATGGTCTGGATGTCAATTCGTGGGTGGATGAACGGATGGACCCCGAGAAGTCGACCAGAGCAGCGGCCAGACATCTGAAAAGTTTGTTTCAACGGTACGGAGACTGGCAGATTGCGCTGGCCGGTTACAACTGCAGCCCCCGATGTATTTCCCGCGCGATCAGACGTTCCCGGTCGACCGGTGTCGAGAAACCATCATACTGGGACATTTATAGATATCTTCCCCGGGAGACCCGTAATTACGTTCCCATGTTCATCGCCGCGTCACTCGTCGCTTCGAACCCGTCCGCCTTTGATCTGCCGCCGGTAAAAGCGGGGCCCATCTACGAATATCAGGTAGTGCCGGTCCAGGGAATGCACTCACTCGCCGACCTCGCCCCGATGGCGGGCACGGACAAGTCGATCCTACAGGCTCTCAATCCCAATCTGAGGAGATATACGTTACCCCCATCGACCGGGCCATTTTATCTGAGAATACCTGCCGGATCTCGAGAATCGTTCCTGGCTGCGTACGAAGCGCTTCCCGCCGCCGCAAAAAGACCATCGGGTGAATACATTGTACGCAGTGGTGATACGCTCGGTAGAATAGGACAGGTCTATGGTGTGAGTGTCTCGCGTCTGATGCAGAAAAATGGTCTGAGAAATACGCGGATACGCATTGGACAACGTCTGGTCGTGCCTCTTTCGGAATATTCTGCCGTTGAGATCGAAGATCTTCTTGCCGATGGTTCAGATGCGATCATTCAATACGGGCGGAGAGCGTCGAGGCCCATACGATCCATCGCGGCCCGGGAGGCGGTTACGGGCCCCAGAGTGGTAAAAGTGAGTACGACGTCAGAGAGACCGGCTAGAGCGAATCCACAAACATCGTCTGGTACGCGTGTGACGTATACTATCCGACGGGGGGACTCGCTCGGGAAAATTGCGGCCCGGTATGGCGTCTCTATTGCCCGGTTGAAAGCGTGGAATAGTCTCACCGGCAATCGTATCAGGACTGGCGACAGGTTGATTCTCTTTCCGGAGACGACTGAGACCTCGGAGACCTCGCCCCCCCTCGTCCGGACCTACCGGGTAAAGGCAGGCGATACCCTTAGCGAAATCGCGATCTCTCAGGGCGTTTCATTGTCCGAACTAAGAAAGTGGAATTCGATCTCCGGATCCCGAATTCGTGTTGGCCAGCGACTCACGATTCGCCCTTCGGGATCGAGACAAACCGTTACTCATACCGTCCGCAGAGGCGATACACTCATCGAAATTGCGGCACGTTATGCCGTATCTGTAGGTAATGTCAAGGCATGGAATGGTCTTAGGAGCAATACCATTCGCATCGGCCAGCAGCTTCAGATCCAGCAGTAACCGATCCCTTTCGACTTCGTAGGCTGGTGAGATGGGAGAACTTTTCCCGGGCTACGCAATAATTCGTGTCATGGGACCGTTTTCCCGGCGTTGCACGGGCTGCAATTATTTCGATGACGAACTACGCTGGAATCAAGACACATGCGTCCAGGTCGGACTGGCCGGACGAAACACTGGTGTCGACTTATGTCGAGACCGGAGACGAACGTGCGTTCCGAATTCTTGTTGAACGTCATCAGGAGAGAGTCTTCGGCTTTCTTCTCGGAATGATGCGTGATCGGGAGGTCGCGAACGACCTCTTCCAGGAAACATTTGTTCGTGTTCTTTCCGCCCTCCGAAAACAGAGAGGATCGTATGATCAGCAAGGGAGATTCCTGGGTTGGGTCCTGCGAATTGCTCGAAACGCAGCGTTGGATCATCTCCGGTCAAGAAAAAAATGGCAGGATGTAGCGGTTTCTTCGGAAGAAGACGAGGCGTCTTTCTGGGAGCGGCTGCCAGATGACGAACCGCTGGGCGACGAATTGTTGTTACACTCCGAGAGACACGCGTTCCTGGATGCATGTATCGAGCAACTTCCGCCGGAACAGCGGGAAGTCCTTCTTCTTCGTCACGAGGGAGATCTGACGTTCAGAGAGATTGCCGAACTCACGGAGTGCTCAATCAACACGGCACTGGGTCGTATGAGATATGCCCTGATGAATTTGCGGCGCATGATGACCGCATCGGCGAGAGTCGATCTTTCAAGCGTGGAATCATGACGGAACGAGATAAGGAAAAAGTTATGGGACATAAAAAAGATATTCTGCTTCATCTGTACGGTGAACATAACTCCGGGGAAGAGACGCCGGAACTCAGGACTCTACTCCAAGATGAACAGCTACGAAAGGAGCACACCGCACTTAGTGAAGTCAAATTTCGACTGGACCATCGGCCCCGGACGAGACCGGATCCTGAAGTCATCGATCAAATTATTGCCCATGCTGCCGGTGAGCGCATCACCCCGGGACGACGCGTAGACAGACCGGCGGTTTTACGTTTCCGCCCGCTCCGAAAACTCATGATTCCAGCGCTGTCTGTGGCAGCAGCCATTGTGGTGACCGTGGGCGTCGGACTCCTGGTTTCGGGTCGAATCAGACCGGACGCCGGGGTACAGGGCTTTGCCGACTCGCATATCGACAAGGCCCCGCCGGAATCGCTACTACGGGCAACACCTGTTCCTCCCGGTCTGGTCAATTCAGGCGGCAGCCGGACGACAGATCCGATGCTTGCCTGGAATGAAGACGATCAACTGCACGATATTTATCGTCGCATCCGGACGATGAAACCAAATACTGACCTTGACTGGGGAGAGCCCGTTCCCCTGGAGAGCCTGAATGGATTAACCGATGGTAGCTCTTCGAGAGTACGACCGGTGGGATCCGGTCATTAGCGGTACTCATCTGTTGTGGATTCCGATTTTTGCCGAATCGACAGGCCGAGATACGAATTGCGTGTTCAGAATCGTTCATCGAGATGAAAACAGGGACCGGAGTCAATATCGTCCCGGAGATTGAGAAATGATGCGTACAAAATTATTCGGAAGACTGTTATTCCTGATACCCGGAGTTCTACTCGGGGTATCGACCGTCGCGCGAGCTCAAAACCATATCGTCACGATCGGAAACGGACATGTCAGTATCGATGGGACCAGGGTCCCTGCAAACGATCTGCCCGAAGGGTTGAACATAACCAATCTTTCTGCCACGATGTCATTCGACGGGGACAAATTCCTGGATCTGAATGGAACCGTATTCCAGCTTCTCGACGGCCGACTCGTCCGAGTGGAGACCGAAGACCCTTCCACGATGCATGCCACTGTTTTCTTCGCCGATCCGTCGGACAACGGAGCGTTTGTTCGGATGCTCTCGCGGCAAAAAAATGATTTTTTCTTTCAGGATGGATCTACCAATGCCTACCGGATTCGATTGAAAGATTACTACGGTGAGCTCTCAGACAAAGCTCAGGTTTTTGACGATCTCATGGTCAAGTTTGAAGGAGAGCAGTCGCCTCCCACCGCCGAACTCGCCCGCACATTAAAGGTCGAGGCCGAGAACACAGCCCGATTTGTCAGGACGCTCCCCCGGGTCGAATATGAAGTCTATCTGGACGAACTCCAGGAGAGTAATTATCCGCTCTACGGACAATTACTTCGCGAGCAGGATCTGGAACTAAGAACGTACAAACTAGCGTTTGCCGCCCAATCTGCAGCATCAAGAAGCGAAAGGAAAGAGCGGATGGAAGAACTAAGAAATCAGCTGTCAGAAATATTCGTCCTCAAGCAAAAAAATCGCGAGCATGAGATTGAACAACTCGAGACCCGTCTCCAGGAACTGAAACAACAGTTGGCGAAGCGGGCCAAGCTGAAAGAACGGATCATCGAAAAAAGACTGACCGACTTGATCGAAAGCCCCCGGTGACTCGGTCCCGATGACTACCCCGGACGACTCGGATTATTTATTCATTAATGGATTCAAGAGGGAGACAATGCACACAATAACAATCAATCACAGACGAGAGATCGTTCTTCAATTTGCTCTCGTACTGGGGCTTATGCTATCAGCCACCGTCGGCACTGTCGCCGCTCAGAAGAACAAAGCATCCCATGAAGGAGACAACGACGGGATGTATCGCATCGAAGTGAAAGACGGCAAAGTCTTTGTCGACGGTGAGATGATCAAGGAGTTAAAGGACAAGAAGAAAGGCGTCTATTTTTCTTCCGGCGATGACGACGGGAATTCGAATGGATTTGCGTTTTTTTCGGACGACGACGGAGTCCATTCCAGACACCTGAGGCTCAAAAATTCTGGGGGGAACACGTGGATGACGGATTCAGATTTTGACTCCCCTTCAGAGTTCGTGTTTAAATCGCGTAACGGATCGAGAGCGATCTATGATGCAATCGATCCCGAAGAGATGGTCATCACCAATGAGTGGACCGGTCCGATGCGCGAACGCATGGAGAAGATCAGCGGCAAGATGGGCAACTATGCCATGTTTTCTGAACATTCCAGGAAGATGGGAAAAATGGAACGAGAAGCCCGCGAGTTGGCTCACAGCGCTCGGAAAGCCGAGGCAGATGATCGTTCAGAGATAGAATCGAAGTTGACTGATCTTCTCGGTCAGATCTTCGATATGAAACTCGAGCAACGTCAAGAGAGAATGGAGACGATGTCAAAGGAACTGGAAAAGCTCAATGCAATGATCTCGGAACGCACTGCGGCGAGAAGTGAAATTATCCAGCGCCGATTCGACCAGCTGCTCGGGAAAGATGACGTGATGGAGTGGTAGCGCGGAAAAAGTCCTCCGTATGAGAGGAAATTTATTCCGAAATGAATGGGTGGCAGGGTAGGCGGGGGCGCGGAATGCGC
>CAYLHF010000021.1:27826-46323 GCA_964383365.1 uncultured Rhodothermales bacterium | reverse complement strand
AGTTGCGGAAGGAATTCGACGCGTTTCGAACACAATTTGAGTAGAATCCATCATCGAGATCCTCTCGATGATGTTCGCGTTCTCGAACATGTACAATTTGTGATGAAGGACGGGAAAATATTCAAACGCGAAGAGTAGATTCGGAAGATCAATTCTCCTGGAATGGTATCATGTCTACAGCGACCTCATACAAACCGATCCACGCTCCGACAGGCACAACCCTTACGTGCCGCGGCTGGCAGCAGGAAGCCGCCATGCGCATGCTCATGAACAATCTGGATCCGGCCGTTGCCGAGCACCCGGAAAATCTGATTGTATACGGCGGAGGAGGAAAGGCGGCGCGAAATTGGGAGAGCTATCACCAAATCATCGCAACGCTACAACGGCTCGCCAATGACGAGACATTGCTGGTGCAGTCGGGTAAACCCGTCGGAGTTTTTCGGAC
Organism: uncultured Rhodothermales bacterium; assembly: GCA_964383365.1. GTDB lineage: Bacteria > Bacteroidota > Rhodothermia > Rhodothermales > UBA10348 > CAYLHF01. Next base: position 45,878 of record CAYLHF010000021.1, on the reverse strand, counting down.
GCATGAAGAGGCTCCCCGTGTCCTGATTGCGAATGCTCATCTGGTCCCCAAGTGGGCGAACTGGGACGAATTCAGGCGTCTGGACGCGCTGGGTCTCACGATGTACGGTCAGATGACGGCAGGGTCCTGGATATACATCGGTACCCAGGGGATCCTGCAGGGTACGTACGAGACGTTTGCGGAGTGTGCCCGCCGGGATTTTGGAGGATCGCTTGCCGGACGACTGGTTGTAACGGCTGGTCTTGGCGGGATGGGCGGGGCGCAACCCCTTGCGGCCACGATGAACGGTGGCGTCTGTCTGTGTGTCGAAGTCGATCCCGAGTGTATCAAGCGGCGTGTCGAGACCGGGTACTGCGACGTCATGTGCGAGGACCTGAACGACGCGATGGATCGACTCGAAACGGCACGATCGAAAGGAGAGGCGCTCTCCGTGGGTCTTCTGGGAAATATTGCGGAGGTGCTACCCGAACTATCGCGGAGGGATATCGTCCCGGATATCCTGACCGATCAGACGAGTGCTCATGATCTGCGCCTCGGGTATATCCCGGCCGGATATTCGCTCGAACAGGCCGCTGTCCTGCGCGAATCAAATCCATCGGCGTATGAGGAGGCCGTTCTGGACTCCATGGTTACTCACGTCTCGGCCATGCTGGATCTGAAAAAGAAGGGCGCAGTAACCTTCGATTATGGAAACAACCTCCGGGGTCAGGTCTGTGATTTGCGGGGGATGAAGGAATCATTCGATATTCCGGGGTTCGTACCCGAGTTCATCCGTCCGCTCTTCTGTAAAGGGTCGGGACCGTTTCGATGGGCCGCGCTCTCGGGAGATCCAGAGGATATTGCCGTCACCGACAAAGCGGTACTGGAAACGTTTCCGCACAAGGATTCTCTCGCCCGGTGGATAAGAAAAGCCCAGGATCAGGTACAATTCCAGGGACTACCGGCGCGCATCTGTTGGCTCGAGTACGGTGAACGCGAGGAGATGGGACTCAAATTCAACTGGCTGGTAAAGACCGGTCGGGTTCGTGCGCCCCTGGTAATCGGTCGGGACCACCTTGACAGCGGATCCGTCGCGTCTCCCAACCGGGAAACCGAGGGAATGGCTGACGGGTCGGATGCCATAGCAGACTGGCCGCTTCTGAATGCCCTGTTGAATACGGCCTGCGGGGCAAGCTGGGTCTCGTTGCACCATGGCGGGGGGGTAGGAATCGGTTATTCGATTCATTCCGGGATGGTATGTGTCGCAGATGGTACGGATTCCGCTGACCGTCGACTCAGCAGGGTACTTACGGCCGATCCCGGGACGGGTGTGATGCGCCATGCCGATGCCGGGTACGAAACGGCTGTTCAGACAGCAGCCGAACGTGGAGTCGATTTACCGATGATTAACGGCGACTGAAGGATTTTTATGGCAACGCGCATATCCATCACCCACCTTTTCCCGGATCTGGAGGAGAGTCTTGTCTCTCTTCGAGGAGATATGTCCCGGGTAGAGAAATCCCGTACGGTTCTCGACGCTGCGGTTGCTGACGGTACTCCGGTCTACGGCGTCAACACGGGATTCGGGAAATTGGCATCCCGTAAGATTGCTCCGGAAGATCAGCGGGAGCTTCAGCGCAATATTCTACTCAGTCATGCGGTGGGAGTAGGAGAGCCCGTTCCGATTGAGATATCCCGTCTGATGCTTCAACTCAAGATTCATGCGCTGGGATTGGGGTATTCGGGCGTATCGGTTTCTACGTTCAAACGTCTGCTCGATTTTGCCGAAAAAGATATCATTCCGGTCATTCCCGCGCGAGGAAGTGTGGGGGCATCGGGAGACCTGGCACCGCTGGCTCACATGGCGCTACCCCTCATCGGTGTGGGGGAGGTATGGACGGCTGATGGCGGACACATTCCGGCGATGGAAGCCCTGAATAATCACGGCCTGGATCCCATTGAACTCCAGAGCAAAGATGGTTTGTCTCTCTTGAACGGGACTCAGTTGATGACGGCCTACGGAGCATTCGTGACGTACCGGGCCCTGCAGTTGGAGCGATCGGCTGATATTCTTGCGGCGATGAGCCTGGAGGCGCTTCAGGGGAGCCTCGTTCCGTTTGACCGGCGCATCCATGAAATCAGACCTCATCCCGGACAGCAACTGGTCGCCGAGAATATCCGGCACCTTCTGGGCGGAAGTGAGATTCTGGAATCCCACCGCAACTGTGGCAAGGTGCAAGACCCCTACTCCTTGAGATGTGTCCCACAGGTTCACGGTGCCAGCCGCGACGGGCTCGAGTATGTCCGCACGGTGATGAACAGGGAGATGAACTCGGTCACGGACAATCCACTCGTTTTCGAACCGGATGAAGTGCTCAGTGGAGGCAATTTTCACGGTCAGCCACTGGCCATCGCGCTCGACCTCGCGGCCATCGCCCTGGCAGAACTGGCCAGTATCTCGGAGCGCCGGATTTATCTCCTGCTCTCCGGCCACGATGGCCTGCCGGAACTCCTGATGCGCGAGACCGGAGTCAACTCCGGATTCATGATCCCGCAGTATACGGCGGCCTCTCTCGTGTCCGAAAACAAGGTGTTATGTCACCCCGCGTCGGTCGATTCCATCCCGACGAGTCTGGGACAGGAAGACCATGTCAGCATGGGGAGCATCGCTGCTATCAAACTGTTGCAGGTGATGAAGAATGTGGAGCATGTGCTGGCTATCGAACTCGTAACGGCTGCGCAGGCGCTCGACTACCGCTTGCCCATGAAGCCCGGTCGGGGAGTTGCGATTGCCCATCGGCACACCCGCGAGCGCGTACCGCACCGGGAATCCGATTATCTGTATCAGGATGACCTTCGTCCGTGCCTGGATATTATCCGGACAGCGCGTCTGCAACAGGCGGTGACTGAAGAAATAGGGCCCATTCACTGAGATGCAACTACTCACAGACATCGGGTCCCTGTATACGTGTGCGCCGGGTTTCGGCTCCGGTGTGGCCGGAAGAATCGACGATGCGGCAATCGTCTGGGACGGCGAGCGGATCACATGGATCGGGAAAGAAGTCGATCTTCCAGGCCACCTGGACGCAGCAGTCGGGTTGACGGAAAATGTCGGTTCGGAGTCTGGACCGGCGCCCCAGCCCCGGTTGTCGGCTCACGGGAAAACGGTCATTCCAGGCCTCGTCGACTGTCACACACATCTGGGTTTCGGGGGTTGGCGTGCCGACGAGTTTGCCCGGCGACTCGCGGGTGAGAGTTATCTCGATATTGCCCGTTCCGGTGGAGGTATCAAGAGAACGATGCGGCAGACCCGGGAGGCGAGCGAGTCGCAATTGGTGGCACATTGCGAGAAAAACCTCGAGGAAATGCTCCAACTCGGGGTAACAACCGTTGAGTGTAAGTCAGGGTATGGACTCTCCACGGAGGCAGAATTAAAATTGCTCCGGGTATACCGACAGGCGGCCAAACGATCGGCCCAGCGCCTCGTCTCTACGTTCCTCGGCGCCCACGTCGTCCCTCCCGAGTGGGAAAATGACCGGGCGGGGTATGTCGATCTGATTTGTACGGAAATGCTCCCGTTAATTGCCGAAGAAGGGCTTGCTAGTTTCTGCGATGTATTCGTTGAAGACACGGCATTCTCTGCCGATGAGGCTCGTACTATTTTCGAAGCGGCAACGCCGTTCGGCATGCGGCCGAAACTGCACGTCGATCAACTCAAGGATGGGGGCGGCGCCCTCCTGGCAGCGGATGTGGGAGCCATATCGGCCGACCATCTGGAGTATACCGGCAGCGAAGGGATAGCCGCCATGGCGGGAGCGGGCGTTACTGCGGTCTGTCTACCGTTGGCGACCCTGTATCTGAAGCAGAAACCGATGACGGCCCGGGCATTCGTCGACGCGGGTGTCTCCGTCGCCGTGGCGACCGATTTTAATCCGGGCTCGGCCCCCAGTTTCGATCTACCACTGGCCATGATGCTCTCCTGCACCATGAACGGTCTCACGCCCGATGAGGCATTGGTGGGGGCGACGCGGCACGCGTCGCGCGCACTCGGTCTCGAAGACCAGGTCGGCTCGCTGAAACCCGGGATGATGGCTGACTTCGTGGTTCTCGGTGCAGAAAGCGTCACGGACTGGATGTATCATTTCAGGCCGAACGTGTGCAGACGGACATTCATCGGGGGCAGATGTATGTGGGCCACGGAACCGGGCCTTATGCGAGCAGTGTGATCGGGATGAAAGTTAAAATATTTACCACCGGCGGCACGATTGACAAGATCTATTTCGATGCGAAGAGCGCGTATGCCGTTGGGCAGCCTCAGATCGAAGGGATCCTGACGAATGTACATGCTCAAATCGAGTATGAGATAGAAGGGTTGTTTCAGAAAGACAGTCTCGAGATCACCGACGCGGACAGAGAATATATTGCGGGCAGGGTCGCAGACGAGTCGTGCCATCGCGTATTGATCACCCACGGAACCGATACGATGGTAGAGACGGCTCGTCTTCTTGAGAAGATCGAGAACAAGGTTATCGTCTTGGTCGGGTCTCTCTCACCGGCCCGTTTTAAGGAATCGGATGCAGAGTTCAACATCGGGTTCGCTCTGGGTGCCTTGCAGGCGCTCCCACCTGGTGCGTATGTTGCCATGAATGGTCGCGTTTTTCGCTCGGACGAAGTAAGGAAGAATCGGGCGGCAAACCGTTTTGAGATGATTTGATCGGTTTCAGGCATGTCGGTACGGGCAGGACATAGTTCGCTAGACTGGTGTGTCGGCGCGATGCTTCTCATGGTCACCTCTTCCCCGGCATCTGGTCAACACGAAAAAACCGCGTCTCCGGGCCTGGCTGTTGATCCTCTTTTTTCCGTCCGGGCCGAGTCGATTGACCGTTTTCCACCGCAGGGTAGCGTCTGTCCCATCGAAATTTTGTATCTGGAGGATCTCGAACTTCAGCAGTTTCATCGCGGCCACGGGACGGTTTTTCGTAGTCAAGAATGGCACATCCCCCTCCCCGGGAATTCAGAACCGAGATCTGCAGAAACGTACACCAGCGTTCCTGGCCGGGTATACCTCAAGGATCCAGGAGACGGATCGACGACGGATCTGTCATTGGAGCGTCTCTTTGGCGATGGTACCAAACTCGATGGTCGCTACGCTCGTGTTCACAGCGAACGGCTGGACAAGGGAGGCTTCGCCGCGCGAGGAATGGCGGGACGAGCCGATTTCCGGTTCGACCCGAATCTGCAACAGAATCAGGATTGTATCCTTAGAATCGAGGATTGCTCCCGATTTGATGCCGTAAACGTGTACTTCCACATCGACCGGTACGCCAGGGAATTCTGGAGGGATCGGCTCGGGATTGACCCTCCGTTTCAGGCAATTGTTTCAACCCACATCAACGGTGATGGCGGATTCGCTAATCCGAGGGAGAAGGTCTTGAAACTCGGTGTCGGAGACATCTTCATGAAGAACTCGGCCCTCGCTGACGACATCATCTACCATGAATACACCCATCTGGTCACCAACGACCTCGGATTTGTGGTCGAAAGAAATACCCCGGAAGAGACGCGGGCACTGAACGAAGGATACGCCGATTATTTTACGGCATCCTTCACGGGCGATCCCAGGATCGGAGAGTGGGTAGTAACCTGTCCCGATAGAAAGCATTGTCTGGGACCTCCAGACGACAAAGAATTCCGGACCCTGCTTCTGGATGCACAGGAGTGGAACTGGGAGAACGGAGCACCCTCGGAATCCCTGCGATATGGACTCTGCACGAGGTTTCACGAGGGAGACGGAAAGTGTAAGACGTCATACAACAATTTCGCCCATCAGTATGTCTGGGGGATGATCTGGTCTGCAGCTCTCTGGGATTTGCGATTGGCCGTCGGGTCCGATGTCACGGACCGACTGGCACTCGAAGCCATTCGACATCATTCCCTCGATGAGACGGTTTCGGGAGCATTATCCGATCTCCTGGAGGCGGATCGGTCGCTTTTCGGTGGACGACACGCTACCTGGATTGATGACCTGTTCGGCGAACGGGGTATTCATCCTTCGGTTACCTCAGTTGCTACCGAACCCCGATCAGATCGGCGTTCTTACGAGACATTCGATCTCTATCCCAATCCGGCGATCGGCAGGGTGGCGATAGAGTTTTCCACAACGAGTCGTTCTTCCGACCGCGTATTCGTTTATGATATTTTGGGGCGATCGGTCATCGGTCACGTTTCGAAAGCAGGCACCGGACGGTTCGAGCTGGACGTGTCCGGCTTGGCAGAAGGACTCTATCTCGTCCGATTGCTCTCGGGAGCGCAGACCATGTCCCAGATATTGATCGTATCTCACCCCTTTCAGTGACACCTAGTCAACGCAACCCACGCCCATGCAAATGAATACAGCAATGTCTCCTCCTCGTTCGCTCCTCTTTTTCGTTGCTGTCCTGGGAGTGATATCCATCGGGCCGTCAGCCATGGCCCAGGATCAGGGAGGTCGATTCGACATGAATTCCGATGTCGAGATGGACCCGACCGTTCCTACTCCGGCTTCTTTCCTGGGATATGAACCGGGAGAGCGATTGACCATTTATGCTGATCTCGTCAGGTATTTCGCAGCCCTCGATGATGCCTCGGATCGTGTGACTTCGACAGAGTATGCACGGACCTATGAGGACAAGCCGTTGCATTACCTGGTTATCACGTCGCAGGAGAATCAGGCCAGAATCGAAGCCATCCGGAGTGGCAACTTGCGGGCGATATCACCGGACACATCGCCTTCCGAAGCAGAGGCGTTGATGGCCGAGCAACCAGTGGTAACCTGGCTCAGTTACAACGTTCATGGAAACGAGCCATCGAGTTCGGAAGCTGCCATGCAGGTTGCCTACCGCCTGGCTGCTGCGAAGGACGAGGAAACCGCGAACTTGCTTGATCAAGCGGTGGTGATAATCGATCCAGCGGTTAATCCCGATGGCCGGGATCGATATGTCAACTGGTATCGGTCGGCCAGGAGCACCGTGTTAAATGCCCACGCGGAGGACTACGAGCACGACGAACCGTGGCCCCAGGGGCGCACAAATCACTACTGGTTTGACCTGAACAGGGACTGGGTATGGCTAGTGCACCCGGAATCTCGGGGTCGAATCGATGTCTATCAGCGATGGATGCCCGAAGTCCATATGGATTACCACGAACAAGGGTTCAACAACAACTATTTCACTATGCCGGGACAGCCGCCCAGGAATTTAAATCTACCGGCGGCATACGACGATTGGGCAGAGACATTCGGTCGTGCCAACGCGGCGGCATTTGATTCAAACCAGATCAATTACTTCACGCGGGAATCCTTCGATTTCTTCTACCCTGGTTATGGGTCTTCGTATCCGAGTATCATGGGTGCGATCGGGATGTTGTCGGAGCAAGGGGGGCACAGTCGAGGCGGACGAGCGGTGAAAACCAACGATGGCTACGTTCTGACGTTGAAACAGCGCATATTTGATCATTTTTTGACCTCGATGGCTGTCGTTCGAACGTCTGTCGAGAATCGGGCGAAACTGATTTCGTACTCGAGGGCCTTCTTCAGCCCTTCCACAAATGATAACCCGACGAAGGCGTATCTGCTCCCCGATGACGGTGGATATGGATATACGTATGGCGTGGTGGATATTCTTCTGAAACATGGAGTGAAGATCGAACGGACTCTCGGGGCATCGACGATACGAGATGCCCATTCCTACCGGGATGGCAAGGCCGTCCAGCGTCGTTTTGCACCCGGAACGTTCGTGATCCGGACGGATCAGGCCCGACACATCCTGATCAATACCCTCATGCAGCGGCAGATGGAGATCGAGGATTCTGTCATGTATGATATGGCGACATGGTCCATTCCGCTCGCCTATAATCTGGATGCGGCATGGACAGAGGCGTCGTTTTCTGATCCGACCGAGGCCGTGTTGTCGGCACCGACCTACGATTCAGGCGTCGAGAATGCGGGTGCACACTATGCATTCGTCGTTGACTGGGCACAGCGGAATGCGCCTCGTGCGTTATCCCTCCTGTGGGATGCGGGGTACCGGGTTCGATCGGCTCGAAAGACGATCACGGTCGGGGATAAGACATTTTCGCGGGGTTCTCTTGTCGTTCTTGTAGGTAGAAATCTGGAACGGGAATCCCGTCTACCGGTGGATATGAAAATGGTCGCGGCCGAGGCACGGGTCCGAATTGTCGGGTTCGACAGTGGGCGGGTCGATGACGGAATTGACCTGGCTTCGGGAAACAGCCGCCCCGTGACGAGGCCGCGTACGGCGCTCCTCGTAGGTGATCCTGTTTCTTCGTATACCGCGGGTCAACTCTGGTTTCTCTTCGATCAGTGGACCGGTTTTGGGATCGATCGTATCCGGGCCCGACGCCTTCCAACGGTGGATCTGTCAGCATACAAGGTTTTGATCCTTCCTGGCGGCCGACTCACGAGTGTCTTTGACAGCTCAAATGTAGCGAGGCTCAAGCGTTGGATAAGGGCCGGTGGGACACTCGTTGCCACCGAGTCGGCCGCCACGTTCGCCACCAAGAATAACTCCGGTATGACGGACGTACGTCTGGCGGGGAGTAAAAAGGACGGAGACGAAGTGGAGACCGCCGAGTCGCGGGATGGGAACTCGTCAGGAAATGGAAAGACGGGCGCCACAAAGAAAAAAAATCCGATCGTTCGCACAGATACAGCGGCTTATACGACCTACGAAGCGCGTTCCGATTCGTCCGGACTGAAATCCATCCCGGGATCAGCCCTGAGGGGAATAGTCGACGTATCGAATCCACTCGCATTTGGCGTCAAGAATGAGATGTATGCACTGAAATTCAGTACGAATGCCCTCGAGCCGTCGGAAAACTTTCAGACCGTGGGATATTACGATCCGAATCCAGCCACTATCCTGGCATCCGGCTATGCGTCTGAGAAAAACAGACGCAAGCTGGCCGGGAAAACATTCGCCGGGGTCAAGACAATGGGTCGTGGCCGTATCGTGTTTCTGATGGACAATATGCAGTATCGCATGTTCTGGGTCGGAGCTTCCCGAATGGTCCAGAACGCCGTCATGTTGCTGCCGGGAATGTGAGTTTCGGTGTATGTGGATCCGTTTCCACAGGGTGAGCGTACCCGGGGGCATGATTTCGTACAGCATCAGGGAAGGACTGGCAGGATTCAAGCGGGCTCGCTTTTCAGCGGTAGCGTCTACGAGCGCAATGGCCGTCGCCCTCGTGCTGATCGGACTTTTTGGAATTATATCCTATCAGGCCGTGAGTGTGACGGACTGGCTCCGGCAGCATGTCGGCGAGTTGGAGCTTTTTCTTGAAGACACCGATGAAGCGGTCGCGAAAGCCATTCATGTTCGCGCGCTGACGATGCCCGGTGTCGAAGACGCGAAGTATATCTCCCGTGCGGAGGCCGAAGAGATTTTTCGGACGGAATTCGGAGAAAACGCCGATGTGTTTTTCGACGAGCAGTTTCTTCCGGCATCCATCAAGGTGCAGGTACAACCAGACTACGCGAATGCGGACAGTCTGGATCGACTGGTTACCGAATTCAAAGGCTGGAATCGCGTTGACGAAGTCGTTTTTAATCAGCCGTTGCTTCTCAAAGTACAGCGGAATCTACGTCTGATTACCACTCTTGGCCTCGTGATCGGACTCCTGGTCGTGCTGGCATCTGCATTCCTCGTCGCGAATACCATCCGACTCTCTATCTATGCCCGGCGTCTGATGATCCGAACCATGAAACTGGTCGGTGCGACCGACGGCTTCGTAAAAAGACCGTTTCTGGTCGAAGGTATCCTCCAGGGACTCCTGGCCGGCGTCATCTCGACGCTCGTTCTGGCTCTTCTGTATTCCGTTATTCAGCGATTCGTCCCGCAGATGTCGATGGTCTCCACCTGGCAGGGAGCTCTGTTCGGGAGTGCTGAATTGATCATCGGAATTTTCCTCGGATGGATCGCATCGTCCTTTGCCGTCCGCAAGTTCATACGGCGTGTCTCTCTGAATTGATGAACCCTCGCGAAGCCGACACCGCATCGGCACGAGCACGTACTATTCGGCTGCCGGGACGATCGCAACGATTCGAAGGGGCCCACCACTTCCTCCGTCTATCTTCATGGGTAGAGCGATCACCGAGAAGCCCCATTCAGGAAGTTGATCCAGATTGGCCACGTTTTCAAACGCCGGGATGTTGGCGGCGAACAGTTTCTGGTGCGATTCGAAGTATGTGGACTGACCACGGTCTATGCTGGGCGTGTCGAGTCCGATGGCGTGGATGGAACGCTCGGCGATCAGCCAATCAGCAGCCTTCGGATCCAACCCGGGAAAATGCAAGTCTGCGACGGCATCCGCGCCTCGTTCCGCCGTGCCCATATATTTCGAACGATCCGGCCAGTATGCCCCGAACCCTGTTCTTATCAGGACGATTGAACCATCCGGAATCCTTCCGTGTGTAGCCTCCCAGGCCTCAAAATCGCTCGTACCTACCAGATAATCTCGATCGGCAGACGCGTTTTCGGTTACATCGACGACGATGGCATCTCCCATCAGATTCGACAGGGGAATCTGTTCGTTGGACCACTTTCCCTCGGCAAAATGGACCGGGGCATCGAGATGCGTTCCCCCATGCTCGGCCGAACTGAAAGAATATGCGCTATAGTAGTACCCCTTGTCCGTCATGCCCTCAAAGTCAGTCGTCTTGACGAATCCGGCAGCCGTCGGCCAATACACCGTCTGGTCGTTGTAGGCATAGGAGAGATCGACTATTTTTCCATCAGGCCAACTCGTGGGGCCGGCAGAGTCTGGAGACTGATAGGCCACACACCCGGACAGACCGAGCGCGATCAAAAGAAGTCGTAATTTCATGGTTTCGGCGGTGTGACGTTAAAAAACGGTGTCTCCTAAAAACGCAACTACAGCAGACGCAACAATAATATCTCTTGTTTTGAGCGGAACACGCAAGGATAATCCTGCGAGTGTCCTGCACCTGCTGAGCGCGACATAAACCTGTCCATGCGCGAAAGCTCGATGGGTCATATCGAGGGTGACTCGATCAAATGTTTTACCCTGGCTCTTGTGGATGGTCGTTGCCCACGCGAGTATGAGCGGGTATTGGGTGTAGGTGCCCACCACATCGGCTTTGATACTCTCTTTTTCGGAATCGTATGTGTAGTTGAATGACTCCCAGGTTGCCTGCTCGACTTCGGTCTTGAAATCACCATCGGCGCTGTGAACCAATACTTCGATATGTTTTTTGGACACGTCCGTAATCACACCCATTGTTCCGTTCACAAACTCGTGGTCGGGAGAATTGCGCACGAACATTACATGCGCACCTTTTCGGAGACAGAGGGACTCTGGCGCGGGGTGCCGCTTTTTCGACCCGGCCAGAAACTCACCCGTAGCCGATGCGCCAAACGTATACTCCTCATCCTCCAATTCGTGAAGTTTGGCGTTATTGATGAGATCGGCTCGCTTGTTTGTAGATGTCAGGACGACAGATCCATCAGGAGAATCATCGTATTCGGGTAGTAGACACCGTTCGTTCAGGGTGGAGACGACTTCAAATGGGTTGTTTTTGGTCCGTATTTGATCGAGCAATTTCATGAACTCGATTTCTTTCTGTCGAAAGTTTTCAGTCAATTTGACGGTTTCGAGCCTTGTATCAGCGAACACATTGGCGCTGAAAAAATAGGGTGAATCATAATTCTCACGCAGAAAGCCCCGTTCCTCCTGACTCGCAATCACCGGGGGAAGTTGATATGGATCGCCAAACATGATGACACGCGTGCCGCCGAACGGTTTATTTTTACTCCTACCGTTGAGCCGCATGAACCGATCGATGCCGTCGAGCATATCGGCTCGTACCATTGATATTTCGTCGATCACGAGAATATCTATTGACTGGTAGAGTCGTCGATCTCGTGCTACTTTTATATCTGCAGAAGCTAGCGGACGGGCTGGAAATCGAAAAAATGAGTGGATGGTCTGCCCGGAGACATTAAGAGCTGCGACGCCCGTAGGCGCAACGACGGCGACCTGCCGCGACGTATTCAGGCGGAAGAAGCGGAGGAGGGTGGATTTTCCTGTCCCGGCACGCCCGGTTACAAAAATGATATCGGGTCCGTTCTCCAGTGCATCGAAGGCGTAGCGGAATTCATCCGTAAGAATGAAATCCGACGGCAGGCCACCGCCAGCCGTTTTCAGTTCGTCCTCCGAAGCGTCAGTATCTGCCGAAAGAGATGCGTTTGTCTTTACTACCGATCGGGAAGAGAAAGGCTCAGTTTCGTCGCCCGTCTCCCGTCGGCTTATGCCCAACATCTCCCGCCACTTGTCAATATCCTGGTCGCTCATTGAATACAAAAGACTGAATCTGAAAGGCGTAGAGCCCGCAAGGCTGAGAAAAGTAGCAAATCGAGAGCTAATCCGTGTCAAACTCCAGTTTCGGCGGGTCGGCTACAATATCAACGGTCTGAAAGCTTGACTTTAATACACGTAACACATGATAATACATGGGTTACGCGAACAATCGTCATAAATACCAATATTGAAACTTGACATAAACACGATAAACACATAATATTCTTATGGCTAGCGTGAAAAAAATCAAGGATCGTAACAATGAAGCATGGAGAGTTTTTTCGTACACATCCGGTGTTTACCGGAGACGAGATGGCCGTCTACCTTTCCTCCCGTGGAGAGGTTGGTTCCAGAACTAAAGAAGCTTTGTTGGCTTACTACAGAAAAACAGGACGAGTTATTTGCGTACGACGTGGACTGTACGCTGTTGTACCGCCTGGTGTCAAGTCCGCTTCAAATTCAGTCGATCCCTTTCTTGTTGCTGCGAAGTTGACCAAAGATGCCGTTTTGTCATATCACACGGCCCTGGAGTTTCACGGTTACGCTCATTCCGTCCACGAGTATTTTGTTTATACGGCGTCCCGTCCTTTAAGTCTTGTGAGTTTTCACACATATATTTTTCGCGGGACGAGATTCCCTGAGTCACTCCGCCGTGTGAAGAACAAGAATTTCGGAATTGTCAGGTTGGATCGCTCCGGTATGGAAGTTAATGTCACAAGTTTGGAACGTACGATGGTAGACGTTTTGAACCGTCCAGACCTTGCCGGCGATTGGGAAGAAATCTGGCGCTCCCTGGAATCAGTGGAATTCTTCGATCTTGACACGGTAGTTGAATATGCTCTTCTGCTCGGAAACGCTACTACAATTGCTAAAGTCGGGTTCTTTCTGGAACAACACCGTGAACCTTTGATGGTGGAAGAAAAGCATCTTAGACTCCTTCATGATCTTCGACCGAAGCAACCACATTATCTGGACCGAAGTAAGAGGAAATCCGGTCGTCTCGTTTCGAAATGGAACCTGGTGATTCCCACAGAAGTCCTCGAACAAACATGGGCGGAGGTTCTATGAAACTTTCCCCAGAGAAGCTTTCCGTCGAGACGGAATCAACCGGTTTCAGACCGGACGTGCTCGAAAAGGTGGCACACCTGATGGGACTTCTCGAAACCCTGCAGGCCCATCCATTCTTGAAGGGAAAGCTGGTCCTTAAAGGTGGAACCGCCCTTAATCTTTTCGTCTTCGATATCCCGAGGCTATCCGTCGATATTGACTTAAACTATGTTGGAGCGGTAAGCCGGGAGGCAATGCTTGAAGATAGGCCCAAGATCGAACAAGCAATCACGGCGGTCTTCAACCGGGAGGGATTTACGATCAGGCGATTGCCGGATGAACATGCGGGTGGTAAGTGGGCGCTTCGTTACCAAAGAGTTTCCGGGCAGAGCGGAAATCTTGAGGTGGATATAAATTATATGTACCGCGTGCCATTATGGCCAGTCGCAATCATGGACTCCCACCAGTTGGGTACCTGGCGGTCGACCGGCATCCCGGTGATGGATACTCATGAACTTGCTGCAGGAAAACTCTCAGCGTTGTTAGCCAGGCGTAAGGCAAGAGATCTGTTCGACAGCCATAGAATCCTCCACTTGGACGATCTCAATTCTGAATTACTCCGAATTGCTTTCGTCGTCTACGGCGCAATGAACCGGAAGGACTGGCGTACCGTTTCGGTTGAAGATGTAGATTTTGACAGTACGGAACTGACAAGACAACTTTTCCCCATGCTTCGCCCTGGTGCAATACAGGAGACCGACGGTGCGGGGAATTATGGAAAGAAGCTCGTAGAGGAATGTCGACAAGCATTGTCTGTGGTGCTGCCTTTGAATGATGCTGAAAGAAAATTTCTGTATTTATTGCTCGAAAAAGGCGTAAACGATTCTTCGATCCTGACCGCCGATGTAACCCTTCAGGACCGTATCCAAAAACAGCCACTTCTTGAATGGAAAGCCCTCAACGTCCGAAAACACAAAGGATTGTCCTGACGGCACGCATACCGATCGCCTATTGAACTCGACGGTCATAAAACCTGAAAGACTAATGGCCAGCAAATCTGATATCGAGTGGACTGATATGACCTGGAATCCCGTGACTGGATGTTCGAAAGTCAGCCAGGGCTGCAAGTTTTGCTATGCGGAAAGAATGTCACGACGGCTGAAAGGCATGAGGGTAGACCGATATAAAAATGGTTTCGAGGTAACGCTTCATCCGGATCTTATCGACGTGCCTCGTTTATGGCAGAAACCCCGCCGGGTTTTTGTCAATTCGATGAGTGATTTGTTCCACGAGAATGTACCATTGCAGTTTATTCAAAGTGTATTTGAGGTAATGAAAGAATGTCCGCAACACGTCTTTCAAATCCTTACTAAGAGAAGTGAGCGGCTATTGGATCTGTCCAAAGACCTGGAGTGGGCCGACAATATTTGGATGGGTGTGAGTATTGAGGACAGCCGTGTTATTGACCGAGTGCGTCATCTGCAGGCAGTCCCGGCATCGGTTCGTTTTCTGTCGTGTGAGCCCTTGATCGGTCCCGTTCACAACCTTCCTCTCGGCGGTATTCACTGGGTGATTGTTGGAGGCGAATCCGGACCCGGTGCCCGGCCCATGAATAGTGAGTGGGTTGATTCGATTCTGGATCAATGCTCAGAAGCTTCTGTCCCCTTCTTCTTCAAACAATGGGGCGGCGTCCGGAAAAAACGTGCCGGCAGGGAATTGCACGGTCGTACGTTCGACGAATTCCCGGAACGAAGAGCCGTGGTTGAGGGCCAGGGCTTCGTCGCATAACGAGTGCAATTCGGGCCTCGCGAAATGCGCGAGTTCTACTGATATTCGGATTGCTCCGGCAAAAGAAAAGACACCATCCTCGACTATGCGCGTCGGAATTGTTTACGATTTATTTGATGACTACCCCCGGCGGGAGGCCGATCCGATCGACATCGACGCGGAGAACGAACCGCCGGAGACGATCGAGGCCATAGAGGACGCGCTGATCGCTCTCGGGCACAAACCAGTCCGTCTGGGTTCGCCGCTCCGTCTCGCTTCGCGGTTGGAGGCCACTAATATCGATGTGGCCGTGAATATCGCTGAAGGTGCTCGATCACGCAACAGGGAGGCCTTCGCTCCGATTCTTCTGGAACTCGCAGGCATTCCGTACATCGGCTCCGATGCGCTGACGCTCTCCATCAGCCTGGACAAGGCGTGCACGAAAGACCTCGTTGTAGCTGCCGGGGTTCGTACGCCGCCGTGGAGTGTGCTTTCGGCAGCGGGGCGCGTCCCGTCGTCCGGAGGCGGCGAATCTTCCCCGACCGACACGCTGCTGAAACCGGCTCAATTTCCTCTGTTCATCAAACCGCGATACCAGGGATCGGCGATGGGTATCCAACTCACGAGCCGTGTCGAGAACGAGTTGGACTACCGGACAGAGGTCGAACGGCAGATGAGTCTGTACGGTGAAGACCTGTTGATCGAACAGTTTATTGAGGGAAGCGAATACACGGTGGCAGTGCTGGGGAACGATCCACCGGAGGCGCTTCCTGTCCTCCAGCGAGCGGTCGAGGTGGAAACCGGCATCGGCCTGCATGCACTCGATCGAAAGGGCGTCGAGCACCGCGATCATGAGTGGCATCTCCCGTCGAGTCTTACCCCGGAATTGGAACAGCGGCTCAAGGCGGACGCGGTGACCATATATGAGAAACTGGAATGTCTGGACTTCGCGCGCGTCGACTTCCGAGTCTCTCGCGACGGAACCATCTTTTTTCTGGAGATCAATCCTCTCCCTACGTTTGCTCCAGACGGGACGTTCGCGGTACTCGCCGAGATCGTAGGTACGACATACCCTGAATTTCTCGCCCGTGTATTGAAGCGTGCGCTCGATCGCAGCGTGGCGAAGGGACCCGTTCTGGAGAAGGAGTCTTCAGACAGTCACGGCGTACCCACAGAACAGGGTTGGTCTGATTGGCGATGGCAGATGAGGAATCGAATTCGAACGCTTGATCGTCTCGAGGAAGTCATCCGAACGACACCGGGTGAACGCGAGGCAATCGAGAAAACTGCGGGGGTCTTCAACTGGTCGATCACTCCGTATTACGCGTCACTCATGGATCCGGAAGATCCGTCATGTCCCATCCGGCGGCAGGTCGTTCCATCGCTCGATGAGATCGAAATGGGCGGGGCGGATGAGACAGGCGGGGTGGATGAAACAGGCAGGGTGGGTGAATGGGGCATCCGGGATCCACTCGAAGAGGTGGCCCACTCTCCCGTCAAGAACCTGATCCATAACTACGAGGACCGGGTTGCATTCTGCGTAACCTCTGAATGCGCTATCTATTGCCGATACTGCCTCAGAAAGCGGATGGTAGGAGACGCCTCGTTCATGATGCGTAAACCCGAACTTCAGGAAGCCATCGACTACATCCGGGCGCATCCCGAAATCAGGGATGTCCTGCTGACAGGTGGAGATCCGCTGACGCTCGGCGAGAGAGCCCTCGATTGGCTACTCTCCCGGCTCCGATCGATCGATCATGTGGATATCATCCGCATCGGTACGCGGATGCCGGTGAAGCTTCCTTTCCGCATCACCGAAACGCTGACAGAGGTCCTGTCCCGTTATCATCCGCTCTGGATCAATACCCATTTTAACCATCCAAAGGAAGTGACGCTAGAAGCGGGAGAGGCCATAAACAAGCTACTCAGGGCAGGGATTCCGGTGGGCAATCAGACGGTTCTGTTGAAGGGAATCAATGATGATCTGGAATCGATGAGGGAACTGTTGAAACGACTCGTAGGGGTACGAGTCCGTCCGTACTATCTCTATCAAGCGCAGGTCATCGGTGGGACGTCTCATTTTCGAACCTCGATCGAAGTGGGGATGGACCTGATGGAGCGTCTACAGGGACATATTACGGGGTTCGCCCTGCCTCAATATGTGCTGGACACGCCGTTCGGAAAGATTCCCCTCAACCGGTCGTACGTCATCGGCCGCGCGGGCGAGCACGTTCTCATGCGAAGCACAAGGGGGACATTATGGGCAGAGCCTAATCCCGCTCCTGCGGGTCTGCTCAAATCGTATTTACCCGCCGTCGATCTTCCTGTTGACGTCGCTACGATCGATAACCTTCCTGTTACTTCCTGCACGAGCGGATTGTGACAGGTGTGCGTGTTCTGCTCTCCGGATGTCGGAGTCTGAAAAGCACGTAGGGCGGGCCTGCGAAAAGCAGGCCCGCCCTACGGATCTCGTCATGAAAGAGTCGACGCCGCGATACCCACCGGAAGTAGATCCTGGATATCAGGTCTCTGTCCGAACGGCAACCGACTCAGGACGACATCAGTGTTTCATGCTTTTGTGAACGATCACGAATCGTCTATTTGAGGAGTACTACCGACCGTGTGAAAATCCGATTTTCCGTCTGCATCCGAATCAGGTAGGTACCACTCGGGTTGTTTCCTGCATCCCACGTGATCTGATGGCGTCCCGCCTGCATCGTACCGTCGATGAGCGTGGCGATCTGCCGACCAAGTATATCGAATACGGTCACGTTGACCCGACTCGTTTCACGGACATCGAACGGTATCGATGTCTGCGGATTAAACGGGTTCGGATACGCCTGGAGGAGATCGAAGTCACTCGGTAGTTCACCCGAAATGATAT
>CAYLHF010000021.1:0-27726 GCA_964383365.1 uncultured Rhodothermales bacterium | reverse complement strand
TTCGGATACGCCTGGAGGAGATCGAAGTCACTCGGTAGTTCACCCGAAATGATATCTTCTTCGACTGCCGTGGCGATCTTCAGGTTCGGGGACCGGAACATACCCTGGCCGTTGGTGCCAATGATCAACGTCTGGGTAACGTCATGCACGGCAAAGGCTACGACCGGAATGTCGGCAAGGCCAAAGTCATCCCATTCGTTCGTGATCGCGTTGTATTCGACAACACCGGCATTCCATGTGCCGGCAAATATCATCGGTCCGACGAACGCGAGTGTACGGATCTGGAAATCACCGCTGTTCGTGCCGAACAGAACCCATGTGCTCGTGAATGAATCGAAACGATAGACGCCGGCATCCGTGCCCGCGAAGAGCTGCCCGGCATATGGGCTGGTACCCGGAGCAAAGTGCAGATCAAACACCGCCGGATTGTCCAACCCGTTTGCAGGCGAGCCAATCTGATTCCACGTGTTTCCGGTATCGGTCGACTCATAGACACCGTCGCCGAGCGTTCCTACGACCAGTTTGTTGGAATCGGCAGGATTGATGGCAATGGACCACACCGGTTGGATGAATGAATTCATCTGAACCCATGTGTCGCCACCGTCTATCGAACGGTAGATAGCTCCTATGCCGGCCAGGTTGGCTCCTGCGTAGATGATATCTTCGTTGTTCGGATCGACGGCCAGCGAAACGATCTGACGATCCGGCAGTGCCAGGAATTCCCAGTTGCGTCCACCATCGCGAGAGCGCCAGATTCCGCCCTTGCCATCGGCCCAGATGCCGATAAAGAGTGTTCCATCCGTGCGACGGGCGATAGAGAACGTCCAGAGGTTTACGAGGCCCCGGTTCATGCGTGTCCAGCACTTGCCACCGTCGTTCGAAAACAGTACGCCATAGCCGTACGTGGCAGCATACATGTCACCGTTCGGAGCGACCTCCAATCCCTGAATCACCGCGCTGGTGAGGTAATTGGCGATCTGCT
Source organism: uncultured Rhodothermales bacterium (assembly GCA_964383365.1). GTDB lineage: Bacteria > Bacteroidota > Rhodothermia > Rhodothermales > UBA10348 > CAYLHF01. Next base: position 26,744 of record CAYLHF010000021.1, on the reverse strand, counting down.
GGGACTGATCGGGCACACCGTCGAAATCGGTATCGTAAATCACATAGATCCCTTCTCCTGGAGCACCGACGTACACTTCGCCCAGCATTCCTGCAGTTATCGAGTCCACCGTGAAGATGGGCAGGTTGCCGATAGACATCCACGTAAAGGTCACTTTATTGTAGTAGTAGGCACCGGACTCACGGGCTCCAGCAAGGAGTTCACCGTTCGGACCTGTACCGAGCGATTCGATCGGCTCGTTGTCGAGACCCATCCCGAACTTGATCCACGATCCACCACCGAAGATGTATACACCGTCGCTGTTGGTACCCGCGAGGATCTGTCCACTCGGACCACGGAAGAGTGTATTTATCTTGCCGATCGGCAGGCCACTGTTCACCGCCGACCATGTGCCGCCACTGAACTCAAACACACCGAGACCGGCTACAGATGCGAACGCATGGTTCGTGCCTTCATCGAAGACGACGGCCAATACCTGTCCGCCACCGAACGGGTTGGACGTGGCTCCTACTTCGCTCCAGGTCGTTCCGTCGTAGCGCATCACCCGACCAAGGTCCGCGGCGTAGACGCTGTTCGAATTATCGTCGACATCGAGATCGTTGATGTTGGATAGCGTCGGACCAATATTCGTCCATGTGTCACCGGCATCAGTCGATTTGTATACCCCGTCACCGAACGTTCCTGCAAAGGTAGTACCCGTCTGGAGGAAGACTATATCTCTGACCGGAGCCCCGTTGCTCGTCGAGAGGAAGAGCGGCCAGTTCAGTCCCTTGTCATTCGAGATATGGATATTTCCACTCTCTGATCCCGCGAAGAGGAGGTCGTGAACTGCGTCATAAGCGATCGCATTGATCGTACCCATGTCCGCACATTCCACCCGAAGAATGTCTCCCACACTACCCGGACCCCGTGACTCGACGATCGCGTTGTCCTGATCATCTTCAGTCGGAACACCATTTGACGGTGTGGAATCCGGATCGGGCTGGTCAACACTGCTCACCTGAGCGATATTTTCGATCATGTTGGTGATGACGACGCGCATCTGAATCTCGAGTGTTTCCATCGATCCGTTCGGAAGTGTTCCGATCGTCCAGAATCCATTCGCGTTGTCGTAGCCGCCCTTCGAAGGCGTTGCACTCACGTAAATCAGTCCGACAGGAATGATATCGCGCACAATCAAATTCGTGGCATCGGCCGGGCCCTGGTTTCGAACGGTGATCGTGAATGTCACGATGTCGTTCAATGCAGGTGCCGAGGTGTCGACCTCCTTCGTCAGTTCGAGGTCGGCCTGGGCCATGGTTGCGTTGAACCAGTAGCCGAAGTCGGCATCTTCAAAGTGCTGGCCGGTCGAGAGCACGACCGTCATCGGATCGTTCGCTGTCGTATGGATATATCCGCTTGGAACGGTAGCTTCTGCTACGTCCACGCAGTACGTACCCGCACTGAGACCGGTGAACAGGTAGGCTCCGGACGGATCCGTCACCCGGATTGCGAGCGGAGATCCAGCCGGAGGACACGCACCGGCGTAGAGCCGCACGAGTACTCCACCAAGACCGGTATCGCCGAGATCAAAGACACCGTTTCCGTTGGCATCGTCGAAGACAAGGTCTCCAATCGAGCCTGGATTACCGGCAGTCAGCTTGAATCCGAAATCGTTTCCGCTATCGACGTTACCAAACGAGGCGAATGAAGCCAGTTCGATATTGTCTGTAGTCAACACGGCACCGGCAGGATAGGTAGAGGTCACACTGTGCAGGACGAAATCTCCTTGCGACAGGATGTGGAACCCGTACGTACCATCGGCTGCAGATACCGTCGTACCTACGATGAAGTCTCCGATATTGTCACTGTCCGTATCGCGATACAGTTCGACGGTGACGCCACCCTGTCCGATATCACCAGCGTTCAACAGCGCGTCTTCATTTACGTCATGGAAGACGGTGCCGAGGATGTCGTTCGTACCCGGCATCGGACAAACGATACTTTCGTAGTCCAGATTGGCGTTGATACCCAGGTTGGCGACATGACTGGTTGAGCCGTTGACCGTATTGATATCGACGACTTCCCGGTCGGTGCTTCCGCGGACTCCCAGGAGTCGGACACCCGAATCAAATGAGATCCCACGGATGTTGGTCGACCCGAGCGGGCCGATATCGGTCGGCACGGTGCCATTCGTCTTGTCGATCACGACGAGGTGATCGGTACCTGAGCCGGATGCGAGTCCGAACATCGTACCATCAAATGGATCGATTGCGATATCATCTATGTCGTCGCGTCCACCCACGATGGAGATCGGTACATAGGTGAGGCCCGTACCGAACGCGTTCGCAATGGCCGACCCGGCAAACGGATCAACCTGAAACAGGAGATCTTCTCCGCCGCGCCGTGCAACTCCGTAGAGAACGCCCGTGAACGGATCGAGACCGAGTCCCACCACATTCGAGAACGTCTGCAAGCCAAATGCTCCAAAACCGGCTCCAAACGGTCCGATCGGTGAGAACACTCCCGTTCCTTGATTGAGTGTTCCGAGGCGGTCTCCATCAGCTGCATAGAGTTTACCGGTCGAGGGAATGAATTCGATCGCGTGGATCGAGCTTGTACCCGTTGCACCCGTCTCAAACTCGATGAGTCCATTCGACAGGTACGTCAAGACGTCGGGACTGCCCGCATGTGAATCGTTGTCTGCAACAAAATAGCACATCAGATCAGACGGTACGGGGTTCGTCGTGAACGTCACACAATCCTGATCGTCTTCCCCGTTCTTGACGCCGTTCGCTGGAATCGAGTCCATGTCGTCCTGATCGGCGGCATATACCTGGGCACAGTTCTCGTGCGGGCCAAATGAGTCCACCGACACGGTGATTTCGAGCATTACGGTATCATCGGCAGCGAGCGTACCCACCGTCCAGATTCCCGTGGTATCATCGTAGTCACCGCCCGGATTCGCGCTCACGAAAGAAACGCCAGCAGGCAGTAGATCTTTCACCACAACGCCAGTAGCAGATTCTGCAGCACCCGGGTTCGAGAGCGTGAGCGTATAGGTCACGTTATCTCCCAGATCGGGATTGGTGTTATCGATCGTTTTGTCGAGTTCCAGATCTATCGTTGGATCGGGAGTGTTTGTAACTACACAGGAGCTGTCGTCTTCATTAACCGTATCCGCATTTCCAGGTGTCGAATCTGTATCGACCGGACTTGCGGCTGCGACTTCAGCACAGTTCTTGTTTGTCCCCGATGCATCGATCCGAGCCCGGATGTCAAGCGTCAGTACACCACCCGGAGCCAGCGTCGGAACGAACCAACTCAACGTATGTGTCGTGTTGTTGAACGTAACGTTGGTAGAAGGTGTTGTAGAGAGGACGGTCACGCCTGCCGGCAGATCGTCTGTGACCGTGATGCCCGTGGCATTGGCCGTTGCTGTTGATTTGTTCTTGAGCTTGAGCGTGTAAACCACCTCGTCTCCGAGACCCGGTTGTGACTCGTCCACGGTCTTCTTCAGAGACAGGTCGATATATGGATCAGGGGTCATGATATCGACGCAGTTGTCATCATCGTCGCCGTGCTCATACCCGTCGCCAGGCACGGAATCCACATCTTCCTGATCTACCGAGAGAACCTGGACACAATTCCACTGCATTCCTGGAGCATCCACTCGTGCGAGGATTTCGAGTGCCACCGATTGGCCGGGAGCCAGATCGGGCACAAACCAGGACATGATGTTTGTGGTCGTATTCGTCGACACATTGGTTGACGGTGTCGTCGATAGAACAGTGATATCGTCGGGAAGGCGATCGCCGACCGTAATGTTGGTAGCTGTGGTCGAGACGCTTCCGTCGTTGGTAAGCGTTACGGTAAATGTGACCGTATCACCTACGTTGACGTTCGCATTATCTACCGTCTTATTGACGGAGAGATCGACTTTCGGGCCACCCGGATGAATGGTCACGCAAGCTTCATCATCTTCACCATTCCCGAGGCCGTTATTCGGCGTCGAATCTATATCATTCTCGTCGGCCGCCGTTATTTCGACGCAGTTGCCGATGGACGGAGATTCCGGTGTGGCCGTGAAAATCCAGTCCGAAATCGGCACATGATTCAGATTCGGAGCAACGCCATGTTTCAACCATCCCCAACCGCTGACACCGACGTATCCAAGGTAGCCGGTCTCATCATCGGTGTCGCCGAGGCGGAACGTGGTCGTTCCATTGGACTTGTCGAGGAGGTCGAATACGTCAGAGGCGTTGAAGAAAGGTGTCGTGAAGCGTGGTGAGATCGTTCCCGTGCTGACTTCACCGTCAGCGTCGGTGACCCATAGATCATCGTCTGAAGGAACGCCGGAAACAACGCCGTCATATGTGAAGTCCACATCCCATACGCCGGATAGGGCGGGGTCATATCCTGCGCCGCTGTCGACACCGCCGAAGACCTGTCCATAGATCTTGACCGTCGTACCGTCTATTTCCATAAACATGGCAGCCAGCGCGTCATCGAAATCAAACGTGATACCAGAGAATCCACCAAATAACTCGTCGAGTCTCAGACCGTAGCCAGGAGGCTGGATCTGATTTGCAGGATGATTGTGAAGGCGATAAATACCATCCTCGAGGAAGGTGGTCATACTCATCGCACCCGGATTGACCGTAACCGTGATGACCAGATTCAGGCTCGATCCCGGACCCAGAGAAGGAATGGTCCACGTGTCTGTTCCGCTGTTATACGTGCCGGCATCCGGTGCAGCACTCACGAAAGTCACGTCGGCCGGAAGGAGTTCCTGCACGACGATGTTGTGGGCCGTACCCGGACCCTTGTTCGTAATAGTGACCGTATAGTCGATGTTGGACCCTGGTTCCGGGGTCAGATTGGAGGCCGTCTTCTCGAGTTCGAGATCGATCTCGGGATTGAGTTCTGTGGTCACACAGTCTTCGTCGTCCTCGGGCGTGGAATGTATTCCGTTGCCCGGGGTCGAATCGACGTCATCCTGGGTAGCGTTGGACACTTCGGCGCAGTTCGTGACGGACGTATCTGTCTGCGTTGCGGTGAAGGTCAGTGTCTTGGTCGCGCTCGCGGCCAGGTTTCCGACGGTCCACGTGATGGTTGGATCGGCGAAATTCGTTGTCGTACCTGAAGGAACGGTTCCGAAAGCACCAAATGTGAGTCCGGAGGGCAGCATGTCGCTGACTTCAACTCCGGTTGCGTCGTTTGAGCTGGTATTCGAAACGGTGACGGAATACGTCACGAGTCCGTTACTGTCCGGTCCGGTGGCCGTTTTCTCGAGTTCGAGATCGATCTCGGGCGAATTTCCGGTAGTCGTCGCACAGTCCTGGTCATCTTCACCGTTCTTTACTCCGTTACCTGGAGTGGAGTCGACGTCATCAGGACTGGCCGTTTTTACTTCGGCACAGTTTTCAATCGTCCCGGAAGAGTCGATGGTTACATCAATAACGAGCGTCTCGCTCGCGCCGACGGCCATCGTGCCGACGGTCCACGTATTTCCGGCAAATGAGCCCGCTGATGGTGTAGCACTATCGAAGGATACTTCGGCAGGCAGCACGTCTTCTACAGTGACCGACGTGGCTTCAACAAAATTAAAGAAGTAGAAATCATTACCGCTGTCCGTGTTACCGAATCCGACAAACACGGCCGTCTCGACATTATCGAGAGGAGCGATGGCCAGGCTTGGAATGGTAGATAGATCGACCTGAATCACGAAGTCTCCGGTCGAACTGATATCGAAGCTGTACGTGCCGTCTCCAGCCGTTACATCCGTGGCAACCATAGAGTCGCCTCCGTTCACGGTACCACTCGAGTCGTTGTCTCTCCAGAGTTCGACAGTGATTCCTCCGGCTACGGTGCCCGAAACCGGGTTGGTCGCTGCCGGAAGTGTGGCGCTGGCATTCGTCAGCTCGATCGTGTACTGAAGCGTTTCACCCGTAAGAGCGGTGGTCTTGTCGACGTCCTTGGCCAGTTCGAGATCGATGGCTGGTTTTAGATATACGGTGCCTTCGATACGGTTTTCAGGTTCCGTCAGGCAGGCGATACCTTCATAATCGAGAAAATCGTTGACGCCCAACGTCGCAAACGCAGTCGTCGTACCGTTGGCAGGATTGATCTCACGGATTTCACGTCCACTGTCACCGAGTACACCAAGGAAACGTCCGTCGGGATGAAAGCCTAGCCCTTCGATGTTGTCCCGGTCGATCAACGTAATATCAGTCGAAGCACCGGTCGTCTTGTCTATTGTCACGAGGTGACTGATATGGCCATTCTCGTTGATGATGCCCCACATCGTTCCATCGACCGATGAGATGGCGATGTCATCTACGTCGTTGAGAGCGGTGCTGCCATCTATGACGGGGGGGACGACCACGTAGTCGACTCCGGACCCGAACGCGTTCGGGATCGCCGCTCCCGTGGTGATATCGACCTTGAAAAGAAGGTCGGGCATTCCTGAGCGACGTGACGTGGCATAGACGTCGCCCGTAAACGGATCGTACGAGAGACCGTCGATATCATTAAGGTCCTCTACCCCATCGGCTCCGTTTCCACTTCCGAATAATCCGATCAGGGTAAATGCACCGGTCGTTAAACTGACGGTTCCGAATCGGGCCGCATCTCCACCGTAGAGAATTCCCGTTCCCGGAATAAACATGATTGCCTCAATGTGCTTGGTTCCCGTCATGCCGATGAAACCTTCAACACCAGCACTGTTGACGAACGTGGCGGCATCATCACTGTTATTGAAGCCGTCGTTGTCAGGGACCAGATAGCAGAGTGCCTCACCGGGATCGGGAGGCGTGCAAAGCGTCGTTCCATCCTTCTGAATTCCACCCGCAACGGTGAAGGAGCCAAACACCATACCGACTCCGAAAGGTTGAGAACAGCTCACGTGGACGGTGACGTCCAGGCTACCATCTATATAGAGGTCTAGATTCTGCTTCTTGAACGTCCCGTCACCCTTGTTACCGGTGAACGTGAACTCAGCACCGGGCGCTACCGTGTCGTCGAAGTGGATCGTTCCATCCGAATCGGTTACGACAATGTGCGCACTGGCCGAACCGTCATATCTGAGCGTGACCGAAGTCAGCTTGTTCGTGCAGATAGAACAGTCGGAGGGCGGGCTCGACGGGGTAAACGTCGATACGCCGGCAGCTGCATTTCCGACTCCCAGAAGGAGCAGGGTCAGAAGGAGAAAGAAGTAGCGAGAAAACTTTCGCGCTGTGGGGAGCGAATAGTGCATGGTGTTGTACGGGTCATTTCGATACATGAGACCAGAAACGAGACTCGTGTTCTTGTCGGTTAGCATAAAAAACCCGTGTATGGTTGCACAGACAGTGATTATCGTCATTCCTGCAAGTTGCCAGAACGACACGCACATAGGATGACAAAGAGTGTGCCAATAACAGATAATTGAACGATATCATTAAAAATGAACATATATTTACGTGTAAATAACTACATTTATTAATAACGAATACATAAAAAAATCCCTTCCGAAACATGAGTTCATGGTCCGGAAGGGACAGCGCACAACATCCAGTAGAGACACCGGAATATGTTTGTCGAGGAGACAGAGCGGAGAGGAGGGCCCGGAGGGTGTTTATCAAACCAAGGAGGGAGTTTTAGAACTTTCGAGCGCGCTCCTTCCGTCTGTGTTTGAGTAGACACCAAACGACGTGCCAAAACGGAGATACCTACCTAAATCGACCTGAATGGACGATATTTATCTATGATGGAGATCCAATCTCATTCTGATTCGATGAAGATGACTCAAAGTGAAACAGATTCTCTCGACCAGTTTATGGTTCGAACCCAGACTCCAGTTGACTTTGCTACAGGGTGCGGGTAGATTCGACAGCCCCGTATCCACCTTAGAAATTCGGCCACCGATCGCCCCGCGAATGCTTCGCGTACTATTTATTATTCTGGCCATCGTTGCCACGACTCTCGGATTTGTTCTACAGCAGCCTCTGCTGTTCGTTGTCGCCGTCATACTCGTGATCGGGGTAGGCCTGATGCTGTCGGCAAAACTCAAACGCCAGCACAACGATGTTCCGGAGACATTCATGCAGGCTCCCGTACAGGAAGAAGAGGATTTAAGTACGCTTGGCATCATCGACATCCGGCCGGTGGAGTCGATTCCGACCGTTGAATCATCACCGACTCGAGACCAGAAGGAGGTGCCCGTTGTAGATCAGGAGAGAGACGACAAACGATCTGAATCTATCGATTCGGAGCCGAGGACGGAGCCGGTCGTCGGCAAGGCGCGAACGCGCAAGCCGCGTGCGCGCATCATGGTATCGGAGACGTCCGGAAATCAGAATGCAGACGTAATGATTCCGGCTTTACGTTCGCTTCGCGCCGGGCTCGATGCGTACACTGTATGTCTTCTTCGCCAGGAAAAGGCGCCTCTACGGTATCATATTGAAGCCGTTGTCAGTCAGAATTCCTATGCCAAGAGTCGCGGATCATTTGCTGCGAAAGAACCCCTTCTGGCAGGACATAGAGCGCTCGTTCCGGTCGTTTATCCGCGCGTGGGACCGGAGGGGCTACCGAAACAGAAGCTCGGTTATTACCACGAGCCCATCTCTGTTCGGCAGGTGGCCATGGTACCCGTCGCTCCGAAAAAGGAAAAAACCGACTACCTGCTGGTCGTCGACACGATGAATGACGGGGGATTGGAATCGGCGCCTGTACGCGTCCTGTTGGAGCAGTTCGCGAGACTGTTCGGGACCATTCTTGACGCGGCGGCTGAGGGCGAACTGGCGTCCCCTGGAGACCCTGACGATCTCAAGCCCAGAAGAGAAATCATTTCGGAGGAAATGGAGCGGGCCCGATCACACACCCATCCGCTGGCGCTGGCACTGGTCTTCCTGAACAGGATCGAAAACGACGAAAATTCTGATGATGGATCCGTTCCATCTGACGAGGACATCATCCAACTGGAAACCGAGTTTGAGGCGCGATTGCGCGATGAGGTCAACGATGGTCGTATTGAGCGTTTCGGAGAACTTACGTTTGGTGTATTCTATCATGGTGCATCAGACGGGGTCGCTGCGTGGGCGGGGCGTATCCAGGGTGTATTCGCGGATGCCCAACATGAACTCGGCGGCACGATACATATTGGTGTTGCCCTGCTGTCGGACCGGCACGATGGTCCAGATATGCTTCGCTCGGATGCCACGGCGGCTCTTCAGGAAGCGTTCGAGACGGGCGAGTGCACGGTTGTCGAGTAGACGATCAGCGTCAATTTCAGAATATCGCGTCGTATGTCAGTCTTTCTAACAATTGTTCTTGATGGCGTAGGAATCGGAGAACAACCCGATGCCTTCTCGTATGGAGATGTCGGGAGTGACACACTCGGTCACGTATGCGATACGGCGGGTCCAAGTATTCCGAACATGACGTCCATGGGACTGGGAAATATTCGAACCCTGGCCGGCGTACCACCGTCGAAAAATCCAGGCGCGGACTTTGGAAAGCTGACCGAGACGTCCGCCGGCAAGGACAGTACCACAGGACATTGGGAACTGGCAGGATTGAGTCTCAACGTACCGTTCCCGACGTATCCTGAAGGTTTTCCGGACGAAGTCCTGAATCCGTTTATAATGCTTTCGCAATGTGGCGGGGTCTTGGGAAATCGGGCGGCCTCCGGAACAGAGATTATCGCAGAATTAGGTGATCGGCATCGTGAAACGACATATCCGATTGTCTATACATCTGCTGACAGCGTTTTTCAAATCGCAGCGCATACGGATACGGTTCCGCTCGAACGGTTGTATGAACTCTGTCGTATTGCACGAGAACAGGTGTGTGTCGGCGTCCACGCTGTCGGTCGCGTGATTGCCCGGCCGTTTGAAGGTGATACCGGCGGATACCGGAGAATATCTGCCAGCCGAAAGGACTTCTCGCGTAAACCGACCGGACCGACGGTTCAGGAAGCACTTCGTTCGAATGGAGTGAAGACGGTCTCTATCGGAAAAATCAATGACCTGTTCGGGGGTGTCGGATTTGATGAATCCCACAAGACCAGTTCGAATGCTGAGGGGGTAGAAAAGCTGATCGCCCGTCTTGTCCAGGCCGGAGAAACCGATGAAAATGTCTTTATCTGGGTCAACCTGGTAGATTTTGATCAGGAATTCGGGCACCGGAACAATCCAGATGGGTTTGCCGGGGCATTGGAAGCGTTCGATGCAGCTATTCCGCAGATCAGGTCATCTCTTCCGCCGGGGAGTCGCATGCTGGTAACGGCCGATCATGGCAACGATCCTACGACAGAGAGCACCGATCACAGCCGCGAATACGTACCGCTCTTATATTGGGGCGAGCGTTCGGGAGTGGATCTCGGTGTACGCAAGACATTTAAAGATCACGCCGCAACGGTGGCTGACTTCTTTGGACTGAATGAACGGTTCGGCGGCGAATCATTCGAATAATTCCACGGGGCGACTATGACACTAGGCAAGATAATCGGAACGGTCTGGGCGACGCGTAAGGACGATCAACTGGTCGGAATGAAGCTTCAACTCGTGCGGGAGTTGAGCGTCGAAGGGGTGGAAAAAGATCGTTTCGTGGTGGCTGTTGACAGCGTGGGCGCCGGAGTTGGCGAGACCGTTCTGTTCGCTCAGGGGTCGAGCGCACGCCAGACCGAACTGACGAGGAATAAGCCGGTTGATGCGGTGATAATGGCGATCGTTGACAAACTCGACGTGTCTTCGGAGACCCCCGGGAAATGAACGTAGGACGGGTTACAGGTAGAGTCTGGGCCACTCGTAAGAGTGATAATCTGGAGGGGAAGCGAATGCTCTTCATTCAACCGATGACCTTTTCGGGAAACGAAATTGGAGATGCCATCGTCGCTCTCGATACGGTCGATTCCGGTGTTGGGGATACCGTGATCTATGTTTCCTCAACGGAGGCAACCATTCCGTTCCAGCCGAATCTTACCCCGACCGATGCAACGATTGTTGGCGTTATCGATCGAGTTGATCACGAAAAGGGGTCATGGACGCCCGGAAATTAGCGGTACAAACCGAAATCCTTCGGTTTCCTCGCGTTCATATTCGGTCTCAGACTTTCGAGAAATTCGAGTCATTTGCTGCGTCGTCCGATCTCCGACCGGGATGATGAGACGACCGCCCGGTTGATCGTCGGTGGGAATGCGAAGTTGCTCAAGCAATCGAGAGGGGACATCCGTAGCTCCTGCCGTAACGATGATACCGTCGAACGGGGAGACACTCTCCCAGCCCTGCGTGCCATCTCCGCACCGGCAGAGTGCCCGGTATCCGAGAGCCTTCAGCAGGACAGACGTGCGTTTGAAAAGAGGCTGAATCCGCTCAATCGAAAACACGCGCGCTTCGAGTTCACAGAGAACAGCTGCCTGATAGCCGCTGCCGGTCCCAATTTCCAGAATACGTTCTCCGGGCATTGGATCCAGCAATACGGTCTGAAATGCTACCGTGAAGGGTTGTGATATGGTCTGTTTCAGACCGATCGGAAGGGCCTCGTCGAGATAGGCCCGATCGAGTAGCGCATTGTCGACGAAACGGTGGCGCGGGACCTTTCTCAAAGCGTCCAGTACGCGTTCGTCTTCTATTCCCTTCTCCCGAAGAAGGTGAATAAGCGCTTCCCGATGCCGTTGAAAACGTCTGTCGTCCATGAGAGGGGCGATCAGTTATTGGAGGGGCTGTTCTCAGGTCTCGTCCGCGGACTCATCATTCGTCGGGAAACGCGGTGCCAGCGCCTCGACGACGTGTTCTCTCAGTTTTTCGAGGGATACTCCCGAGAGCAGTTCCCCTTCAAGCGCGATAGAAATAAGCCCTGTTTCTTCGGATACGACAATCACGAATGCATCCGATAGTTCGGTGAGGCCAACCGCAGCCCGATGACGAAGACCGAGATGAGCCCCCAGTCGCATATTGGAAGATACGGGCAGAATACATCTGGCGGCCTCTATCCTGGCACTTCGGATGATGACGGCTCCGTCGTGGAGCGGATTCTGAGCATAGAAAATGGTCACCAGTAGATCACTCGTCACCTGTGCCTGGAGCTGCGCACCGGTCTCAACGTAACTTCTCAGTCCGGTCGATCGCTCGAAGACGATCAGCGCACCGATTTTTTTCTTGCTCATGGTCTGAACGGCGGCTAGAATCTCTGCGATTCGTTCCCCCTGGGCAGGCGACTGCATGTATCGCCGAATGAGGGGGTTTTGTCCCAGGAGGAGCAGTAATCGTCTTATCTCCGGTTGAAAGAGGATGATGACGGCAAGGACAAAGACCTCGCTGATCGATCCAAAGAGCGCCCGGAAGATGGTCATGTCGGCTGCTGTGACCAGAATCTGGACCACGTAGAGGGCCATTATTCCGACAAAAATCTGGACGGCGATCGTCCCCCGCATCCACAGATAAAGTTTGTAGAGTACGTAGGCGACGATTACGATCTCCAGAAGATCGACTACGCGAATCGGTATTACCCAGGGAAAAAGTGTCAACGGGTCGAGATGGCGAACTGAATAAATCTCTCCATAATACGATTTCTATCGCGTCCAGTTACCATCTGGTAACCCTCAAATCCGACCAATACCCAGCCGGGATCAATCTTTTTGAGAATCAGTGGAGGTGTTTTCAATGGCGTTCATAACTCGGAGCATCTCCATCGTCTCTCGGACATCGTGTGTTCTGACGATCGATGCACCCCTCAGGACCGCGATTGCGGTAGCTCCCAGGGAACCGTAGAGTCGGCCTTCGATCGGAACCGGAGTCCTGTCGTCGGATGCCGATTCACTTCGAAGGGCAGCTCCAATCGAACTTTTTCTCGAAATTCCGACGACCACAGGGTATCCCAAATCCAGTAACTGATCCAGCTGTCCGATCAATCTCAGGTTGTCTCTCGTCGTCTTACCGAAACCGAATCCGGGGTCGACGATGAGGCTTCTGACGCCTACGTTGCGTGCGAGGTCGATTGCGCATCTGAGGTCGGACTTCACGTCGTCGACGATGTGTTTACTCTCGGACGCGTGCGGCATGGCGCCAGGCACCCCGACGGAATGCATGAGGATGAGCCCGGCGTTGGCGGCGGCGGCCAGATCGGCTATTCGAGGAGACGTCCGCAAGGCCGTGATATCATTGATGATGTGAGCACCGGCTTCGAGCGCCGCCGCCGCCACTTCCAACTGATACGTGTCGACGGACAGACAGACCTCCGGCCATCTCCGCCTCACTTCTTCTATGACCGGCCGCGTCCTCTGGATTTCCTCCGCTGCGGGGAGTACTCCTGCACCCGGGCCATACACACGGCCTCTGGGCCTCGAAGACGCACCTCCCACGTCTATAATGGTTGCTCCCTGTCCGATCATTTCCCCGGCACGCTCGATCGCCAAAGATGGATCGATATATTTCCCGCCGTCAGAAAAGGAATCCGGGGTCACGTTCAATATTCCCATGACGTGCGTCCTGCCGTCCGAAAAATCGAGCGTCAGATCACGTGCTCTCCACATTGAACGATTGTAAGGTATCCGTAAACTCACTGAACTCTTCGACAGTCTTTGCATCCAACGGAGGGTTGGAAAACACGCGTGACCAGCCCCTGATGTGTCAGGTCCGATAAACATTCGGTCGGCTGGGCCGTTTCCGCAATTAAACGCAGAAAAACCTCCACCGCGAGGCTTCGCCGACACGATCGTCCAAGTTACTGATTCTAAAAGACTGGTAGAGCACCCCCGAGATGTTTCTCCGCAACGCCACACCGCTGAGAAGACTGGCCCGTTTCCAGTCCGATCCGTTTGCGGCACAGCGCCGATTACTGGTCCGTTTGTTGCGAGAGGCAGAGCGAACGGAATGGGGGCGACGACTCGGATTTACGTCCATCCTGTCGAGTCCGGATCCCGTACGATGTTTCCAGGAACGGGTCCCGATTCACGCATACGATGACTTCCGAGAGGATATTGATCGCATCCGGCGAGGAGCCAGAGATGTAATCTGGCCGGGCGCGTTCCGACATTTTGCCGTGTCCGGTGGGACTACGGCCCGAGGAAAAATCATTCCTTTGAGCCAGACGATGCTGAAGAAAGATCGTGATTTCGGCCTGTCAGCAGGATTGTCGTACGCGCGGTCATGTGGCAATCTGCAGTTTCTGAGGGGACATTTTTTATCCGTTCCGGGTCGGGTGGAACCCGATCCCTTGAATGACAAAAACCTGATCGGTGAGGTAAGTGGCCTGGTAGCTCTTTATTCGCCGTGGTACGTTCGGCGATTCCGCGAGGCGGTCGATCATGACATTCTTTTTCTTCCGGACTGGAAAGATAAACTCAACCGCATTGTGGATCGGACCCGGACCATGGATATCCGATCGATTGCGATGGTACCTTCGTGGGCCATCGTTCTGTTTCCGATGCTCATTGAGCGGCATAACGAGCTGACCGGGGATACGGTGCGATATGTATCTGAACTCTGGCCTCGGCTGCAGATCTATTTTTCAGGGGGAGTCGCGCTCTCGTCATACCGGTCTATTCTTGAGGGCCAGATCGGTGGCTCCGGAATCGATTTTATAGAGAGCTACGGCGCATCTGAAGGATTTTTTTCATTCCAGGATACACTTTCCGATCCGGGTATGCTCCTTCATCTCGACAACGGTGTCTTTTTCGAATTCATCCGGATGGACGATACGTCGCAGCCCCCCAGACGCTATATACTCTCCGAGGTAGAAACGGACGTTCGGTACGAATTGCTTGTGTCGTCGTGCAGCGGGCTGTGGGCCTACAGGGTCGGCGATATCATTCGATTCACGAGTACAGATCCGCACCGAATCGTCGTTGCAGGAAGAACGTCCGAAATGCTGGATCTCTACGGTGAGGCCGTCTTCGGTGAGGAAGCTCGCGATGCGCTGAATGCAGCCTGCCGGGCATCCGGAGCGACCATCAAGGATTACCACGTCTCGCCTTTAGCGGCGACAGAAAAAAAACTTCCGGGCCATGAATGGCTGGTCGAATTTGATAAACGGCCAGATGATCTGAATGATTTTTCCCGGGCAATCGATACCCACCTGCAACGGGTCAATCGACACTATACCATTCGACGCGAAGCGGGTGCATTCTCACCCCCCGTAGTAATCGAAGTGCCAGATGGGGCTTTCTATTCCTGGTTGATGAGTACCAGAGAGCGCGTCAGCGCCCAGACTAAAGTGCCCCGGATGAGTGAGAATCGTACAATCGCACGATCGATCTTGGACATCTGTGGGAAGAATCGGTAGAGAATCAGGGTAAAAGTATCCAAAATTGTGTTCGATAGGGAACCTGTCCGGCTACACGCGCGTGATGCAGGGCCGCAGTCGACTCACCGGACTCGGAATTGATGCGCATGTGCAAAAAACACAGAACCGCACGTACCTGATTACAACTGTTACAAAGAATTAGAGAAGGAGAAGGGGTATATGTACGTCCCACGCCAGCAGCGAATGCTGGATCAGTATCTGCAAGAGATCGGACAGATCTCCTTGTTGACTCCGCAGGAAGAGGTCGATCTGGCCAGACGTATCAAGCAGGGCGATCAGAATGCCCTGCATCGTCTCACCCGGGCCAATCTGCGTTTTGTTGTTTCTGTTGCCAAGAAGTATCAGGGGCAGGGCCTTACACTGGCGGATTTGATCAACGAGGGCAACTACGGATTGATCAAGGCAGCCCAGCGCTTCGACGAAACGCGCGGATTCAAGTTCATATCCTACGCAGTCTGGTGGATTCGACAGGCCATTCTTCAGGCACTTGCTGAGCAGAGTCGCGTCGTTCGCCTTCCGCTGAACCGGATTGGTACCATATCAAAGATTCGGAAGACCAGCGCGCGACTGCAGCAGACACACGAACGACAGCCAAATATCGAGGAACTTGCCAAAGAACTCGAGGTCGACGTCGAAAAAGTCAGAGAGGCTCTACAGCACACGGGCAGACACCTGTCGATGGATGCCCCTTTCAATGAGGATGACGACAACAGTCTTCTCGATGTGCTGCCGGATGATGCGGATACGTCGCCTGACGACACGCTGATGGATGAGTCCCTCAAGATTGATATCGAGCGGGCGTTGAGTCTTTTGCATCCGCGCGAGGCGGAAATCACCCGCCTGTACTTTGGCATCGGTCGCGAACATCCGCTCACGCTCGAGGAAATCGGCCAGCGATTCGGATTGACTCGCGAACGCGTCCGACAGATCAAGGAGAAAGCCCTTCGCAAGCTCCGGCAAAAGCACCGCAGAGAAGAACTGCAGATGCACATCGGTTAATTACCGTCTCATATAGGCAGGAATATCCCGTCCGTTTCGGGCTTCACGGAATAAGGCTTACCTTCCGGTTCGACACGGAGGAATCAATACGGGCTGACATGACTTGGCTGAAGAATGTTCTTATCGATCTCGCGGTTACGATCGTAATTGCCATCTATGTTTTTGCGGGACCGGTATGGTCGTACTGGATACTCGTGGTCTATACACCCCTGATGGTTCTTCTAAAGATTGCGGCCCTGACGAGTGGGGTGAATACGTCCGGTAAGAAAGACGCGGTCACTCCACCGGCATGGTTTTTTCACGTAGTCTATGCGGTGAATCTGATTCTTCTCTTGAACGCCAATCAACTCCTGCTCGTAGCCGGTTGGGCAGTTATCTGGATTCTGTCGGCGGTCCAGGAAGCGCGGAATCAGCCCAAGAAATCGAGCTGAGTACGATCGTGGTTGAAGGGTGTTGACCAATTACTACACGCTGCTTCATCTTGTCCGGGAGTGGAACCAAACGCTGGTCGGGTCCCGGATCGTAGACGTCTTTTCCCAATCTCGAGGCGAACTGACGATTGTCGTAAGAGACCATGATTATGGTGTTCGTTCCCACACACTGGAGGATGGCATCCGATCACTCAAGATTTCGCTCCGAGATCCGCTTAGATTTCTGTTTCTATCTGATGGGAGCGGGAAGCCGCGAAAGAACGTGGTGGCCATATTTCCGACGATCCACGAAAAAGCCATTTCGAGTATTTCCATTGCCGACGCCGATAGATACATCACGTTTGAAATAGAGACGGGCGAGCGACTGCTCATCCTGCCGTTCGGCCCGCGCGCGAACGTGTACCTGCTGGATAGCAATCATCACGTCGTAGATCGATTCAGGGATCGCGGAACAGACATCGGGAGTCCGGCACCCGATCCTGAGCCCTCGGCCCGAATTGCCGGACAGAAAGAAGATTTTCTTCGTCCTGCCCCGACGATTTACTGGCAGGGAGAGAGGGCGGTACGGTTCTCTCTCGTCGAATCCAGGAACGACGGTCCGGAGGGAGTCGATCGCATTGAGCCGTTCGACACCGTTAGCAAGGCGGTCACCATTTACGCCAGGCGAAAGTTGGCGCAAGCCGGATTTGATCGCGTCTATACGCCACTGGTCCGACAGATTGAGCACCACGCAACCAGAGCCCGGAGAAGTCATGATCGGATGGCAACCGAACTTGCCTCACCGAGCCGGGCCGATCAGTACGAGACCTGGGGCCACCTCCTGATGGCGCGTCAGCGGTCGGTGGGACGTGGTAGCGAATCCATTGAATTAGACGATATTGTTTCCGGGGCCGGTGTCGTCCGGATTCCGCTGGATCCGCTTCTCGGAGCTGTTGCCAATGCAGAACGGTATTATGCTCGGGCCCGCCGTGTCCGTCGCGCCCGGGAGGAGGCGATAGCGCGCGTCCAGGTCGTGGCTTCTCGAATTAGAGAGTTGGATGACTTGCTCGGCGAACTTCGCTTGCTCCGTAGCGCATCGGCGGTTCGGGCCTACAAGAAAAAGTACGCCAACATACTCAGAGATCTTCCTGATCAGCGCTCGGCGGATCAGACAGGTCCGATATTTAGAACGTATCACCTGGACGGTGGATATAGCGTACTGGTCGGAAAGAGCGCCGCACAGAATGATTCGCTCACCCTGCAGGTTGCCCGGAAATTTGATCTCTGGCTCCATGCCCGGGGAGTCGCCGGCTCTCATGTTGTGCTGCGTGTTCTGAATCGAACGACGCGTCCTCCTGCATCCATCATCGAACAGGCCGCATCCATTGCGGCATACCACAGCAAAGCCCGCTCGCATTCGCTCGCTCCTGTCATCGTGACCGAGAAGCGCTATGTCCGGAAGCCGCGGAAAGCACTTCCCGGAACCGTAGCGGTCGAGCGCGAAGAGGTACTCATGGTAGAGCCTCGTCTGCCACCAAACGCTAAAGCTCGCCTGTCGTAACTTCGGCGCTTCTGTTCTCCACTCGATATCCGGCACTCCATGACGTGGCTTGAGGCTTTCATTCTCGGACTTCTACAGGGCTTGACTGAATTTCTTCCGGTGTCGTCATCCGGCCATCTGGTACTCGGGAAGCATCTTCTGGGCATAGGGACAGACCCCGGGTCCGGCCTCGTCTTCGATATTATGCTACATCTCGGAACCGTGCTGAGTATCGTGGTCGTCTACCGGGTCGAACTGGCGAAACTCACCCTGGGCTTCTTTCGCACCCTGGCCCGACCGTCAGAATGGTCGACTCAGTACAAGACTGACTCTCCGTTCAGGACATCCGTCTTCATTCTCGTCAGCATGATACCGGCGGGGGCAGCGTACGCGGTCTGGGGGAGCCAGTTGGAGGAGGCATTTTCGAACCCGCGTATTGCAGCAGGTATGCTACTCGTGACCGGAATACTCCTCACGCTCACCCTCCTGAAGAGACATCCGTCAGGGAGATTGACTCTTCGGCGGGTCATCCTGATTGGTATTGGCCAGGCGCTGGCAATGATCCCGGGTATCTCCCGATCCGGGGCAACCATTTGTACGGCACTCTATCAGGATGTCGAACCTGGAAAGGCTGCTGATTTTTCGTTTCTGATGTTGTTACCGGTCGTTGTCGGGGGGGCTCTTCTCAAAACGGTTTCCGTCTTCCAGACTCATGCTCCGCTCGCGTGGGGGCCCGTACTGTTTGGTACCCTGGTAGCTTTTATTTCTGGCATCGTGGCGATCCGAACCGTTCTTCACTTCGTTCGGCAGGGCAAGCTTCACTGGTTTGCCATCTATTGTTTCGCGCTCGGGATCGTCGGTCTGATTCTACTGTAAAGGACGCTTGAGGGAGTCCTGAATCCCTTAAGAATGTGCTTCATCGCCCGATAACAGCGTTGGTAGCCGTCTCGTCTCAAGGCGTGATGTCCTACTTCATTAGTAGAGTCCCTGTAGAAATAAGCGCACACGGTTATGAATTATCGCATTTTCGTCGTCGACGACGACAGGCATTATGCCCGGATGCTCAGCTATAGGCTGGACAAGAATGCGAACTACAGCGTGAAGGTCTTTCACAGTGGCGAAGAGGTTCTGAAGGGCCTGAGTGAGAAACCGGATCTGATTCTACTCGACATTATGATGCCGGGTGTAGATGGAATAGAAGTACTCAGACAGGTCGTTGCTCAGACCCCGGAAGTACCCGTGATCATGGTTTCAGCCCAGGGCGTCATCGACACCGCCGTCGAAGCCATGCGTGTCGGCGCCTATGATTACATCACGAAAGGGCAGGACGATTTGGTAAAGCTCGATGCCATCGTCAGAAACGTCCTCGAAAAAGTTTCTCTGGAGCGCGAGGTGGATACGCTCCGATCTGAAGTAGCTCAGAAGTATAGCCTGAAAGGACTCGTCGGTGAAAGTACCGCGATGCAGCAAGTCTATCGTATGGTTCAGAAGGCCGTTCGAGGAGATCTGACGGTGGCGATACAGGGTGAAAGTGGCACCGGCAAAGAACTGGTAGCCAAGGCGATTCATTACAATTCATCGCGTAAACGCGGGAAGTTTGTCGTCGTGAATTGCGCGGCGATTCCTCGCGATCTGATGGAAAGCGAATTTTTTGGACA
Source organism: uncultured Rhodothermales bacterium (assembly GCA_964383365.1). Lineage (GTDB taxonomy): Bacteria > Bacteroidota > Rhodothermia > Rhodothermales > UBA10348 > CAYLHF01. Next base: position 6,873 of record CAYLHF010000021.1, on the reverse strand, counting down.
CGAGAAAGGCTCTTTCACAGGGGCCCACGCCCGGAAGATCGGACGATTCGAACAGGCAGATGGGGGGACCATTTTTCTCGATGAAATCGGCGAGCTTGATCTTGATCTGCAGGCAAAACTGCTTAGGGCGCTTCAGGAGGGAGAATGTCAGCGAGTCGGTGGAAACGACACGATTCAATTCGATGCGCGCGTCATTTCGGCGACAAATCAGGACGTCATTCGAATGATCCGGGACGGAAAGTTTCGCGAGGATCTGTACTATCGTCTGTTCCAATTTCCCGTTCCCATGCCTCCGCTCCGCGAGCGGGGACAGGATGTTCTGCTTCTGGCCAATCACTTTTTCCGGGAGTACATCCAGTCTCACACCGAATTCAAGTCCAAGCGACTCGGCTCCGATGTGCGCCGTGCGATAACGAGTTATACATGGCCGGGCAACGTCCGCGAACTCAAGAGCGCCATCGAACGAGCGATACTCCTGTCTGATACGGATGATGTACAGGCCGCAGACCTCATGATAGCCGGCGGTAATCCTATTTCTCCATGGTCAGACCGAATGACTCTTGCCGAGGCCGCAGAGACAAGTTTCTCTCCGACGCAACCCACGGCACGTACAACCAGTAAAACCGCCGTTGGTAGTGACAAGTTGTTTACGGAAATGGCCGTAGACAATAGTGAGTCGGGCATCGTGTCGCTGGAGGATCTGAAGCACAGGGCGGTTGAGCGTGCCTACAGGCTTTGCGACAACAATGTGGATAGGGCGGCGGTAGAGTTGGGTATCGGTCGGGCGACGATGTATCGCCTGCTCAAGAAATTCGACCTGATGCAGTAGGTCCCCGGAGCACACGTTTTTCCAGTCTACCAAACTATATTGGGATAAATCCGTACTGGAAACGGTGACATTCAACTCCTACAGCGCACACCATGCGGCTTTCTTCCTACGAACGCGATGTTCAGCGAGAAATAGAATCCTGGCAGCACGGAGATACCTCCATAGTCGCTCAGGCATTCAACTGGGCGATGCAACCCATGGATTGGGTAGTGCGTCAGGTGGTATCTCCAGAGCTGATCGACCAGGCGGACGCAGCTATATCGCAGTTTCTTTCGTTTCTCAATGACGCATCCAAATGGACGTATGACGCGGGGGATCTCTTACCCAGAGCTCGTGAGATGGGTATTGAGGTCGACTCTCCGGAAGATCTACGGGGATCAACCCTTGAATCGCTCGATGCCCTGGCCAAGAGTTGTTTCAGTGAGAATGCCATCCTGGCCGCTGTAGAAGGAGGGGGGACGGGACTCGGCGGTGCCGTTCTGATCGCCGCAGACATTCCTCTGTTGTTCGCGATCAACCTGCGGCTCATCCAGCAGATTGGAGCCTCCTATGGATTCCCGATGGACGGGCCCGACTATTCTCCCGTAGTGCTGTCCATTTTTAATGTTGCAGCCTCGGGCAACCGCGAAGCCAAGAACGAGGCTCTACGGGAAATTTCAGTTGCTGCGGCCGCCCTCGCCGGCGACATGAATTACCGCGGCAGAGTCAGTGGTACATTTCGAGATCAAAATCGACATCTGCCCCGGGAAATAGCGAAGAACATCGTCGGACGAAAGATAGCCCAGGCTATTCCGATCGCCGGAGCAGCAATCGGAGCCGGAATTAACTATTGGTTCACTACAGAAACCGCCGAGACGGCATTTATGCTGTTTCGGGCGCTGTACATTGAGCGGAAAGAACGCCTTTAGAGTTATTCTCTCCGGAGAACCCCGTTTCACATGCCGCTCGTAGCCATACTGGGTCGTCCCAACGTTGGGAAATCCACCCTCTTTAACCGCCTGACGGAAAATCGTCTTTCCATCGTCGATGACATGTCGGGTGTGACGCGTGATCGCGTCTACGGTACGGCCGAGTGGAACGGCAAATCGTTCAAGATCGTCGACACCGGAGGCTTTGTTCAGAATTCGGCCGATCGATTTGAGGCGGCGATCAGGGAGCAGGTGTACCTGGCAATTGAGGAAGCCGATGTGCTCATCCTTGTTGTAGACGTAACGACCGGTATCACAGATCTGGATGAGGAAATGGCTGCGCTGCTCAGGCGTACCGACAAGCCCGTCTTCACGATGGCCAACAAGGCCGACAACGATGAACGGCGATGGGCCGCGTCGGAATTCTATCAACTCGGAATCGGAGAACTGTTCGCGGTAAGTTCGATCAACGGCATGGGGACGGGAGATCTACTCGATGCAGTCGTCGCCTCTTTCCCCGAAGAGGTTGACGAGAAGGAGGATGACCGATTCAGAATTGCGATTATCGGTCGGCCCAACGTCGGAAAGTCGTCTCTTACGAATGCCCTGCTCGGTCAGGAGCGATCGATCGTGACAGAAATCAGTGGAACTACGCGAGACGCCATCGACTCGGTCGTCAAATTCCATGGACAGGAGATTGTTCTCGTCGATACGGCCGGACTGCGCCGCCGGTCGAGGATCACCGAAAACGTCGAATTCTATGCCCACCTGAGGACCGAACGGGCAATCGAGACGTGCGACGTGGCGATCATGCTCATCGACGCGACCGAAGGCCTGCAGTCGCAGGACATCAAGGTGCTGAAACGGGCCGAAGAGCTCAAGAAGGGACTGATGATCGGTATTAACAAGTGGGACCTGATCGAGAAAGAGACCCACACGGTCCGCGATTTTGAGCGAACCATCAAGGGCCGACTGAAGACCCTGGAATACGTCCCGGTACTGACGCTGTCCGCCGAGACGAAACAGCGCATCCATCGCGTGCTGGAGATGACGCTTGAGATCGAAAAGAACCGACACATTCGCGTCACCACCAGCGCGCTGAATGACAAGTTGCTACCGGCTATCGAGAGGCATCATCCGGAGCTCTACCGGGGGAATCGGATCCGAATCAAGTACATGACGCAGGTTCGTCAGGCCCCGCCCGTGTTTAACTTCTTCTGCAACTTCCCGCAGGGGGTCAAAGAACCCTACCGACGCTACCTCGAAAACAAACTGAGAGAGCATTTCGGGTTTGAAGGAGTACCCTTGACGCTGGTATTCAAACAGAAATAGTTGCGAAGAATATCTTTCACGCTGTGGGTCAGCCGACGAGTTCCTATCTTTCCGTCTCCATCGACAATCGATTGTAAACCATGCCAGGAGTACCGGTAAATACAGCCCCCGAAAACGAACGAACGTTCAATTTCTGGGAGCGAATCTATCTCCCTGAAGTTCTCAAAGGACTGGGATGGTCTGCCAGTAAGATCTGGAAAGAGCCACAGTACACCCTTCAGTATCCCGAAGAACAGTGGTATCCGCCGGATGCCTACAGGGGGCGCCCCGTTCTGGTCGAAGAAAACGGAAAACCGCGATGCGTGTCGTGCAATCTCTGCGCTCGTGCGTGTCCTCCCATGGCGATTTCGATGCAGGCCCACGAAATTGATGGTCCGAAAGAGCGCGAACCCGAGTGGTTCGAGATCAACATGCTCCGCTGTATTTACTGCGGATTCTGTGAGGAAGTGTGTCCGGAGGAGGCCATCGTCATGTCGAAGGAATATGATATGACCTTCCAGAGCCGGGATGAGGCGATTTTCGAAATGGATCGCCTGCTCACACCCAAAGAAAGACTCACCGACAGACTCTCTTTTCTGGCCGCCAATCGTAATCCCCAGTTCGGCTCTGATTGGGATTATCAGCGTAGCAACAACCACCATTCGCTCCGCGACACGGGTTTTCTGGCCTCGTTGTCCGAAGGGTAAATTCGTTAGTCGAGTGGCGGAAGGAGCCGTATGGAGAACAGGAACCGGGAAGCGCTGCTGGACCAACTCGATTGGTTCGCTGACGAAATTGACGCCCAGGCCGAACGTCTTCAGGCGGTAAGCGAAGACGTGTTTCTTTCCAGATCGCATGACAAGGGAGAATCATTGCGAGAAGTATACGTCGACCTGCTCCGGGAGGAGAATGAGTGGAAGCATTTTATTGGTAAAGAGACTACAGAAGAAGGAGATCGGGGCAATAATTCTGTTTCAGAACCGTTCTCCAGGTCTATGGATGGGGCCGAAGCCGAGCATTCGGGACCGGATCCATTCCCAAACGGATCCACGATCAGTCTGATGGGAGAGATTGCTGCCGCGCGCCGGAGGATCGTCACGCTGTTGCGATCTTCTCTGGAATCAGATGCGCTCGCGGACAGTCAGAACGGAATGCTTTATGAGCGCACGCTTCGTGATGCCATGAGGCTACGAAAACTGGGGGAGATGGTGCACGAAAGGCGGACGGTGCTATCGGTGAATCGAACGGGTGGGGCGAAACGATGATCGTGTGACATGCGGTTGTCAGACCGATTGCATACACTCCAGGCAAGATTGATTCGATCATTCGACGACATTGGCTAAGAAAAAACTCACATACATAGACCTTGTCACTGCTTTCAAGCATGGCAATTTTGAACCGCTGTATCTGGTTTACGGCGAAGAGCGCTTCTTCATTGATTCGCTTCAGGAATTGCTGCTCTCGAACGCACTCGGACCGGGCGAGAAAGATTTCAACCTGGATATATTATACGGAGCTGAAATAGATGTCCAGTCGGCAATGTCAACGTGTGCCGCATTTCCGATGATGGCCACGCGACGGGTGGTGATCATCCGGGACTTCGATCGGATAAAGGACAACAAGCGATTCGTCTCCTACGCCGAAAATCCAAATTCGACAGCGATCGTCTTTCTGGTATGCGCCGGAAAGCCAAATATGAGCAGCCATCCGTATCGGGCTATTCGTGAACATGGAATCGCCACCGAATTCAAGTCGGTGTATGCCAACCAGGTTGGGGGCTGGATCAAACGGCTTGCCCAGGAGCGCGGATACCGAATGGAGCCCAGGGCTGTTCAGATGCTGGCCGATTTCGTGGGTTCAGACCTGAAGCGAGGGGTATCCGAACTCGAAAAACTTGCGACATTTGCCGGAGGACGCGAGCTGCTCACCGCGGACGATGTTGTCCAGGCGAGTGGGCAGACGAGGGAGTTCAATGTATTCGAATTACAGAGTGCGGTAGGCGAAATGCGCCATTTTGACGCACTCCGCATCGCGGAACGATTGTTGCAACAGTCTTCAAACCCGCGAGGAGAGTGCACAATGATCGTTTCTGTCCTCGCATCGTTCTTTTCGAAATTGTGGCACCTGACAGGATGCCAGCGTGAACATCTGACTGAAAAAGAGATGGCACGAAGAGTTGGGGTTTCTCCGTTCTTTATAAAAGAGTATCTTGCCAGTCTGCATCGGTATAACGTTAAGTCATTGAACCGAAGCTTTCAGGCGCTCCTTTCAGCAGATTTCGAGTTGAAAGGGGGCTCTACCCGGAGCGAAAAACTGGTTCTTGACCTGATGCTCAGGCGTATTCTCGCTCCGGAGCGGGCGGCCATGAGTGTTGCGTAACGATTCGGGAAGATAGGTAGCATAAGAAGGCGTGCGAACAAGCGCCTTACATATAGATTAGCATGACGAATACGGATAATACAGGGATTCTGAAGAAGCGAACGCTGAAAGTAAAGGCGTCTGATCTCGGATTGACGGGCAACCTCAATCCGAATAACCGTCATTACAACGCGCTCGTTCAGATGAGTGATGAGGATCTGATGTCACAGTTCCAGATGGGAACCGTCGAGGCATTCGATATTCTGGTGAGTCGATACAAGGATCCGCTCACCAACTATATCTATCGGTTCCTCGGCGATATGAAGGAGTGCGAAGATCTTTTGCAAGAGACATTCTTGCGAGTCTACCGCAATCGGCACTCCTATCGTCGAATCGCGAAATACTCGACGTGGCTCTACACGATCGCAGGAAATCTCGCCCGTTCGGAATATCGCAAGCGCAAGCGTCGTCGTCTGTACTCCCTGCAATCGGTCAACCGGGACGACGAAGAGTACGAGGTGGAAATCCCGGACGAGACGTTCTCGCCCGACAAGCACACCGAGAGTACCATCCAGGACTTCTTCATTCAGGAAGCCCTGGGGCAGATTCCGGAAGAGTTTCGAGAAGTCGTCGTACTGCGCGATGTGCAGCAGCTCGCCTACGAGGAGATCGCCGAAATCACTGGCCTTCCGATGGGCACGGTCAAGAGTAGGATCAACCGCGGTCGGACCAAACTTCAGGCGCTACTCGAGGAAGTCTACGTCCCGATGCAGGACTAAATAGTCTGCATCAAAGTTTTAGAGAACATATGTGTTCTAGCGGTGTTGTCGACGAAAAGAGAATTCATTTTTCTCGTCGCCTATGCCACAAGGGTACTACGCTGAAGAACCGGAATTTGTAGACGATGCGCTCGATGAGCTGCTCTGCGAGTATGTAGACGGCACCATGGATCCCGTTGTTCGGTCTGCGTTCGAAGAATACCTGGAAACCGATCCCGAACTCGCGGCACACGCCCGCTGTCTGTGCGAGACGCGCGACATGCTCTGCCGCTACGGGAATTGTCGCTGTGCCTCGCTCAGCATGCAGGCTCAGCTCCGCGTCAGACTCGCCGGCGAACTCGACCGCAAGTCCCGCACCAGCGTCTTTGTATCCTCTCGCCTGGTTAATGCCGCCATGCTCACGTCAGCCGTTAGTATGGTCCTGATTCTCGGCATGATGACGGGCTTGCTCGTAATGCAGCAGCAAGAACCGGAACAAGGTGTCTCAGCTGACGCCGCTATCCCGGGCGATTCCATGACGATTGTCGATGACACGAATCGTCCGATGTACGATGAACTGCGGCGTGGTCTTCTTTCTGGCGAACTCGGGCCGGGATTCAGCGCTCCGCTAACCGTTCTGCCGGTCGTAGCTCGGACCGGCTCTATGACCCCCGCCTACTGGCCCTTCTCCCGGCCCGACAGTGCCCGT
>CAYLHF010000020.1:7463-51810 GCA_964383365.1 uncultured Rhodothermales bacterium | reverse complement strand
AGACGGTGCTACTCCTGGGAGCGGTGTCGCTCGCCAACGATATTGCGAGTGAGATGGTAATGCCCCTCCTACCTGTTTTCCTGACATCCGTTTTGGGTGCAGGCCCGGCAGCCCTGGGACTGATAGAAGGTGTCGCTGAAGCCACGTCATCACTCCTGAAAATGGTCTCAGGAATCTGGGCTGATCGGTCGGGCAGATTCAAGGAACTCGTCGGGACAGGATATACGATCTCGAACTCAGCGAGACCATTCATCGCACTGGCCGGATCGTGGCCGGCAGTGCTATTTCTCCGATTTACCGATCGTGTCGGAAAAGGACTCAGAACAGCACCTCGCGACTCGATAATTGCAGGAGCGGTGCCATCGGGTACGAGAGGAGCCGCTTTTGGTTTTCATCGGGCCATGGACCATGCCGGCGCGAGCCTCGGGCCGCTTCTGGCTGCCGGTCTATTGTGGGCTGGATGGTCGCTTAGCGACGTAATTCTGGTATCTGCTGTGCCCGGGGTGTTGGTTCTGGTTCTTCTTTTAACGGCACTCCGGACGGTTTCTTCGGTGACGACAGGAGGGACCCGTCCGCAGCTTCGATCTGCCCTGAAAGGTCAGACCCGGAGTGTCATCCTGACGACTGGCATGGCCTCCTTTGCTGCGATCCCGGATCTACTGCTAATTTTCTGGGCGCATAGCCTCGGCCTGTCGGCTGTGGCCATCCCACTACTGTGGATGGTCGCTCACCTGGGCCGAATGGTGGTTACGGCGTATGCCGGTTCCGTATCCGATCGACGAGGACGCTTTCGGATGACAATCCTGGGATGGGTTCTCCGAATCATTCTGTTGGTTGTGCTGATCCTGCTTCCGCATAGGGAGGGGTTCGTCTGGCTCGGATTTATTCTCTATACGGGCTCGACGGCGTGGACAGAAAGCGTTGAGCGGGCGTGGATAGCAGACCTCGCGCCTGCTGATCTCAGAGCGTCCCTTCTCGGAGGCTATCATATGATCGCCGGTATGGCGGCACTTCCCGGTGCAGTCGTTCTAGGTACAGCCTGGGAATTCTGGGGAGCGGACGTTGCCTTCACTGTTTCAGCCGGTCTGTTGACGGTCGCGACCGTAAGTTTGTGGCTCTCTGTTCCGAAAGAGAACGAGATTGAACAGGGGCAATCCCTATAGTGTAATCAGACTTAAATAACCTCATATACCATGGCCGGGCTTTCCCTGGACCCAGAAGCAATGAGACGATTCGGATACGCAGTCGTCGATTTGCTGGTCGATTATCGTACGCACGAGGACCGTGTCCCGGTGTCACAAGTCCCGGGTCGTGCGCATCTGGAGGAGTTACTCGGCAGTGACATTCCCCTTGATCCGACATCCGAGCACGACGTGCTGCGGCAGATTAGCGATCATGTTATTCCGAACATGTCCCACGTAAATCACCCTCGGTTTTTTGCCTTTGTGCCCGGGCCTGGAAATTTCGTCGGAACAATGGCAGATACGCTCGTTTCCGGGTTGAATGTTTTTTCCGGAACATGGCTGGGTAGTGCATCAGCGGCCCAGATCGAGCTTACGGTTCTACAATGGCTGGTGGAAATCTGCTCCCTGCCGTCGACGGCAGGAGGACTGTTTGTGAGCGGAGGGTCGGTCGCGAACCTGACGGCACTCACGGTGGCACGGGACCGGCAGTTGGGAACTGATTTATCTACGGGAGTAGCCTATTGCTCGAACCAGACCCACACGGCGGTCGATCGAGCGCTCCGGGTTCTGGGTATACCCGAAGAAAGACTCCGCCGACTTTCCGTTGATGAGCACTTCCGTCTGGACATGGATGGGCTCGAAAAAGCGGTAACGGCGGACCGAAAGAAGGGCCTCCGTCCGTTCTGTGTCATCGCAAATGCCGGCACGACGAATACGGGGGCCGTCGATCCTTTGAAGGAAACGGCCAGATTTTGCAGACAGAATGATCTATGGTTTCACGTAGACGGAGCTTTCGGCGCGTCGGCCGTTATCTGTCCGCGCGGAAAAGCAGTCCTCTCCGGGCTCGAAGAAGCTGACTCGATCACGTTGGACCCGCACAAGTGGTTATTTCAACCGTTTGAAATAGGATGTCTGCTCATGCGAGACGAGCGTCTCTTGCGTGAAACGTTTGGCATCCACCCCGAATACATGCGAGATACAGTTCGCGACCTGGAGGAGGTTAACTTCAGCGATCGCGGGATTCAATTATCGCGAAGTTTCCGGGCCTTGAAAATCTGGATGACGTTTAAAATTTACGGTAGAAGGGCTGTCGAAGCCGCAGTCACGCACGGGTTCGAAATGGCAGATCTGGCGGAACAGAAAGTACATACCCTCGATAACTGGACGGTTACGTCCCCTGCGACTCTGGGAATGATGTCATTCCGGTATACCGGATCGTGCGCCGGTCCGGAAGAACAGGATCGGAGGACCAGTAAGGCCGCAGAGCGGCTCAGGCAAAGTGGTCAAGCGATGGTTTCGACAACTGAATTAATGGGGAGAACGGTGATTCGAATGTGTCCCATCAATCCGAGAACCACTCCTGAAGACATCCACTCGACGCTAGATGCGCTGGACCGGATGGCCACGGGGTGACACGCGTCGTACGGATCCGATAGAAACTCGACGTTCGGATCCGCTGAATACGCTCCTTCTGTATCAATCGCGTCCTCCAGGAGATCCCCGATTGCTATCGCTCCAATAAAGCAATATCGACATCAATGTCGTATCCGAAAAACGTGGCTATTGCGTTGTGCTGCCACGTGATTCCATAATCTCGTCGGTCGAGTGCGTAGTGTATCTCGTACGCGCGCCAGGGATTGTCCGGATCCGTGTCGTCCCGAAGGGTATGAATGGAAAAAGGAAGGAAGATTTCATGGGTAATCCCCCGCATCGTAAAATTTCCAATCGCGACATAATCTGATCCATTTCTCCTGATATCGCTGCTCACGAACGTGATGTTGGGAAAGTGTTCGGAATCAAAGATGCTGTCCCCCTGAATGTCAGCGTCCCGGTTTGCGATTCCGGTACTGACGCTGGCCGTTCGAATCTCGACGGATACATTTTTCGGCATGGAGGCAGCATCGTCCCAGTCCATCGATACATCGAAATCGGTAAACTTTCCCCTGACATGCGACAGACCGCCGAGAATGGGAACCGAAAAGCCGAGCGTCGAGTGATTTCTGTCGAAGCGAATCCTATCCGCTGACGGGTTCTCCTGCCCTACAGCCGAAAGAGAGCAGGAGAAAAAAATGACGACGGCCAGAATCTGGCGGGCGGCGGGCGCTATGCTTGGGAAAACAGATGTAGACATCAGACACCAACAGAATTGAGAAGTTAATGGGTTGCCAACCATGCCGGCTGAACGGGGCACTACGATAGGAGGATACCATTGTTTCTGGAAGGATGTGCGCAGGTGATCCGGTACCTGAACTCCGGTCGATTCTGGAGATTATGTAACCATGAAGGGAACCGACAGCCGATTGGGGAGAACACTAACCGTGCGGAACATGATTCGATCTTATGCGAAACGCTCGTATAGCACTATGTATACTCGCGACCTGTCTGGGGGTATCGACGACGAATGCCCGGCAGGCACCGGATATGCGGGACGTATCCGCGTGGTGTGCAGCGGGAAAAATTGCCGGGGGCAATGCCCGGTTTTCTGTTGCGAAGAGCGCTTCGAACGCGTCCGATGACGTCGACGTGACGTATTACCACCTGAACCTCGACCTGGACCGGGCGCGAAGCCCCGTACTGGTGGGAAGCGTACGAGTGGACGGCAGGGCTCTGGGGGATGTCTCCGGTCTCAGCCTCGATTTGTTCGACGGCATGACCGTAGATTCGGTGACGACATTGGCTGGCACCAGGCTGAACTTCAGCCACGAAAACAACGTGGTCACAGCGGGATTCCCTGCCTCGATACCGCGCGGGCAGCAGATATCGGCGGTAATTTATTATCGGGGAAATCCGAGGACAAAGAATTTCGGTTCGTTCGCCTGGGGGCATTCTCCGTCGGGGCAACCGTATCTGTGGACACTCTCCGAGCCGTATAACGCAATGGAGTGGTGGCCAAACAAGGATAATCCGGCCGATAAAGCCGACAGCGTACGAGTTACGGTTCGGATGCCGTCCAACATGCGGGTCGGATCCAACGGTGTACTGGAAAATGAATCGAACAACGGAGATGGAACGACGACCTACGACTGGGTCCACCGCTATCCCATTTCGACGTACCTGGTATCCGTGTCTGCGGGAGAGTACGATGTGTTCAACCAGACGTACGTTCGTCCCGATTCCCTGGCCCAGGAATTCGGTCCACTCAGTCTGCCCATAGTAGACTACGCCTATCCGGGTGATAACGCGTTTGAAGGCATTGACAATCCAATCCCGAACGGCTGGAAACGGGTATTGGAAGTTTTGCCTGTATTCGAATACTGGTTCGGTCCGTATCCCTTCCCGGATGAAAAATATGGACACTCCAAGGTTACGTTTGGTGGTGGCATGGAGCACCAGACCATGAGTTCGCTGGGAGGAATTGGCCTCGGCCTCGTCGCACACGAACTCGGCCATATGTGGTATGGAGACGCAGTCACAAACCGTTCATGGCGTGATCTGTGGCTTCATGAGGGGTTCGCCACACTGAGCGAAATGCTGTTCTGGGAGTCCGATCCAGATCAGTTCGGAGATAGTTGGCGTGATTCATTCTTCGGGGTTGGTGGTTCGGGAGGGTATTTTGATAAGGCTCTTCGTGCGCAGGGCACACTTGTCCTGGAGGACACCACGAACGTCAACGACATGTTTGCAGGGGAGCGAATCTATGCGAAGGGCTACATGGTGTTGAGAATGCTTCGAAAAGTAGTCGGAGACGAGCACTTTCGGGCCATACTGAGAGGCTTTGCGATGGATCCGGCTCTGCGCCTGGGAACGGCAACGACTGCCGATTTCGAGCGAGTTGCGGAACGGGTGTATGGACGATCGCTTGGAAGTTTTTTTGAGCAGTGGGTGTACACGGGCACAGGGTTTCCTCGTTACTCGATATCCTGGTCTCAGACGCCTGGAAACGGTCCGGTCACGATAAGTCTGGAACTACGCCAGATCCAGGACGGGACGACCACGTTCGAGATGCCGGTCGAGGTAGAATTTGAAACGGATATCGGGCCCGTGCGCGTCGTGCTCGATAATTCCGGTCGAACGCAGTCCTACAGTATTCCGCTCGAAAGGCGTGCGCACAGCGCCCAGATCGATCCGGACCGATGGATCCTCCGAGATCCAGACGTGACGCTGGTCAGCACCGAGGGTGCGACCGGGATTCCGACGCACTCGAATCCGAGTGTGGACCTCTATCCCAATCCCGCCCGTAACGGTCTCACCATTCAAATTCAGTCTAATTCAGGAGGCAGACGGCGTATTCGACTGGTTTCAGTTACCGGGCAAGTGGTCCTTGAACAGCGTGTTCAATCGGCTCTCCCCGGAGCCTCCAGCGTGTATGTAACCCTGCCGCGCCGGATGGCCTCGGGACTGTATTTTCTCGAGGTACTTATTGACGGGCGTGTAACCAGATCGACAGTGACCGTCCTGCGATGACGTGGGTGGTGTCCTCCGGTGATCCGAGAATTCGAAAAGCCCGTCATATTTGCCTTGACTTCCCGCTATTATTCTCTCTTCTTACTCGACTTCGATGTCTAGCCGTCGGCTACGATTTGTCCGGAAGCGCAGTCTATATGCTGACCGGGTTGTGGTCGCCTCGTTGGAGATCGGTCAACAGGAAGCGGCGGGTCGCAGTCTTTTGGCACGTAATGCGAATGATTTCCGTGCGGGACCTCGAAATAGGACTTAGAATCAAAGATACCCAGAGAATCGGCAACCACGAACGCGATAAAAATGCCGATAATCCCGAACAGAATCCAACGAGTGCGATTATTCATAGTGATCCGGTGGTCCACCATGGAAATCCATGATCAGACGCTGTGAACAGAAAACGTAGAGTAAATGTAGCCGAGTTGTACGTTCCCGACAACGATAATACTGCGCCGCTGCCGTAATTTTTGCCGAAGATGTACAGACGGAGCTACATAACATGGTGCATTCTGGGTCTATCTGGACTGAGCCTCGGGTCAGTTCAGGCCAGACAGGTCGGATCTCTCGCCGGTCAGGTGACAGACGCATCGTCGAGACAAGGTCTTCCGGGGGCGACCATTGCAGTTGAACGGGCAGGATCCCTGCCCGTAGGAACAGTGGCAGATCGAAATGGCCACTACGTGATTACCCGACTCCAGGTGGGCGAATACAGGGTGAAAGTATCGTTCGTTGGATACAGGGCTAGAATCGATACAGTCTTAATCAGAGAAGGTCTGAGAACGAATCGGGACATCCAATTGGAGCCCTCAGAATCTCGCCTGGACGAGGTTGTGGTAGAAACACAGCGCGCTAACAGCACTCGTTTCGTGGCAGGGCTGCAGACGATTACTCCGGATGATCTGGTTAAAGTTCCAATGCCTGACGTGTCTTATGATCTCGCCGGATATCTGGTTACGCTACCCGGAATCGTATCCACCGGCGATCGCGGAGGACAACTCTTCGTACGCGGCGGAACACCCACGCAAAATCTTGTCCTTCTGGACGGGATGCCAATTTTTCAACCCTTTCATATCGTCGGGTTTTATTCGGCATTTCCTGCTGATATAGTATCGTACGCCGACGTGTATGCGGGTGGTTTCGGGGCCCGATACGGTGGAAGGATTTCTTCCGTCGTAGACATCGGTACCCGAAACGGGGACAAGACCAGAGTCCGTGCGTCGGCATCGGTGGCTCCGTTTCTCACCGGTCTCAATGTGAGTCTGCCCGTCGTACCGGAGAAGGTATCGATCCTGCTTTCTGTACGGGAATCGCTGATCGAACGCATCGCGCCTGATCTGTATGGCGAAAACCTGCCATTCAGATTCGGAGACCAGTTCCTGAAATTCCATGCCTTCCTGAGTAAGACGAGTAGTTTCTCGGCGACGGCTCTTAGAACATTTGACGAGGGAAACGTGGCCGCGAGCCAGTCCGGCCGCGCGGATGATGTGCGTCGCAGTACGTGGAAAAATGAGGCCTACGGGGTCCGATACATGTATCTCCCGGATCAGAGTCCGGTAATGACAGAGTTCAGCGTTCATTATTCGAAATTATCCAGTCGATATCGCCAGACTTCAGATGAAACCCGTCTGGCAGACGTATCGGGTTTCGGACTCAGGATGATGTTCGGTTATCTTCTGGGAAATACGCAGGTTCACTTCGGAATTATGGGCAACCTGAATAATTTTGACTACGACCTCGGCCAGTTACAGGAGCCCATCAGCACCGGGGAAACGAGCGGTGGTGCCTTTTTCGACGCGCGGTACCTGATCAAGAATGTTCTCCGGGTGGAACCGGGTTTCAGGATCGAGTCCTTTTCGAGGGGGCAGAGGTCCAATTTTGGACCACGAATTCGGGCGGTTATTCTACCCTGGGGAGTCGCCAGTAAACATCAATTTACGTTCGCGTGGGGTCGCTACCATCAGCAACTCGTCGGCCTGAACAACGAGCAGGACGTCTCCGATGTATTTACGATATGGACAGCCTCGCCGGACAATCAACCGGTACCCACGGCAACGCACCTGATCGCAGGATGGCAGGGTCGGTTTTTTCCGTGGATGGAACTCAAGCTGGAGGGATACACAAAAAAGCTGGAGAATCTCGCGTTTCCGGTATTTTCAGATAATCTAGCTCAGAATACCCTGTTTTCCAGCGTGCACGGTAGAGCTAAAGGAGTGGATGCGAAGGTCGAGATTAATGGGAGAAGTGTATTTGTCAGTGTCGGTTACAGCCTTTCCAAAGTCGACTACCGGAGAAATAGGCAGCGGGGCAGGTCGGTATTTTTTGCCGGGTTCTCTTCGACGGAATTTCTGGACGATACCGAGTTTCATCCCCCACATGATCGTCGACATCAGGTCAATGCCATGGCTCGTATCAGAGTGGGCAATAATAACCTGGGTGTTCGATGGCAATTTGGATCAGGCTTACCATTCACACAGGTCAACGGGTACTATCAGGGATTAACATCCATATCGCCGTCAGATACTGGATTTCGAAGCGAGTCCGGAACATCTTTTGTGAGTAGATCTGATCTCTACGGAGGCCGACTCCCCACGTATCATCGGCTCGACGTGTCCATGGAGCGTACGTTCCAATTCGATCGGATCGATGCGACTTTGCAACTTGGTGTTATCAATGTCTACGGTCGCAAAAATATATTTGAGTACAACATATTTTCCGGGGAACGTGTAAACCAGCTTCCATTCATCCCGTCGGCCGGGTTAAAAGTAGCTCTTCGATGATGCATAGATCCTCGTCCATCATAATCGGGTCGTGTTGCTGGTTCGTGCTGATGAGCAGTTCGATCGGTTGCGATAACACCATCGAACCTCTCGCTGAAGATGCCGAAAACATTTTTGCGATAAACGGATTTCTGGACTCAGGAGCAGATACCCAGTTTGTTCGGGTATCGGGCCTCCGCCCGATCATTCTTGCTGACGAACCGGATGTATCAGATATCCGGGTGTCGACCATAGACAGCGAAACAGCGACGGTAACCGAATGGAAAGATTCAGTGGTGGTACTGGACGATGCATCGATTGGGCATCTTTTTTTCGCACGCTTCAGACCCGATTCCGGGGTCGAATACACCTTTCGCGTCGAACGAACCGGAGGCCAGCGGGCGACGGCAACTACACGTATTCCCATGTCACCCGATGTACTCGTAAACGCGCCACAAGGGGACTCGCTGACGCTGAGCCAGTTGATTTTATTACGTGGTCTCGGAGGCCCGCCATCTGATCTTCAGATGCACTATCGTGTCGTGGAACCGGACATCGACGAGGCCAGGGACGTGATCATTGGGTATGGCCAGACCGGACAGGTCTCTTCCTCCGGATGGCAGTTCGAGGTGTTCCTGAAAAGAGATAAGAATACCATCCTCAGGACGTTTGGACTGCTTCCGGAAGACGGGACGGTTCGTCTGAAGAAAATCAGTGTCCGATTGTCCATTCCGAGCAGTGAATGGGCAGATATCGCATCTCCTCAGAATCTCTCACTGGCTCATGGTTTCTTCGGTTCCGTGGGGAGATACAATATCAGTTGGCGACTTGACCCTGTCTCGACTGGCTTGATCGGCTTTATAGATGAGCAGAGCGGAAATTGATTGGAAGGGGTCGCGATTTACCCCGGTCGGGACTTTCGTTGGTCGACTTCATGTTGTACCATTCATGGAAGGGGCAGGAGGGAGTAGCTACTCCGACTATTGAAACGTGTTTTTCATCGCGGGCTGCCGCACTGATACGATTTATTGCATGTTGATATCTCAACGGCTCAGGGCCATCGTGGTGCTGAGCGTACTCATGGTCTTGTCCATACCTCTCTGCCGATCGGCGTTCGCACAGACGGCAACACTCCGCGGATTCGTGACATCTGTGTCCGATGGTCAGCCGATGCCGGGGGTGAATGTCACACTCATCGGTTCCGACGGTGCGCTACTCGGATCGGCAGCCGACTCGGATGGCTTCTTCGCCATATCCAGAATTCCACTCGGCCGGTACACATTACGCGTAACGTTTATTGGTTTCGAGACGCTGGAAGAGGACATTTCATTCGAAGAAGGGATTCAGACCCGCAATATCGAATTGAAGGAATCGGAGACGCTTCTGGACGAGGTGCTGGTAGAGTCAGAGCGTGAATCGGCGGGAGCCGCGAACGTACTTGCCGGTCTTCAGACGGTCCGTCCGGCCGACATCGAACTGGTCCCGGCTCCGGATATATCGGCCGACCTGGTGAACTATCTGACGGCTCTACCAGGGATCGTTTCCCAGGGTGACAGGGGTGGCCAGCTGTTTATTCGCGGCGGCGAACCGACGCAGAACCTCGTACTTCTCGACGGTATGCTCATATACCAGCCATTCCATATCGTCGGGTTTTTCTCAGCCTTTCCGTCAGAGATCATCAACACCGCAGACGTATATGCGGGGGGATTCGGTGGTCGATATGGCGGACGCCTTTCCTCTGTGATCGACGTGTCGGCTCGAACCGGAAACAAAAGACGTTTTGCGGGAGCCGTATCCCTCGCTCCATTCGTCAGCACGCTTCGACTGGAAGGTCCGATCGTCCAGGACAAAGTGTCCGTATTACTTTCCGTCAGACAGTCCGTAATCGACCAGGGCGCTTCCAAACTGATAGACGAACCATTGCCGTTCGAATTCGGAGATATTCTGGGGAAGTTGCATGCGAATCTTGGCCCGAGTACCCAGTTGTCTATCACGGGGATGCATACGGACGACACGGGTCGATTGGGCCTGAATCGGATCGGAGACGTAGAGGCGGTAACGGAAGATGAGGTTTCCTGGCAGAATGATGCGATTGGTGGCAGGATCATATTTCTTCCCGCCATGCTCCCGGTCTTCGCTGAAATCCTGATTTCGACCTCCAAGTTGACCAACGAATTCGGTCCCGTGAACAAGCCGGATCGCAGGACGGAAGCCAGCAGGTTCAGCTTTGGTGTGAATGTAACCCACTACGTAGGGACGAGTAATTTCAACTGGGGGCTGTTTCTGAACTCATCTCAGTTGCAGAGTGATCTCGGTGGTCTTTTTCAAAATGTCGATACAAAAAGGGAATTCGTGACAGAGGTCGGCGCTTATTTCGAGCCGGAATTCAAACCCACGGGTGGGATCACCGTCCAGCCTGGTCTCCGACTCCAGACGTTTCCCAGTCAGAGCCAGTCATTCATTGAGCCCCGACTGAGGATCGTTCTCGAGAGCGGAATTCACCGATTCAGCGGTGCTGCCGGCGTCTATCACCAGGAAATTACGGGCCTGAATGACCGTAGAGACGCGGGAGACGTATTTACTGCCTGGACCGTAGCACCGTTCGGAATTGTTCCTGAAGCCAAACACGCGATACTCGGATATCGCATCAAGCCGACGTCTTGGCTGACCATGTCGGCCGAGGGTTTTGTTAAGGATTTGACGAATCTCGTCATTCCGGAGTGGACGGCTTTTCCTCGATTCACGACCAACGTTCTGAAGGCCGACGGGACCGCAAAAGGAGTGGACCTCAGGATGGAAATAGACGGTGGATCTCATTTTCAGACGACGGTCAGTTACGGGAAATCGGAAGTCACGTACGAGGCGGGAATAAAAGCCCTTGAAATCTTAACCGGCGATGCGTTGACGGAGTATTCTCCTCCACACGATCGAAAAGATCAGGTCAATGTGATCACCAGTTTTAAGGCGGCTGGATTTAATCTGAACATCCGTTGGCAGTTTGGATCGGGCCTACCATTCAACCAATCTCTTGGATTCGACCGCTTTGTTCTCCTGGACAGTCTGGTCAATGTTACCCGGTCTTCCGGTGACGAACGGGTGCTGTATGGCCGGCCGTATACCGGGCGATTGCCAACGTACCACCGGCTCGATGTCTCGCTGGATCGTGAATTCATACTGAAAGGAGGGACGGCGCTGACCGTACAGGCAGGGGTCATTAACGCCTACGACCGTAACAATCTTTTCTATCTGGATCTGTTCACGCTTCGAAGAGTCAATCAGCTTCCGCTCATTCCGACCGTCGGTGTTAAACTTGAGTTCAAATAGATGAGAATAATGTTGGATAAATCCCATTCCAGACCCCGTCTCTACCGGACAGGTTCAAGATGGTGTCTGGGCATTCCGCTTCTCATTCTGGCGGTCTCATCCCTGATCAGTGCGTGCGATGACACGGTCGACCCGTTCGTTGAGGAAGACCGGTTCTTCACCGTGTTCGGATTTCTGGATACGGCTTCGGACGAACAATTCGTGCGTGTGGTGACGCTGAGAAAAACGTTCGGGTTGTCGGACGAAGGACCGATCGATGCTCGAGTAACGACAACGGCTATCGAAGACGGTAGTGTATTGGTTTGGCAGGACTCTTTGATCGCGTTCGAAGACGGCAGTTTTGGCCACGTGTTTCACAGAGCCATGCGACCTATTCCCGGCTGGACGTATCGATTCGACGTTACTCGGTCTGATGGTCTGCAAAGTTCGGCCCGGACGACCATTCCTCTGATCAGTACGGTGGCGCTGGATTCTCCTTCGATCGCAGTATCAACGGTGACTCAAAAAGTTCGCTGGGAAAACATTGATTTCCCCCCATTTCGTGTTGAGGTATGGTATCGCTTTCAGAACGCCAGACCGAATCAGCCATTTTTGAACGCGATTGTGACTTATCCTGAAAACATTTACGGAGGGCCCGTCAATCCTGGAAACAACTGGGAAGTGGTCGTCCGGCTTACGGAGGATCGGGAGAAGGTCACGGAAAAGCTTGGTATTTCGGGTGACGCCGCTCCATTTCTTATGGGAGTAGGAATGAGGCTGACGATGTCGGACAATCAATGGCGGCCGCCGGATGGAGTCTTTGACAGAGAAATATTGGTCCAGCCGGGGACTTTTTCAAACGTCGAAAACGGATTCGGTTTTCTCGGATCGGTGAATCAATACGCCGTCGAGTGGACACTGGAGCAGGATATCGTCAACAGAATTGGATACACGTTCCCATCGAAGCGATAGCCCGCCATTACGACGGCTCACACGATCCGCGTACCCGTTCCGTAACGAGATCCCCTGTTCTGTGTACCTATGGAGAGTGTACCGGACCGTCGAAGATTCATGAGAACAGTCGTTCTGATTCCCGCTCTGAATGAGGAGGCTTCGATAGGCCACGTTGTTCGAGCGATTCCCCGAGAGCATGAATCAACGATCATCGTTGTAGACAACGGATCGTCGGACCGGACGGTTTCAGTGGCCAGAAGTGCGGGAGCGATCGTCGTCACGGAAGATCAGCGGGGATATGGTCGGGCTTGTCTGAGAGGATTAGCAACTGCGGCCACATTCAAACCGGATACGATCGTATTTCTGGATGGAGATTTCAGCGACAAACCAGAAGAAATGACTTCAATTCTGGCTCCACTGGAAGATGGTTCTGCTGATTTCGTTATAGGCTCGAGGACGACTGGATCGAGGGATCCCGGTGCTCTACTGCCGCACGCCATCCTGGGTAATGCTGTTGCTTGTATGCTGATTCGCGCCATCTGGGGAGTCCGTTTTACAGATCTGGGTCCGTTTCGGGCAATTAGATACCACTCACTCCTGGCGCTGAATATGAAGGACGAAAACTTTGGCTGGACAGTTGAGATGCAGATAAAGGCCGCCCGACTTGGCGTGCGGTGTAGAGAAGTTCCGGTCTCGTATCGAAAGAGGATCGGAAAATCGAAAGTATCCGGGACGTTTGCGGGCACTTTGAAGGCCTCGTTTGTCATTCTGAAGACGATTCTGTACGAAGCACTGGATGGGCAGTCGACGAACTTATTTGATCAATTGGCGTTACCCGAGGACGATGAAACAGGCACTTGAATAACGAGATTCACCACGTTTTCTACGATGAATACCATGCAGCAACCGGATATCTGGATCAACGGCGATCTCGTCAGAAATGAGGAAGCCAATGTTCATGTGCTCACGCATGCCCTGCATTACGGTACGTCTGTATTTGAGGGCGTGAGGTGCTACCATACTGCAAAGGGGTCCGCCATCATGCGTCTCCGTGAACATACGAGAAGACTGATCGATTCGGCTGCCATATACCGGATGGATATCCCGTACACGCTGGAGGAATTGGAGTCAGCCCAACTGGATACGATCACGGCTAGCGGTCTTGAGGCCTGCTATATCCGTCCTCTTGTATTTCGAGGCGCAGGACCCATGGGTGTCAATCCGCTGAAGAACCCGGTGATGACGATCATCGCGGTCTGGGAATGGGGAGCCTATCTTGGAAAGGAGGCGCTGGAAAACGGGGTTGATGTCCAGGTTGCTTCGTGGAATCGCATGGCCCCCAACACGTTTCCGGCCATGGCTAAAGCTGGCGGTAATTATTTGAATGCTGGCCTGGTAAAGATGGACGCGATCATGAACGGGTTTACCGAAGGCATCATGCTATCGTATGACGGCTTCGTGGCCGAGGGAAGTGGCGAGAATCTTTTTCTCGTAAGAGATGGAGTGATCTATACGGCACCCTCGTCCATGTCTATCCTGCCAGGAATTACTCGGGATGCGATCATCACCCTGGCCAGGGAGAGGAACCTGGTCGTACGAGAGGAGCGACTTCCGCGCGAGGCGCTCTATATCGCTGACGAACTTTTCTTCACGGGTACGGCCGCTGAAGTTACTCCGATCAGGAGCGTCGATCACCATATCGTAGGATCCGGGAGGCGGGGACCGATTACAGAGGTGCTACAGAGCGCCTATTTCGATGTTGTACAAGGGGGAATCGATCCGCACGGCTGGTTGACGCCGGTCCCGGTAGCGGAAGAAGCGTCTTGAGCGCTGTTTCCACTATCTCGTAATCAATCCAGGCGGAAGGATTTCCGGATAGATACGGTTCAGATAAAAGTTCAAAAACGCCTTTCCCTGTGCGTTTACTCCCATATTGATTATCTCCGGATCTCCGTCTTCGTTGTAGTCACCCACGGCGAGAGACGAAAAAGCGAGTCCTCCGAGGTTCATTTCGGGTTGGAAACGAACCCCATCATTCACGTATACCCACGCCGTCGCTTCCGAAAACGGTGTCTTCATCCCGCTTACAACGAAGTCCAGGGACCCGTCGACATCGTAGTCGAACCAGGAGCCTTCTCCGAGCGCCACGGCCGGGAGTGATTGATTCAGTCTTGAAAATCCTGTCCCGTTGTCATTATGAAAAATGACCGTAGATCCTCTCAACAGACCCGGGTCCAGTGCGCCGCCTGTAAGGAGCAAATCATCATATCCGTCTCCGTCGTAATCTCCCCAGTCGACGGAGCCAAATGAGAGCCTTGGAAAATCGAACGGTGTCCGTTCGAACCTGCCGTTTCCTGTGTTGGAATAGATGGCCGAAATATCCCCGGCATCAGAGACACCGGTGACGAATATATCCAGGTCACCGTCATGATCGATGTCGCTCCAGTCTGCCGCACCAAACATGACAGATGGAATACCACTGGTCTCAACTTTGACAAAGCTCCCGTTCGTATTTCGAAGAAGGCTGTTGACCGGGTCAAAAGGGGATGTCAGGGTAGAGGCCCCGGACACAAAAATGTCGAGATCTCCATCCTGGTCAAAATCGATCCACTCGACGATTCCGTTGTATACGTCCGGAAGAACAATCGAGAAATCTTGAGCGAACACCCCCTCCTTATTACGGAATACCTTGGTAACGGGAACGGTCACGCGTTCATCCGTATTCAGGTCGATCTCAGTAATTCCGGAAAGAAGGATGTCCAGATCTCCGTCTGAATCATAATCTCCCCAATCGGTTGCTCCCTGCCAGACGTCATCCATGATGATCTGTACCTCACGATAGACCTTGAATGACAATGGAATCCTGTTCGAGCCTATCTGGATGGCAAACAGCGAGTCCTCTGCCCGGTAGAGTCGAGTGAACTGACTCTCGCCACTTCGCCCCGTTACGAGCAGATCGAGATCGCCGTCTGCATCATAGTCCCCCAGATCGAGCGTACCAAACTCCAGGCTGGGGAGCGATGTCGGAATAAGGAGAGGCTCAGGAGCTACCACCTGAGCGACGGCCCGGGGCTGTGTTGAGAGCAGAACAAACAGGACGGAAGCAGTCAGGAAAAGTCTTCTCAATGAGGCCTACAGTTCAAATAGGTTAATGACTATTCTGTCGTTCTGGATACCAGCAATAAGTACGTCAAGTCGTCCGTCCCCCTGGTAGTCGTCCCAGAAAACATCTCCAAACTGGACGCCTCTGAACGATGCGAATGAGTTGAGGGAATCTCCGGAATTATTGTATACGATTATGCGTTGACTTTCAACATCGGTGAGATTTTCCTGACCGTAAACCAGGAGATCGATATCGCCATCACTGTCAAAATCGGCCCATGATGACCCGCCGAAGAACAACCCCGTCATCTCTCCCGGGAATCGAGAAAATACGCCACCGTTATTTCGATAGAGTCCTGCCTCACCGCGAAGGAGAGTCGGCCCGAGCGTACCGCCAGACAGATACAGGTCCGGATCTCCGTCTGAATCCACGTCGCCAAACGAGGCACTGGAGAACAGTCGTTGAGGCAAATTTGCATCGACCGCTTCGAATTGAAGACTCCCGGTGTTCCTGTAAAGGATCGTTCTGGGCGCATCCGACGCGTCGAATCCGCTCACGAGTACGTCGATCTTCCCATCCAAATCGTAGTCTGCGGTCGTCAGTGCCGACGGCCAGATTCCGTCGAGAGACGAGTTCACGGACCTGTGAAACGATCCGAAATTATTGTTGTTAATCCATAGTTCGAGAATCGGTCCGTCGTCGGTGATCCCACCCAGAATAATGTCCATATTGCCGTCACCGTCGAAGTCACCCGTAGCGGTAGCTCCATGTTCGACCCCAGTAAGAGATCCACGCAGGGCCATCGTCGAACCGTCGATGTTTATATATACGTCAGCTGCCGGTCGGAAAACCTGATTTTGAGTCGTCACACTCTCGAGTGACCGACCCGTTACAATCAGATCGGGTCTATCGTCTCCGTTCACGTCGACCCATTGCACCGAGCCACGAGTTACGGGACGAATAGGGAACTCAACCTTGGAATGAATCGCGGTTATCTTCGGGGAGGAGTTAATCAGCTGGGTGACCTGTCTCGTGTCGAAACGGAAAAGTCCACTCACAATCGTGCCGTCCTCGCGTTCACCGGTTACGAAAACGTCCATGTCACCGTCTCCGTCGAAATCCGCTGCCTGTGCAGCCCCAAACGCGAGAGCGGGGACATTAGCGACCTCCACCAGCTGCGTCTGGCCCATAAGTGGTGCGGTAAACGAGGATACGAACGCGACGGTGGCGAGGCCGGCGATAAGTCTTTTCATGAATTGATTTTAACGGATATGCGTCAGCTTCTCCGTACGGACAAAGTCTCCAGCCTCGAATCGCAGGAAGTAGATTCCTGAACCCAGGGTTTGACCGGAGTCGGTGTGTCCGCTCCAACGCAATGAGTGTGTTCCTGCCTCTTGAACGGTATCGATGAGTCTGGCGACTTCTTTTCCCAACAGGTCATAAATCCGGACCGAAACGACCTCTGCCGACGGAAGATCGTATCGAACGGTTGTTTCCGAGCCAAATGGATTCGGAAAATTGCTGTACAACCTGAATTCAGTCGGTAATTCAAATTCCGACTCCGTATCGACCGCAGTCACTCCAGAAATCCGGAATGAACCCTCTGCCGAAAAGGGGGATGCAGCAAATGCATTGTTGATTGCCTGGACACTCCAGAAATATTCTCCATTCGCCAGGCCCGACAGCGTCCACGAAAGATTGGTAGCGGTGTTTCCTGGTCTGGCGATCAGGCGACGTCCGGTTACGGGATTCGCGAGTGGCGAGATGATATCCGTCGAGTGCGTACCCTTCCCGACTCTCAAATTGTACGAGACGAAGGCATTTGGGGTGATTTCGACTACCGGGGCATCCCACCTCAGTTCGACGCTGCCGTTGTGTACTTCGGAACGCAGATTTTTTGGAGAACCCGGTGGCGGCGGAATAACCTGACGCTTGTTTTCATAGAGATTGGTAAACGAAATTCCGGCGGATGTCGCTCCCGATGCCAGCAGATCCAGGTCTCCGTCCCCGTCCAGATCGCCCCAGTCGGACGAGGCAAAAATTCCACCAATCAGAAATCCTGTATTCACGAATGCCCCGTCGCCGTCATTGCGAAAAACGCGCGCAGTTCGTCTTTCAAGAGCTGATTCCGCGCCGAGTGTCAACAGATCCAGGTCGCCGTCATTATCAAAATCTCCCCATCTCACGGAACCAGAGAGAATGCCCGTTACGCCGGTTGGCTGAGATTGAAACGTGCCGCCTTCATTGCGATATACCCGCGTCACACCCTCCAGGATGAAAGGAGAAACCTGCCCTCCCGCGATTACCAGATCCAGATCTCCATCGCCATCGTAGTCGCCCCAATCGACGGACGAGAAAGCAAGCGGATCAAATTCGCTGGCCATGACAAATCCGTCGGATCCATCATTTCGGTAAATGCGGGTCGCGAATCCGGTCTCGGTGGCTCCCGAGAGAAGGACGTCCAGATCCCCATCGTTATCAAAATCTCCCCACTTACCCTCTCCAAACCCTACGCCGTCGATACCGGAATCGACCATTTCGAAGGAACCGGCCCCTACGTTCCGAGCAAGTTTTGTCAACCGGTTCTCTCCTGAGTCGACACCGGTCAGAAGGAGATCCTGATCTCCATCGTTGTCAAAATCACCCCATGCCGCTGAACCCGAGTGGAGGGCCGGTAGGTTTGCCTCGGATACCAGGGAAAAAATACCCCCGGTATTTCGATAGAGTCGGGTGACCGGCTGGTACGGAAAATCGACAGATTCCGACCCCATCAATACGAAGTCCAGGTCACCATCTCCGTCGAAGTCTCCCCAACTCGCGCTGGAGTATAGAACGGGACTGAGTCCGGCCTGCATATCGGTGAACGCAAATCCGGAACCTGACGCACTGGCCCCGTCATTCCGATAAAGGGCGGTCTTCACGCCGGACTCGGAGAGTCCACTGATAAGGGCGTCCAGGTCTCCGTCTCCATCCACATCTCCCCATGAAACACTTCCACTTCTGAGTTGGGGTAACGATTGTTCGACGAGGCTGAAAGTGAATGGTTGTGTAACCGGTTGTGCAAAACCGATGGTAAACGAGGTCGCCAACAATGCAAGCGACAGTGCGGTCTTCTTCATTCTCGGGGCAAATTCGGTGGAAGCGTATGTCGACGATTCTCTCCAGGAACCCGGGTAGATAAGAACTGCTGACTCCGATTAAAAGGCATTAATTTGATCCTGTGGAATAAGATTACGTTATTCCGGCCTGATGGATGAGTTCGTGCGACGTTTCGTCTCCCAGATACCAGTCCATTATCCAGTGCGCCAGGTAAATCACCGGAGTGATGACGATCGCCACAACGAATTTGTACGTGTAGTTAAAAAGCGTAACGGCGATGATCGTCTGTAGCGTCATCGGCCCATAAAAGGCTACAAACAGAACGATAAACGTATCCAGGAATTGGGATCCGAACGTTGATCCCGTCGCCCTGAGCCACAGGTGCCGTCCATCGGTCAGACTTCTGAGCCAGTGAAAAAGAGAGATATCCGCAAGTTGCCCGACGAGGTAGGCGATCAGGCTTCCAACAATAATCCTGCCGCTTGCCCCGAAAACTACCTGAAATGCATCTCCGGGTACCGGTGATATGGTAGCGGTCGGTACCTTGATGGCAATCTGGATCAGCAGATACTCAAAAATGATCATCACCATCCCGAGAATGGTGATGAAGCGAATGCCCTTCTTTCCGTAGTACTCGTTGATGAGGTCGGTGATAATGAAGGTTACGGGGAATGCGATAACGCCCGCCGTCATGATCACCTGGTCAAAGCCCTGGCCCAGGATGTGAAGGGTAAATGGAAGGTCAAGTACCGTGAACAGTTTACTCGCGGTTGCTTCGGCTACGACGAGTGCCGTCAGGAATATCCCGGCGCATACAACGAACAGTTTCTGGGGTCTGCTCAGGGCGTACGAAGACGTCGACATGCGTGAGGAAGATGAAGTTCTGGTTGGATCGTGTCGCCGAAAGATCCGGTATGGCTCGTGGATTAGCCAACGATTCCCGAAAATCCTATCGGATGGGTCGCCTGATGCGGTGCAATAGCTCGGTTAACAGCTGAAATTCTGTCGATGACAATCGTTGTCCCAGGACATGCTCGAATCCCGTGACCTCGGGTTCCAGACGACGGACCAGATCCTGGCCGGATTCCGTGATTACGACCTCGACGATCCGTCGGTCTTCAACACACCGCGTTCGTCGGATAAATCCTGCTTTTTCGAGGCGGTTGAGGAGTCGCGTTACGTCTGGCGTTCGATCCAGGAGACGACATCCAATGGTCGTACACGTCAGAGGCTCAGGGTGTACGTCATTCAGGATACTGAGGACGTTGTATTGAGCCGACGTGATCTGATACGGGGCAACAGCGGACGAATTCTGTGCGGTCAACCACGATGCGGTGGTCAGTATTTCGAGAACTGCTGTGCGAGACTCCATAACGACAAGTAGCAAAGACCATTACTGTTGAATCGCTTTGTTTCCGAATGCCACTCGACGTTACGGAATACGCTCGTTTGACATAAAAGAGACGTTTCGATTTCGAAGCACTATTCTGTTCGAGAATGCGTCCGAGATGAGGCAGGGAGCATGAAACTGAATGTAGAGCCCCGACCCGGTACGCTGTCTATCTGAAGAGTCTGGTTGTGAGCCGCGAGGATGTGCTTGACGATGGCGAGGCCGAGTCCCGTCCCTCCGGCAGAACGCGATCGGGATGTGTCTACCCGAAAAAAGCGTTCAGTGACCCGGGCCTTATGGTCTTCCGATAGTCCGATACCGTCGTCTGTGACGCTGATTCGAACCATACCCTTTTCCTGCTTCCGGACACTGATAACCACATTTCCGCCGGGATTCGTGTATCGAAGTGCATTTTCGACCAGATTTGACAGGACCTGACGCAGGTGCATCTGATCTCCGATGGCGAAAGGCGAGGGATCCGGAATTTCTGCGGACAGCGAGACCACCTGTACGCTCGCTACATTATCGAGTGATTCGACGATCTCTCGTATCGAAGTACCCAGATCGAATGGTGAAAACGTCATTTCGAGCTCTCCCGTTTCCAATCTGGAGATCTCCGTCAGGTCGCGGGTCAGGTTTTTCAGACGCTCTGCATTTCGTGCAATTTTTGAAACGAATGAACGATTTACATTCCCGTCCTCAATTGCTCCATTCAGCAGTGTTTCAGCAAACCCCAATATCGAAAATATGGGCGTTTTTAATTCGTGAGAGACGTTTCCGATGAACACTCGACGGTAGCTCTCCACGTTTTTGAGCTCGTCTATTTCGCGTTCGAGCACTTTTCCGGTTCGATAAACCTGCCACGTCAAATCGCTGAGTTCGTCACCTCTTGGGAGTCGTACTTCTTCGAGAGACTCGAACTGGTGTTTTCGAATCTGTCGGAGTGTATCGTGCGCCAGGATCAGCCTCCTGTACAGAAAGAATTTCGAAGCCGCATACGTCGAAAGAAAAACGGTCCCACACACGAGCGCTGTCGGCAGGAGAAGACGCGTTCCGAGAACGAGTATTGCCAGGACGCCGAATCCGGAGACGACCACGGATGTCAGGAGGGCAATTTTAACAGAAAGACGGTGGATGATGGGCATTTCGACGATGCAGAAAAGAGTGAATGTACGGGCTATCCCTCAAATCGATAGCCGACGCCCTTGACTGTTTCGATGTATCGGTCGCCTATCTTCTCCCGGATTTTTCGAACGTGAACGTCAATGGTTCGATCTACGACATACACACCTGCTCCCCAGACACGGTCAAGAAGTTCCTGGCGGGAAAAAACGCGACCCGGATGGGACGCAAAAAAATACAGCAGGTCAAATTCCTTCCTGGGAAGTCTACAGGATGAGTCCGAATCTCCGATTTTCTGGACGATATATCGATCCCGGTCGATCTCGAGATCGTCGATTCTGAGAAGATCCGGCGGGACGTTATTTCTCTCACTCGACCGAAGGAGCGCTTTGACCTGAGAGAGCAGTACAGGCATCGAAACCGGCTTATTCAGATAAATATCTGCTCCGGTCTCAAGCCCTTCCACATGGTCGAGTTCGTCGCTTTTTGCCGTCAACATCAGGATTGGAATTGTCCGGAGTAATCCGTGCTGTCTCAGGCGTCGGCACGTTTCGATACCATTCATCCTGGGCATCATAATGTCGAGAATGATCAGATCCGGGTGTTCTTTTTCAGCAACAGCCAATCCTTCCAGCCCGTCGTGAGCTATCGACGTGCTTATACCGGCCTGATTCAGATTGTAAGAGAGCAAATCGAGGATATCATCCTCATCATCCACGATGAGTACAGTGGGTTTTATACTTTCGTCCATCGGTACAATCGGTTCTCTTACAGTCTGCCGAACCGTCAAGGTACACATGAACGGGCACAGGCCGTATTATGGGACCGTTAACTTTGCGAGAGCGCGTCCATTTTTTCTACACCAGCCCGTCTGATTGAAATGACTGATCGAACCCCCTTTAAAGTAGCCACCTGGTCTGACCTGGATGATCGCAGTCCGGCTTATGCCCTCGTTGCAGGTGTCGATCTCGTCGTAATTCGATATGACGATGCGGTCTCGGTCATGTACGGAAGGTGTCATCACCGGGGTGCACTCCTTGCAGACGGATTTGTAGACGGAGACAATTTAATCTGTGGCGTTCATTACTGGGACTACCGTTTTCGAAGCGGTGTCAGCGAATACAACAATTCCGAGGTACTGGCCCGCTTCGATTCATGGATAGATACCGATGCAGATGCGGTCTACGTGGACGAAACGGCAATCGGAGCGTGGGCGCTCGAGAATCCGCAACCCTATAACAGAGATGATTACCTGGGGCTCTATCAGGACGTACACGGGACCGAGGAAGAACCCGACAATACGTACATCCAGGGTCTGGCCAGGGACGGGTTGAGCAAAGTGGGACACCATGGAGCCGTGTCGGCGATGGGTATCGCTCTGACCGAGTTGCCGCGTTGGCGGGACATTCAGATTCTTACGGGCCAACTTGCCTCAAGACCCCTGTTGGACGAAGATGATGTCTCCACGGAACTGGTAATCGGTCCGCGCGCAAAGAAACCCATGATCCTGTCGATTCCCCTCTTTGTGAGTGACATGAGTTACGGAGCCTTGAGCGAGGAAGCCAAGATCTCGCTTGCAAGAGGGGCTGAAATGGCTGGAACAGGCATTTGCTCAGGGGAAGGAGGTATGCTGCCGGAAGAACAAGCAGCCAACAGCCGATATTTTTACGAGTTGGCGTCGGCGCGTTTCGGATGGGACATAGATAAAGCAGCGCGGTGTCAGGCCTTTCATTTCAAAGGCGGGCAGGGCGCAAAGACAGGAACGGGTGGACATCTTCCCGGCAGTAAGGTGAAGGGAAAAATAGCGGAGGTACGAGGTCTTAAAGAAGGAGAGCCTGCCATCAGTCCTTCCCGATTCCACGATCTGGAGACGACGGAGGATTTTCGTCACGTAGCGGACGAAGTGCGCGAGGCGTCCGGTGGAATTCCAATCGGGTTTAAACTATCCGCTCAACACATCGAGGATGACATCGACTTTGCCCTCGACGCCTCTGCCGACTATATCATTCTGGATGGTCGGGGCGGCGCCACCGGCGCCGCCCCGGAGATATTCAAACAGAATATCTCTGTTCCCACCATTCCGGCACTCGCACGGGCGCGCCGGCACCTGGATCTGCGCGGAGCAATCGATGTGACGCTGATCATCACGGGTGGGCTTCGAACGGAATCAGACTTCGTGAAGGCACTCGCCCTCGGAGCGGATGGAATTGCCGTTTCCAACTCGGCTCTACAGGCCATCGGCTGTCTGGCCATGCGCGCGTGTCACACCAATAACTGTCCGGTGGGCATTGCGACACAGCAAGATCATCTTCGAAAACGGCTGCAGATAGGAGCGTCCGCAAAACGCCTTCATAATTATTTTGACGCTACCGTCGGTCTGATGAAGGTCCTCGCGAGGGCGTGCGGTCACAATGCTCTCTCCGGATTCAGACTCACTGATCTTTCGACATGGAATCGGGAGATGGCACTCCTCTCGGGTATTCGATATGCCGGCGTGTCGGACCCCTCGTGACCGACGGAAGCACACCGTACGCAATTAGTCGTCGTGCAAATTATCGACCGGGTTCTGCAGCGCGGCACGAACGGACTGTGAACCCGTCACGACGAGTACAAGCGAGAGAATAACACCGATCCCGAAGACAAGTGTCCCGAGTCCCAGGTTGATACGATAGGCAAATAGATCGAGCCACGATCGTGAGGCGATCCATGCGAGAGGTAACCCGATTAGAGATGCAACCGCAGTCAGGACTACAAACTCTCTGGACAGAAGTGCGACAACTGCAGGCGCCGTTGCACCGAGCACTTTGCGAATGCTGATTTCTCGGGTCCTTCGTTCGACATTGAACGAGGCGATCCCGAGTAGCCCCAGACACGCGATAATCAGCGCCAGGATACCTGTGAACCCGACGATCTTCAGGCCGTCCCTGAGTCCCTGATTGACAAAGCTGTTATCTATCTGAGAGTCGAAGAGTTCTGCTTTAAGGGCCGTCACCGTTCCCATATTGGTCCATGCGCGGCGTATGTCATTCATTGCCTCATCTATCCGTCCCGGCACCGCCCTGACATTGGCCCATCCTATATTCTCCGGGTCGTACTCCAGGAATATCGGGGAAGTATCCTGGGTGAGGACGTCTGCCCGATAATCTGCAAGAACTCCCGCAATTCGCACCTCTGCGGTTTCATTTACTACAAACGATTTCCCGATAGCCTCGATCGGCGTTCCGAGATCCAACTGCTGGAGGAGGGTCCGGTTGACAAGAACCGCTTCTCCAGATTCACCCGTGAAATCTGGCCCCAGATTGGTACCAGCCAGCAGGCCAATGTCCAGATTGTCGGTGAAGTTTTCGTCTATGAAATACGCGTATCCTTTGATCGGTTGATCCATTCCAGCGGTCTTGATCCATCTGTCCTGACGGCTCCCACTGGCTGGCAACGGACTCGTTCCTGAAATCATTTCGACGTTTGGGCTCTGGCTCAGGTCCGCCCGAAAATTCTCATAAGGAACCCCGAAGAGGCGGACATTGATAATGTTTTCCCGTGTAAACCCATAGTCGGCATCGATCATGTGATTCGACTGTCGAATCATGACCGAGGTAAAGACGATGAATATGATCGATAGAGAAAATTGGACGATAACCAGCGCTTTCCGGATACGGGAGCCTCCTTTTCCCGTATTGTCAGCTCTCCCCTTAACCGCAATGGCCGGCGAAAAACGGGACAGATACAGGGCCGGGTACAGCCCGGCGATAAGTGCGATCGACAGGGTGAATACCGCGAGCACCAGATAGAGTCCCGGGTCATGGAGATAGTTGATAGAGAGTGCTGTTCCCGAAAAACTGACGAACGTCAGTGCGTTAAACCCGGGGATCAGCCATACCAGGCCAATTCCGGCACAGACAACGGCGACTAAAGAGATTACTAGTGATTCAATCAGAAACTGGGTAAACACCTGACTTCGACTCGCACCGGACATCTTTCGCAGACCGACTTCCCGGGCCCGTGTCAACGCCCGGGAAACGGTAAGACCGACGTAATTGAAACACGCCGTAAGCAGCACCATCAGCGCAAGCGCGGCGAGAAACAGAATAATGGGCCGGGGTAGGACCGTTCCGATTTCGTTTCCCAACAAGAGGCCAAAATTGATATCGCCAATGGGCTGTAAATTCAGCGCGTGAAGACGATTATTATCCCGTTCTGCGAAATGGATCGGCAATAATGAGGATATCGCATTCTGTACGCCCTCCGGATCAGCGTCGTCTCTCAGACGAATGTAGGTGTACGAGCGATAAATCGAACGCGTCCAATCGGACAGGAGGGAATCTCCCTCGATGCTCGCATACGATGCAACGACGCTGAGAGGAATATGCGACGGATAGTCACTCTCTTCAAACAGCCCGGTCACGGTGAACGCCTGTCCCCCTTCGACCGCGAGCACCTCTCCGACGGGATTGGCATCGCCGAAGAATTGAGCGGCCACCGCTGGTGTCAGCACGACGGAATTCGGCCTCGCGAGGGCAGTCTTTGGGTCCCCTGACTGAAGACCGAAGGAAAACATGCTCAGGAAATGCTCGTCCGCATAGAATCCATTCAACGGGATTCCTGTACCCTTATAGACAATCGTACCCCGGAGGCTTTTTCTCATCCTGGTTGCCTCTTCTACGCCGGGTACCGATTCAGAAATGAGGCCCGCTAGATTTGCCGGCGAGGTCGCATACAACCCCTTGTCTCGATTGACGGCAGACTTAAAATCGGAATAGATCCTGTACGTCCGGTCGGCGTGTTCATGGAAATGATCCCGGGATGCCTGATCGCGAATGAAGAGAATCATGAGTAGCCCCATTGCCATGGAGGCGCTGAGGCCCAGTACGTTTATCGTCGAGTAGATCACGTATCGACGAATCGTACGAAAGGCAACCAATAGGTACGTCGCAAGCATGGGTCCGAATAGTCTATGATGATCGTTCCGAGCCGTCCGGTCGGAAGCGGTACGACCGGATAGGATCAACTCTACGGGATCGATCGACGAGAGGTTGCCGGCCAGTCCTGTTAATTTTGACGGGGTGGATCGTCTTTCGCCTGGTCTCGATAGATCGGATCAGCTCCCACGATACGTCGTGTACCCGAACGGACTCAGAAGAAGGGGAATGTGATAGTGCTCCGCCGTTCTCTCTACATCAAACACCACGATCACGACCGGATGAAACGTCGATCTGTCGTTTCTGAGGTGATAGGCTTTTGTATCGAACGTAAGTGTATACCGGCCAGGTGCAAGGGTGTGACCAGGTGGGATCAGCGTCGATATACGTCCGTCGGAATCTGTACGGCCATGTCCGATCGCCCGACAATCTGACGCCGTATCCATGAGTTCGAGGGACACGTCGATACCCTCGGCCGGACGCCCCGAGACCGTATCCAGTACATGTGTTGAAATCAGGCTCATCATGGTTCATCAGTTGGTATTTACGAGCGATCAGCCCTTGCGTCTAGTATTTTTGCGAACGAACGAATGGATAACTCCGCCATCGAGAGCCCGGTTTCTTCTGCCTCGACCTCTGATATAGCCCCACAGTTGAGGGCCCGTAGAAAGTAGTTCAGCAGACCCTGACCCGTGGCTGCATCGTCGAAAATGTCGCCGACGAGCGAAGCCTGAGCCGCTTTGTCTACGAACGAGCGGAGTCTCAGAGCAGCAGAATCCAGGCTGTTCAGGAAGAAGGAGTAAACGGCCGCGTACCGCGCGGGGAGCTGAGCTGGATGAAGATCCCACCCCTGATAAAAACCATTTTGGAGTGAATGCACGTTGTCGTTATACGCCAACCGCCAGGCACTCCGGACCGAAGCAGTGTTCTCGGCAACCTGATTGTCTGTGAGACTCGATCCCGAATGGATCGGGACCGGCATGATGTTCGTCGCTCCGTCAGACAACCAGACCCCGGTACCGGAGGCACCGACCTGCATCATGTGTCGTGCGAAGTCGCAAGCAGGATGGCCCATTGTTTGATGATCAGCCGTGATCTCGAGCAGCGCGGTGTAGTCATAGACGCCAAAATGTACCCCCGTACAACGTCCACCCGCAGCGGAAATAAACTTCGGAAGGGCATTCGATCCTGTCGAATCGAATATCGAGGCTGGCGTCTCGATCATGAGTTCAAGTCCGATCGAGCCGGTAGCCAGATTGCCATTGGTCTCCAGCAACCCGATGGTCTCAGATGCGGCGGTAACCTGTGCTGGCGAGGTGATCTTGGGAAGAGTGACGAAAAATCGGGAAGGAAGACGACCACCGGTCTTCGCAAGCAGGTGACTCACGAACACGTTCAATGTCTCCAGCGAACGTCTCCCGTATTCATCGTTTAACGGTTTAATCCGGATGCCAATAAAAGGAGGGAGTGTTTCATTATGCATTCCAGCGGCAACTTCCTCTGCCGTTCGACAGGCATGATGCCGCTCCTCTTCGACCGGTCGAACACCAAAACCGTCTTCGAAATCAATCCGGAAATCCTCCACTGGTTCGTCCGTCAGCTTCCGAAGGACCCGATTATAGACCGTTCCGGCCAGCCAGACAGCGTGGTCGAGAGGGGTTCGAACCGCTGTGCGATCCGGAGGGGGAGCGCTCAGAATTTGCTGCCTCATCTTCTCGTTCCGGGGCAAAAGTTCATTACCTGGAAGAGAAAGCGCTTCAGAAAATGTCAGCATGTCGGGGGCGTAGGTTTCTATTACCCGAAGAGCCACCCGGCCCATTTTTTCCGCCGTATCCGACTTGAAGAGCTGAGCGCCGCCGTACACGGTATGTACGGGTTGTCTATCGGGCCGCTGCCCGGGATGGATCGAATGGTAGAAGGCGTTGGCCCGGGATACCGACTCCATCTGATCGTTCAGGAATTCTTTGTCCAGCAGATGATTCATTCTGATCCGTACTGATTGAGTAGTTTTTCGAGGCGAAGATGAAGGATTTTTCTCTGCTCTTCGCCGGCGACGCCCAGTTCCTGCTCTGTCGTGTTGTTCATTCTGGATTCAAGGGCGGACAGCATTTCTTCGGCGCTCAGTCCGGTGGCGCAGATAAGAAACGTATATCCGAAACGCTCGCGATAGACTGTGTTCATTTTGGAAAGCCTACGGAGGATGGAATCAGAGGCAGACTGGACAGTGGCCTGTTCGTCAGACGACCACGCACGATGGCGGTCATCCCCGGTGTGGGCCGCGACGATCTTCGTCATCGACGTATCCATGTTTCCGATCTCGGGATGCGCCGCGAATGCGAGCAGCCATTCGTGTTCAGGCTGTTGATTCCAACTCCGGGTCGCGTGCTCCAGTAGTAGTTCGGAGGAAGCATATGGCCTGTTCTTCTGCACGGCGCCTGCCCATCCCGGTGAGGCACAACAGCTCAGTAAGTCCCTGTTCAGAGTCGCCGGGTCGCGTCGGTTCAGCACTGCGAGGCCCGAATCCTCGATGGTGACGGGGTCGCCTGTCGAGATACGGCCGAACACCCGGAGCCGCGCAACTCCTCCATCCGGGAAGATATTGAGCCTGATGTGAGTGAAGGGACCGGATTCCAGCAACGGTGAAAACCGATGATTGTGATCGGGGGTAAGGCTCGTCTCCGGGACCACGACCGTCCAGGTGCCGGAGGGAATCGGAATGTTGTCCGGCTCCGGCACCCCATCAGGCGTCAGAAAAGGATCCGGCTTCGGGCCAGGCATTGGGTCGAGGGCCTCTATGCTACATCGATCAGGATAATTTCCTTTATAAAACGAGGTGTCCACATGAATCTCTTCGAGAACAGACGGAGATCCGAGTTTAATCACCACCCAATCGTGTCCCGGGCCTCGTTTGCGTCTCGTCTCCCATCCATCACCCATATTTCGGGCCGGGCCGGGGAGGAGGAGATTGGACATGTTGCAGAAATGATCATCCGAACAGGCAATGGCGCACCCGCCGTTGCTTAAAGAGCTTATTTCCAACGTGGTATCAGTTGCCCGGTCCGCTTTCACTTCTCCGTAGACGCGGAACCTTGCGATCCCACCGTCCGGGTGCATGTTCAATCGAACGTGCGTCCAGTAGTCTGCATTCTCGACGGTGATATAATTGTGGTCATCCTCATCGATCGGGGTCGGCGAGACGAGGGCCTTCCAGTCTACGTCTCTGAGGTCGGTACCGGAAAAACGCGCGACGTCGATCGATACTTCCGGTGGATGATTACCGACGAAGTGACGCGTGTCTACATCGAGTCCCAGAATGCGTCCCGGGGCTCCCAGTCGAATGACGCACCAATCGTTCCCGGGTGTTCGTTTGCGTCGGGATTCCCATCCATCCATCCATTTTCCCCGTTCGGTATAAAGATCGGGTTTGAAAACGGGTTCGGAGGCCAGAAGAAGCGACTCCTTGGGCGCAAAAAATTCGTCACTCGCTTCCAGGGCACATCCGCCGAGTCGCTCAGAGGCCAGATCGGTCGCGTGTTGAAAGGAATGATTGACAGGGCGCATCATCGACGTGGGTATACTAATGGATCACATTGAATTCAAACGGATCAGACGATCCCCGGATTCCGGAGAAGAACCTCCCCCCGGGATTCCGACGGAAATATGCCGTGGTCAAACACGACGTCCCCTCTCAGCATCGTCGTTTCTATACGGCCGGCGAGGGTGCAGCCCTCGTAAGGTGTATCCTTGTGTCTCATGTGGAGAAGATGAGGCCCGACGGTCAGGATTTCTTCGGGATTCCAGACCACCAGATCGGCGTCCGCCCCGGGAACGATTGCACCTTTTCTTCCGCTTAAACCGACGAGTTCGGCGGGTCGCGTAGAGAGCCATCGCGAGAGGAGGATAAGGCATTTATCCGACGCGGGGTGGTCATGATCCGACGCTCGGGAATCCGGAGTGTGTTCAGACGGGGTGCCCGATCGGAGCACCGTCCAAAGAACGGAAAGCGTCAGGCCAAGCGACGAGATGCCTCCCCAGGCCGACAAAAAGTTTTCATCTTCGATGTTTTTCAGTTCGATCGGGCAGGGAGAATGATCCGATGCCACAAAATCCAGATCACCATCCAGTAACGCATTCAGGAGAGCCTTGGCATTCGATCGATCGCGGATCGGCGGGGCACATTTATAAAGCGTGTTTCCATCGGGAATCGAGTCAGAGTCAAAAAACAGGTAATGAGGACATGTCTCTGCGGTAATGGAGACGCCGTCCTGGCGCGCCTGCCGCAGACGCGCCAGGACCATGGCCGAGGCGACGTGAACGATGTGAACAGGCGACCCATGACGGGCCGCCAGGTCGATCAGTTCCTCTACTGCCGTCACTTCCCAGGAAGCAGGACGGGTTCTTGCATACGACGTACACGAAGAAACCGGCCCGGGCACCGGGCGGTGATCCGTTGGAGACCGTTCCGCGTGAGCGAGAAGCGGTACCCCGAATCCAGCGAGGATCTTCAGACCGGCCTCCAGGTCCGATGTCCCGACAGGTTCGAATTCGTCCAGCCCGGATTCGATGAGAAACGCCTTGATACCGAGTACTCCACGCCGAATGAGGGCCTCAAGCTGAGACAGGCTTCCTGGAACGAGTCCGCCATAAAACCCGCAGTCAACACGAATGACACCCCGAGCGGCCTGAATTTTTTTGTCCAGGGCCTCCGGCGTGGTGGTTACGGGCGTCGAATTGAGAGGCATATCTACCAGCGTTGTCACCCCTCCGGATGCTGCTGCCCGTGTTGCGGTCTCGAATCCTTCCCATTCGGTCCGTCCCGGCTCGTTGATATGTACGTGTGTATCGACGAGTCCCGGCATGATGACTGCATCTCCGAAGTCTCGAATGACTGCGGAATCCGGCCTGTCATCAGGCCCGAGAATGGCCGTGATAGTTCCATCTCGGACGAGAATCCCCCCATCAATTACACCTGCGGGTAAGACGATCCTGCGACTCGTAAAGACCCGATCAGAAGACTCACTTTGGCCGGACGCCTGTTCAATCATCGATCATTCTCCTCCGTTCAATCAGCTGTGCCGCGATACTGACAGCGATTTCCGATGGCGTCCGGCTACCGATCGGAATACCCACCGGAGCGGTCATCCGGTCAATGCGTTCCACGCTGATTCCTTCGTCGCTTAGCGCTCGCCTGATATGAGCAATTTTTGCGGGACTTCCCATTACACCGATATAGGGGAACGGAAGGTGGAGAACCCCTCTGAGCGCCAGAATATCTGTATTCGAATCCGTACCCATGACGACCACTTCCGTCAGTGACGGGTGGGCGATGGACCTCCCCGTTTCGAGCATATCGATGCCCGAGAACACGTGTATGCCGTCCAGGTTTGCTTCGACCGGCAGACTCACGACCGGACGCGGATCATACATTTCAACATGATAGTCGATCGAAACGAGAATACGCGCCAGCGCATGGGCGCAATGGCCCCCTCCCAGAAGGGCAACTCGCCGCAGGTTCAGTAGCTGCTCCCGATAGCTCCATGAGGAGTCCCGTTCGGTGTAAAGACTCCCAGCCGTAGCGAACTCGGGCTCCGGAGAAGTCCCGTGACAACGATCAGGCTCATCCGAGAACGATATCCCGTCGGGCGTAATCGTGAGTACTCCGGGCCGATCTGCCCGAATCGCCGCCGCACACGAAATGATCGCTGATCCATCGACATCCGGTTGACAGAGGTAATAGAGATTCGATTGCCTACCGGCGCACATCATTCCGGACGGCTCTCCCGGTCCTGTTTTTCGGTGGGAAAGGTGAGAGATGACTGGAGAAAAGTACTTTCTCGACAGCGCTCTGCGGGCCAGCGCCATGACGTTGAATTCCATGATGCCACCACCGATCGTTCCGAAAGACGCTCCATCACCGGATACACACAAACGAGCCCCCGTCGTTCCGGGAGAGTGATTCGTGTGAGACACAACGAGGGCTATGAATACCGGAGAGCCCGATTGCATCGAGGCCGCGACGTGCTGCCAGAAACCGTTCACAGCGCCCCCATTTTGATCACCTGCTCCGGATACAACTGCATCAGAACCCTTTCAGGGGTCATCGGGGAGTCAAACCCCGGTTCCTCCGATGGGCCGAAGGCCATAAGAGCGTTTCGA
This sequence comes from uncultured Rhodothermales bacterium, assembly GCA_964383365.1. GTDB lineage: Bacteria > Bacteroidota > Rhodothermia > Rhodothermales > UBA10348 > CAYLHF01. The sequence goes on along the minus strand of CAYLHF010000020.1, from coordinate 19,429 downwards.
ATGGCAAAATAGGCTCCGATGCCGTAGAGGAGAGGGGGTTCCCCCACCGCTTTGCTTCCATATGGTCCCAGGAATTCGTCCGCATCCTCAAGAAACACTACCTCGATATCGTCCGGCATGAAATGGGCGTCCGGGACTTTGTACGAAGCCAGATTGCCCGATAACAGTCTTCCGGAGGAATCGTATTGCAGATCTTCCATCGTCATCCACCCCAGACCCTGTGCTAGGGCGCCTTCCACCTGTCCCAGATCGATGACTCGATTGAGAGGTCTTCCCATATCATGTACGATCCGGACCGAATCGATTCGATACCGACCCCGGATAACATCAACGGTTGTCTCAGTCAAGGCGGTTCCGTATGTATGGTAGGCAAACGGATGTCCTTTCTCAGTTGTCTTGTCGAAATGAATATCGGGAGTGGCGAAAAAGCCGTGCGCGGACAGATCGATCCGCGCCAGATACGCTCGTCCAACAAGATCATTCCACGAGTCGTTCGTGGGGGTTCCGTCCACGACAACCCGTTCCGATTCGATCGTGAGGACGGCTGACTCCGGAAGGTCCAGGTCTGATCTTAGGAAGGCAAAAAGTCTGTCCTTGATCTGCGAAACGGCCGACACGACCGCATTTCCGTTAAGCATTGTCGTAGAACTCGCAGCCGACGGAGACATATTGGCGACCCGGGTCGTATTTGTGCTCTCAACATGGACTCTCGACGCATCAATTCCCAGTACCAGAGATGTAATCCTGGCCATGTTCGTTGCCAGACCCTGACCCATATCAATGCCCCCGGTGGAGACACTCACAGAGCCATCGGTGTACACGTGGACGAGGGCTCCCGCCTGATTCAGAAACGTGGTCGTAAAGGAGATACCGAAGCAGATCGGCATCGCCGAATATCCTTTCTTGATTCCAACGTGAGACCGATTGAAGGCAGCAATCCGTCGAGACGTTTCCGAGAAATCAAACTCCTCAGCCGCCCGGTCCCATGTCCTGACTGCGCGGCAGTCGGAAAGCGTCTGTCCGTACGGGAGTGTGTCGCCATTTTGCAGGAGATTAGTCCGTTGAATGTTCGCCGAATCGACCCCCATGCGCTGTGCCAGCTTCGAGATGGCACTCTCGATGACGAATACACCCTGCGGTCCCCCGAATCCTCGAAACGCCGTATTCGGAGGCAGATTGGTCCGACACGATGCCGCAAACACGCGCACATTCGGGATGAAGTAGCTGTTGGTGGCATGGTAGAGCGTCCTTTCCAGAACACCGGTAGAGAGATCTGCGGCAGCACCGGCATTCTGAAAAAAGGTCGCCTCATAGGCCAATAATTTCCCATTGGCGTCGGCGCCCAGTTTGAAATCCGCAGCATATGGATGTCTTTTCCCGGTCATTCGGAAGTCTTCATCCCGTCGCAAAACGATCTCGACAGGCGATCCTGTCGCCCATGCCCCCAGCGCCGCAAAACATGCCCAGTGGGTCGCCTGGTCCTCCTTACCGCCGAATCCTCCTCCAAGTCGAAGGACATCCACCTCGACATTGTTATCGGGTATTCCGAGTACCCGTGCGACATGGCGTTGGGCGGCGTACGGGCTCTGGGTACTTGACTGGACGCGCATTCGGGCGTCCTCGAGCGGGACCGCGCGGGCACGCTGTGTCTCCAGGTATACGTGTTCCTGACCACCGATTTCGCAGGTCCCCTCGACGATGTGGGTACATTCTTGCCACGACCGTTCGGTGTCACCCATCTCAAACTGTCGCGTCGGGCCGATGATGGACCCTTTTGCATAGGCCTCTCGCGGATCTACCACTACATCAAGCTGGTCGTACGTAACGGACAGAAGGTCCGCCGCATTTCTCGCTCCGGTGGCCGTACGGGCGAGGACGAGTGCCAGTGGTTGGCCGATGTATCGGACCGTGCCATCAGCAAGCAGAGGTTCATCGGGAATGATGGATCCAACCTGGTTTTCTCCCGGAATCGATGCTGAGGTGACAACGGCGACTACGTCCGCGTGCGCTTCGATGGCCGATGTGTCCATAGAACGGATGCCGGCATGAGCGATACTCGCGCCTGCAATCGCGGCGAAGAGCATGCCTTCCGGTCGGAGTTCATCATCGACATAGTTCGCCCGACCGGTCGAATGTTTTGCTGCGTCGACGTTCTTCATGCAGCTTCGACGGAAATGGTTTCGGGGAACAGTTCGATGAAATGAGCGAGTACCAACTGCCTCAGGAGAATGCGTTTGTACGTGGCACTTCCCCGGACGTCGTCTATCGGGGTAATTTCAGACTGCGCGACATCGAGTGCACGCTCGACTACAGACCGGTCGAGTCGTTTTCCTGACAGAAAATCGTTGGTTTCAGTCAGTACCAGAGGAATGGGAGACACGCCTCCGGCTGAAATTGTGATGGTCTCGATCGTGTCATTTTCTACCCGAATGGACATGGCAGTGTTGACGGATGCAATATCCAAAAACTCACGCTTCGAGACTTTCTCCCAGTTCATTCTGGTACTTGTGCGCGGCCGCGGGATGATAATTCCCGTCAACATTTCCCCTGTTCGAAGGACCAGTTGCTTGTAACCCAGATAGAACTCGGAAAGAGGAATCGTTCGTTTGCTCCTATTGGCGTCAGACGTGTTGCCCGATTCCAGCAGCAGGGAGGCTCCCAGCGCCAGCAGCAGAACCGTCACATCTCCAATAGGCGATGCATTAACGATATTTCCTCCCACCGTCGCTCGGTTTCTGACGGGTAGCGATGCGATAGTCGACATATACTTGCGTATATCAGGAATCACCGACTGAACCTTCGGGCTCGTTGCAAAGTCCTCGAACGTTGTCAGCGCTCCAACGAAAACGCCGTCATCCAACAGGTCGATTCGGGAAAGGTCGGGCAGATGATGGAGGAATTTGACGTTTCCCACCGGTATAGCATCTCCTTTCTGAACGTACAGATCGGTCCCTCCGGCAAGGATTATATCAACCTGCGACGGTTGATCAACCGCACGTTCAGCGCTCCCGGACCGTTCGATCGAATCGGTGAGTGTACGTAGACGCTGATCGATATCGGCAAAGTAGGATGGCAGAAAGCCGAGGTCAATGAGTGATTTTCTGTCTCTGGACTCCTTCCAGACGGACGGGAGAACGGACTTCAGGCTCCGATACCCGGTACACCGACATAGATGGCCACCGAGAGCCTCCTTCATTTCATCGGGCATGTCTTTGTCGCTGTTTTCCATAAGAAACCCGGTCAACGACATCACGATGCCCGGCGTGCAGAATCCGCACTGGGAGGCCCCGGAATCAACAATAGCCTCCTGGATCGGAGAGAGTTTGTCTCCCGACAGACCTTCGACGGTGACCAGATGTGTACCGTGCAGTTCGCTTACCGGCATGAGGCACGACGTGACCGTCTTGTACCGGACGCGGTCACCTGTCTGTTTCCCGATCAGAACGACACACGCACCGCAGTCACCCTCCCGACACCCTTCTTTGGTCCCGACGAGCCTTCTTTTTTCGCGGAGGAAATCGAGAACAAGCGTTCCTGCCGATATTGACTCGACAACGGAATCCTCATTCAGGATGAAGTGGACTTCTTCTGGCATGGTCAGGACCACATCTTGAGGGGTCCGCGAAACAGTCTTGCCATAATCCACCCGATGAGAATCAGCATTCCGAGGACAATCGTGCTGTGCTCGTTGCCGTACAGATGGGTCGGATAGTGATTACTGATCATCACGGCAACAACAGCAATCACGGTATATGAATTGTGGCGAGACCGTTGGGGCCCCGTCGAAGCGATCCCCGGATCGAATTTTTCGCCGGCACGTGCGGCGGCCAGCATCCGGCTTTGTGTCGGTAGAATTCTGATCCAGACGTTCGCTGCCATGATGGTACCCAGCACGGCCCCTACGTGTATAAATGCCGCTCGACTACTCATGACGAGCGAAAATCCATGGTGCATCGCCATGATAAGTCCGAGTCCTACGACAGCAAACAGCACTGGATAGCGCCCGAGCGGAGATCTCAGCAGGAAGTCATAGACGAAAAAGGAGACCAGAATCGCCCCGATACCGATAACCGCAGCCAGCCCGAAGTCCATTCCCGGTTCGACAAGCAGGCCGTCGACGTAGTACGTCAGAGTGATCAGAATGGCGCCACTGATCCAGGTGCCGGCAGCCTCCCACTTGAACCAGTGGAGCTTGAGTGGCATGATCTCCGGAAGACGCTGCTTCTCAACGTGATAGAATCCCCCTCCGTGAACCATCCAGAGGTGTCCGACGATGTTCTCGTGATCGGAGACCTCGAGGCTCTTTTCCATGAAGTTGAACAGATAGGTCTGTCCGATCCACAGAATGGCCGCAAATACATGAACCCATCGTATGACGAGTTGAAGGGCGCTTAATAGTTCGTAAGAGTCCATAGGTAATACCGTTTGGACTCAATAAACGAAAAAAAATCAGTCCGGGCGACCGTTACTGTTGGTATCGCGGAAAAGCCGAAAAGAGTCTTCGATGGTTCGTTCGATGGCGGTACGATTGGCTCGGCTGTCATCTGCAGGATTCAGGACCGATCCATTTGTGCTGGTGAACCATCGATCCAGATCAATCTGAAGCGTGATGTTGATCGGACCGGGCGTCAATCCATCGATCACCAGTTCATCCCCGAAGAACACATCGCTATAAAGCAATGAAGTCGACCGGTACGTGAAAGCCGCGCCCTGGAAAAGGCCGTCGATGACGATAGAGAACTGACCGTTGAGTCCGGAAAATGTCTGAACATCTCCCCGGGTCGGTGTTGCCGGTGATGTCGGTCGATCTACTTCGAAAGAGAGTCGATCATACGTACCGATCGGAATCGTTGACGTGTAGAGGGCTCGGGGGATGGTGGAATTCTTAAGCTCGATGACCAGGGGATCGGAGCGGAATGCTACCGAGTCCTGACCTATCCGGCGTGAAGCAGCAGCAGGATGAAGGTGAATTCCCTGTACCAGAAATTCTACGTTTTCTATCTGCACGCTGCTCATCGTTTTCTTTCCGCCGTCACCCTCCGATCGAGCAGAAATAGAGAGGGTTACGTCAGAACTGTCAGCGATGTCGCTCATTCCTGAATCACAGCCGACCAAAAGAATGGCCGAAAACAGGACAATGACAGCAAAAAACGGTATGGAATGGATATTCTTCATCTCCAACGTAAAGGAGTACGAGAGAAAATGAAAAATCTGCGTTTTGATTTATTTCGAGAAGAATCAATTCCGAATGTCCCATCGTTCCGGAACTGATATACCTGGTCATCGCCTGAGTGTGAATCGTATTCAACAGGAAACTCCCAGGTAGTGTGAACGTGCAGCAAATCGAGATACATATGATGATCCACACGCTACTCGCAATCCTTATCGTCGGCCCTTCCAACCCGACTCCAATTAGTCCACCCCGCTGGGGATATGACGGTCACCGGATCGTATGTCAGATTGCGTGGATGGAATCGAGTGAGACGACGCGGGCAGCTCTTACAGAAATGCTCACAATGGATGACGGGTATGACACTTTTCCGGAGAGTTGTCTGTGGGCAGATACAATCCGACGGGACCCGGAATACAGTCGTTTTTCTACGGCACACTATGTGAATATTGCCCCGGGCGCAGAGGAAGTATCAACGGTCTCGGATTGTGCCGACACATACTGTGTGATAGAAGGAATTATCGATATGCGTGCCATTCTTGAAAATGACGGATTCGGCGACGACGAGCGCCTGGATGCCATGAAATTTCTTTCTCATTTCGTGGGTGACGTCCATCAGCCCCTGCATGCTGGTTATGGTGACGATCGGGGAGGAAATTCGGCGCGCGTAACCGTGTTCGGGAAGGAAGTGAATCTTCATGCCACCTGGGATTATCGACTCATCGAGCACACCGGACTGGATTGGGCGGCGTATGCCGACACCCTGGGTAAGTCGATCACTCAGGACGACCGGGAAGCGTGGTCGACCACCAACCCGGCCGTGTGGGCGTGGGAGTCGTTTCAGATTGTCGAACAGGATGTATACGATTATCCGAAAAATGGCCAGATCGGTGAAGCGTACTATCGCACCAATATTCCAACTGTCGAGCGTCAGTTGCAGAAGGCCGGCTTCCGGTTGGCTCTAGTGCTCAATACACTCTTTGCGAACGGCGAAACAAAGTAGGATCCATTGTGGCACATCGGCGGCCCTGCCGCGCAATCACCGCCCGCCCTGCCGCGCAATCACCGCCCGCGGCGCCGATTCTGCGCCCGCGATTTGATCAAAATTTATACCTGTACCCGATACTCACTATCGACGCCACCAGGTTCTGGCTTTTACTGAACCAGTTGGGGGTGGCGGTATGGCGATAATACACGTCGAACCGTGTCGTCAACTCACCCCGATCACCGAGTAACCCCCGAACCCAGTCCGATCGATTCCCCGAAGAACCACCGAGAATGACCTGAAATTCAAGTTCAGTCGAGAAGGCTCGGTCCAGTTTACTGTCGACGGTCATTAACGGCAGAATAGACGTATAATCCTGCTGAAAGAAGGAGGCTTTGCTCTGAGAATAGGCGCGAACGCCAGTCTTCAAACGAATTCCCGATTCTGTCCGGTGTTCCAGGCTTCCGGAGATGGTATGCGAGCGAACATCCCAATCATCCTCATAATATCGATATCCGAATTCGGCCGACGACCGTTCGCCGACCATGAATCTTGTGCGGACCCCTCCGGCCTTCCGCGCCCGGGAGTTTGGATGGACAGGGGTCAGGTTTTCAACACCCGTGGGAAGGTGGACAGATACCACATTGTACGCATCCGCCAGGTATCCCCGGCTGAGCGTATAGGAAGCATTCAGTTGGAGGACTGCGCCCTGTCCCAGAATCTGTGTCAGCCCTCCGGAATAGGTAGACGTATTCACCGCTCGTCGCCACGACTCGGTCACTGGAAATACATGATCCCAACTTCGTACGACGCCCGCCTGCAGCACGGTATTATTTTTGGCGAATGGGACAGATATCTGGCCTGCGATCGTTTTGCTGTCGTAATCCCCTTCAGTGCTAAACAGCCCATTGAGCGAGAGAGAAGTCTTCCCCAGCAGATGCGTGGCGCCCAGACCAAATTGTTGTCTGACATCGTCCACCTGGCTCAGCAGGCCTTCCCCTCTTTGGGAAGCGGAGGTTACTGCATCTACCGCGTTCTTCTGCTTATCAGCACTGCTGCTTTTTATGGAAGCAGCCGATACGACATCTACCAGGTAACGTCCTGAAACGCTCGTAGTCGAACTGACGCGCCGTGTCAGAGATATTGAAGGATAGATAATGTTGACACCGAAATTGTCGAAATACCCATCCATATGGACCTGAACCTCGTCTGCAGGAAGTGTCTGGGCAGACACACTGTCGAAGGAAACGAAAAGCAGTCCTATGAAAACCAGACGTCTAACCACAGCCACATCCTCCACCCTGAGCTCCCGTCCCACCGACAGATCCCTCCCGGTAATCAAGATGATGCTCCTGGATACCCTTTTCGATGGCGTTCTCGTCAAGAATCATCAGCGGATCCGATAACCGACCACGCTGCCACGGTTGGACCGTGACGCAGCCTGGAAGGAACACCACCATCAGGACGCCGATGAAAACCCATCTTTTCTGCATTATTGTTTCCGGGCTGGATTAGTGATTGGATACAGTGTCGACACGCTCGTTGATTGAATTACGTAATCGGACAGGGATGTAGATGCCCCGGTCCACCGGATCGAATCGGTTCCATAAAAGTTTTTCTGCGCTACCTTACGTATGTCCCTCGGTTCGATTGTCTAACCATGCGAAGGACACCTGTAACACGGTCGCCTTCGAGTCATCACCTCGTGAAGAGATTGGAAATTGGAGAGAAGCAGGATGACCTCGTTCGTCGACTACGGCGTTCGGATCAACGTGCTTTTTCGGAGATTTTCGACGCGTTGCATGCACCGGTTCTCCGGTATGTTCAACGGATTTTGAGAGACGAGGATGAGTCATACGATGTGTTACAGGATGTTTTTGCCAAACTCTGGGAGGGCCGAAAGAATTTGAAGGTTCATTCGTCTCTCAAAGCGCTCATTTACAGAATGGCGCGAAACAGGGCGCTGAACGTACTGAGGAAGAATGATCGCATGGTTGCACAATCAGAAATTGAGGCCTTTCCGGAAGTCGTTGATCCGAGTCCATCCGCCGAAACTTTTTATTCGGTGGATCAACTATCCGAAAGGATAACCGGATGGATCTCCGCATTACCACCGCGTCGGGCGGAGGCTTTTGTTCTGAGTCGTTATCATGATTTATCCGCAGCCGAAATCAGCCATTTGATGAATTTGTCGAGGCGAACGGTTGAGACGCATATCCTTCATGCCCTGAGGGATCTGCGAGCACAGTTGAACACATTCGAATCGACAGATCGGAACGATTGACGGATACAGCGATGCAGGAGAAACGAGACATAGACAACATTCTGACACCCCTCGACGAGGCTGAAAAGACGGACCTGCTCCACGTGTGGCGGATAGCCGGTTCGGTTGAAGAGCCAGGTCGGGTGGACACGAAGCGTATTGAATCAATGAAAGCCGGACTCATGGCCGGCATGAGCGACGCACGGGCAGACAGGAGCCCAGCCAGAAATGTCAGATCTATTCCCTTCCTGCACGCTGTCGTTCCGGTTTCACGATTTTCCATTGCGCTGGCGGCCAGCGTAGTTGTGTTCGCCGCTGCGTACCTCATATGGTTCAGACCGGTCACAATCACGGCATTACCTGGACAGTATGCATCGGTCGTTCTGGACGACGGAACCCGGGTCCAGCTCAATAGTGGAGCAGCTCTGGAATATGCTCGTGGGTGGGGATCAACGAGGAGGGTCACGTTGAAAGGCGAAGCGTTTTTCGATGTGGTCCATTCGGATGAGCCGTTTCTGGTTGAGACCTTCAATGCGACCATTCAGGTCTACGGTACCCGGTTCAATGTTCGTGCATGGAATTCGGGCGTCGACCCCAGTACGGATGTGTACCTGGAGCGAGGATCGGTCTCACTGAAATCCGTTTTATCACCGGGCGAACCTGTTATGCTCGTTCCAGGTGATTCTCGCTCTGTGTCCAGTTCCGGATTACTATCAGATAAGAGCGTGGGGGGGACGGTTGATACCGATTGGCTCAGAAATGATTTTGAATTCAGGATTGAACCGCTCAGCGACGTGCTGGAAGAGGTAGAACGTCGCTTCGGAACGCATATACAAACTCCTGGTCTATCGACCGGAGCAATTCACATCACCGGTTCGATCAAGGAGCCACCGACCGCTGAGTCCTTTCTGAGTGATCTTTCAGGCATGCTTAATCTTACATTCAGGGAAACGTCTGAAGGCTTTGAGTTGTATCATCGGTCCGGTCAATAATCGATCTTCCGACTGACGACAACGCGTGGCCTCTCCAACACGGTCTCACATTCTGACTGATAGGATTGATCGAGCAGCGGTGCTGATATTCCTCGTATCATTTCTGAGTACGCCTGCACGGGCTCAAGAAGAGCAGAATAGCAGACGATATTCGTTCGATTTTGTCAATGTCTCGACTGAGTCCGTCCTGGATACACTGGCCCGAAGCGCCCATTTGTCCATACTGTACGAGTCTTCTCTATTACGGGACCAACGCACGACTTGTCGGATTCGTGAGGCAGTTCTGGATGACCTGATGGCGTGTGTTCTCGAAGGAACCGGCATCGGATATCGGATCCTCGCGACCGGAACGATCATCCTTACCACGCCTGAACCCGTCCAATCCATAACGGCGACACTCGTCGGTCGGGTACTCGATGCGGCCTCGGATTCACCGGTCCTGAATGCAAATATTTTGGTGTATGGCCTCGGAATCGGAACGGCAACTGACGAAGACGGTCAGTTCCTCATTAGTGGTCTCAGACCTGATGTCTATGCAATAGCCGTGACCCATATCGCGTACCAGGATCGGGTTGATACGCTGACCGTGAGGTCGGGTGTTCGCAACCGGTTCGAGATTCGTCTGACGCAGCAGACCGTCCGGTCTGCTCCCATTGTCGTACATGATGTGGAGCGGTCTCCCTCCAGTGAAGATCTCGGCCAGGAGGTCTTGGCGATCAAAGAACTGCGCGACGATACGGACGTCGAGACATCCGGTGCCTTCGGTGTGCTCAGACAGACGCCGGGAATCCAAACGTCCGGATCACTTTCCAGCACCCATATTCAGGGGAGTGGTGCCGGCGATCACGAATATCTCATTGACGGAGCTCCGGTTTTCATTCCTCTGAAAAACGGAGGGTTTATAGGGTCGATGAGTTCGTTTGCTATCAGGAGCCTGAACGTCCACAAGGCAGGGTTTGATGCACGATATGGCAGCCATCTCTCCGGTGTTATCGCAATCGAACATGAAATAGGAGCTGATAAACCCGTGGTGTTTGATGTGCAGGCCACCCCGCTGAGTGTCGAAGGTGAAATACGGGGAACCATTCGACCCGGCGTAAACAGGGTCATCAGTTATATGGTGGCTGCACGCACGAGTCTGACCGACGGCATGAGACCGGACGGAATGAACCGCAGATTCAGGGTATGGGGAACTCCCGACGTTTTCCTCTCAAACGCCCTCGGCCTGGGAAATCCGTCACAGGCAAGCCAGATCAATTCGGCATACGCGTCATCTCCAGTCTCTGTCCGGTATACCGATATTCACGCGGCTACGAGAATATCTTTTGGAGGCTGGAAGAATCTGTACGCATCTTTTTACTCCGGTTCAAACCTCTTCGGAACCAGCGCGCTCACAAAAATACCCATCCTGGACGGAGATTCGTCTGAACAAGACTCTTCAGAATCGGAGAACGCCTCTTCCGACGAGTACACATGGACGAATCGAGTGGGTCAGATTCGATATAATTGGATTCAGGGGAGAAGTACACTCGTACGAGTAGCCGGTTGGCTGAGTAGATACAGCCTCAGGAACCCGTCATCAGCCAACCCCCTCTCTTCAGGGACAGGCCTTTTTACCGAATCTGAGGGTGTATTCAACCGCATAACCATGGCCGGTATCAGAGCAGGCATCGACGTGGGTATCGCTTCGAGAAATACGGTCAGTTTGAGTCTGGAATTGAGGCATACCGAAAGCGATTTTTCGCTTAATGCTGACCCGAGAAACGGATCGAGGGTCATCACTCCTGAACGAATCCGTCCGGCCAGGTGGTCGTGGCACATGTTGGTTGAGAATGTCTACAAACCCGGAGAGCGTTTCAATATGACGTTCGGGTCCCGATTTACCTACATCCCTTCGCAGCAGCGTCTATACACCGAACCGCGCGTGTCTCTCCGGGCGGACACGGAAGGGTCGAGTGGAACTGCGTGGTCTTTTCGCCTGTCCGGAGGGTTGTATCGTCAGTTTCTGAATAAACTCGATGTTGCGTCTGCCAGTTTTTCCGCGATACTTCCCGGATTCAGATTCTGGATTCCTCTGGGCGTTGGAGAACATCCACCCACCGCTTTTCATGGGGCATTCTCAACGCTCCTGACGCTCCAGCGTAGAACCGTGATCAGAGGCGAGGTTTTTTACAAGTACCTGCAGCATGTCGTGGATATAAATTATGCCAACATCGGAGATCCATCGGCTCGATTGCTTACTTCCGGCCGGGGTAGAGTCTACGGAGCGTCTGTATCGACTTCGTATACGGGGTCGAGCGTCGGTCTGAATCTGGTATACGAGGTGACCCGATCGAGAAGAGGTCTCGACGGCCGTTTTTCAGGTCGCGAAATTTCCACTGCCTGGGAACAACCTCAGGTCGTACGGGCCGGCGTCGACTGGAAGATATATGGAAACTGGACGGTCACGGCGACCTGGCAGAGTGTATTCGGACGAAGTTGGGCTTTTCGCCAGGCTTACTATGATTATCTGGCCCCGTCGGCCACTGAACGGAATCCAGGCGGATATGATCTGAC